>CACJMR010000001.1 GCA_902594605.1 uncultured Pelagibacteraceae bacterium
ATATATTCTTTCAAATAATCATAAAAATAAGATTACTGATGAAGCAACATTATTCATTGAAAACAATTTTAAAGTTAAATTTATTAAAGGAGAAAATTTAAATAATAAAATTACATTTAAAGAAGATATCGAAACTAATAAAACTTATTTTGGTATAGGTTTTGATATTCATAGATTAAAAAGAGGAAAAAAACTTTTTTTGGGTGGTACAAAAATTCCTTATCACTCAGGACTTAAAGGACATTCAGATGGAGATGTGGTTATTCATTCAATAATCGATTCTCTCCTTGGGGCCATGAGAAAAAAAGATATTGGTACTTTTTTTCCAGATAATCAAAAAAAATATAAAAATATTAGATCTCCTAAAATGCTGAAGCCTATTGTTGAGATATTAAATAATAATGACCTTTATATAAATAATTTAGATATAAATTTAATATGTGAACAACCAAAAGTTTCAAAATATCGTGATAAAATAATCAAATCTCTATCTAGTTTGTTAAGTATTGATAAAGAATTAATTAACTTAAAAGGTAAAACAGTAGAAAAACTTGGATTAATTGGAAAGGAAAAAGCAATTGCTTGTGAAGTCATTTGCTCAATTACACAATGAAAAAAATAAATATTTTGTTATCCACTTTCTTTGGTTATGGATATTTAACCAAAATTCCTGGAACTGTAACCTCTGCTGTAACAGTTGTTTTCATTTATATTGCTTATGAAATTCTAGGTTATACAGATCTTAAGTTTTCAATTATTTTTTTTATACTTTTATTCTTTTATTCATTTTATGCAGTAAAAGATTCTGAGTCTGAATTTAAAAATAAAGATCCAAGACAAATTGTAATCGATGAGGTTTTGGGTCAATCCATGCCTTTAATTTTTTTAATGTATTTAAATCAAACTAATCAAATAAGTATTTCGATTGAAATTTATTATATTTTATCTTTTATTTTTTTTAGATTTTTTGACATCCTAAAACCTTTTCCAGTAAGTTACTTTGATAAAAACCATAAAAACTACTTTGGAATAATTATGGATGATATAATGGCTGGGTTATATTCAATGATATTAATATACTTAATAAGTCTTAATTTCTAATGAGTATTCAATCACTTCACAAAAAATTAATTAAAAAAAAATTATCTATATCTGTAGCTGAGTCTTGTACAGGTGGATTATTAGCTCATAATTTGACTAAATTAGCTAATTCATCAAAATACTTTCAAATGGGTCTAACCACTTACTCTAATCAAGCTAAAATCAAGGTATTAAAGGTTAATAAAAATATTATTAGAAAATATGGTGCGGTAAGCCAAGAGTGTTGTAAGGCAATGGTTCAAAATTTATCTAAAATTTCAAAGAGTAAAATCAACATCTCAATTACAGGAATTGCTGGGCCAGGCGGTGGATCAAAAGAAAAACCAGTTGGTCTTGTTTATATTGGCATCAAAAAAGGTAAAACTTTGCTTATTAAAGAAAATAAATTTAAATCAAAAAATCGAAATTCAATTCAAAAATCGACAGTACGTAACGTAATTAATATAATCAGTAAAATTATTTGATACTTTCAGCTCTTTTTTGAAACGCGTCTGCTATCTTTTCCAAACCAAATTGAAAAGATTTGGTCATTAAAATATTTAAAAATTTATTTTCAATTTCAAAATCAATGTCAAATAGAACTTCTGTCTTGTAACCGTCTGTATCATTTCCTACCTCAATAAATTTCCAATTATTTTCTAAGTGATTTAATGGTCCACCTAAATTCACAACATGAATATGATCATTTTTTTTATTTAATTTAACGTCACTTTTAAATGTATCCTTAAACGGCCCCTTACCTATTGTAAGATCTGCTATAATATTTATTGTATCGCCTTTATCAGTTCTCTCATAAACTTTTGAATTATCGCAGAAAGGAATAAATTCTGGGTATTTTTCAATATCTAAAACAAAATCAATTAGCTTATCTTTTCTGTTATCAATTAATCGCTTAACTGATGCTTTTGGCATTAATTATTTTTTAATCTATTTTGTTGAAGTTTGGCAAAATCTTCATCCGCATGATATGAAGATCTGGTTAAAGGGGATGAAGATACTAACAAAAATCCTTTAGCTTTTGCAATTGTTCCTAAATCTTCAAATTCTTTTGGTGAATAATATCGGTCTAATGGATAATGTTTAGTTGAAGGTTGTAAATATTGACCAATCGTTATGAAATCAACATCTGCAGCTCTTAAATCATCCATGACTTGTAAAATTTCATCTCTTGTCTCACCTAGGCCAACCATTATTCCTGATTTAGTAAAAATGTTTTTATTAACTTTTTTTGCATTTTTTAAAAGCTCTAAAGATGCAAAATATCTAGATCCAGGTCGAACTTTTAAATAAAGACTAGGGACAGTTTCAATATTATGATTAAAAACATCTGGTTTAGCATCTAAGACTTTTTTATAAGCATCTCCTTTTCTTAAAAAATCAGGTGTAAGAACTTCAATAGTAGTATTTGGATTTGATTTTCTAGTTTGATTAATCACTTCAAAAAAATGTTCTGACCCTCCATCATCCAAATCATCTCTGTCCACTGAGGTAATTACAACATGTTTTAAATTTAATTTTTTTACTGCTTCAGCAATCTTAACTGGTTCAAGTTGATCTAATTTTCCTGGTACGCCAGTTTTAACATCACAAAAAGCACAAGCTCTTGTACAAGTGTCTCCCATAATCATAAAAGTTGCATGTCGCTTACTCCAACATTCAGTTATATTAGGACAGTTTGCTTCCTGACAAACAGTTACAAGATTATTGTTATTTACTATTGTTTTAGTTAAAAAAAATTCCTTACTATTTGTAAGTTTTGATCTAATCCATTCTGGTTTTTTTTTAATTGGATTAACCGGTTTGTTTTCTTTTTCTGGATGTCTACTTTTCATCTTTTTTAATTATATAAATTGTCTCATTTTTTTTACCAAATAAAAATCTTTCTCTAATTAAAGTCTCAATATAATCAAGATCCAAATTAGTACTTAGAAGTGAATTTTTATGATCCATATCTTCTATTTTATTAGTTAGGGTTAATTCTTCTTTTTTCAAGTTAGACAAAAGTTCCTTCTTTTCTACATACGAAAAAAGGCCTCTTTCTCCAGACACTAAATTAAAACCAAAATAAAAAATAAGAAAAACAGATATTAATAAAAAATAATTTCTTTTTATTAATCGAAGCATTAATTGATCTTATTCATCCTCGCTTTTTTTCCAAGTTCTTCTTCAATACGGATTAATTGATTATATTTTGCAACCCTTTCAGATCTAGCTAGGGATCCAGTTTTAATTTGATTTGAATTAGTGCCTACTGCTAAATCAGCAATAAACGTATCCTCACTATCACCTGATCGATGAGATATAATTGTTTTATATCCAATTGTTTGAGCAAATTTAATTACATCTAACGTTTCTGAAACAGTGCCAATTTGATTTAGCTTGATCAAGATAGAATTTGAAGAAATATTCAAGAAACCTTTCTTTAATCTTTCAAGATTTGTTACATACAAATCATCTCCAACAATCTGAACTTTTTTTATTGATTTCATTAATTTATTCCATGCTAACCAATCATTTTCACCAAATGGATCTTCAATAGACTTAATTTTATATTTTTTTATAATTTTTTGATATTCTTTAATGGATTTGTCTACTGAAATATAACTTTTAGAATGAATAGAGTATTTTTTTTTTTTTATATAATTCATTAGCAGCCACATCAAGACAAATAGAAACATCTTTACCATTAACAAATCCCGATTTTTTAATTGCACTAACAATTAAATCTAAAGCTTGATTATTACTACTGATCATGGGTGCAAACCCACCTTCATCACCTACTGAAGTTGATAAACCTTTATCTTTAATTAATTTACTTAAGTTTTTAATGACAACAAAACAAATCCGCATCGCCTCAGAAAAACTTTTTGCTCGATCAGGTCTGATCATAAACTCCTGAATTCTAAGACCATTATTTGCATGTGCTCCACCATTAATTATGTTCATTAATGGATAAGGTAATTGGAAGTTATTTTTTTGAGAAAAAGTTTTATACAAAGGTAATTTTTTTGCTTTTGCAGACAATTTTTTAACAGCCATAGAAACAGCTAACATCGCATTAGCTCCTAAATTAGTTTTTTGTCTTGTACCATCTAAGTTAATTAACAAAGCATCAATTCTTTCTTGGTTGTGAATACTTTGTCCTTTTAATTTTTTTGAAATCTTTGTGTTGACTAAGTTAACTGCACTTAAAACACTCTTTCCTAAATACCGTTTGTTATTTTTATCTCTTTTTTCAAAAGCTTCAAAAGTTCCAGTGGAAGCACCTGAAGGACAAATAGCGGATGCATTATTATTTTTTATATAAACCTCAGCCTCTACTGTTGGATTTCCTCTACTGTCAAAAACTTGACGTGCTTTTACTTTTAAAATTTTGCTCACTATTTTTTAATTAGATTATCTATATCGTTTAATTGTTTTAATAGATTCTCTAATTTATTCAATGGTACCATGTTTGGTCCATCAGACGGAGCATTGTCAGGATCTTGATGCGTTTCAATAAATACACCAGCAACTCCAACCGCAACTGCAGCTCTTGCTAAATATTCAACAAATTCTCTTTGACCACCAGAGGATTCTCCTTGGCCACCTGGTTGTTGAACAGAATGAGTTGCATCAAAAATTACTGGATAACCATTCTTTGCCATTATAGGTAATGATCTCATGTCAGAGACTAAAGTGTTGTATCCAAAACTTGCACCTCTTTCTGTGACCAGGATGTTTTTATTTCCAGAGTCTGAAATTTTTTTAGTTACATTCACCATATCCCAAGGTGCTAGGAACTGACCTTTTTTTACATTAATAATTTTATTTGTTTTAGCCGCAGCAATTAATAAGTCTGTTTGTCGACATAGAAAAGCTGGGATTTGTAAAACATCAACATGTTTTGAAACAATTTCACATTGTTCAGCATTGTGTATGTCTGTTAAAATAGGAACTTTCAGCTCCTTTTTAATTTTATCAAATACAGGAAGTGATGCATCTAACCCTGCTCCTCTTTTGCCTTTTAAACTAGTTCTGTTCGCTTTATCAAATGAGGTTTTGTAAATAAATCCGAGGCCAAATTTTGAAGTAATTTCCTTAATTTTTCCAGCCATATCCATTGCATGTTGGTCTGTCTCTAACTGACAAGGACCTGCAATAATACAAATCTTATTGTTGTTTGAAATTTCTATATTTTCACAATTTACTTTAATCACACTCATCTATGATTTTTCGCTGCTTTGATAAAAGAAGAGAATAAAGGATGTGGGTTCAAAGGTCTAGATTTAAATTCAGGATGAAACTGAACTCCTATGAACCATGGATGATTTTTAAGTTCAATTATCTCTGGAAGCTTATGATCTGGAGATAAGCCTGAAAATATTAATCCTTTCTTCTCAAATTTTTCTTTATATGAAATATCCACTTCATATCTATGTCTATGTCTCTCTTTAATTAATCTAGATTTATAAATATCTCTAATTTTAGACTTATCTTTTAAGATTGCATCATAAGAACCAAGTCTCATGGTGCCACCTAAGTCTTTATTAGTCCCTTTAATTTTTCTGCCACTTTTTTCCCATTCATGCATCAAGCCAATAATATGAACACCGCCTTTGTCAAATTCAGAAGAGGTTGCTTTTTTTATTTTTAATTGATTTCTAGCAAATTCAATTATTGCCATTTGCATACCATAACAAATTCCAAGGAATGGAATATTATTTGTTCTTGCATACCTTATTGCTTCAATTTTACCCTCGGTTCCTCTTTTACCAAATCCACCTGGAATTAAAATTCCTGAAACATTTTTAAGTTTATTTTTTATTTCTGAAACTTTTAATTTTTCAGAATCTATTCTAATTAAATTTACTTTAAGATTATTAGATATTCCTCCATGAGTAAGTGCTTCATCTAAAGATTTGTACGCATCTTTTAATTCAACGTATTTACCAATAATTGCAATGTTAACATACCTTTTAGTATTAAGAGTAATTTTAGTTATTTTTTTCCAAGGTGTTAAATTATTTGATTTTTTAGATTTTATTTTAAAATAATTTAAAACTTGAACATCTAATTTTTCCTTAGCAAAACTAATCGGTGCCTCGTAAATAGTCTTAACATCAACAGTTTCAATTACATTTTTAATATCAACATTACAAAACAAGGATATTTTTTTTCTATGCTCTAAAGGTATAGGTCTTTCTGATCTACAAATTATTATATCTGGTTGAATACCAATGCTTCTTAATTCTTTAACTGAGTGTTGAGTTGGTTTTGTTTTTATTTCATCTGATGCTTTTAAATAAGGAACTAAAGTTAAATGAATAAATAATGCATTCTTTTTACCAATATCATTAGAAAATTGTCTTATTGCTTCTACAAATGGTAAGCTTTCTATATCTCCTACTATTCCACCAATTTCACAAATTACAAAATCTTCTTTAGAAGTGTCGTGTTTTATAAATTCTTTAATTCTATCTGTGATATGAGGAATAACTTGAACTGTTTTACCTAAATACTGACCTTTTCTCTCTTTTCTAAGAACATCGCTATAGATTTTTCCTGTTGTAATGTTATCGGTTTTCTTTGCAGTTACTCCTGAAAATCTTTCATAGTGACCTAAATCTAAATCTGTTTCAGCACCATCATCAGTTACAAAAACTTCTCCATGTTGAAAGGGACTCATTGTTCCTGGATCCACGTTTAAATAAGGATCTAATTTTCTTAAACGAACTTTGTAACCTCTTGACTGTAATAAATATGCTAGAGATGCTGATGAGAGACCTTTACCAAGGGAAGAAACCACGCCGCCAGTGACAAAAATATATCGCGCCATGGAAGTATCTTATAGCGAATAAAAAATGAATTGAAAAGGATTAATTAATTATTTTCTGGAATTGAAGGTGTGTCTTCGGTTTTTTCCTCAACTGTATCCAATACCGACCCCGTAGGAGTAAGCTCTGCTCTAGAAATTATTGTTAGAGCAAGACTGCAAATAATAAATAGTGTTGCTACGATTGCAGTGGCTTTTGTCATGAAGCTACCTGCTGATCTGGATAACATAAAATTTTCTTGGGAAACTCCAATACCAAGAGCGCCTCCTTCTGATTTTTGCAATAAAACCAAAAGAACTAAAATTACTGCAAGTATGATGTTGATTACTAATAATAAAGTTTCCATGTGGGTCTAATTAATGGTTTTTTTAATTATATCAATAAATTTTTTTGGAATTTGTGATGCGCCTCCTATCAAAAAACCATCAATGTTGGGAATTTTTTTTAAAATACTTACGTTATTAGTATTTACAGAACCGCCATATAAAATTTTAGGATATTTTTTTATAAATCTACTTTTAATAAATAAAATAGTTTTGTTTAAATCAGCTTCTTTTGGAATTACACCTGTGCCGATAGACCATACCGGTTCATAGGCTATAATAATTTTGGATTTATTCTTTATCGATTTTAATCCTTTTTCAATTTGTCTTTTTAAAATTTGATTAGTTTTTTTTTGTCTTCTTTCTTTCAAGGTTTCACCTATACAAAATATAATTTTGAGACCTGATTTAATTGCACTTTTTAATTTTAAATTAATTAAATTATCTGTCTCACCTAGTTGTCTATTTTCTGAGTGTCCCAAAATAACATACTTTGCTCCAACATTTTTAAGCATAGTAGAATTTACTTGGCCAGTGTACGCACCGTAGTCAAAGCTGTGATGACAGTTTTGGGCACCAACCTCTATTTTTGTTTTTTTTAGTCTTCTCGATAATGGACGAATTAATGTATTTGGTGGGCAGTAAACTATTTTTAACTTATTTTTTTTGTAATTTTTTGAAAACTTTATTACTTTATCAAGTGAATTTAGAGTTCTTAAATCACCAAACATTTTCCAATTAGCTACAAAATACATATATTTATTTGTCATAATTGACTTTTTAATCTATAGATTTGTTTTTTACAGATCAATAAATTTATAACGCTATGATTGAAAAATTAAAAAACTTAGGCTGGAAACAATTTGGTGGATTGGTGTTAATTGTCATAATCATCATCGCTTTTGGCTTTGGTGGTTTTGGTGGTGGGTTTAGTACAAATAATCAAAACAATATTGCAAAAATAAATAAAACAAATGTAACAACTCAGGATTTTATTGACTATGTGAATCAAAGTGGAATTTCACAAGAAGCTATTCGAGATAATTTAGACAAAAATATTATTGAAGAATTATTATCAGGATTAATTTCAACTACATTGATTGATTTAGAAATTAAAGATTTTGATCTTTCAATTAACGAAAAAACTATACTTAAAAACATTAAAGAAAATAAAAATTTCCATGATGAAAATGGTGCTTTTCAAAGAATTAAATATGAAAAATTTTTACTCTCCAACAACTTGTCAGCTGCAATGTTTGAATTACAATTAAAAAATAGAGAATTACAGAAGCACTTATTTGATTTTATTGGTGCTGGAACAATAACACCAAATTTTTTAATAGAAAATAAGTTTGAAGAAAATAATAAATCCTTGAATATCGAGTATTTTGATATGGAAAATCTATATAAAACAAAAGATGATTACACTGCAATTGAAATTCAAGAATTTATTAATGAAAATAAAGAGCAATTAAAAAGAGAATATATAGATTTCAAGTATGTGATTTTAAATCCAAAAAATCTAATTGGCATAGAAGAATTTAATCAAGATTTTTTTGATGAAATTGACTCAATTGAAAATAAAATTTCTCAAGGAAGTACATTTGACACTATATTAGCAGATATTAATGTTGACATTATTGAGGTAAATCAGTTTGCACCTAGCTCTAATAAACAGGTTAATGAAGATCTAATTTATTCTAAGAAAGCATCTAAAATAGATTTGATAGAAAACGGTGATAACTTTTTACTTTACAATATTGATAATCAATATGATCGAGCTCCAGATTTAAATGATGAAATCATTAAAGGAGAAATAGTTGAGTTAATATATCAAAAAGGTAAATTTGATTACAATAGAAAAATTATAGAAGAAATTCAAAAAAAGAAATTTGATAATTCAAAATTTGAAGAACTGGCAGGATCAAATAAGGAATATTCTTCTATTAATTCTATAGAAGATGACAAACTCATTGATATTAATTCAGTAAAAATGCTTTATGCGTTACCTGTTGATTCTTTTGCTCTAGTAAATAAAGAAGATAAAATTTATTTAGTAAAAATTACTGGAACAAATAAAAATTCATTTAACAAAACTGATGAAAAATATCTTAAATTTGTAAATAGCCAAAATACAAATAATAGAAAAAGCATCTTACAATCGTATGATCAATTACTTAATGATAAATATCAAGTTCAATTAAATCAAAAAACTATTGATAGAGTTAAAAATTATTTCAAATGATTATTAATCGAAGCTTCAAAGATTTTAAGTTTCGACACAGAAGCAAAAAAAATCAAATCATCTTTACTAAAAAGAAAGTAAAAAATGATGAGGAAGTATTAAATTTAATTGATAATTTTCTAGAGGAAAAAAATAGTTTTATATTTGAGTCTGTAGAAAAAGGTAAAATCAAGGGCAGATATACAATATTTGGTAAAAATCCTGATAAAATTTGGGAATTTAATAATAATAATTCTTATCTAATTCAAAGAAATAAAAAAAGAAAATTAAATGATAAACCAGATAAATTAATTGAAAAAATAATTGAAGATTTCAAGTTTCAAACTCCCAAAAATTTACCTAATATTTGCTCATTAATTTCTGGGTATTTTTCTTATGATTCAATCAGATACATAGAAAAAATTCCAAATAACTGTAAAAATGATCTCAATTTACCCGATGTTAGACTTCTACGTCCAAGAACTTTAGTCATTCATGACAATTTAAAAAAAGAAATATTTTACATATCTAATATTTTTAAAGATGAAAAAATTAAAAACTATAAAAATAAATATGAAGAAGTTAAATCTGATTTGTTTAAATTACTCATTCAGTCATCAATTAAGAATATTGATAAAAAAATAATTCAAAAGTCAAAAAATATAAAAGTGAAATCTAACACTTCAAAAAATAAATTTTTATCAATGGTTAATAAGGCAAAAAAATATATTAAATTAGGAGATATTTTTCAGGTTGTTTTAAGCCAAAGATTTGAGGCAAAATTAACAAAAAAACCATTAGACATTTATAAAAAACTAAGAGTAACAAACCCCTCTCCTTTTATGTTTTTCTTCAATTTTGAGGATTTTCAAATAATTGGTGCTAGTCCTGAAATACTTGTGAGACTTAGGGATAATAAAATTACTGTAAGACCAATTGCAGGAACTAGACCAAGGGGTAAAACTAAAAAAGAAGATCTATTTTATGAAAGAGACCTACTTAAAGATAAAAAAGAACTTTCAGAGCATTTGATGTTGCTTGATTTAGGTAGAAATGATGCTGGTAAAGTCTCAAAGATAAATTCGGTAAAAGTCACAGAAAGCTTCATTATTGAAAGATATTCCCATGTTATGCATATAGTTTCAAATGTAGTTGGGGAATATAATCAAAAATTTTCAAAATTTAAATCGCTCCTAGCTGGTTTTCCAGCAGGTACTGTTTCTGGAGCTCCAAAAATTAGAGCTATGGAAATTATAGATGAATTAGAAACAACAAAAAGAAAAGTTTATGCAGGCGGAATTGGATATTTTTCTGCAAATGGGGAATTTGATACATGCATAGCCTTAAGAACTGCTGTTGCTAAAAATAAAAAATTTTATGTTCAAGCAGGTGCAGGTATAGTTGCAGATAGTAAACCTAAAAATGAATATGAGGAAACAGTTAATAAAGCGAAAGCTTTAATTAATGCTTTAAGATAATGAGAGTATTGTTGATAGATAATTACGATAGTTTTACTTTTAATTTGTATCACTATATCTCCTCATTAAATGTTAAAGTTGATGTAGTTAGAAATGATAAAATTAATTCTAAAGAAATCATTAAAAAGAAATATGATAAAATTGTTATTTCACCAGGACCAGGCAACCCAAATCAATCAGGCAATTGTATTAAAATATTGAAATCATTATACAAAGAATTACCTTTTTTAGGAGTATGTTTAGGTCATCAGATAATTGGACAAGTTTTTGGATCAAAAATTGTTCAAGCTAGAAAGTTAATGCACGGCAAAACAAGTAAAATCAAATCAAAAAAAATTGGTATTTTAAAAAACCTCCCAAATACATTTGAAGCTACCAGATACCATAGTTTGATAATTGATAAAAAAACGTTATCAAAAGAGCTAGAGATTACAGCAGAGACAGAAGATGGGATTATAATGGGTGTTCAACATAAAAAATTTAATATTCATGGTGTACAATTCCATCCTGAAAGTATTAAAACAAACTTTGGAATGAAAATTCTTAAAAACTTTATTAACAATTAATTTTATGGATCAAATTTTAGAAAAACTTAAAAATAAACAAGATTTAACTTTTGAAGAAAGTAAAACTGCTTTTGAAATATTAATGTCAGGAAAAGCCAGTGATGATGAAATTTTTGACTTTTTAACTTTGCTATCTGAAAAAGGTGAAGTTTCAGATGAAATAGCTGGTGGAGTTTTTGTTCTTAGAGAAAAGTCAAAAAGAGTAAATGTAAGTGATTGTATTGATACTTGTGGTACTGGCGGTGATGGCATGAATACCCTTAACATTTCAACTGCTTCTGCCCTACTTTTAGCAAGCATGGGAACAAAAGTTGCTAAACATGGCAATAAAGCTGTTTCTTCAAAATGTGGGTCTGGTGATGTTTTAGAAGCTCTTAAAATTAAAATTGATTTAGAGCCTGAGGATATTGAAAAAGAAATTAATACTAATAATTTTGGTTTTATGTTTGCACCAAATTATCATAGTGCAATGAAATTTGTAGGACCTGTAAGAAAAAAAATTAGAAAAAGAACTATTTTTAATATGATTGGTCCATTAAGTAATCCAGCTCTTGTAGAGAGACAAGTTGTGGGTGTGTTTGATAAAAAATTATTAAAAATATTTGCAGAGGGACTTAAAAATTTAAATTTAAAATTTGCTTGGATAGTAAATAGCGAGGATGGATTGGATGAAATATCTCCTTATGCAATCACTAATGTTACTCAATTAAAAGATGGTCAAATATCTGAATTAAAAATAGATCCAAATGCTTTAGGAGTTAATGCGGATAATTTTAAAAATTTAGTAGGTGATGATGCTAAATTTAATGCTGATAAGATGATTGAAATATTTAAAGGTGAAGATAATGATTTTTCAAAAGCAGTTTGTTTAAATGCTGCGGCGGGTTTAATTGTTGGAGAAAAATTTTCTGAATTTTCTGAAGCATATAATCACACAAGAGAATTTATCCTTTCTGGAAAAACCTTTTTAAATCTAGAAAAAATTCAAAATGTCTGAAAATGTACTTCAAAATATCATTCAAAAGAAAATTGAAAAAGTTGATAAATTAAAAAAATCCTTAGATCTTAAAACTTTGGATGAATTAATAAATAAAAACAACAGCTATATTAATTTTAAAGAGAAAATAGAAAGTAATATAAAAAATAATAAAACCTCAATTATTGCTGAAATTAAAAAAGCAAGTCCTTCAGCGGGTATAATAATTAATGATTATAATCCTGTAGATATTGCTCAAATTTATTTGAATAATAAAGCAACTTGTCTTTCAGTTTTAACTGAAGAAGATTATTTTTTAGGAAATTTAATTCACATAAGCAAAATAAAAGATAAAATAAATTTGCCTGTATTGTGTAAGGATTTTTTTATCGATAAATTTCAAATACCTTTGGCAAAAAGTTATGGTGCTGATGCTATTTTAATTATTTTAGCTGGGGTTTCGGATGATCTTGCTTCTGAATTATATGATGAAGCTTTGAAATATAATATGTCGGTTATTGTTGAAGTTCATACAGTAGAAGAAGCAAAAAAAGCTTTGAATTTTAAAGATGCATTAATTGGAATAAACAATAGAAATTTAAAAACACTTAAAACTGATATAAATACAACTTATGATATTTATGATGTTGTAAAAAATCACAAAGGTCCTTTAATATCTGAAAGTGGAATTAAAAATAAAGAAGAGCTATTAGAGCTAAACAACAAAACATCAATTAACACTTTTTTGATTGGTGAATCACTTTTAAAAAACTTAGATAAGAATTCTATTTTTTCAATTTTATAGTCAAATAAAGCCCTATTTTACTAGTTTTTTTTAGTATTGTTAATTTAAAAGAACTTTTATAGAACATTATTTGTACGATATTTGTTCTTATGCTAACAAAAAAACAAAAAAACTTGCTTTTATTTATCAACAAGAAGTTGAGAAGTTCAGGTGTATCTCCTTCTTATGAGGAGATGAAACAATCTCTTAATTTAAAATCTAAATCAGGAATTCACAGGTTGATTAGTGCTTTAGAAGAACGAGGTTTTATAAAAAGATTAGCTCACAAAGCAAGAGCTTTAGAGGTAATTAAATTACCAGAGACAGCTTCTGCCAATGATATTTATAATAGCTTTTCACCTAGTGTCATTAAAGGTGGACTAGATGAAGAACAAACTGATTCTGATGAAGTAGAAGTACCAGTACTTGGAAAAATTGCTGCAGGAACACCTGTTGAAGCAATACAAAATGAGGTTTCTAGAATTCCACTACCAAATAATTTAGAAAAAAACGGTGATTACTTTGGATTAAAAGTTCAAGGTGACTCTATGATAGACGCAGGTATTCATGAAGGAGATACTGTTATTATTAAAAGAACTGATACTGCTGATAATGGTAAAATCGTAGTTGCTTTAATAGATGAGCATGAAGCGATGTTAAAAAGAATTCGGAAAAAAGGTAAAGTTGTAGCGCTTGAAAGTGCTAATAGAAACTATGAAACTAAGATTTTTGGACCTGATAGAGTAAAAGTTCAAGGAGTTTTAGTATCTTTATATAGAAACTTCTAAAAAAATAGTCTAAACAACATTGATGTCTAAAGTAGCAACACGTTTTGCTCCATCCCCTACTGGAGCTCTGCATATTGGAGGGGTTAGAACTGCCTTATTTAATTGGTTGTTCTCTAAAAATCAAAAGGGAACTTTTCATCTTAGAATTGAAGATACTGACAAAGAAAGATCAAAAGAGGAACACAAAATACAAATTATTAAATCATTAAAGTGGATAGGGATTGAACATGATGGTGAAGAATATATTCAGTCACAAAAAATAGAAGATCATATTAAAATTGCTAATCAATTATTAAAAAAAGGCAACGCATATAAATGCTACTGCTCTGCTGAAGAGATAGAGGAACAAAAAAAAAGAGCTAGGCAAAAAAAGATGCCATATATTTATAATAGAAAATGGAGAGATGCTGATGAAAAAGATGCTCCTAAAGATATTAAACCTGTAATTAGATTTAAAAGTAAAATAGAGGGAAATTCTAAACTTAATGATTTAGTTCAAGGAGATGTTGAAATTGAAAATAATACAATAGAAGATTTTATAATTTTAAGAAATGATGGGACACCAACTTATAATCTTTCAGCAACTGTTGACGATTTTCAGATGGGAATAACACATATAATTAGAGGAGATGATCATAAGATAAATACTTTTAAACAAATACAAATATATCAAGCAATGGGTTGGGATATTCCAGAATTTGCGCACATTCCATTAATTCATACTATTGAAGGTAAAAAACTGTCAAAAAGAGATAATGCCTCGACTTTGGATGATTACTCAAAAATAGGTATTATGCCTGATGCATTAAGAAATTATTTGCTTCGACTTGGATGGTCATATCAGGACAAAGAAATATTTACTTTGGATGAGAGCATTGAATACTTTAATTTAGAAGGTATTGGCAAATCACCATCAAAACTAGATGTTAGCAGAATTTTATCACTGAATGAGCACTATATAAAGACGATCAACGAAAACGATCTTTATCAAAACTTATTAGAATATTGCAAAATTTATAAAGAAGAAATTAAAAATGATAAAGAAACAAAAATTAAATCTTCATTATCTTTTTTAAAAAATAAAGCCAAAACCTTAGAAGATATTTACAATAATGCAAAATATATCATTAATGATAAAATTAAATTCAATGAGGATGATTTAAAATTGATTGATGATAAAGCAAAAAAAATTATTTCAGAATTTATTAAAGAATTATCATCTAAATCAAATATAAATAAGGAGAATTTAGAGCCTGTAGTAAATAATTTGATTAAAACAAATGATACAAATTTTAAAGGAGTTGGTCAGCCTATACGAATTGCTTTAACAGGTTCAAAATTTGGTCCTGGCTTATATGATATTGTAATTTCGTTAGGAAAAGACGAGGTGATAAAAAGATTACAAAAACAAATAGCTATTTAATATTTTACTAGCTTCCAAAGAGGAAGAGCTTTCAGACTTAATGCCATTCAATGTCTCAGAGCAAATTTTAACCTGATCGTGCATTGCTTTAGGATTATTTAAAAAATACACTACAGATTTATAAATTTCATTAGGATTACATTCACCTTGTAACAATTCAGGTATAATTTCTTTTTTATTTATTATGTTAATAATATTAGCATACTTCACTTTAACTAGTAATTTCATAATAAAATAATTTATAAAGTTTATTTTATAAATTATTATCGATGGAATTTTAAAATTACAAATTTCCAAAGAAATAGTTCCGGACTTTGCAACTGCAAAAATTGAATTAACTAAAATTTTATTTTTAATATTTTCATCAGATATAACTTGAATATTATCAATATGTAATTTTTTTACATAATCATTTATATGATTTTTATTTTCACTGGTTGCGTGAAATACGAAGGAAAAATTATTAAACTTTTTATTCATTAATTTAACAAAATCACTCAGTATAGGTAATAAAACCTTAATTTCAGACTCCCTACTTCCTGGAAATATTGAAATTATTTTTGTTTTTACTGCAAATAAATTTGATAATTCTACTTTTTCATTATTTTCTTTCTCTAACAATGGATGACCTACAAAAGTATTTTTAATATTCTCTTTATCAAAATATTTCTTTTCAAAATCAAAAAGTAAAAGTACATGATCAAGAAATTTTTGAAGTTTTTTTACTCTATTTTCTCTCCAGATCCATACCTGTGGAGCAACATAATGAATTGTTTTAATCAAAGGGTTTATTTTTTTTACTTTTTCTGCAACACGTAAGGTAAATTCTGGGCTGTCTATAGTAAATAAGATATCAGGATTAAATTTAATTATTTCTTCTATTGTGAAATTTATTTTTTTTTTAATTTTAAAAACATTTAATAATATACTAGTAAAACCAATATAAGTTATTTCTTTAAGATTAAATATCGATTTGACTCCTTGTTTTTCTAAATTTACTCCACCTACACATAAATATTGAATATTGGGGTTGATTTCTTTTAGTTTTAAAATTACTTTTGAAGCTAATTTATCACCTGACGGCTCTCCTGTAACAATAAATATTCTTTTCATAAAATGTGTATAAAAATTTTATTTTTATTAGCAAAATAGATTGATTTTTTTTGATCTAAAAAAATATTTTCTTTAGATTTTAATACAATTCCTTTTAAATTAGCCTTTTTACAATCCATTAATGTATCAAAACCAATTGTGGGTAAATCAGCTCTTAAATCTTGTTTTTTTTTAGGAAATTTAATAAGTATTCCATTTTTTTTTTCATTTCTTATTGTTTTTTCAATCATTTTTTTTGTTCCTCTTGATGTTTCTTTTTTAATTACTTTATTGTTTCTAACAATTACAGCTTGTATGTGGTTATAAGGGCTTAATTTTTTTAAATATTTTAAACCTAAAGCTATTTCTTTCAAATCATTTAAAGCTGGTTTAAGTTTTGTAAGTGTCCCTTTATTTAAAGTTAATTCTGGATTAAAAAAATTAGATTTTATAACTTTAATTTTATTTTCATCTAAAATTTTAATAAGCTCTTTTAGAATAGCCGCATCTCCTAGTTTAAATGCTTTAATAATTCTAGGTAAATAATAAAAACCTTTAAAGTCTAATTTAAGATTTGATATTTTTGGTTTTTCTATTTTTCCAGCAAAAAGAACTTTTTTACATTTTTTATCATGAATTAATTTTAAAATTTCTCCAAATTTACCGATACTTATAAAATAACTATTTTTATATTTTTTAAACAAATTTTTTTTGGTCAAATCTATAATAAAATATCTTTCTCTTTTTTTTTTAAGTTTTTTTAAAATTAATGATGGAAAATCTGTACCACCTAAAAAAAGTCCAATCATTTTATTTTATATCTGGAGTACAAATAGGTCTCTTTTTATCTTTGTTTATAAATTCTATTATTTCATTAACCAATTCATTTCTTTTAAACTCAATATTTAAATTTTTTAAATTTTCACTTAGATTTTCTGTTTTAAATATATCCTTGTAAGCTTCTGTTAGACAAATTATATCTTTATTTGATTTATTTATTCTTCTTAAACCGACTATATTAATACCATTTAAAATATTTCTATTACCTGTAGATAAACCATATGGTATTATATCTCTTGATACACCAGTCATGCCACCAATCATCGCCATTTTACCTATTCTTGTAAATTGATGTACCCCACAGTTTCCTCCAAGAATAACATTATCATCAATTACAGCATGTCCAGCTATAGCTGCATTGTTTGCAATTACAATTTTATTTCCTAATCTACAATCATGAGCTATGTGTGATCCTATCATTAATAAATTGTAATTACCTACAATTGTAGTCCCTCCTCCTTGGACTGTACCTGGATTAATAGTTACGTATTCTCTAATGATATTGTTGTTTCCAATAATTAAACTCGTTTTTTCTCCTTTATATTTCATATCCTGAGGATCGTTTCCAATCGAGGCGAATGGGTAAATTTTATTATTTGTACCAATTTTTGTATGACCTACTATGCTAACATGAGATTGGATTTCTGTATTATCTCCAATTACTACTTCAGGTCCAATAATTGAATAAGCTCCAATTTTAACATTCTTTGAAATAATTGCTTTTGGATCTATTATTGCGGTTTGATGAATCATTTAATTTTCCTTAAAAAATCTCTAATATTTTTTGCTGGATAACCCATTACTTTTGAATTATCTGGGATATCTTTGATTACTCCGCTACCTCCACCAATTTCTACATTACTTCCAATTTTTAAATGACCTGATATACCCGCTTGGCCACCTATTTTTACATTATCGCCAATTATAGAACTTCCAGCAATACCTACTTGACCTGCGATAATTGTATTTTCTCCTATCCTCACATTATGAGCAATATGAATTTGATTATCTAAAAATGAATTTTTTCCAATTATTGTGTTGGACATTGAGCCTCTATCTATAGTAGAGCCACAACCGACTTCACAGTTATCTTCAATTATAACTATACCAATATGAGGATATCTCAAATTTTTAATTTTGTTTGGAAAAAAACCAAATCCATGTTTACCTATAACGCAACTATCTAAAATATTTACATTATTTTTAATAAATGTGTTTCTAATTATAACATTGGATCCAATAGAGCAACTGTGTCCAATTATTACATTTTTTTCTATAATTGTGTTGTGTCCTATAAAACAATTAGAGCCTATTGAAACATTTTCTCCAACTAAAACATTTTTTCCAAAAGTCACATTATCCTTAAACTTGGTTTCACTTATGTTTTTTACTGTGTTATCAAAATTATCATTAATAGAATTTGGATAAAATTTTGAGGTTATTTGTGCAATAGAAACCAACACATTTTTCACAATTATTGGTAAACAAGTATTTGGTAATTTGTGTTTTAAATTTGCTGTGGTTACACAAAATGATGCTTTTGTATCATTTGCAATTTTTTCATATTTTTTTGAGTGAAAAAAAGTAAGATCATTATTTTGAGCAGATATTAAATCTTTAACATCATTGATTTGGTGATCTGTGAAATTTTTTTTATCATTTATGTTTAAGGTATTCAATATTTCAGATAATTTAAATGGTCCTTTATTTTGAAAAAAAATATTTTTCATTAATGCTTTTTAACAAAGCAAATTTAAATAAGTTATCAACAATTATTGCTATTTATTTCTTATCAACAATCGTAGCAGACCAAATTGCATCAGCCATTTTTTTACTATTTACGAACGCTTCACCTTTATATTTCCAAACTCTACCATGCGATCTAATAGCTTCAATCTTTAATTCTAATTCACAATCAGGTATTACCGGATTTCTAAATCTTGCTTTTTCAACTCCCATTAAAAAAACTAACTTATCCTCATATGTTGATTTATCTAAACCATGAGCAGTTAATGCGGCAGCAGCTTGACCAAAAGATTCGACAATTAAAACACCAGGCATAACAGGATTATCAGGAAAATGACCTTGAACAAAAAAACTGTTCTTTCTTACTTTTACTAATGCTGTTGCAGAAAATAATTTTTTTATATCATACAGCTCGTCAATTAATAACATTGGTTCTCTATGAGGTAATAGTTCTCTTATTTGAGATTTATCGAGTTTTATCATTTACTTTATATTTGAATTAACTATTTCTAAAATATCCTGTGTTATATCATAACTATTTTTTCCAATTAATATATTTTTTTTATCCAAAACAATATTTATGGATTTTTCTTCAACATAATTTGATATTAATGGATTAATTAATTGCAATAATGATGCTATTTCTTTTTTTTTAAATTTATTAAATTCATTTGTTAATTGATTTTTTTCATTTCTGAATTTTAATATTTTATCTTGTAACACTTTAATTTTATTATTTAACTCAGTTTTAGAAAGAATATTTTTTTTATTTTCAATTTCTGTTTCTAGTTTTTTAAGTTCTTTTTCTTTATTTTGAAGAAGTAAAATATTATCTTTATTTATTTTATCTAATTCTTTAATTAAAATTTTTCCTTGATTAGAATTTGATAAGATATAATCAATATCTAGGAAAGCAATTTTGTCATTAGCAAAAACAAATTGAGGAATTATTAATAAAATAATGCATATTTTAAAAGCTGATTTCATTAACTTATTAAAAAGTTGTTCCTAAATTAAATCTAAAACTTTCAGTAACATCCTCGGTAGCCTTGCTAAGCGGATGAGCTAATGAAAAATTTAAAGGCCCAACCGGTGTGTACCAATCAATACCTACACCAATTGAGCTTCTAACTTTAGAATTATCTAATGCTGAGTTATAATCAACTCCCCATACATTTGCGATATCAAGAAAAAAGACAAAATCAGCGTTCTGATAGTTTGGTAAAATTTGTGGCAATGTTGAGTTAATATTAATTGCAGATAAAAAATTTCCACCTACATAATCATTTCCATCTTTAGGCCCAACTTTAGCAAACTCGAAACCTCTTAAATAGCTTGAGGGCACAAATAATCGCTCTGAAAGTTTAACATCATTATCTTTTAACGAATTAGCTGACTTTAACAAAACAGATATAGAAGAAATATTATCATCATAAAGTTCAGTAAAAAATTTATAATTATAACTATTTGTCAAAGTATAATTTTCACTTACTACCGGTAATTCTATGGAGTAAATACTTCTAAAACCATCTGATGTTTGAAATCTCTGATTTCTTTTGTCATAATCAAAATTAAGTTTTAAAAATCCATCAAAATAATTTCCTTCTTGAGTTTTTTGTCTAGCAGATGCAGTACTATCGGTCTCTAGTTTTTCATACGAGATTGAGCTTCCTAAAAATAAATACAAATCATCATAATATTCAAATCTTGTTCCAAATGATAAGCCTGTTTTATTTGTTTTGTAACCTGAATTAGTTAATCTATTGGTTTCAGTGGCTAAAATATCAAGATTTACTGATTTATTTGAATTTTTATAATTTGGATTAACAACTGAAAATTTTCCTTTTATAGTTTCAGCACTTAAATTTAAATTTGCATCTAGACCAATACCATTACCTAAAAAATTATTTTCTTTTACACCAAATAATAATGAACCACCAGAGGTTCCAAATCCTGCTCCAGCCATTATTTCTCCTGTAGGTTTTTCTTCAACAGATATATTTATTATTTTGGTATTACTATCTGATCCAGGAAGTATTTCGCTCTCCACCTTTCTAAAAAAATTTAAACTCTTAATATTATTTATTGATTTAGTTTCTAAAATTTTATTAAAAGGATCACCTTCATCAATGAGTAATTGATTTCTTATTACATTTTCAGATGTAACATTGTTTCCTAAAATATTTATTTTTTCTATAAATATTTTAGTATCTTCAAAAATATTAAAAGATAAATTTAGTGAATTGGAAACTAAATTTTCTTCGACCGCAGCATTAATTGATTCAAACTGCTCACTTAGTACTACTTTATCAATTTTTTCTAAAATATTTTCAATTTTTTTTATAGAGTAAACTTCACCATTTAAATTATTTAATTCATTTTGAATATCTTTAAAATTATTTTCATCATAATCGTTTGGTAAATTTAAATCTAAATCACCAAAAAAAATTTTAGGTCCTGAATTTATATTATAAATGAGCTCAAATTCATTTTCATTAATCAATTTAGCAAAAGAAGAATTAATTTTTACTGAGTAATATCCTTTATTCAAATAAAAATTTTTAAGTAATCTTTTATCAATATTTATAATTTCTTCATTTAGATATTTTTTTCCTGATAAAAATTTCCAAAATTTAAATTCTTCACTTACTATTATGTTTAATAGTTTTTTATTTTTAAATTTCTTATCTCCAATAAATGAGATTTTTTTAATTTTTGACTTTTCTCCTAAAACTACATCTATAATTACATCAATTCTATTATCAGAAAGATCTTTCTTATAAATATCAACTTTAGAGAAAAAATAACCCATTTTTCTTAGTGTGGATGTAATTTCTAACTTATCTTGGATTAAATATATTTCATTATAAGGAGTTCTTTCCTTCAATTTTAATGATTTAAGTAATGACTTTTTTATTGTATCAGATTTAAGTCCCTTAAATTTTACATTATAAACTAATGGGTTTTCAATTACATTAATATTTAAAACATTGTTATTTATTGATACGTTAATAGTACTAAAATAATCTGTATCATATAAATTTTTCAATACTTCATTAATTGTATTTTCATTAACATCATCGTTAACATTTACCTTTGAGAATAATTTGATTGTTTCTGTTGGTATTCTATCATTGCCAGTTATATTAATTTTTTTAACTACTTCAGAATAAACAGAGGTAAATAAAAATAGTGAAAAAAATAATGATATGAAAAACTGTTGAAGTATTTGCTTAAACATATTGTCTTATATACTTAAAGTATTTAATTTTAAACGAACATATTTACTTAATTCAATAATATCCTGAATTTTATTCGGTTTTATACTCTTATATTTTTGAAATTCTTTAGTTTTAAGTAATTTCATAATTTTTGGAGTAATTTGATTAAATTCAATTTTTTTATTTAAAAATCGTTTAACTAATTCATCATTTAAGGTGACCAATATAGTTTCAAATAGAGATGTCATTTCAGGTAACTGATTTAAAATTCTGATTGAGGGAAATTTTTTTGAACTAATTAATTTTAATTCTAGGTTATTTAGTTTTTTGAAATTTATTAATCTAGAAGAAATTGTTTTGTTTGTTGAATTGTATAAAGTATTAAAAATAGGGATTTTCATAGATGTATCGTGTGCCAGAATTTTAATAATTCCATTTTTAAATTTAATTATAGCATGGATGTATGATTTAGGATGAATTAAAATTGATATTTTTTTATACGAAATATTAAAGATATTTTTAGTCTCTATAACCTCAAAAACCTTATTCATCATTGTAGCTGAATCAATTGAAATTTTTTTTCCCATTTTCCAATTTGGATGTTTTAACGCATGTTTAATTTTTACATTTTTAATTTCATTTTTTGTCTTCTTTAAAAATGGGCCACCAGATGCTGTGATATAAATTTTTTCTATTTTACTATTAAATTTAGAATTTAAAATCTCCCAAATAGAGAAATGTTCTGAGTCTACAGGTATAAAAATAGTTTTATGCTTTAAAATTTCTTTTTTAATTAAATTCCAGCCACAAATTATCGCTTCTTTATTAGCTATAGCAATTTTTTTTGTGAATTTAATAACCTTAATTGTTGGTAACAATCCTTCAAGACCAACAATTGAGGACATAGTATAATCTATCTTGGTTTTTAAAATCTTATCAAGACAATTAAAATCATTGTAAATTCTAATAGAATTTTTTCTACATAAATTTTTCGCTTTTAAGTAATTATCAAAATCATTAATTATAATATTTTTAACGTTGAATTTTTTTGCTTGCTTAATTACAAGTTTGTAATTTTTATTTGCTGTAAGAAGTTTAATTTCAAAAGTTTTTGTATCTTTTTCAATAATTTTTAATAATGTTTTTCCTATTGAGCCAGTTGATCCTAAAATAACAACCTTTTTTTTCATAAACTATAACCTGATATCAAGATGTGATATGTAAAAAATCCAAATGGAATCGCAAATATTATACCATCAACTCTATCTAAAATACCGCCGTGACCTGGCAGTATATTTCCAGTATCTTTAACTTTTGCCTTTCTTTTTAAGTACGAAACTAATAGATCTCCTATTTGACAGAATACTGACATCATAATTAACCAAATAAATATTGTGAAGTAGTTTTCAAATGAAACTAAATATTTATCTGTTTTTAAAAAAAATAATGCAAATAAAGATGAACCTATAATTGTAAAAATAATTGAGCCTATAGATCCCGATATTGTTTTGTTTGGACTTATTTTGGTTAATTTTGGGCCACCTACTAATTTACCAAAAACATAACCACCAATATCTGAACAAAAACATGTTACAAAAAAAATTAAAACTATTTCTTCACCGTGTTCAAGTCTTATTCGTATTAAAAGAAAATAAAGAAAATATAAATATAAAGCTATCAAAATGTTTAGATTTAACTTTATAACTTTGTTATTATAAGCCTTATCTAAAAGATTATAAAATTCAAAAAAACATAATAGTGAAAGAATTATAACTAAAATTTTCCAGCTATTTTCATTATAAAAAAGACCTAAACATAATATTATAATTAATACTGATGAGGTTATTGATCTCTTTATTAAATTACCAAACATTAAATATTTCCAAAGTTTCTTTTTATTGATTTGAATTTATCCAAAATTTTATAATAATCGTTTTTATTAAAATCTGGCCATAACTTCTTTTCAAAAAAAATTTCAGAATATGCTAACTGCCACAACAAAAAATTACTTAATCTATTAGTGTTACCAGTTCTTATAAGTAGATCGGGATCTGGTATATTTTTTGTTTGCAAATGTTTGATAAAATTGCGTTCGTTTACTTTTGCTTTTGTTTTTTGCATACCCTTAAAGGCTTCTAATAATTCAATCTTTGAACCGTAGTTTAAAGCTAAATTAATTTGCAAATTTTCATTATTTAAAGTTTTTTTCTCAGCTAAATTTAATAGTTTATTTAAATTTTTAGAAAAATTTCTACTACCAATAAATTTTAGTTTAATATTTCGTTTATGTAAACTTTCTAACTGGTTTTTAAGAAAATCTTCTAACAAATTAAATAGATATACAACCTCTTTTTTTGGTCTCTTCCAATTTTCTGTAGAAAAAGCAAACAAAGTAAGAAACTTTATTTTTTTTTTCATAGAAGCTTTAATTATTTTTTCTACAGTTTTTAATCCAGCCTTATGTCCAGCATTTCTTGATTTTTTATTTTTTAAACCCCATCTCCCATTACCGTCCATGATAATGGCTACATGATTTATTGGGTTCATATTGTCATTATTTCTTTTTCTTTAGAAGAAACTTTATCTTCAACTAGCTTTATGTGTTCATCAGTAATTAATTGAATTTTTTTTTCATGAATTTTTTCATCATCTTCACCAATTTCTTTAGATTTTAATAACTTTTTTAGATCCTCATTTGCTTCTCTACGTATATTTCGAATTGAAACTTTACACTTTTCACCAATTGATTTAATCAGTTTTTTTAATTCTGCTCTACGCTCCTCATTTAATTCTGGCACAGGCAATCTTATTAATTGTCCGTCTACTTG
The DNA here is from genome assembly GCA_902594605.1 of uncultured Pelagibacteraceae bacterium. Taxonomy (GTDB): domain Bacteria; phylum Pseudomonadota; class Alphaproteobacteria; order Pelagibacterales; family Pelagibacteraceae; genus Pelagibacter. The sequence goes on from CACJMR010000001.1 coordinate 25,207, forward strand.
TGGATTTAATCCTAAGTCTGACTTTTGAATAGCTGCATCAACCAATGGCACATTGTTAGCATCCCATACCTGAATGTTAATCATTCTTGGTTCGGGTGTAGTAATACTTCCCACTTGATTAATGGGCATCTGCTGTCCATATACCTCAACTTTAATAAGATCAAGCATAGAAGCATTAGCTCTTCCAGTTCTAAGAGAAGATAGCTCCTTAGAGAAGACCTCTATGGCTTTATCCATTTTGAGGCTGTATGATTTTTCATCAAACATTTATTCTCCTATTTTAATTCTATAGAATTCTTTAATTTTTAAGTCTGCTATAGAAAGTTCTTTAATTACATCTTTAACTTTTTTCTTGGGTTCCATCACCCATGCTTGTGTTAAAAGTGCGTTTTCCTCTTTAAACTTATTCATTTTGCCTAAGCTAATTTTTTTTGCAATATCCTCTGGTTTACCTGAATTTTTTAATTCTTCAGTTACTAATTGCTGTTCTTTATCAATAATTTCTTGATCTATTAAATTAGAGTCTAAGGCCAGTGGATTTGATGCTGCAATGTGCATAGACAATTGTTTACCAAAATTTTTAATTGTTTCTGAGTTATCCTTTGTATCTAAAGATACCATAACAGCTAACTTTGCTACATTATCTTTTACAACAGTATGAAGGTAATGATTATTTATACCATTATTATTTTCTAATGTCTTCGCTTTTCCAATTGTAATTTTTTCACCAATTTTTGCAATTAATGCAACAAGATTGTCATCAACTGTTTGACCATTTTTCATTTTAGATGATTTTAGTTCGTCAATGTTTGAATTATTTAGATTGTTTAATTCACTTAACTCTTTTACAAAAGTAATAAAATCATCGTTTTTAGCAACAAAATCTGTTTCACAATTTACTTCAATAACTGATGTTTTATTTTCATCTCCAGTAACCACAACAACTCCCTCCTTAGCATCTCTGGACATTTTTTTTGAAGCTTTTGAAATTCCTTTAACTCTAAGTATCTCTATAGCTTTATCAATATCTCCATTTGACTCTTTTATTGCAAGATTACAATCTTTAAAACCAGCTCCTGTGGCTTCTCTAAGTTTTTTTACTTTTTCAATATCAGTCATTAATTAAGTTTCTCCTTATCTTTTTCTTTATTGGAAAATTTTTTATCCAATTTTTCTCTATCCAATTCTTGAACTGTTTTTGTTTTATCATTAGATTTAGTTTCTTTAGTTATATTCTTTTTAATTTCTGACGAAGGTATTGTTTTTTTTGCACTAACAATCGTTTCTTTAATCAGGTTACAATAAAGATCAATAGCTCTTCTAGCATCATCATTTCCAGGAATAGGATAGTCGATATTATCTGGATTAGAATTACTATCTAAAATAGCAATTATTGGTATTCCCAATTTAGCAGACTCAGCTATAGCTAAAGATTCATAATTTGTATCTATAACAAATACTAAATCTGGAACTTTTTTCATTTCTGATATACCACCTAAAGATCTTTGTAGCTTATCTTTTTTAACACTCATTTTTAAAAGTTCTTTTTTAGTAAAACCTCTATTTTCTGCAACTAAATCAGTTTCTAACTTTTTTAATTTTTTGATCGAGTTTGAAATAGTTCCCCAGTTAGTTAACATACCTCCTAGCCATCTATAATTAACAAAATATTGATCTGTTTCTTTTGCTACCTCAGCTATGGCTTCAGATGCTTGTTTTTTTGTAGATACAAATAAAATTTTTCCATTATTTGATATAGTTTCATAAACTTTTTCTAGAGCTACCTTGGTTAATTCTAGGGTTTGAGTTAAGTCTATAATGTGAATTGAGTCTCTTTTTCCAAAAATATATTTTTTCATTTTTGGATTCCATCTCAAAGTTTTATGCCCAAGATGAACGCCTGCTTCTAATAATTGTTGTATTGTAACGTTAGGTATTTTCATATTTATTCCCGGTTAAGCCACCACAGTAATTTCCTATAAAGGACCGGAGGTATAAAACCAAAAACTGTGTGCGTGTTAATTTAATTTGAGAAGTATTTACAAATATTTACTAAATATAACAAGCGATTATTTAGTTAATTATTGCCTGAATTTCTTGATTTCTTAAAAGATTTAAAGATTTTCTGTCCAATTTACGTGGATTTTTCAATCTAAATTGAAGGATATCATCTCCTTCAACTAAATCAATATTTACGACAGTTTTGCCTTCATCTTTCAAGATTGTAGATATTTTTTTTATTTGTTCCTCAGAATTTAGTTTGAATGAAACCTCGTTTATAGGACTATTTAATAAATTTTTGAGAGAAGCTATTTTTTGGACATTAATTCTAGTAAGTCGGTTTACATCATTAGAAACATTTTTGAATAATGTTAAAATTAGAGAGTTACCCTCTTTCAAAATTTCTCTGTTTAATTCTAAAATATCTGAGAAAATAAAAAGTTCAAATACACTTGATAAATCTGTTAATTTTAAAACAGCATAAGAATTTCCTTTTGCTGTTTTTCTTTCTTGTACCTTTAACAATGTTGCAGCAATATTAGAGTCTTTTAAATCTTCTTTTGAAATAAAACTTGAATAATTTGTTATTTTATAATCACTAAAAATTTCTTTGAACTGATTTAATGGATGATCTGAAATAAAAAAACCTACTGCTTCAAATTCTTTTGATAATCTCTCTTCAAATTTCCAATCTTCAGTTTTAATTAAAATATCATCCTGCGAATTTTCATCTTCTGAGAATAAATCAATCTGATTAGTAGATTTATTCTCAAATATATTTTTGCTTTTAGCTATCATACCTGGAATTGAGTCATGCAAAGCTTGTCTATTTGAGTTTAAATTATCAAATGCACCAGCTTTAACCAAACCTTCTAATTGAAGTTTATTTATATCTTTTGGATTTACTCTATTTATAAAATCATGAACTGACTCAAATTTTCCATTTAAAATTCTTTCCTCAACTATATTTGATATTGCCTCATAACCTACAGCTTTAATTCCTCCTAAAGCGTAATAAAATTTATTATCAATTGTTCTAAAATCTGCAAAACATTCATTTATATCAGGACGAATAACTTCAACTTTTAATCTTTTTAATTCCTCATAAAACTCACTTAATTTATTTTGATTTGAAATATCCATAGTCATTGATGCTGCAATGAACTCATTTGGATAATATGTTTTTAAAAATGCAGTTTGGTAAGAAATAATTGCATATGCAGCAGCGTGACTTTTATTAAAGCCATATTCTGCAAATGGTTCAATTTTTAAAAAAATTCCAGCGGCAACATCTTTTGCTATTCCGTTTTTAACAGCTCCTGCAATAAACCCTTGTTTCTGTTTTTCAAGTTCTGCTCTTTTCTTTTTACCCATTGCTCTTCTCAAAAGATCAGCTTGTCCAGCTGTAAATCCAGACAATTTTTGTGCAATTTGCATTACCTGTTCTTGATAAATAATTACGCCATAAGTTGGTTTTAAAATATCTTCTAGAAGTGGGTGTAAATAATCTGGTTTTTGTTTTCCATGTTTGCAGTCATTATATGTTGGAATATTGCTCATTGGCCCCGGTCTGTATAGAGCAACTAAGGCAATAATATCTTCAATATGGTTTGGTTTCATTTGAATTAAGGCTTCTCTCATACCAGCACTCTCAATTTGGAATAAGCCAACTGTTTTACCTGTTGACATTAGATCAAAAACTTTTTGATCTTCGTAACTTATTTTTTCTATATTAAAATTTTTAATTTTTTTTCTTACAAGTTTTTGGGTATTGTTAATTACGGTAAGGGTTTTTAAACCCAAAAAGTCAAATTTTACTAAACCTGCATTTTCCGCAGAGTACATATCAAATTGTGTAGATGGTAATAATAAATCTGCGGAAACATCCTTATACAAAGGAACAACTTCAGTAAGTTTTTTATCTGCTATTACTACTCCAGCGGCATGGGTGGCAACATTCCTGTTTAGACCTTCTAATTTTAAAGATAGATCAGTAAGTTTTTTTACCCTTGGATCATCATTAATAAGTTTTTGTAATCGTGGCTCTCCTGCAATGCACTGAGTTAAATTTTGTGGTCTGGACGGATCAAAAGGTATCATTTTTGAAATACTATCAACAAATCCATATGCTAGTCCCAAAACTCTTCCAACGTCTCTAATTACCATTCGTGCTTTTAATTTACCAAATGTTATAATGTGAGCTACACTGTCTTTATATTTTGTAGTTAGATACTCAAAAACTTGATCTCTTTTATCCTCGCAAAAATCTATATCAAAATCTGGCATTGAAATTCTATCTGGATTTAAAAATCTTTCAAAAATAAGATTAAATTTTATTGGATCAACATCTGTAATTGATAAACACCAAGCTACTAATGAGCCAGCACCTGAGCCTCTTCCAGGACCTACAGGGATATCATTATTTTTAGCCCATTTTATGTAGTCAGCGACTATGAGAAAATAACTAGAATATTTCATTTCTATAATGATAGAAAGTTCATGATTAAGCCTATCTTTATATTCTTTATATGAATTGTTATTTTCCAAATCTTTATCACTTAAATTAAAAATCTTATTGAATTTAACTTTTAATCCCTCCATTGAATCTTTTTTTAATATTTCATCTGCATTTCCATCTTTATCACTGCTAATATTAGGCAATATTGGGTTTGAAAATAACGGTCTATAACTACATCTTAATGGAAAATTATAATTATTTTCTAAAGCCTCAGGTAAGTCAACAAATAATTCTGACATCTCTGAGTTAGTTTTTAAATAATGTTGATCTGTTAATCTTAATCTGTTTTTTTCATTTACATACGTCTTGTTACCTATACAAATTAAAGCGTCGTGAGCTTCATACATTTCTTTATCTAAGTAAAAAACTTCATTAGTCGCGATAATTGGTATTTCAAGGTCTAAAGATTTTTTTAAATTAAATTTTTCAAATTCAATTTCATTTGTGTCATTATGTCTTTGAATCTCTATATAAAATCTATCTCTGAAAGTTTTTTTAATTTTACTATAAATCTCATCAATTTCAGTTAACTTTCCTTTATCAAATAATTTACCAAACAAACCAAAAACAGTTCCTGAAAATACAGCAAATCCCTCAGAATTATTTAATAATAATTCAAAATCTATATGGGGATCTGATAATTCGTCGTTATTTAAATACGAAAAAGATGAAAGTTCTATTATATTTTTATATCCAACTTCATTGAGGGCAAACAAAGGGAGCAAACCTGTTGTGTCTCCGATTTTAAAGTTAATTTGAGTTCCGATTATTGGTTGAGTTCCAGACTTTGAAATCTTTTCAGCAAATTCAAGCGCACCACATAAATTTGAAGTGTCACACAAACCAAGCGATTTTATTTTATTTTTCTTCGAATATTCTTGTAAATCATCAATTCTAGCTGCTCCTTCACAAATAGAATATTGAGTATGAATTTTAAGATGATTGAAATTTTGTGAGACAGACTCAGACATTAGACGATTTTATACTACCATCTTTCATCTCCAATAGGCAATCTGCCTTATTAGCAAAGAATCTATTATGAGTTGCAAATATAATAAGTCTATCCGACCTTTTTTGTTTATATAAAAGTTCAAAAACATCTTTTGCAGTTTCCATATCCAAACTTCCAGTTGGCTCATCCGCTAAGATTATTTCAGGATTATTTACAATTGCTCTTGCTATAGCAACTCTTTGAGCCTCACCACCTGATAATTGAGACGGAAAGTGATTTGCCCTCTTAGAAAGACCAATTTTTTTGAGTAATTTTTCTGCATTAGATATTGCTAATTCTTTATTTTCATTAATTGCAAGTGAAGCCAAATAAATATTTTCTAAAGCAGTAAAATCTGGGAGAAGATTATTTTGTTGATAAACGATACCAATTTTTTTTGATCTAAAAATATCATTTTTTTCAGATTCATTAAAATTTACAGGAATTTTATCAAAATGGATTGACCCAGATGATGGTCTATCGATCAATGAAATTAAATTTAAGAGAGTTGATTTACCTGACCCAGATGGTCCCATTATAGAATAGCTTTTACCTTTATCAAATTTTTGAGAAAGATTTTTTAATACTTTAACTGTTTTTTCAGTTTTAAAAGTTTTAAATATTTTTTTTAATTCAAGAAAATTATTCATATTTTAAAGATTTAATTGGATCCAGTTTGGCTGCTTTAAAGGCAGGAAAAATTGAAACTATTATTGTTATAATTATTGAACAAATTGATATTAAAAAAATTGATATTGGATCTATTTCTGAAGGCATCTTGCTTAAAAAATAAATCTCCTCTGGAAATAAACTTATATTAAATGTTGAGCTAAGAAATTCTCTTAAATTCTCTATGTAAAGAGAAAACGTTACACCTAAAAAAATTCCGAAAATAGTAGCTGATGTTCCTATTATTACACCTACTAAAAAAAAAATTTTTACAATTGAATTATTTAACACACCGATTGACTTTAAAATTGCGATATCTCTTGTTTTGTTTTTAACTAAAATTGTTAAACCGGAAATTATATTAAAGGCTGCAACAATAATTATTAAAGATAAGATAATAAACATTACATTTCTTTCTACTTTTAAAGCAGAAAATAATGAACTATTCATATCAGCCCAACTAACAACAAATTCTTCATCAAAAATTTCTTGGACAATAAATTTTTGCTGCTCAATATTATTTGGGTTTTTTAAATAAATTTCTAAATTTCTATCCTCTGACTTATAGTCAAAAAAATCCTCAAGAGTACTTAAGTTAATAAATGCTACATTGTTATCAAACTCAGCCAAACCACTATTGTAAATTGATGCTACCAAAAAAGTTTTTTGTTTTGGCATACTACCAATAATTGTTTCTACACCTGATGGTGAAAGTAAAGTTAATTCATCACCTATTTTTAGATCTAAAGAAAAACTTAATTCATTGCCTATAGAAATATAGTTTCTATTTAATTTACCTTTGTTCCCTTTAAATTTTTCATTTTTGACAACTTGTAAACTTGGAAAGTCATTTGTTTTATATCCACGTAATACTACACCTTTTGATGCATTGTTTTTAAGTATAATAGCTTCACCAGAATTACTTAAAATAATATTTTCTGAAATTACTTTTAAATTTTTTTTATTTATTTTTTTTTCATCAATTGGATTTCCATAAGTTTTAACAGTTATGTGTGAATTAAAGCCTACTATTTTATTAATCAGCTCAGTCCTAAATCCATTCATAACTGACATCACAATAATAAGAACTGCAACTCCAAGGCTTATTCCTATAAAAGAAAAAATAGATATAACATTCAAAAAGCCATCTTTTTTTCTGGCTTTTAAAAATCTAAAAGTAATTTCTTTTTCTAAAGTAGAAATCAAATTGAATTTTTTTGTTTAGTTATAATTTCTATAATTTTACTTAGTGATAAATTTTGAGTTTCACCACCAGTTTCCTTGAACTCTAATAAATCACCCTCACTTTTCTTACCAATAATAATTTGATATGGGGCACCAATTAAATTCATTTTTTTAATTTTTGATGAGAAATTCTCATCTGTATCATCAATGATTGAATCTATATTATTTTTGAGTAATTCTATATTGATATTATTTGCTTTATCTAAAGCTGTGGTGTCATTTTTATTTATCATAGGTATTAAAGCAATATCATAAGGAGCAACAGACAATGGCCATTTCATGATTTCATTTTTATCATCATATTTTGCCTCAATTATTGCCCCTACTAACCTTGATACACCAATTCCATAAGAACCCATTTTAACAAAATCTTTTTTTCCTCCTGGTAAATCAACAGATGCTCCCATTGGTTTTGAATACTTGTCACCAAAATAAAATATATGACCTACTTCAATACCTTTTGTGATCAATTGATTTTCCTTAGAAACAATTTTTTCAAACTCTTCTTTATTAAACTTTTCATCAGTTACAGCATAAAACTGTTCATATTTTTTTCTCATACTTTCCAATGATACTTTTTCTATTTCAGTATCATCACTATCAAGATCGAATATTCTTTTATCTGTGAAAATTTTACTTTCTCCGGTATCAGCAAGAATAATAAATTCATGAGATAAGTTTCCACCTATAGGTCCTGTATCAGCAGCCATGGGTATTGCTGTCAAAGATAATCTTTTAAATGTTCTTAAATAAGAAAGAAAGAATTTATTATAAGAATAAAAAGCTTCTTCATCTGATACATCAAATGAATAGGCATCTTTCATATAAAATTCTCTACCACGCATAATTCCAAATCTAGGTCTAATTTCATCTCTGAACTTCCATTGAATATGATACATAAGTTGGGGGAGTGATTTATAAGATTTTATTGAAGATCTAAAAATTTCAGTAACTTGCTCTTCATTGGTTGGTCCATATAACATTTCTCTATTTTGACGGTCGGTTATTCTTAACATCTCTTCACCATAATCGTCATAACGACCACTTTCTTTCCAAATTTCGCTGGATTGAATTGTTGGCATTAATATTTCTTGAGCTCCAATTTTGTTTTGTTCTTGTCTGACAATGTCTTCTATTTTTTTCATTACCTTAAAACCTAAAGGTAACCATGAATAAATTCCTGCTGAGGCTTGCTTAATCATACCTACTCTCAACATCAGTTGATGAGATTTAATTTTTGCTTCTGAGGGATTATTTTTTAATATTGGTATAAATGAATTTGATAAAAGCATCTTAATTAATCATATTTCTTAAATTTAAATATTCAAATTTAATTAATAAGTAAATTATTGTGAAAATGACAGTAGTAATTCCAGTGCAATAAAGGAATTTTTTCAGCATTTTTGGATTTTCAGGTGAGCCAGGATCCTCACCATCAATTTTTACAGTCTTTGTTCGATTCACATCAATAGGTAGGATAGCAAAAAAAACTATCCACCATATAATTATATAGATAATAGCTAAGCCTGTTGCGCTCATTAAATTCTTACTAAATTGATATTGGTAAAAGGTTTTTTCCCTGTTCTCTCTTTAGAAAATTTTCTACAGGCAATTTTTAACGCATCAATAAGATTGTGTTCTTGTTGTTTGTTTCCAATTTTAAAAGTTCTAGAAGTTTTCTCTATTTCCTCTTCTAATCCATAAACAAAATCATCTCGATCATCTACAGGTAAACCACGAAATGAAAGTATAGGGTTATTATGTATATTTCCTTTGGGTGTAATCATTATTGTTACCTCAAGATATCCATTAGCACTTAAATTTTTCCTATCTTTTATTGATTGTGAATCTGGATCAACACTTACACTGCCATCTAAATAAAGTCTGCCGCTCGGAGCCTTGTCATGTACTTCAGGCATTTCGCCTGGATATAACTTAACAATATCACCATTTTCAACTTGAACTGGATGTGGCACTTGCATTTCTTTTGCAAAATTAATGTGCTCTATCATATGTCTATGTTCACCGTGTACAGGTATTACACATCTAGGTTTTACCCATTGATACATCTCTTTAAGATCTTCTCTATTTGGATGTCCAGAAACATGAACGAATTCTGTTTCTTCAGATATTACTTCTATTCCATCCTTAACAAGTTGATTGTGAAGTTTATAAAGTTTTTTTTCATTACCAGGAATAATTTTTGAAGAAAAAATTACTGCATCACCCTTTTCAATAAAAACATCTGGATGAGCATAACTAGAAATTCTCATCATTGCACCCATGGGTTCGCCTTGACTTCCAGTACATAAATATACAATTTTTTCTCTTGAGAAATTTTTAGCTTCCCTAGGATCAATTGGTTCAATTGTGTTTTTTAAATATCCACATTGACGTGCAGCTTTATAAATCCGATGCATTGATCTTCCAACTAAAGAGATTTGTCTTCCTGTTTGTTCTGCACAATAAAAAGCTGTCTCCATTCTAGCTACGTTTGAAGCAAAAGATGTTATGATAACTCTTTTTTTTAATCGAGACATAACGTTTAACATATTTTTTCTTACATCTAATTCTGAACCTGATCTACCAGCGCTAAAAACATTTGTTGAATCACAAATCATTGCTAGAACGCCCTCTTCACCAATTTCCTTTAATCTTTTTTCGTTTATATTGTCGCCAATTAAAGGATTTGGATCTACCTTCCAATCTCCAGTATGCAAAATAACTCCTGCAGGAGTTTTTATTCTAAGTCCGTTTGGTTCTAATATAGAATGCGTTAAGGTAATGTATTCAATTTCAAATGGATCTAGAGAAACCTTTCCATTTAACTGAACAATCTGTAAATCATTAGTTATATTGATTTGTTTTTCCCTAAATTTTTCTTGAATTAATACAGCTGTAAAAGGAGTTGCAAAGATTTTACATTGTAATTTTGGCCATAGATGAGCAATTGCACCAATGTGATCCTCGTGAGCGTGTGTTAAAACTATTCCTAATAAATTATCTTTTCTTTCTACTATAAATCCAGGATCTGGATAAATTAAGTCAACACCTGGAATAGTATCATCTGCAAATGTTACCCCTATGTCGACCATAATCCATTTATGATCACTAGGCTTTCCATAGCCGAACAAATTCATATTCATGCCTATTTCGCCTGATCCACCTAAGGGACAAAATAATAGTTCATCTTTCATATTATTAAATTAATTTTGAAATCTTTATTAAGCCTTTAATTGTAATATCTTGGTTGTGATTTGCTTTCGTTTTTATTGAGTTTTTAAATAAATTTGAAAATCCGCCAGTAATAATTACTTTAAAAGATTTTCCGGTCTCCTTCTTAATTAAATTAATAATATTGTCAATCAAACCCGCATAACCCCAAAAAAAGCCCGATCTAACAGCTGAGATTGTATTGTTGCCAATGACTTTATTAATCTTTTTTAAATCTATTTTTGGAATCAGAGTTGCTTTGTCAGATAAGGTATTAAGAGATAATCTCAGACCTGGGGCAATAATTCCTCCATAATAAGTATTTTTAATTAGTACATCAAAAGTTGTTGCTGTACCAAAGTCTAAAATTATAAAATTGTTTTTATTGTCCATTAAACTTATAGCATTAGTAATTCTATCTGAGCCTACCTGTTTATAATTTACTTTAATTTTTATGAGTGATTTTAAGTTTAATTTTTTAACCTCATAGCAATTTAATTTAACTTTTTTCGATAAAAATTTATTAATTATAGAAAATGTTTTTGGAACAACACTACAAAATAATATTTTTTCAATTTTATTTAATTGAATTTTATTTTTTTTAAATAAACTGTTAAGCTGCTTATTGGTTATAGATTTTGATAAAAAAGTAATTTTTTTTAAAATTTTATTTTTTTTTGAAACAATACATAATTTTGTTTCTGTATTACCAATATCACCGAGAATATACATTATTAAATTTTATACAGTTTAGATAAATTTTTTTCAAAAAGTTGTTTTAATTTATTTTCTACAATTAATTTACTAATACTTTTTTTAGTTACCTCTTGCAAGTTTGTAGCAGGATAATTCCTAATAATTGGACTTTTTTTAATATTAATACCTATACCAGTAATTAAAAATTTTTTATCTCTTACAAATATGACTTCTTGTAAAATGCCACTAATTTTTTTTTTTTCAATTAATAAGTCGTTCGGTTTTTTAAATAAAATTTTTTTACTTGTAAATGATGAGAGTAATTTTTTGACTAAAAGACAATTGATTTTTGTTATAGCATTAATCGATAGTTTCGTTTTATTTAATTCATTGAAAAAAGAGATAAATAAATTTCCTTTCGATGATATCCATTTTCTTCCATACTGTCCTCTACCATTTAATTGTGTTTCAGCAACAACCATACCTAAGTTGTATTTAGTTTCTTTAATAATTCTTATTGCAGTATTATTTGTGCTTTTAACTTTTTTAAATTTAAATTTTTTAAATTTCATTAAATAATATTAATTCTTGAAACAACTTCTACTAACTGACTTGGGAATATGAAGTATAAAAGAATTAATATAGTTGAAACTGTCAGTGAAAATTTTAGCCATAAGCTATGGTCAGTGTCATATTTATCTTTTTCCTTATCAAAATACATAATTTTTATAATTCTTAGATAATAAAAAGCTGCAACCACAGTTGATAACAACCCTACTATAGCTAAGAAATACATTGATTGTTCCAATACTGCTTTAAAAACGTAAAATTTTGCGAAGAAACCTGCTAAAGGTGGTATGCCTGCTAAAGAAAATAGTATTAACAACAAACACAAAGACAACAATGGATGATTTTTTGATAGTCCTGAGAGATCATCAATATTTTCATAATATTGATCTTTTCTTCTTAACATTAATAGACATGAAAAAAGAGCTAAATTCATAACAACATAAATAGAAATATAAATTATCGAACTTTGAATTCCCTCGTTTGATGCTGTGGCTAAACCAGCTAATGTATAACCAATGTGTCCTATAGAACTGTATGCAATTAGTCTTTTAATATTAGTTTGGCCTATAGCAGCAACTGCTCCAAAAATCATAGAAGCTATAGATAAGAAAACTATTATCATTTGCCACTGATCAATTAAATTTAAAAAAGGAACATATAAAAATCTTATAAATACAGTCAAAGCGGCAACCTTTGGCACTATTGTGAAAAACAAAGTTACAGTTGTTGGAGATCCTTCATAAACATCAGGTGCCCACATATGGAATGGAACTGCAGAAATTTTAAATGCTAAACCAACTAATATAAAGACAATCCCAAAAGTTAAAACATATTCCTCAGAATTTAGTTGATTTGATATTATATCAAAATTGGTGGAACCTGAAAAACCATAAACTAAAGAACATCCATATAATAATAATCCTGATGATAATGCGCTTAAAACAAAATATTTCAAACCAGCTTCTGATGATTTTAATTGATCTCTGTTGTATGTAGCCAAAACATATAGAGCTAATGACTGTAATTCTAAGCCCATATAAAAAACAATTAAATCATTTGAACTGATCATTACCATCATTCCAAGAATTGAACTCAAAATAAGAACCGGGTATTCTATATTATATATTTTAAATGTTTTTAAATAAGTTGACGAAATAACTAAAACTAAAAAACCTCCAATTAGAGTTATAATTTTCATCAGCGACGACATGCTGTCAATCACAACGCTTTCATTAAACAAAGTTTCTCTAGTAACAGAGAAAGTTTCATTGAATGTTATTATTGTTGTAATTAAAATTGCAAACAAAGATAAATTAAAAGTAATTTTAGAACTGTCATTTTTGAACACACCTAAAATTAGTAAAAACATAATTGATAAAGAAATAAAAATTTCAGGCAATATTAAATTTAAATTTTCCATATTATTTACTAACTATATTTGTGTTATGCATATTAATTAAATCGGTAACAGAAACTTCAATAGTATTAATTAATGGATCAGGGTAAAAACCAAAAAATAAGATTGGTGCAGCTAAACAAGATAAAATAAAATATTCAGATCTATTTAAATCTAAAATTTTTTTAAGATCTTCATTAAGTAATTTTCCAAATACTACTCTTTTATAGAGCCACAACATGTATGCAGCTCCTAAAATTACTCCAATACTTGCTATAACAGCTACTAAAAAATTATCCTTGAAAGCTCCCATTAATATTAAAAACTCACCAATAAAACCACTGGTTCCAGGTAAACCAAGTGATGCTAAGGCAAATAACATAAACAATATTGAATATTTTGGAATTACAGAAACTAATCCACCATATGTACTTATCAATCTAGAATGCATTCTGTCATAAACTACGCCAACAGTTAAAAATAATGCTGCCGAAACTAAGCCATGGCTTATCATTTGAATTATACTTCCTTCAATTCCCTGTTGTTGCAAAGTGAATATACCCAAAGTTACAAAGCCCATATGCGCAACTGAAGAATAGGCAATTAACTTTTTCATATCTTCCTGCATTAAAGCTATTAGTGAAGTAAATATGATTGCTATAACACTCAAGGTGTAAATTAATGGTGTAAATACATCTGATGCAACCGGGAAAAGACCTAAAGAAAATCTTATAAAACCATATCCAGCCATTTTTAACAAAATTGCGGCTAATAATACAGATCCGGCTGTAGGAGCCTCAACGTGTGCATCAGGTAACCATGTATGGACTGGCCACATAGGTGTTTTAACTGCAAATGAACTAAAAAATGCTAACCACAATAGATTTTGATATTTAACATCAATACCAATTTCATATAGTTGAACCACGTCAGTTGTCCCTGTAATCCAATATATTGAAATTATTGCAACTAACATTAAAACAGAACCTAACAATGTATATAGAAAGAATTTGAATGCTGAATAAACTCTTCTTGCTCCTCCCCAAATACCAATAATTAAAAACATTGGAATTAATCCAGCTTCAAAAAATAAATAAAAAACAACCAAATCAAGCGCAGAGAAAACACCAATCATAAAACTTTCCATAATTAGTATTGCAATTAAAAAATCTCTTAATTTATTTTTAACAGAGTTGTTTACAGATATAATACATAATGGTGTAATAAATGTTGTTAGTATAATAAACAAAATTGAAATACCATCTACGCCCACTTTGTAATTAATAAAACCTTTAATCCATATTCTATCTTCTATAAATTGAAAACTAGAAGTAGATTGATCAAAAGCAATCCATAAGTAAATAGAAATTAAAAAATTTACTACTGTTGTGAATAAGGCTACATATTTAATCGTAGTATTATTTCCTTCTTTTTCTTTTATAAAAAATAAAAATAAAGCCCCTATTGTTGGCAATAATATTAGAGATGAAAGAATAGGAAAATTCATTATTTAAGTATTAAAAAAGTTAGTAAAGCAGAAAAACCTAACAACATTACAAATGCATATTGATAAATAAAACCACTTTGAAATTTAGTTGCTTTAATTGAACATTTTTTTATAAATGAAGAAATTCCATCAGGACCAAAACCATCTATTATAGTTCCATCACAAAATTTCCATAAAAATAATCCTAATTTTTTTGACGATTTAATAAATAATACGTCATATAATTCATCAAAATACCATTTGTTCACTAAAAAATTATACAAAGGTTTATTCATAGAAACTATTGAATTAGGTAACTCTTTGTTTTTAACAAAAAAGTAATAAGCAATTGGAATAGACAATAAAACCAAACAAGGTGTTATAAGCAAAAACCATAAAGGTGGATGTTCAGTGCTTAAAGGCTCCAAAAACTTTATAGACTCTGCCCAGAATAAATTATCACCATAACCAATAAAAAGTCCTTTAAATAGAAAACCAGCAAATACTGCTCCAATTGAAAGGATAAATAAAGGAACAAGCATTACTAATGGAGACTCATGTGTTTCCTCTATCTTGATCACTTTATTGTTATACTCTCCATGGAAAGTTTTAAAAATTAATCTCCATGAATAAATAGATGTTAGAAATGCTGTAATTATTCCAATCCCAGCTGCATAATAACCAGTAGTATTTCCTTTTAAATAAGCAAATTCTATAATTGCATCTTTAGAATAAAATCCTGATAAAAATGGAAAACCTGTTAAAGCAAGTGTTCCTATTATCATTAAAGCATAAGTATATGGTAACTTTTTCCATACACCTCCCATGTTATTTATATTTTGCTCATCTTTAAATGCATGGATTACTGAACCAGATCCTAAAAATAATAAGGCTTTGAAAAATGCGTGAGTAAATAAGTGAAACATGGCAACATTGTACGCACCTACTCCAGCTGCAAAAAACATATAACCAAGTTGACTACATGTAGAGTAAGCAATTATTTTTTTAATATCTGTTTGAACTAAAGCCACTGTTGCTGCAAAGAATGCTGTAGTCATTCCAACAATGGTAATAAAATTTAGTATTAACGGTGAATATTCATAAATTGGGGAACATCTTACTACCAGGAAAACTCCAGCTGTAACCATCGTTGCTGCGTGGATTAATGCAGAAACTGGAGTTGGACCCTCCATCGCATCTGGTAACCAAGTATGTAGCAATATCTGTGCAGATTTACCCATTGCTCCAATAAATAAAAGTAAACAAATTAAATCTATTGCTTTAACTTCAAAACCTAAAAATGATAAATTTTTATCTACAACTGTTGGAATTTGTTGAAAAACTTCTGAGTAATTAACAGTTCCAAATAAATAAAAAATTAAGAAAATTCCTAAAGCAAAACCAAAATCACCTACTCTGTTTACAACAAATGCTTTTATTGCAGCAGCATTTGCGCTTTCTTTTTTGAACCAAAAACCAATTAAGAAGTAAGAACATAAGCCAACACCTTCCCAACCAAAAAATAATTGTATGAAATTATCTGAAGTCACAAGCATCAACATCGCAAATGTGAACAATGATAAATAAGCCATAAATCTTGGTTTATGAGGGTCGTGAGACATGTAACCAATTGAATAAATATGTACTAAAGCAGATACAGAAGTTACAACTACTAACATCACAGCTGATAATGGATCAATTAACATCGACCAATTCACATCAAGTGATCCAGAGCTTATCCAGGTTGCTATAACAATATTTTCTTCATACTGATTTACGATTACTTGATAAAGAACAAAAATTGATAAGAGAGCAGATATTGAAACCAGTACGCTAGTTACTATTTCAGAATTTCTATCACCGATGTATTTTCCAAAAAAACCTGAAATAATTGATGCAATAAGTGGAAGAAATATAATTGATAGTTCCATGATTATCCTTTCAACTTATCAATTTCTTCAACTCGTATAGTTCCAGAATTTCTGAAATATACGACTATAATTGCTAATCCTATGGCTGCTTCTGCTGCCGCAACTGTAAGAATGAATAAAGTAAATACTTGTCCAGCCAAATCTCCTAAATAAATAGAAAAAGCAACTAAATTAATATTCACTGCAAGTAATATCAGTTCAATACTCATTAATATTACAATGATGTTCTTTCTATTAAGAAAAATACCAATTACTCCAATTGAGAATATCACTGCTCCTAAAGTTAAATAATGTCCTAAACCTATATCAATCATCTAATTTAACTCCTTTATTACTCTGAACTTCTAGCACCTCTACACCTTCAGCTCTTTCTCTAGATATTTGCTTGATATAACTTTGTCTTTTAACACCTGATCTTTGTCTAAATGTTAATACAATAGCCCCAACCATAGCTACTAATAGGATCATTCCACTTATTTGAAACACATGAATATAATCAGTATATAAAATCTGTCCCAGTGAATGAGTGTTGCTAATGCTTGCTTGACTAATTGAATTATTAATATCAAAAATTTCTGGTTTATATTTCCAGCCTCCAATTACAATTATTATTTCAAAAAATATAAGCGTGCTAATAATTAATCCTACAGGGATATGTCTGGAACTTTGTTGACCAGTAAACCATTGGTTTTTTTGTTGGGCTACGTTTAACATCATAACAACAAATAAGAATAAAACAGCTACAGCTCCAACATAAACAATTAGCATTATCATTCCCAAAAATTCAGCACCTATCATAATGAAAAGACAAGATATACTTATGAAATCAAGAATTAAGAAAAATACTGAGTGAACAGTATTTTTCGAAGCGGTAACCATTATCGCTGAAACGACTGCAATTATAGAAAATGTATAAAAGAAAATAGAGTGTGCAATCATTTTTATCTATGGATATTGTCAGCTTTAATATTAGCCTCCAAAACATTCTCCCATCTATCTCCATTATCTAATAATTTTTCTTTTGTATAATAAAGTTCTTCTCTTGTTTCTGTTGAAAATTCAAAATTTGGACCTTGTACTATTGCATCTACAGGACAAGATTCTTCACACAAACCACAATAAATACATTTCATCATATCAATATCGTAACGTGTAGTTTTTCTACTTCCGTCTTCTCTTTCAGCTGACTCAATAGTTATTGCTTGTGCAGGACATACTGCTTCACATAATTTACAAGCTATACATCTCTCTTCTCCATTTGGATATCTCCGTAAAGCATGTTCACCTCTAAAACGAGGGCTTATTTTACCTTTTTCAAAAGGATAATTAATTGTTTTTTTTGATTTAAATAATTCTTTAATAGCAATAAATAAACCACCGATGAAGTCAGTCATCAATATTGTTTTAAAAAATCTTGAAATATTCATAATCAATTCACTGGTAAAAGATTAAAATAAAATAAATAACTAGCTGTTAACACTACCCAAATTAAAGAAAGAGGAAGAAATACTTTCCATCCAAGTCTCATTAGTTGATCATATCTGTATCTTGGTACTATCGCCTTAACTAAAGCAAAAAGAATGAATAAAAGAAGAATTTTTAAAATTAACCAAATTGCACCTGGCACTAATGTAAATGGGTAAACATCAATTGGTGAAATCCAGCCGCCTAAGAATAATATTGCTCCCATTGCGCACATTAATAAAATATTTGCATACTCTCCTAACCAAAACATTGCATACATCATTCCTGAATATTCTGTTTGGTAACCAGCAACCAACTCTGCTTCTGCCTCAGGTAAGTCAAAAGGAGGTCTATTCGTTTCAGCTAAAGCAGAAATAAAAAATATTACAAACATTGGAAATAATGGGATTACAAACCACATATTTTGTTGGGCAATAACGATATCGTTTAAATTCAGTGAACCCACACAAAGTAAAACGTTGATAATTATTACCCCAATTGAAACTTCATAAGATACCATTTGAGCAGCAGAACGAATTGCTCCTAGAAAAGGATATTTAGAATTGGATGCCCAGCCTCCCATTATAATTCCATAAACACCTAGTGATGAGACAGCAAATAAATATAGAATTCCAACATTGATATCTGCCAGAACCTGAGTTGCGCTAAATGGAATTACTGCCCATGCTATTAAAGCTAAAGTCATAGTCACTATAGGAGCCAATATAAAAATTACTTTATTTGAGCTAGATGGAATAATGATCTCTTTGAATATATATTTTAAAGCATCAGCTAAAGATTGTAATAAACCAAACGGACCAACAACGTTTGGTCCTTGTCTTTTTTGAACAAAAGCCCAAACTCTTCTATCTAGCCAAACAATCATTGCTACAGAAACAAGGACAGGAACTAATAAGAATAAAATTTTATAAACTTCTTGAAAAACTATGCTCAAGTATTCCATGTTAACCTTCTGTGCCTGTTGATTTAATATTTAATTTTGAATTATTACATTCAACCATCGTTTTTGATGACCTTGCGATAACATTTGAAAAATAATAATCTTTTATATTAATTGTTAAATTTTCATTTTGAAATTCTTTAGAAAAATTATTTTTGTCATCCACTTGTTTTTCCTTTTGCAAATTTAAATAATTAAACATGCTGCTTTCTAATTCATCTTTGTCGTTAAATAATTTTCTATTATTCATAAATTCAGCTAGTTCATTAATTATTTGCCAATCTTCTTTTGCTTCACCTGGTGGATAAGATGCTTTGAAAGCTTTTTGAATTTTTCCTTCTAAATTAGTGAAGTATCCGTCTTGTTCAGTATAAGCAGCACCTGGTAAAATAATATCAGCAAACTCAGCACCTTTGTCACCATGGCTACCTTGGTAAATTATGAATTCATCTTTTTTATCAAATTCTAAATTGTCTTGACCTACAAGATAAACAACATCAAATTTGTGTTCTTTTAAATCACTTATTAAGTTATTTTCATTATTAATTATTCCAAGATCAATATTTCCTACAGTTGCTGCATCAGTCGATAAAATATTTAAAGAGTTCCATTCTTCTGAAATTTTATTATTTTTTGATAAAAATTCTTTAGTTTTATTAAACAAAAATTCTGAGGACTTTAATCTAAGAAGAGACTCTCCAATAATGATTATTGGTTTTTTTGAATTTATAATTTCTTTAGATACATCATGATTTCCATCTAGAATATTATTTAATGTTTGCGTTTGACTATCTAAACTTTGATAAGGATAAGTTAAATCACCAACATCATTAAGTGAAATAATTTTTGTATTATTGTTTAAGTAAGCTTTTCTAATTCTAGCATTTAATATAGTTGCTTCATATCTTGGGTTTGCACCTGCTATCAAAATTAAATCTGACTCTTCAATGCCATTTATGGAAGAATTAAATAAATAGTTTTCTCTTTTTGAAGTATTTATAAATCTGTTATCAGATCTTGAGTCGTAATTTTTAGTATCAATTGTTCGATCAAAAAATTCTTTAAAAATATAACTAGTCTCCATATTGGTTAAATCACCCACAAAACCACATATTTTTTCTTTTGATGTGTTTTCAAATTTAGATTTAATTATTTTATACACTTCATCCCATGAGGCCTTTTCAAATTTGCCGTTGTATTTGATAAATGGAGTATCTAATCTTTGATACAGAAGACCGTCACAAGCATATCTTGTTTTGTCTGAGATCCATTCCTCGTTGATATCTTCATTAATAATTGGAAGTATTCTTTTGACTTCCCAATCATATGTATCTACTCTTACATTTGATCCAATTGCATCCATTACATCAATTGTTTCCGTTTTCTTTAGTTCCCATGGTCTAGCTTCAAATACATAAGGTTTTGATGTTAAGGCTCCTACAGGACATAAATCTACAACATTTGCAGACAATTCAGATTGCATTGATTGCTCTAGGTAAGTTGTAATTTGCATATCTTCACCTCTTCCAATAGCACCAAGTTCTGGAACCCCCGCAACTTCCGTTGCAAATCTTACGCATCTCGTACAGTGAATACATCTTGTCATTTGAGTTTTAATTAATGGTCCCATATTTTTTTCAGGGACTGCTCTTTTGTTTTCCTTAAATCTTGATTTGTCTACGCCGTAGTACATTGATTGATCTTGAAGATCACATTCACCTCCTTGATCACATACTGGACAATCTAAGGGATGGTTAGCTAACAAAAATTCCATTACTCCCTTTCGAGCTTTTTCAACAAGAGCAGTATTTGTTTTAATATTCATACCCTCAGCAGCTGGCATAGCACATGAAGCAATTGGTTTAGGAGATTTTTCCATTTCAACTAAACACATTCTACAATTACCTGCTATCGATAATTTTTCATGGTAACAAAATCGTGGAATTTCTACTCCAGCTTTTTCACAAGCTTGAAGAACTGTTAAACCCTCTTCAACTTCAACCTCGATTTCATTTACTTTTAATTTAAGCATTTTTTTTATCCAACAGATGTTGATCTACTAAATATGGAATATTGTTTTTCTTTTGAACAATAGGATCTAAATTGTTTCTTTTCTCAATTTCTTTTTTAAAGTGTCTAAGCAATCCTTGAACTGGCCATGATGAGCCTTCTCCAAAAGCACAAATAGTATGTCCTGCAATTTGATTTGTAACATCACCTAACATATCTACCTCATCCTTCGTTGCATCACCTTTTGCCATTCTCTCAAGCATTCTCCACATCCAACCAGAACCTTCTCTACAAGGTGTACATTGACCACAACTCTCATGTTTGTAAAATCTTGCAATCCTTGCCATACATTTAATTATGTCCTGATCTTTGTTAATAACCACAATACCTGCTGTACCAAGTCCACTTTTTTCTTCAACACAAGCATCAAAGTCCATTTTTAAAGTTTCACATCTTTCTTTCGGTATTAGTGGCATTGAAGAACCTCCAGGTATTACAGCCTGCAAATTTTCCCATCCACCAATTACGCCACCAGCATGAACTTCTATTAATTCTTTTAAAGGAATACTCATTTCTTCTTCAACATTACAAGGATTGTTTACATTTCCAGAAATACAAAAAATTTTGGTTCCAGTATTTTTTTCTCTTCCTAAAGAAGCAAACCATTTGGCTCCTCTTCTTAAAATAGTAGGAACCACTGCAATTGTTTCAACGTTATTTATTATTGTAGGACATCCATATAGGCCTATCAAAGCTGGGAAAGGTGGTTTTAATCTAGGTTGACCTTTTTTACCTTCTAAACTTTCAAGTAGTGCAGTCTCTTCACCACAAATATATGCACCAGCTCCGTAATGAATATAAATATCTAAATCCCATCCTGTACCAGCTGCATTTTTACCTAATAATTTTTTTTCATAAGCTTCATCTATTGCTGCTTGAAGTTTTTGACCATCAACAAAATATTCTCCTCTTATGTAAATATAACAAACATGTGCTTGCACTGCATAAGATGCTATTAAACAACCTTCTATTAACTTGTGAGGTTCAAATCTTAAAATATCTCTGTCTTTACAAGTCCCTGGTTCGGACTCGTCACCATTAATAACTAAGTAATGTGGTCTAGATCCAACTTCTTTTGGTGCAAATGACCATTTTAAACCGGTAGGAAATCCTGCGCCACCTCTACCCCTTAATTGTGAATCTTTAATTTCATTAATTATCCATTCTCGTCCTTTGTCAGTAATTTCTTTTGTATTTAGCCAATCACCTCTCTCTTGTGATGAGGATACATCTGAGCCTTTGTCATTATATAAATTTTGAAAAATTCTATCTTGATCTTTAAGCATTTTTTAAATCCATTAAGGTTTTCCTGTTATTTTCTGGTTCGTTATTTACTCTTCCTCTATACGAACCAGGTTTTGGAGTTTCTCCATTTAAAATTTTATCTAAAATATCTAAAGTTTTTTGTTTGTCTAAATCTTCATAATAGTCATCATTAATTTGCATCATTGGAGCATTTACACATGCTCCTAAACATTCAACTTCCATCCATGAACAGCTTTTATCATTTGATAATTCACATTCGTTTTCAGAAATTTTTTCCTTACAAGCCTCAACTAATTTATTTGCACCTCTTATCATACATGGAGTTGTAGTGCATACTTGGACAAAGTATTTACCAACAGGAGCTAAATTATACATTGTGTAAAAAGTAGCTACCTCATAAACTTTAATATAAGGCATATCTAAAAATTTAGCGATGTACTTCATTGCAGCTAATGGTATCCAATTATTATTTTGTTTTTGAGCAATATAAAGTAAAGCCATTACAGCGCTTTGCTGTTTGCCTTCAGGATATTTTGCAACAATAACTTTTGCTGCATCTAATGATGAAGCATTAAATTCAAAACTTTCTGGCTGATCTTTAGCAGGTCTTCTTAAACTCATCTATCTACCTCACCGAAAACAATATCTAAAGAACCTAATACAGCAGGAACATCTGCTAACATATGACCTTTAATTAGATAATCCATTGATTGTAAATGTGAAAAACCTGGTGCTCTTATTTTACATTTGTAAGGTTTACTCGATCCATCAGATATTAAATAAACACCAAATTCTCCCTTTGGTGCCTCAACAGCAGTATAAATTTCATCTTTTGGAACTCTATATCCCTCTGTAAAAAGTTTAAAATGATGTATTAAAGCTTCCATTGATTGTTTAATTTCTGCTTTAGGTGGTGGGCTAATTTTGCCATCTAATGATTTTATTGGACCTTTTTCCATTTTAGATAGACATTGTTTGATTATTGAAACACTTTCTTTCATTTCTTCAATTCTACATAAATATCTATCATAACAATCTCCATTTTTTCCAACTGGAATTTTAAATTCTAAACTTTCATAGCAATCATAAGGTTGGGATTTTCTTAAATCCCATGGAACACCAGACCCTCTAATCATAACTCCTGAAAAAGAATAATCTAAAGCGACTTCTTTTGTAACTACACCAATATCAACATTTCTTTGCTTGAAAATTCTATTGTCAGTTAATAAACTTTCTAAATCATTAATTATATTTGGAAACGTTTCACAAAATTTTAATATATCTTCCTCTAAACCTTTTGGCAGATCTTGATGAACACCTCCTGGTCTAAAATAATTTGCATGAAGTCTTGATCCTGAAGCCCTCTCATAAAATGTCATTAATGTTTCTCTTTCCTCAAAACCCCAGAGAGAAGGTGTAAGAGCACCAACATCTAGAGCTTGAGTTGTAACATTTAAAATATGACTTAATATTCTGCCAATCTCACAAAATATAACTCTTATGTATTGCGCTCTAATTGGTACATCTATTTTAAGTATTTTTTCAACAGCTAATGCAAAAGCATGTTCCTGATTCATTGGAGCGACATAATCTAAACGATCAAAATAAGGAACTGCCTGCATATAAGTTTTATTTTCGATAAGTTTTTCTGTTCCCCTATGAAGTAAACCGATATGAGGATCTGCTTTTTCAACTACTTCACCGTCTAGTTCTAAAATTAATCTAAGAACACCATGGGCTGCAGGATGCTGAGGACCAAAATTTAAATTTAAATTTTTAATTTTTTTTGTCATTATTTTCAATTTCTTCTTTAATATATTTTGTTCCTTCCCATGGACTTTCGTAATCAAAATTCCTATAATTTTGCTCAAGCTTCACTGGTTCGCTAATCACTTTTTTTTGATCTTCGCTATATCTGACTTCTGAATGACCAGTTAATGGAAAATCTTTTCTCAATGGGTGACCTTCAAATCCATAATCAGTTAGTATTCTTCTTAGATCTGGATGATCCTTGAAAGATACTCCGTACATATCAAACACCTCTCTTTCCATCCAATTTGCTGATGGAAATATGCTAGTTAATGATGGAATAACTTCATTTTCAGCAATTGAATATTTTACAATCAATCTTTGATTAAATTCATGACTCAAAAATAAATAAACTACTTCAAACCTTTGATTTTGTTCAGGGTAATCAACAACTGTTATATCTACAAGTTGCCTAAATTTAGTATCTTGATTTGTTTTTAAAAATACAACAACATCAATAATGTCTTCTTTGTCTACTTCAATATGAATTTGGTTATGTTTAATTTCTGTGTTGTTAATTTTGGTAGTTAATTCAGAATTAATTTTTTTTTCTAGATCTTCTAAATTTTTCATAACTACCTAATAAAAGATCCTTTTTTTCTAATCTTTTTTTGTAATTGAAGAATTCCATACAACAAAGCCTCTGCTGAAGGCGGGCAACCTGGCACGTAAACATCTACAGGAACAATACGATCGCATCCCCTTACAACTGAATATGAATAATGATAATATCCACCACCATTTGCACAGCTACCCATTGAAATTACATATCTCGGTTCTGGCATCTGGTCATAAACTTTTCTTAAAGCTGGCGCCATTTTGTTTGTTAAAGTTCCCGCAACTATCATAACATCAGATTGTCTTGGAGAACCTCTTGGGGCAGCTCCAAATCTTTCTAAATCATATCTCGGCATAGCTGTTTGCATCATTTCAACAGCACAACAAGCTAAACCAAAGGTCATCCAATGTAGTGATCCTGATCTTGACCAGTTAATTAAATTATCAAGAGAGGTTGTTATAAAACCATTCTTACTAAAATCTTCTGCAAGTTGTTTAAATTCCTCAGGAACTTGATCTATTTTATTATTCATTGTGATTTATAATTTTTATTCCCAGTCTAAAGCGCCTTTTTTCCATTCATAAATAAAACCTATTGTAAGTATGAACAAAAAAATCATCATTGATGAAAAACCTAATAATCCAATATTTCCAAGAGATATTGCCCATGGAAATAAAAATGCTATCTCTAAATCAAAAATAATAAATAGAATTGCAACTAAATAAAATCTCACATCAAATTCCATTCTTGAGTCCTCGAAAGGTTCAAAGCCACACTCATAAGCTGAAAGTTTTTCAGGATCAGGGTTTTTTGGTGATAGAATAAAGTTTACAACTACAAAAGCACAACTTAACCCAAGAGCTAATATTAAAAATATTATTATTGGTAAGTAATCTTTTAAAAAATCAGATAACATGGAAATCTATATATCAGTTTTTATCTGTTGTTGAAGGGCTGATACGTCACATTTTTATAAATATTAACATTAAAAAATGCGAAAAAGTGGCGGGAGTGAAGGGACTCGAACCCTCGACCTATCGCGTGACAGGCGATCGCTCTAACCAACTGAGCTACACCCCCACTTTATTGTTTTGGTGGGCAGTAAAGGACTCGAACCTTTGACCCCCTCGGTGTAAACGAGATGCTCTACCAACTGAGCTAACCGCCCAAAACAAAGCTTCTTCTTACATCAACACTTAAATAATGTAAATTAGTTATTATTGAATACTAGCTTGAGATTTATCGTCTTTTTTAGATATATCTACCTCAACCCACTCTGTAGGTTTAAGTTCTTTTGTTAAAGCTATTTTTATAACCTGATCAGCATATTCAACTGGAGTGATCTTAATATCATCTATAATTTTCTTAGGCATATCTACTAGATCTTTTTCGTTTTCTTTAGGAATTAAAACTTCTTTTATTCCAGCTCTATGTGCTGCTAATAATTTTTCTTTCAAACCACCAATTGGCAATACTTGTCCAGTTAAAGTTACTTCACCAGTCATCGCGACATCTCTTCTTACAGGAATATTTGTTATTGATGAAACAATTGAAGTTACCATACCTATACCAGCTGATGGACCATCTTTTGGTGTTGCCCCTTCAGGAACATGGATATGAAAATCTTTTTTCTCAAAAATAGGAGGAATAACTCCGTACTCTAAACATTTTGATCTTACAAAAGATTTTGCAGCTTTAACTGACTCTTGCATTACGTCACCTAATTTTCCAGTAATTTGCATTCTTCCTTTTCCTGGCATTGTAACGGTTTCAATTTTTAAAATTTCTCCACCATACTCAGTCCAAGCAAGTCCTGTTACTATACCCACTCTATTCTCAGTCTCTAATTCCCCAAACTTAAATTTAGGAACACCTAAAAATTCTGACAAATTTTTGTTGTTTATCCGAACTTCTTTTTCTTCACCTGCTACAATTTTTTTAACAACTTTTCTTGCTAGTTTAGAAATTTCTCTTTCAAGATTTCTTACACCAGATTCTTTTGTGTATCCCCTAATAACTTCTTTTATAATATCATCATCCAATTTCATTTCTTTTTCTTTAACACCATTATCTTTGATTTGTTTTGGTAATAAATATTTATTTGCAATACTAATTTTCTCATCTTCTGTGTAACCTGCTAATCTAATTACTTCCATTCTGTCTAATAAAGGAGGTAAAATGTTTAAGGTGTTAGCGGTTGTTACAAACATTACATCAGATAAGTCATAATCAACTTCTAAATAATGATCATTAAATGTTGTGTTCTGTTCGGGATCTAAAGCCTCTAATAATGCTGAAGATGGATCGCCTCTATAATCATTTCCTATTTTATCTATTTCATCTAGTAAAATTAGTGGATTTTTAGTCCCTGCTTTTTTCATCATCTGAATAATTTTACCTGGGAGAGATCCAATATATGTTCTTCTATGTCCTCTTATTTCTGCTTCATCTCTCATGCCACCAACTGACATTCTAACAAATTCTCTATTTGTTGCTTTTGCTATTGATTTTCCTAGAGATGTTTTTCCAACTCCTGGTGGGCCCACTAGACATAAAATTGGACCTTTGATTTTTTCCATTCTTTTTTGAACTGCTAAAAATTCAATAATTCTCTCTTTTACTTTTTCCAATCCAAAGTGATCTTTGTCAAGAATATTTAGAGCTTTAGTTAAATCTATATCAACTTCACTTTTTTTGTGCCAAGGAAGTTCTGTCATCCAATCTAAATAATTTCTCACAACTGTTGCTTCTGCAGACATTGGACTCATATTTTTTAATTTTTTTAATTCCTGAAGACACTTTTTTTCAACCTCTTTTGGCATTTTAGCCTTCGTAATTGCTTTATTTAAACTAGTTGTTTCATCCTTGCCGTCTTCAATCTCTCCAAGTTCTTTTTGAATAGCTTTTAATTGCTCATTTAGATAATACTCTCTTTGAGTTTTTTCCATTTGAGTTTTAACTCTTCCTCTTATTCTTTTTTCGACACCAATAATACTGGTCTCATTTTCCATTATTTTTATAATGGCATTTAATCTTTTCTTTACATCTACGGTTTCAAAAATTTGTTGTTTTTCTGAAATCGTAGCAGTTATATGAGATGCAATATTGTCAGCAATCTGAGAAGGGTCTTTTAATTGCTTAATTGTATTAATTGTTTCAATAGAAATTTTTTTATTTATTGAAGTTAATTTTTCTAATCTTCTTAAAGCCGTAGCAGCTAAAGGAAATAAATCCTCATCCTTAGATAAAACGTCGTTATAGAGTGTGTATTCACATGTTATAAACTTTTCATTATCCTTAAAATCTAAAATTTTTACTCTTTTAATACCTTCTACCAAAACTTTAACTGTGCCATCTGGTAATTTTAACAATTGTAAAATACTTCCTTCACAACCATACATAAATACGTCTGTCTTCTTAGGATCATCAATTTCTGAATTTTTTTGAGTTACTAAAATAATTTTCTTATCTTTTTTCATCACTTCATTAAGTGCTGAAATAGATTTATCTCTTCCTACAAATAAAGGTATTACCATACTCGGAAAGACCACAATGTCTCTTAGAGGAAGTAAGGGTAGTGATATTTTGACGTCCATATGAACAATATGGATATTATATTTTATAATGCAATAGGTATTTGTTACTTATTAAGGATATTAAGCCGCTGAGGTCTTGTTTGACTTAGATTTATTGTCGCCTTTAGCATGAACTAAGATTGGTTGTGACTGTCCTTTTGCTGCACCCGCATCAACAATAACCTCTTCAATATTATCTTGACTCGGAAGATCATACATTGTTTTCAACAAAATATTTTCTAAAATTGATCTCAAACCTCTTGCTCCAGTTTTTTTGCTAATTGCTTTTTGCGCTATTTCTTTTAGAGCATTTTCTTTAAATATAAGCTTAGCACCATCTAACTTAAACAATTCTTGATATTGTTTTGTTAAAGAATTTTTTGGTTCTTGTAATATTTTTATTAAAGATTTTTCGTCTAAATCTTCAAGTGTTGCTATCATTGGAAGTCTACCAATAAATTCTGGGATCAATCCAAATTTTAATAAATCTTCTGGTTCTAAACCTTTCATCCATTCACCAGTTTTCTTATCTTGAGTATTTTTTACATCTGCACCAAAGCCAATTGATGTACCCTTATCTCTTTGAGAAATAATTTTATCGAGTCCTGCAAAAGCTCCGCCACAAATAAATAAAATATTTGTTGTGTCAACTTGCAAGAATTCTTGTTGAGGATGTTTTCTTCCACCTTGAGGAGGGACACTAGCAACAGTTCCTTCCATTATTTTAAGAAGAGCTTGCTGCACACCTTCACCAGATACATCCCTTGTAATAGATGGATTTTCAGATTTTCTGCTTATTTTATCAACCTCATCAATATAAACTATTCCTCTTTGAGCTTTTTCAACATTATAGTCAGATGCTTGTAGTAATTTTAAAATAATATTTTCAACATCTTCTCCAACATAACCTGCTTCTGTAAGGGTAGTTGCATCAGCCATCGTAAATGGAACATCTAGAATTCTAGCTAAGGTTTGTGCTAGCAATGTTTTTCCACAACCTGTGGGACCCACTAAAAGTATATTTGATTTTGATAGCTCAACATTTTTGCTTGTTTTGTTCTCATAATTTAATCTTTTATAATGATTGTGTACTGCAACCGATAATACTTTTTTTGCATGCGCTTGACCAATTACGTAATCATCTAACACTGAACAAATTTCTTTTGGAGATGGAAGACCATCTTGATGTTTTACAAAAGTATCTTTGCTCTCCTCTTTAATAATATCCATACATAGCTCAACACATTCATCGCATATAAAAACAGTTGGGCCAGCAATCAACTTTCTAACTTCATGTTGACTCTTGCCACAGAAAGAACAGTAAAGAATATTTTTATTATTTGTTGTCATTTTAAATTTTATAACGAATCAGTTTAATTACTTTATTATAGAAGACTTGCACTAATCAAGTTTCGATTAATAATGACTCAATATATTGTGTATTAAGATCTTTTTTCTACTACTTCGTCAATAAGTCCAAAAGATTGTGCGACATCTGCTGTCATAAAATTATCTCTTTCAAGAGCAGATTTAATTTCCTCAACACTTTTTCCAGTATGCTTTGAATAAATTTCATTGAGCCTTTTCTTTAAAGACAAAACTTCGTTAGCATGAATTTCAATATCAGTCGCCTGACCTTGAAAACCAGCAGATGGTTGGTGGACCATTATTCTTGAGTTTGGTAATGAAAATCTTTTTCCTTTTGTGCCAGCTGCAAGCAAAAAAGAACCCATCGAAGCTGCTTGGCCAATACACAAAGTAGAAATGTCTGGTTTCACATATTGCATTGTATCATAAATACCAAGACCCGCTGTAACTAAACCTCCAGGGCTATTTATGTATAAATAAATTTCTTTTTTTGGATCCTCAGCTTCTAAAAATAATAATTGAGCAGTAACTAATGACGCAACGTTATCATTAATTTGACCTGTCAAAAAAATAATTCTTTCTTTTAATAGTCTTGAATAAATATCATAAGCTCTTTCACCTTTGCTAGATTGCTCGACAACCATTGGTACAAGATTGCTCATATGTTTTGATAATTTTATTGTCATAAGTTGATTCGTTCTACTTATACAACTTGAGATTACTTTTTGCTAACTTTTTTTGCCTTTTTAATTGCTGGCTTTGATTTTGCCTTTTTAGTTACAGGTTTTTTTTCTTTGATAGATGATGTTGAAGATTTTTTCTTAGTTTCTTTTTTTTCTTCACGATGGCTATGGCCATGATCATGGTCGTGCTTATGAGCTTCTTTTAAAATCTTTTCGGCTTCCTCTTTTGAAATTTCTTTCTTATTCGCTTTGCCTTTTTCTTTGATTAAATTTAAAATTTTCTCTTCATATACGGTTCCTCTTAAACTCGCTAATGCAGATGGGTTTTTTTGGTAAAAATCCATAACCATTTTTTCTTGTCCAGGCATCATTCTTAGTTGTTTTTGAACTTCAGCCTGAATTTCTTGTTCTGAAACTTTAATTTGATTTTTTTCACCAAACTCATTTAAAATTAATCCAGTTTTAATTCTTGTTTTTGCTTTTTCTTCAAAATTTTTTTTATTTTTCTTAGATTCTTCTTCAGACATACCTTGTGAAAGAACTTTAACTTCTTCCTCAACTAGGTTTTCTGGAACTTCGTCTACCTTAATTTTCTCTATTTCCTTTAAAATTTGGTTTTTAGATAATTGATCTAGAGAATTTTTATATTCATCATTAATTTGTTTTGAAATTAATGTTTTTAAATCTTTTAAATCTTTTGCTCCTAAATTTTTTGCAAAATCATCATCAATTTTTACTTCTTCTGATTGTTTAACACTTAAAATTTTACAATTAAATTTGGCTTTTTTATTTACTAATTCTTTTTCTGGAAAATTTTCTGGTAAGGTTGCTTCTACAACTTTTTCATCATCTTTCTTAACTCCAATTAACTGTTCATCGAAACCTTTTAAAAATAAATCTTTACCCAAAGTTAGCTGAGTATTCTTTCCTTCGCTTCCTTTAAAATCTTTACCGTCAACAGTTGCTTTGTAATCTAAGGATACTAAATCACCCTTTTTAGCTTTTGTATCAGCGCTTACTTCTTTAAAATTTGGTTGGTTTTTAGCAATTTCTTTAATTCTTTTGTCTGTTTCACTATCATCAATTTTTACAGTGTATTCGTCAAATTTAATATTTTCTAAAGATTTAATTTCTACTTTTGGTAACTCTGTAACTGATAAAACATATTCTAAATCTTTGTCTTCACCGTAAGTCTTTAAATCAAGTTTTGGTTGACCTGCAGGTTTAATCTTTTTTTCTTCTAGCGCTTTAGTTGATGTTTCTTTTAGAACTTTATCTAAGACTTCTCCAAAAACTGCTTTACCAAATTGTCTTTTTAAAATTTCTTTTGGAACTTTACCTGGTCTAAATCCTTTAAGATTTACACTACCTTTGATCTCTTCATATTTTTCATTCATATAAGAGTTCATTGTCTCTTTATCGATAAAAATTTTAAGATCTTTATTTAAACCTTTTTTATTTTCTACTGTAACTTTCATAATATTTTAATGGTAGGGCGAAAAGGACTCGAACCTTCACATGTTGCCATATTGGTTCCTAAGACCAACGCGTCTACCAATTCCGCCATCGCCCCACAAATTACGAGGTTTTATATATTATTGAAACTATTTGTCCAATGACAATTGTTAAAAAATTATCTATTTATCTAACAAAATTTATACTAATTTATAAAAAATGATTATTTCACCTTGTATAAGTATTTGTAAAACTGATCCATCAACAGGCTATTGTTATGGTTGTGGAAGAAGTAACGAGGAAAAAAGACTTTGGAAGCTTGAAGAAACAACTGATGATTGGAAAAAAGAAAATATAATTCAAATTGAAAAAAGGCTTAGTGGTTGGCAGCTTGAAAGTTTTAGGGAATCTTATTCTTATAAAATCAAGAATGGTATGTCTCTTTTCAAGAAAAATTTAATCAAAGAGTAATATAAATTATGAGTAAAGTTAAAATTATAAGTATTATCTATGCTATAGGTATAATTATTGGTGCTTTATTCTTTGATGTTTGGGGGGCAGATACCACTCCAGTAAAAACATTGTCTATATTTGCTTGGACTGTAATATTTATTATAGCTTTATTTTTTGTAGATAAAAATGAGAGAAAATAAGTTTTTTATATTTTTTTTATCATTTTTTTTTATATCCTTTAATTCTCACTCAGAAATAATTGTGTTGAGCAAATGTGATCATAAAGAGGACGGTTTTTTAAAAAATGAATATATTTTAAATCTTAATGAACTAATTATGACACGTAATTATGTTTATAATGAAAAAACTTACCAAAAATATAAGATAACCGATTTAAGCGTTAAAAAGAAGAACTCCTATGTGAGAAATATTTACGAAGAAGATGGAAAAATACTTACATTAAAACATGGGTATCCTCAGTTTTATACTCAAATTTTATTTGAAAAAGATAGACCAGAAATATTTATTAAGGCTGTTTTGAATAATGTCGAAAGTTTATCTAAAATTTCAAGTTGTAAAAAAATAGAAAAATTTGATCAAGAAAGTTAGTTTTTATTTTTTTTTTTCTTCTTTATTTTTGGTAATAAATTTTTTCTTAATTTCAAATCTACTATTTGTAATATTTGAACGATGCTTTGCGTATGCTTGTTTTTGCGCTTGTCTCATTGCTCTTTTAGATGACATGATAAATTATTTTAATATTCAATTTCAAAAGTATCAATAACTTTTAAACGTTTATCCGATATAACGATCTCTCCAGATGATGGTGCATAATTTAAAATTTCAGATATCACCACATAATGTGTAACAAAAACTAAATTTTGATCTTTATCCCAGGTACTAATAAATTTATCAAAATCAATAATTTGCTTTTTTTTATTATTGGCAAATTTTGCACTAAAAAATGAATTTAGAAAATTTTGAGTTTCATATTCTTTAAAGGCAATAGATGCTGTTTCTTTACATCGACACCATTCACTAGAATAAACTTTTCCAATTGAAATTTTATTTTTCTTAAAAAAATTACCAATTTTTTGTGATTGAACTCTACCACTATCACTTAAATTTCTTTGAGTTGTACAATCGTTAATATCAAAATTATCTGGATCGCCACCTCCAGGGGCATAAGCATGTCTTATGAAAATTAATTTACCACCCTTTTGTAATTCATTAATTAATGTTTGATTTGAATCTGCTTTAACTGCAGAGCTAATAGTTATAAATATTATAAATAAAAATTTTAAAAATTTCATTAATGAACATTAAATTTAAAAAGTTAAATAAAACAATTATTAAATGCAAAAAATGTCCAAGATTAGTAAAGTTTGTAAAAAAAATTTCTACTGAAAAAAGAAAACAAAACATTAGTGAAAATTATTGGGGCAAGCCATTAACTGGTTTTGGTGAATTTAATTCTAAATTAATGATTCTAGGATTGGCACCTGCTGCTCATGGAGGAACTAGAACTGGCAGAGCTTTTACTGGAGATAAATCAGGAGATTTTTTATTCAAATGTTTATATGAAACAGGTTTTGCTAATCAACCTATTTCTAAAAACTTAGATGACGGATTAAAAATTAAATCAACATACATAACAAATATTCTGAAATGTGTTCCACCAGGTGACAAACCATTAAATGAAGAATTAGAAAACTGTTCAATTTATTTAAATAGTGAAATTAAAAACCTAGAAAAATTAAAAATTATACTAACACTTGGTAAACTTGCTTTTGATAATTGTATTAAATTTTATAAGAAAAATTATAAGATTGATGGAAAATTTATGTTCAAACATGGTAAAAAGTATTATCTCCCAGATGGCAAATTATTATTTAGCTCTTATCACCCAAGCCCAAGAAATGTAAATACTGGTATATTAAATCAAGAAAAAATGAAAAAAATATTGATCTCAATTAAAAAATTATTGTAACCATTTTAATGATTCAACATCATTGCAAGAAACAATTTCATTGTCTTTTCTACTTTCAAAATTATTCAAAAAAGAATTTGGTGATAGTTTTGTGTTATAAAATTTCTCAAGATTATCCTGTTTTATTTTAATCTCTTCATCACTCATATTTAAAGCAGTTAAAATCGACTTATGTAAAGTTTCATAATTGTTAAAATAAATATAATCATTTTCAGATATGAGAGGTCTATGTAAATTAGCATAATTTGATATTGGA
Source organism: uncultured Pelagibacteraceae bacterium (assembly GCA_902594605.1). Taxonomy (GTDB): domain Bacteria; phylum Pseudomonadota; class Alphaproteobacteria; order Pelagibacterales; family Pelagibacteraceae; genus Pelagibacter. The sequence goes on from CACJMR010000001.1 coordinate 59,832, forward strand.
ATTGTTCTCATTTTAATCCCTTCAATCAAATGATGACATAAAGGCATATCAGCGCCTGGAGCTGTGAGAATGAAATTACTTTTTGAAATCAACTCTAAATGTTGTGTATTACTAAGGTTAGTTTTTGATTTTTTAATTAAACCGTCATTCACTGACAAAATTATAGGTTTTTTTGAATGATCTACTTTATTTAAATCTTCATAAGAATTTAGAAAAAATATTTTATCATTAAAGTTTTTTATAATAAATTCAATGATCTCAATTCTATTTAATAGCCTAACTTTTTCTTCTGTAAACCATGTAAATTTACCATAAACTTCATTGTTAGTTGATCCAGAAAAGAAGATTTTAATTGGTTTTAAATTTAATTTAAATTTTTCTAAATCCTCATAATTAGAATTGTAAATTTTTGGATACATATAATATGGTAAATATAATTTTTCGTCTTTATATTTATAAAAATAATTTGTATTAAAATTTAATTCATCTTGGTTTTGACAATTTAAATTAAATTTAATTTTATTTGATTTTTTAACGAAAATATTTGGAGTTGAATTCAAAACAAAATTCTTAATACCTATTTTTTTTACAAAATTTAAAATTGATAACGAAATACTATATGAAAAATTATATTTAGATTTCAAGCTTTGAAATAAAAAATTTATAAATCTGCTGTCTTTATTTTTATAATTTCCAATATCTATATAATTATTTTTTTTAGTATGAAAAAAAATATTTATTACTATAAATATAAATAACCATCCTTTTTTCAGAATTAATTCAAGACTAATTAAAAATGACTTGAGTTTTGAATAATTTTTAGTTCTTGGATTTTCTAGATCATGTGCCATTTTAAAAATTCCACATTATGTTTTTATTTCATTTTTTACATATGGCATAAAATTTTCTATTATTTCATTTGGTATTTTTTCTGGTTTTCCCTCATTATTTACAAAAACCAAATGTACTTCTGCATCAGTAATCAATTCTTTTTCGTGCATGATTAATTGTTTCATTATTAAAGATGTTTTTTTTAAAGATATTATGTGAGATACAATATTTAATTCATCCTCCAAATGAGCTGATTTTTTATATTCAATATTGCAGGATTTAACAATTATCAGAGCGCCAAATTTATTTTTTATTTGTGTATTGCTCAAACCTATTTTTGATAAAGCTTCTGATCTTGCTCTCTCAATATATTTTAGATAATTCGCATAATAAACAACTCCCCCAGCATCTGTATCCTCATAATAAACCTTAACTTGGTGATGAAAATTTTTATGCATCCAAAATAATATCAAAAAAAAAGAGAATTTAACACAAACTAAGATATAAGATTCTTATGAAAGTTTATATTATCTGGTTAATTGGAGTGATTATATGGAACTTTGGATTTCCAAATGCAATTCCAATCGCGGATGTTATCGCAGCAATTTTATTATCATTTTTAAGTATTGGATTAAAAAAGTATTTAAAATGGTAATTAATCTGCTGAAAAATAAATATTCTGAAAATAAGAAATTGATTTCATTTTAGAATTATCAGTATCTGCCATTATAGCCAGGCCGTCTAATTCATTTACATCTAAATCATGAAATTTTTTAAAATCTTCTTTCACATTGGCTTTTACTGTCACCCATTCATTTAAGTTGTCTCTGGTGGTTGCTAATACATTGTCTATAGATTTTTTTGTATAAGGACTGGGTCTATTTTCACCAACATCACTATTACTTGAAAAAACATAATTAATTGCTCTATTTGATAAAGGTGTGGCTCCAGTTTTTTTAATCGCAAAAACACGGGCGGCATAATCATGTCCTTTTTTCGTATTCTCTTTAATCCCTCGAAGATCCTTCTCTATTTTCCATGTAATATTAATAAAAGGTGTTTTATTTAGATCAATTTTGATCTCTTTTCCAAGGCCCGAAGCAGCATTGTCTGCTACTGCTTTTAAAAAATTACCATTTTCATTTGATCCAACAGTATAAGACGTATTGTTGTCTGCTCCTCTTACTTTACGTATCTCAAGTGCTGACAATTCTTTTTCAGTAAATTCAAAAACTTTAACAGTTTCTGAATATGCGGAGCTAAGAAAGATTAATGATGTAATAAAAATATAAAAAATTTTTAACATGTTATTCTTATAGATAGATTATTTATAAATTCAATATTCAGTCACAATTTCAACATTCTAAATTCAAAATTGATTGTTAAATGAATAATGTGAAAATTATATCTGTATTTATACTTTTGGTTTACTGGTCGTTTATGATATCAGCTCCTGTTGTATCTAAGGAGCTTAAAACAGTGGGATCAAGAGGACTTAACTCAAAAATAGACTTATTTTCTAAGGTAAAAGGATAATTTTTGGGGCAACACATGTGCCATTGTGTATTTGCTTAAAGGCATCTCCACCACTTTTTAATTCTCTAAACTCAATCCAATCTAGTGATCCAATATCTTTGTTTGCTAAAATCTTTAGAGTTTGTTCAAAATCTTTATTTGTATAGCAATAAGTGCCAATAACTGTCACTTCTTGTAAGGTCATTTTTCTAAAATTAAAGGTTCCAGCAGGCTGAGTTAAACCTATGTGAATGATAGTTCCACCTGGTTTGACTACTTCGATTGCCTGTTGTCTTGAGATTTCTAGTCCAACCGTATCAAAAACTATATCAAAGTTATTGCTAGCTATTTCCTTGTCATTTGGAGCTACATATTTTGCTTCCAAATATTTGGAACATTCTTTTAGTCTTAATTTATTTGGGTCAGAAAGAATTATATCTTTGTTGCCTTTAATTTTTGATAATATTAGTCCACATAACAAACCAATCGCACCACCACCTTGAATTAAGGTTTTACATTCAGATAAAGATTTGCTCAATGATTGCTCACCCATTAATACCGCATGTAAAGAAACAGCAGTTGGCTCTGCTACAGGAGCCTCATTTTTATCTAAACCTTCTGGAATTTCATAAATGTTTTGATCAGGAGTTGATACAAATTCTGCAAAAACTCCTTGTCTTTCAATTGGTTTATTCATGCCCAAAATAATTCTTTTAGGGCAAAGATGTTCTCTTCCACTTGTGCAGTATTCACATTTACCACAAGTAATTAAAGGATTTAAAACAACATCTTTTCCTTTGAATTTTCCATTCTGAACTTCTCCACTTACCTCATGTCCCAATATTAATGGGGGCACTCTTCTTTCATCATGTCCGTGATAAGCATGCATATCCGAGCCACATATCCCTGAGGCATGTATTTTTAAAATACTTTCTCCTGAAACTTCAATTGGGTTTGGTTCGTCTCTATAAACTAATTCCTGAGTACCTGTATATACTAGAGCTTTCATATTACTTTTTTGCTAATAAGTAATATGTTATCCAAGCAACAAATGCACCTATTATCCAAGCATAAGATTGTAAAAACATTAGATTAGTATTCCAAATTGTTGACGCTGAAAAAATAAATCCTAATATTAAAGAATAAATACCTTTTATATGCCAACCACCTGAATAATAATAAGTGCTCTCTTTGTCTGTTGAATATATATCTTTATTACTTAATTCTTGATTTTTAATTAAATAATAATCAGCTGCCATCACCCCAAACAAAGGTCCAAAAAAAGCACCAAAGGTATCAACAAAGGATAAAATTCCTATTTGACTTAGTATAGTTAGCCAGAATATTGCGACCAACAAACCAAAAAAAGCAATTAAATAACTTGCGCTTTTTAAGCTTAATATTGAAGGAGCAAAATTTATTAGAGAATATTGAGATGGAATAAAATTGGCAACTAAATTTGTAGAAGCAGAAGCAATTATGATAAAAAACAAAACAATTATTGTTATTTGTAAATTATCATATTTACCAATTATATCTGTTGGATTAGTAAAAATTCTTTCCATATCCGAAAATTTTTGATTAAGAAAAACATCAGAACCTATAACTATGAATACAGAAAAAAAAGAAAAAATAATTAAATTCAAAATTAAACTTAAGTTTCCTTTTTTTAATTCTTGCTCATTTTTTACATACCTAGAAAAATCACCAAAACTAATTATTGAAATTGAAAAATAGGCAAATATTGTTCCAGCAACTGTGAACAAAGGAGCTAAATTGTTTATATCTAAAAAATTATTAAGATTAAATAGATTTAAAAAAGCTTCGGTAGTTATTTTTACATCACTTAACAAAACAACAAAGAAAAAAATAAGCATACCAGAATAAACTGTCATAGCAGAGAAATTAATTATTTTCTTATTGTATTGCATTCCAAAAGTAAAAAATAAAGTCTGTAGAATAATTGTGATTATTATTGCAGACCAATCAATAATGTTCATACCAAAATAATAAAAAATAAATATTTCCTGTTTTAACAAAGAATTGTCTATAGAAAAAAATAGAATTCTAATTAAATAAACTAATATTTTAGATAAAAAATAAGTTTGAATTCCAAATAAAAATATCCCAACTAAACTTCTGATTAATCCAAAAAATTTAGCACCATTGAACCCTAATGAAGACCTTAATAATACTGCAAATGGTAAACCAAATTTTTGGGAAGGTTTTCCTATGATATTTGAAAATAAATAAACAAAAAAAGATCCTAATATGATTCCAAAAAAAACTACAAAAATATTTAAACTATACATTAAGTATAAAGAGGATATTAATGAAAAACCAATTATACTCTGTACATTAGCTCCCCAAAAACAAAATAAATCTTTCCAATTCCAAGTTTTATAATTTGGATTAACTGTGACTAAGTCCCAATTAGAAAGAGAATATTTTACTTTAGGTTGATTCACAAAATTTATTTTAAACTAATAAATTCTACTGTCCATATAAGAGAGTTGGTAACCATAAGGCAATCTTGGGAAATATGATGATTAAAACTAAGCCTATAATTTGTAGAACCATAAACTGCATCATTCCATAATAAATATCTTTTAAATCCCATTCAGGAACTACGCCTTTTAAGAAATAGGCAGACAAAGCTACAGGTGGAGATAGCCAGGCGGTCTGGAGATTTACAGCAACTAATATTGCAAACCAGGTCAAATTGAAACCTAAAGCTTCAATTAATGGTAAAATAATTGGTACAATAATCATCACAATTGGAACCCATTCTAATGGCCAACCTAACAAAAATATAGCAACCATAACAATTGCCAAAATAAAATATTTGTTCATCTCTAAACCTAACAAGAATTCAGTTAACAATGTTGGAGTACCAAGTCTTGCAAATACAGCACCAAAAAAGTTTGATGCAGCAACTAAAACCATTATTAAAGCAGTAATCTCTAAAGTTTTAACAAGTGCTTCTTGAAGTTTAGATAGAGTTAATTTTTTATATGCTAATGAAAGTAACAATGCACCCATTGCACCACAACCAGCAGCTTCTGTTGGAGTTGCAAAACCAAATAATATACTCCCTAATGCCGCAAAGACTAGCGCTGCAGGAGGAACTAAACCTAAAAAGAATTCAATCCAAACTTCTTTCATGCTTGCTGCCCTCATTTCTTCAGGGATTACAGGCCCTAGTTTTGGATTTATCATGCATCTAATTGTTGTGTAGCCAGCGTATAAACTAGCAAGAAGAATTCCAGGTATTATAGCAGCAGCAAATAAATCAATTACAGGTATTTCCATAATTGGACCCATTACAACAAGCATAATACTTGGTGGAATTAAAATTCCTAAAGTACCACCAGCTGTAATTGTACCAGCTGCAAGTCTTACATCATAACCAGATCTATTCATTGATTTTGCAGCCATTATTCCAAGAATAGTTACAGAGGCACCAACAATTCCTGTTGCAGCTGCAAAGATAACTGAAACAAATAAAACAGCATAATACAATGCACCTCTTACTCTAGCCAGCATCATCTGAAATGACGAAAATAATCTTTCCATAAGTCCTGCCTGCTCCATCATAATACCCATAAAGACAAAGAGCGGGACGGCAGCAAGAGTTTGCTCGGTCATGACCATCGAGAATTGAAGGGTCATTAAATAAAATACTAATTTTCCAAATCCTAAATAACCAAATACAAAACCTAAGAAAATTAATGTGAATGAAATAGGAAATCCAACAAAGATAGCAAAAAGCATTACTCCAACTAAAATAAAACCTAAGTATGCTGGATTTATAAATTCAGCTATCATTTATCTTCTCCTGGCCACTTTCCTCTAGTAGCAGCCCAATAACTTTTAAATAATTCTGAAATACCTTGGATAAGTAAAAATACTATGCCAACTAATAAACAAGTTTTAATAGGCCACATATATGGCATCCAAGTAGTATCCATTCCTCTCTCACCTCTTTGAATAGACTCTCCTACATATCCAATAGTCATATAAAGAAATACAATTAAGCCTGGAAAATAAAATAAAATATATAACCAAAAATCAATAGTGCCTTGATTTTTAGTTTTAAAATTTCTGTATAAAAAATCTGCTCTAATATGAACACCTTTAGATAATGCATAGCCAGCACCCAACATAAAAAGTGCACCATATAAAAATCGACTGATGTCATAAGCCCATATTGTTGGAGCATGAAATAATTTTCTAGCAAGAACTTCGTAAGTCATTGCAAGAATTAATGGCATTAATATCCAACAAACAACGTTACCAACCCATTTGCTAAATTTATCAATATTTATAATCGAACTTGCCATCCATGACGGCATATCACTTGGCATTTTTCCTGAACCACCTCGCCTTTCGGCAATCATTTCATCTGATATATCTAATTTACCTGGTTCGTCTGCCATAAAATTTTATATAAAAAATTAGAGCGGACTATTAAGTCCGCTCTAACATAAAGATTGTTTAATGATTACTTTAATGTTGCTGCGTGAGCCATTCCTAGCTTCGCATTAGACATTTGAGCACCACTCCAGAAAGGAACTGCGATATCAGCAAATTCTTTCATAGAGTCCCAAACTTCAGCAAAGAATGCATTTTTAGCTGCGTTTGTTTCCAAACTTTTCTTAGCAGCTGCCATGTATTCTGTGAAGTAATCAGAAGGAGTATCTTCTAATTTTACACCATGAACTTCTGTAAGCTCTTTTAAAGCTTTTCCGTTTTCATAGATTCTGTAACTTAGAGATTTCGCTAGAGATGCATTTGCTGCAACTTCTAGAGACTTCTTCTCATGAGCACTCATAGCTTCATATGTTTTTCCAGTAATATAAAAGTCAGCATTTACGACTACTTGGTGTAAACCTTGTAGGTAGTAGTGCTTTAATACTTTTTGGAAACCAAACGTTAAGTCTGGTTTTGGACAACACCATTCAGCAGCATCAATAGTTCCTGCTTCTAAAGCTGGTAGAATATCTCCACCACCCATAGCAACAGATGCTATACCGATGTCTTTATAAGTTTGTCCTGGAATTCCTGGAGGAGTTCTGAATTTATATTTTCTAAAATCAGCCATATCTTTAATTGGTTTTGGAAACCAACCTAAAGCTTCAGGACCAACTGGTTGAATCATAAATCCTTTAATATCTCTTCCCATTTCTTTCCATAGTCTGTCGTATAGCTCTTTTCCTCCACCATACTGAAACCATGATAAGAATGCGATGTTGTCAATACCAACACCACCACCTGCTACTGGCGAACCAAATAACATAGCGGCAGGGTGATCACCTGACCAATAGTGTGTCCAAGCAAATCCACAGTCGATAAGTCCTTTATCAACAGCATCTAAAGTTTCTTTTACACCAACAACTGCTCCTGCAGGCATAATTTCAAACTTAAGAGATCCACCTGTCAAAGTTGTTACAGTGTCAGTAAAGTCTTTTAACATTTTAACTTCATCAGCCTTAGTGTTAAGAACTGTCTGACATTTTAGTGTTTTCGCAGCATTAGCATTTGAAATAAACCCAAATACCATTGCAACTGCAAATAACATTGAAATGATTTTTTTCATTTGTTTCCCTCTCTTTATTTTTAAAAATGAAACCTTGTCAAAGAATGAAATTTAAAACAAGTGCTATTATTGGATTATTTGAATTTTTTTGTGTACATAAATATTACAAATAAAAAAATTTAATTTATAAGAGTTCTAATGTGGATAATTTTGATTTTATAATTCTTGGAGCAGGATCTGCAGGATGTGTGCTTGCTAACAGGTTGTCTGAAAATCCTACAAATAAAGTACTTTTAATTGAGGCTGGAGGTAAGGATAATTATCCTTGGATACATATTCCTGTTGGTTATTTCAAAACAATGCATAACCCAAAGACTGATTGGTGCTACAAAACAGAACCTGATGAGAGTATGAATAATATTTCCATTAGGTATCCTAGAGGGAAAACTTTAGGAGGTAGTTCTTCTATCAATGGTCTGCTTTATATAAGAGGCCAACACAGAGATTATGATATCTGGAGACAATTAGGTAACACAGGTTGGGGATGGGATGATGTTTTGCCTTATTTTATCAAAGCAGAAAATCAAGAAAGAGGAAAAAGTGAGTTCCATGGTGTTGGAGGTCCTTTGTCTGTTTCAGATCAAAGAATACATCTGCCTCTTTTAGATGAATTTCAAAATGCTGCTGAAGAGTTCGGTATTCCAAAAACAAAAGATTTTAATACTGGTGATAATCATGGCTGTGGTTATTTTCAAGTGACAGAAAAAGATGGCTTTAGATGTAGTACAGCTGTAGGGTATCTAAACCCAGTCAAGAGCAGAAAAAATTTAAAAATATTAACTAATTCACATGTCAAAAAAATAAATTTTGAAAATAAAACTGCCAATGAAGTTGAGTATTGGGAAGGAAATGAATTAAAAAAAGTACAAGCAAATAAAGAAATTATAATTTCGTCAGGGGCTATTGGCTCTCCTCAAATTTTACAAGTCTCTGGAATTGGAAATCCTGAAAAATTAAAAAATCTTGGAATTGATATGGTGCAACATTTGAATGGGGTTGGAGAAAATTTACACGATCATTTAATGCTAAGACCAATCTATAAAGTAAATGGATTAAAATCCCTTAATAAAAAAATTAATAGTTTATTTGGAAATTTAATGATTGGCTTAGAATATATTTTTAAAAGAAGTGGCCCAATGACTATGGGCGCTAGTCAACTTTGTATGTTTGCTAAAAGTGATCCATCTTTAGAACTACCAGATTTGCAGTGGCATGTTCAGCCCATGAGTATGGATACTTTGGGAGCTACGAAAAATCATGATTTTCATGCATTCACTCCTACTGTTTCAAATATCAGACCAACAAGTAGAGGACATGTTAGCATTGTTGATAAAGACTCAAGAACTTATGCAAAAATAAAACAAAACTATCTATCAACTGATCATGATAGAATAATTGCAGCTAAAGGACTTAAATTAACCAGAAAAATAATAATGGAGTCTGAAACTTTCAAAAAATATACCCCAGAAGAATACAGACCTGGCATTCATTTAAATGATGATGAGGAATTAGTTAAAGAAGCCTCTAATTACGCTCAAACTATTTTTCATCCAGTTGGAACTTGTAAAATGGGTCAAGATGAAATGTCTGTAGTAGATGAAAAACTTAAGGTAAGAGGTGTTAATAATTTAAGAGTTATAGATGCATCAGTAATGCCAAACATCACTTCAGGAAATACAAATGCTCCAACAATAATGATTGCAGAAAAAGGTGCAGACATGATACTACAACAATAATGTTTGCAGAATATTTTACACCTGAACAAATAGCGATATTAACTCAAATAATTTTTATTGATTTAGTTTTAGCTGGAGATAATGCCATTATAATTGGAATGGTTGCATCTAAATTTCCAGTCGAACAAAGAAAAAAAGTTATTTTCTGGGGAATTGGTGGTGCTGTAATTTTAAGAATAATACTAACCTTACTCACAGCTTATCTGCTACAAATAACTGGGTTAAGATTAATTGGAGGAATATTACTGCTTTATATTGTTTACAAGCTATATGTAGATGTAATCAAAGGTTCAGAATCTGAAGAAGAGGTAAAAGTAGATAATTCAAGTTTTCTAAAAGCAATTTGGACTGTTTTACTAGCAGATTTTACAATGAGTTTAGATAATGTTTTAGGTGTTGCTGGTGCAGCAGGTGATCATTATGGACTACTTGTATTTGGATTAGTGTTATCAATCGTTTTAATGGCAACTGCTGCAACATTAATATCTGGATGGATTAAAAAATATAAATGGATCGCTTGGGTTGGATTACTAGCAATATTAATAGTAGCTGTAGAGTTGATTTACACAGATATTAAAATAATATTCTTTTAATGTATCTTCAAAAAATAAATCTAAAAAATAAATACGCTTTAGTTACTGGTGCAGGTAAAGGACTTGGAAGAGCATGTTCAATTGCGTTAGCTGAGGCGGGTGCAACAGTTATAGCTTTAAGTAGAACACCTTCAGATTTAAATAAATTAGAAAAGGATATCAAAAAAGTTAAAGGTAAGGTTATTAAGGTTTCATGCGATGTAATGAACTATGAAGATTTAAAACAAAAATTGGATAAAATTAAAATTATTGATGTATTAGTAAATAATGCAGGAACTAACATTCCAGAACCTTTTGAAAAAATAAAACAACAAAGTATGAATTATCTTGTAGATTTAAATCTTAAGGCAGCATTTAACGTAGCACAACTTGTTGTAAAAAAAATGCTTAAAAATAAAAAAAGACCTGGTTCAATTATAAATATGTCATCTCAACTTGGTCATGTGGGTATGAGTGGTAGAAACGTATACAATATGACAAAATTTGGAATTGAAGGATTGACAAAGGGAATGGGTGTAGAGTTGGCTAAAAAAAATATCAGAGTTAATACGGTAGCACCTACTTTTGTTGAAACACCTATGGTTAAAAACTTTTTTAAAAACAAAAAATTTAAAAAATTAGCCCTTGGAAATATCCCAATTGGAAAAGCAGCTACTGAAAGTGATGTTGCTACAACTGTTTGTTTTTTGGCATCATCAGCGTCTTCAATGATAACTGGGACATCAATAATTATAGATGGTGGATGGACAGCTCAATAATTTATAGAATTTTTTTTGTTTTTCTAATTTTTATATCACCGGTAAAAGCTATTGAATTCCAAGGAAAATTTCTACAAGGACATTTTATATTAGGCAAAACTGATCCAAAAGCTAAAATTTTAATTGGAAAAAAAGAGGTAAAAGTTTCAAAAGATGGTTTTTTTGTCTTTGGTATAGATCGAGATCAAAAATATGATCTAACATTTACGAAAATTATTAATGGAAAAAAATCAATATCTACAAAAAAAGTTTTAAAGAGAAAATATAATATACAAAGAATAGATGGGCTGGCAGAGAGTAAAGTCACCCCACCTGAGTCTGTTTATAAAAGAATTAAAAAAGAAAATAATGCAATTGGAGAGGCAAGAGCAATAAATTCTGATCTGCAGTTTTTTAAAGAAAAATTTATTATGCCAGTTGAAGGTATAATTAGCGGTGTTTATGGTAGTCAAAGAATTTTAAATGGTAAACCAAGATGGCCTCACTACGGAATAGATATTGCAGCTAAACAAGGAACAATGATTAAATCATCTGGCTCAGGTATCGTAACTATGGCTGAAGATGATTTATATTATACAGGTGGTACAGTTATAATGGACCATGGTCACGGGATATCAACCATTTACTCCCATTTAGAAAATTTATTAGTCTCAGTTGGAGATCAAATTAATCAAGGAGATATAATTGGAACTGTAGGATCAACAGGAAGATCAACTGGACCACATTTAGATTTTAGAATTAATTGGTTTCAAACACGATTAGATCCTATGTCAGTTTTAAACAATTAAATTTTAAAAAAAAAGTATATAAAAAACTACTCTAATATAAATTGAACATTAGCAAAAATATGAAAGAATATTTAAAAATTTTATTAATTATTCTAATAATAGATTCATTAATTACAAATTTTTTTCTAAAAAAAACTCAATTTTGGGAAAATGAAAAATGGAAAAAAAAGCACCATAGAGTTCAATCGCAAATCTATCATCATGATCTAAAGCCAAATATTGAAGCCTATGAAATTTGGGGTGGAAAACTCAAAAGAAAAATTATTACAAATTCGTTGGGATTTAGAGACTCTGCGAAAAAAAAAATAAATAAACAAACAGATAAAACAAGGATTCTTTTAATAGGAGACTCATTTATCGAAGGCTCAGGATATGATTATGAATATACATTGTCCGGTCTACTTGCTAATAAACTTGGTAATAGATATGAGGTATTAAACAGCGCGGTAGAATCCTATTCGCCAAGTATTTATTTTAAAAAGACTGAATTTTATTTATCTCAAGGTTATAATTTTGATAAGGCACTTATTTTTTTAGATCTATCAGATATATATGATGAGCTATTTATTAATTTTGATAAAGAGGAAAATATAATTTCTGAAGTTCCAAAAACAAAACTAACATTAGAACGTAAAATTAAAAATAAAATTTACTCATTGGGCTGGTTTTTAAGAGATAACACTTTGAGTTTTAGATTTTTATATTTGATTTCAGATAAAACCGAAGAAATCAAAAATTATATCAAGCTGAAATCAAAAGCATCCTCAAGTTTGAATAAAAGTTTTTTTAAAACATCACGAGATGATGCAATTTTCTACAGAATGACTCATATAGATAGAGGTTTTTGGACTTATGATGAAGAAAGATATTTGGAAATACAAAAAGGATTAGAACAAAGCGATAAATACTTAAAAAAACTATTTGATTTATTAAATGAAAACCAAATAGAATCTTATTTAATTATATATCCATGGCCAGCTCAAATAAAATATGGTGACACAAAACATGAGCCTTATTGGAAAAATTTTAGTTATTTAAATAATATTAATCTAATCAATTTGTATAATAGTTTTCAAGGTGAAAATAAAAGAGAACTAATTTTTGAAAACTTTATATATGGTGATATTCACTGGAACAAAAAAGGGACTATAAAAATATTTAACGAAATTATAAGTAAGATTAAATTTTAAATAATCAAATTTCTGATTTGGCTCTAAATCTTTCAAAAATAAGCCTTGATTTGATACCCATATTTAAAAAAGGTTGTGGAGGCAACCAGGTAGGTTTGTTCCTTGATTCAATTATTTGTATTTCTTCGGTATTTTGGTTGCTAGCTTTGATTGCTATTTGTTCACCAAACAACGTTCCTACACCAATACCAGAACCGTTATAGCAACCAGCAACAAAAATATTATCTTTAATTTTATCAAATATTTGCGAGCTGTTTCTTGTTCTTGAAACTACCCCTGACCATGTAGATTGGATTATATTATCTGGTAAATTAGGAAATCTTTTTTTAATACCAATTTTTTGAATTTTTGATCTTTCTTCTAATGTTTGTTTAGACATTTTAAATGGATCATGAACTTCTGCAGTATTTCTTATTAAAATCTTTCTGTCTTTAGTCATTCTTATTGTTGCTCCCATTGGTTTCACTGGTAAAACTCCCCATTCTTTTGGTCGACCGATGTTATAAAATTCTTCCTCAGTTAGTGATCTAGTCATGCTAGCTGTTAAAGTTATAGGAAAATTATAATTAACTCTAATTCCTAAAGATTTAAGAAATCCATTTGTTGCAAATATTATTTTTTTGGATCTAATTTTTGCATTATCAAAAGTACAAGATATGTAATCTTGAATAGAAGACCACTTCAACAAAGTAGTATTTTCATATAATTCAACATTATTTGGTAACGCATTAATCATAGATCTGACTAGCTTTCCAGGATTTAACAAAATTCCTCCTTTTGTATAAAGTGCTACATTATAAAAATTAGTTCCTAATTTTTTTACTAATTCATCTTTATATAATAACTTATGCTCAAATCCTAAGCTTGTAAGAGTGTAAGAAAATTTTTTTAAAATACTTTCATCATTTATATTTGATGAAGCAAAATATTTTCCACACTCATTCCAATCACAATCAACTTGATGCTCTTTAACAAAATTTTTTACAGTGTCTATGCCAAGATTGTAAATATCTGATTTTTTTTTATAATTTTCTAATTCTTTATTAGATGTAAATCCATCATTTAAAGTTGTTTCTACCAAATAGCCTGAATTTCTCGAACTTGCCCCTTCTCCTGCTAATTGAGAATCTACTAAAATAATTTTTTTATGAGGGTGTAATTTTCCTAATTTTCTAGCAGCTGATAAACCGGTATAACCTGCTCCTATAATTAGCCAATCACAATCAGTATTTTTTTTTAATACTTTTATATTTGATCTTGAGTTTAAATCATTAATCCAAGCACAACCATTGTCGTTAATCACCTGCATGATAATGAACTTAATCTAATTCAAATTCTTTTGTATAGTCTTTTTTTAGATTTGGATCTTGGTTTTTTTTGTCTAAAATACAATTTCCAATTACTAAATAATCTAATTCTGTGCCCATGAAACAATTGAATGCATCTGTAGGCGAACATACAATAGGTTCACCCCTTACATTAAAGGACGTATTCACAATTACTGGACAACCTGTTATTTGTTTAAATCTTGATATTAAATCATAATAACGTTTATTAGTGTTTTTTTTTACTGTTTGGATTCTTGCCGAATAATCAACATGAGTTACTGCAGGAATTTCTGATCTCTTAATATTTAATTTATCTATTCCAAAAAGTTTATTTTGTTCGTCATTCATTTGGATTTTTTTTTCAGAGCTTATATCTGAAACTAAAAGCATATACGGACTATCTACGTTTAGATCAAACCAATTTGACAGATCTTCTCTTAAAATAGATGGTGCAAATGGCCTAAAACTTTCTCTATATTTTACTTTTAAGTTTAAATTTTTCTGCATTTTATCTGATCTTGGGTCTCCTAATATAGATCTGCCACCTAAAGCTCTAGGTCCAAATTCCATTCTACCTTGAAACCAGCCAATTGCTTTTTCATTAGATAAAAATTTTGCTGTTTTATCGATTAAATTTTCATAATCTAATATTTCAAATTTAGCGCCTAGAGAATTTAATTCTTTTTCTATTTGTTCTTGATCAAATTCGTTTCCTAAATATGATCCTTTCATATTATCATCTGAACCAACAACTCTCTCATTCTCTTGGTCTATGTGCCAAAGTGCTAATGCTGCACCTAAAGAACCTCCAGCATCTCCTGCAGCAGGTTGAATCCAAATATTATCAAAAATTTTTTCTTTAAGTATTTTACCGTTAGCTACACAATTCAAAGCAACTCCACCAGCTAAACATAAGTTTTTAATATTATATTCTTTGCGTATCGCTTTTGATAATTTGATCATTATTTCTTCTGTTACTTTTTGAATAGATGCAGCAATATCCATGTGAAATTGAGTTATTTTTTCATGTTGTGGATCTCTAGGATTCTGACCAAACATGTTATGAAACTTATCATTGGTCATAGTAAGTCCTGTAGCATAATTAAAATAATTTTGATCTAACCTAAAAGTTCCATCATCTTTTATATCTAGTAGTTTTTTAATTTTATTTTCATAAATTGGCTCTCCATAAGGTGCTAAGCCCATAAGTTTGTATTCTCCACTGTTTACTTTAAAACCTGTGTAATAAGTAAATGCTGAGTAAAGAAGTCCTAAAGAGTGCGGAAAATGAATTTCTTTTTTTATTTCAAGTTTGTTTCCTTTACCTATGGCGACTGTGGTTGTTGCCCATTCACCAACACCATCAGCAGTTAAAACAACTGCTTCATTAAATGGGGAAGGAAAAAAAGCACTAGCGGCATGACTTAAATGATGGTCCGAAAAAAATATATTTTCATCAGATTTATAATTTTCATCATGTTCCTTTAGTTTGTTAAATAATAAATTTTTCTGAAAAAGTTTTTCTTTAATCCAAATCGGCATTGCTTTACTAAAAGAAACAAAACCTTTTGGAGCAAATGCAACGTATGTTTCTAATAACCTTTCAAATTTCAAAAAAGGTTTTTCAAAAAAAACTATTTGATCAACATTACTCAACTTTAGGTCTGTATAATTAAGTACAAAATTAATTGCATTTTTAGGATAACTTGGGTCATGTTTTTTTCTTGTAAATCTTTCTTCTTGGGCAGCTGCAACTACTTCACCATTTTTTAAAATACATGCTGCACTATCATGATAGAAAGCTGATATACCTAATATTGATGACACTTTAAAAAATTGTATAAATAAATGGTGCTACAGCTGAGCCTTGACTTAGAATTATTAATCCACCAAATAAAACTAAAACGATAATTATTGGTAAAAGCCAGTATTTTTTTCTTACTTTTAAAAACTCCCAAAATTCTTTTATAAAACTCATATTAAAATTGATTTTTCATTTTACTTTTTGGATCATTTTTTTCAATCCAGTAGGTTGTTTTTTTATTAAATTTGAGATTTAACAAATCTTTCTTTAAAATTCTCATTAAGATACCTATTGGAGTCACAACAAAGAAAAATATTAATCCCATAACTAAAGGAGATATAATTTTTCCTAATAATATTCCAAATTTAAACCAAATTTTATTTAAGGGTGTTAGTAATTTAGAATTTAATAAACCTAATATTAAAAAAATTATTGATATAATTAAGGACCATAATCGTATTTCGTTTTGACTTAACAAAGGGTAAATTGCGATTATCAAGAAAACAATAAAAAATACTATTCCAAAGCTTTTATTAGAGCCTATTTTAACTTCATCCATTTAACGATTTTTGAGGTTTCATGTCTGATTTGTTTATACCTGCTACTCTTACTGGTTTCTTCATAGCATCTCTTCTAAAAGGTTCACCAAGTTCTTGGTTTAAAATTACTTCTATAAAGGTTGTAATTCCTTTCTTTTGATCTTCACATGATTGTTTGATAGCATTTGTAGTTTCTTCCATTGTTCTAACTATTACGCCTTTTAAACCACAAGCATCAGCAACTTTAGCATAACTTAATTCTGGATCTAGCTCTGTGCCAACAAAGTTATTATCAAACCAAAGTGTTGTATTTCTTTTTTCCGCACCCCATTGATAATTTCTGAAAATAACCATTGTTATTGCGGGCCACTCTTCTCTTGCGCATGAACTCATTTCATTCATGCTTATTCCAAAAGCACCATCGCCAGCAAATCCTATAACAGGAGTATCCGGACAACCAATTTTTGCTCCCAATATTGATGGAAAACCGTAACCACAAGGACCAAATAAACCTGGTGCTAAATATTTTCTTGGCTTTTCAAACGTAGGGTAAGCATTACCTATCGCACAATTGTTTCCGATATCACTTGATATAATTACATCGTCAGGCATTCCTGCTTGAATTGCTCTCCAAGCTTGTCTTGGTGACATTCTATCTGCATCTCTTTCTCTTGCTTCTTTGTTCCAGACTGTTCCCTCATCATCATCTTCATGATCTAAACTTGAAAGTTTTTGCAACCAAGCTGATTTAGTTTGATGAATTAAATCTTTTCTAGCTTGTCTATCAGTATCACCAGCATTTGAGGATAATTTTTCTAAAATTTGTTCAGCAACTAATTTAGCATCGCCACTTATTCCTACAGTAACTTTTTTAGTCAAACCTATTCTGTCAGGATTAATATCAACTTGAATAATATTTGCATTCTTTGGCCAATAATCAATTCCATAACCAGGTAAAGTAGAAAATGGGTTTAATCTAGTTCCCAAAGCTAATACTACGTCAGCTTTTGAAATTAATTCCATTGCAGCTTTTGATCCATTGTATCCTAGAGGGCCAACTGCTAAAGGATGACTTCCTGGGAAACTATCATTATGTTGGTAACCAGAACAAACAGGTGAATCTAATTTTTCTGCAAGCTTTTTTGTAGCTTCTATAGCTCCTCCAATAACAACACCTGCTCCAGATAATATTACAGGAAACTTTGCTTTAGATAACAAGTCAGCTGCTTTAGTTACAGCATCATTCCCTCCACCTTGTCTTTCAAGTCTTACAATTGGAGGAAGATCAATATCAATTACTTGACACCAATAATCTCTTGGAACATTAATTTGTGCTGGCGCTGATCCTCTTATAGCTTTTTCTATAACTCTATTTAATACTTCAGCCATTCTTGATGGGTCTCTTACTTCTTCTTGATAACAAACCATGTCTTTGAATAAATTCATTTGCTCTACTTCTTGAAATCCACCTTGCCCCATTGTTTTGTTTGCTGCTTGCGGTGTAACTAATAAAAGAGGAGTATGATTCCAATAAGCAGTTTTAATTGGTGTAACTAATCCAGTAATTCCAGGTCCGTTCTGGGCAATAACCATTGACATTTTACCAGTAGCTCGTGTGTAACCATCAGCAATTAAACCACCATTTGTTTCATGAGCGACATCCCAAAAAGTAATACCTGCATCTGGAAAAATATCTGAAATTGGCATAAAGGCTGAACCAATAATTCCAAACGCATGTTCAATACCGTGCATTTGTAAAACTTTTACAAAAGCTTCTTCTGTTGTCATTTTTGTCATAAAACTAGAACCTCTCTAAAGTGTAATTATACTATTTATAAAATTCGTTTGTTAATTTGTGCGATTAATATATAAGTTTTTACGAATTTCAAACAAACAAATCGACACGATATGGCAACAGATATAATCATACATGATAAAAAAGACAATGTGGGAGTAGTTGTTATTGAAAAAATCACTCCTAAACAAGACTGTGCTTGCTGGATAATGGAAGACGACAGTTCAACAAATATTCAATCCGTAGATGAAATACCTTTAGGTCATAAAATTGCAATGGTTGACCTTAAAGAAGGTGATACTATTTTAAAGTATGGTCACGACATTGGTAAAGTTGTTAAATCAATCAAAAAAGGTGAGCATGTACATGTTCACAATGTAAAAACAAAGAAGTGGTAATAGTATGGAAATTCCAAAGAGCTTTTTAGGTTATAAAAGAGAAAACGGCAGAGCCGGAACAAGAAATCATGTGATTATTTTGCCAGTTGATGACATTTCAAACGCATGTGCAGAGGCAGTTGCTAACAATATTAAAGGTACAATTGCTCTTCCTCATTCTTATGGAAGACTTCAGTTTGGTGCAGATTTAGAGCTTCATTTTAGAACAATGATAGGAACTGGATGTAACCCAAATGTTGCTGCAGTAATTGTTATTGGTATAGAGCCAAAATGGACAAAAAAAATTGTAGATGGAATTGCTAAAACTGGAAAACCAGTTGAAGGATTTCATATTGAGCGTACAGGTGATATTGGTACGACAATGAAAGCATCAAAAAAAGCACAAGAATTTGTGATGTGGGCTTCAGAAAAACAAAGAGAAGAGTGCCCTTTAAGTGATTTGTGGATTTCAGTTAAGTGTGGAGAATCTGATACTACTTCAGGACTAGCTGCAAACCCCACTGTTGGAAACTTAATGGACAAACTTGAGCCATTAGGTGTTCATTTGTGTTTTGGTGAAACATCTGAATTAACTGGTGCAGAACAAGTTTGTGCAACTAGAGGAGCTACAAAAGAAGCGTCTGAAAAATTTATGAAAACCTGGAGCTCTTATAATGATTTTATTTTAAAAGAAGCAACAGATGATCTTTCTGAAAGTCAACCAACAGCTGGAAATATAGCTGGAGGACTCACAACTATTGAAGAAAAAGCTTTTGGTAATTTTCAAAAAATTGGAAATTGTAAATTTATTGATGTTCTTGAACCAGCTGAAGAACCAACTAAAGGGAAAGGTTTATATTTTATGGACACATCATCTGCTGCTGCAGAATGTGTGACACTTCAAGCAGCTGCTGGATTTAATATTCATTTATTTCCAACTGGACAAGGTAATATCGTTGGAAATCCAATTGAACCTGTTGTTAAATTAACAGCTAATCCATTAACCGTAAAAGGCATGGGAGAGCATATTGATTGTGATGTTTCAAAAATTCTTTCAAGAGAAATGAATTTATCTGAAGCAGGTGATGAATTAATTAAAACTACACTAAGAGTAGCAAACGGTAGATTAACTTGTGCTGAAGCTTTAGGTCATAGAGAATTTGTTATGACTAAACTTTACAGAAGTGCTTAATTAACTTTAGTCTTTCATGAAATTTAAGAAATACCTGGTTGTATTACCAGGTATTATATTAGCATTTGTTCTTTACACTTTATCTCAAGGTTTCAATAATATTCTTGGTATTGAGCTATTAGGCTATGAAAAAAGCCCAATATCTACTGCAATGATTGCTATTTTATTAGGTATGTTTTTCGGAAATATTTTTCAAATTAGAAAAAGTTTTTTAAGAGGATTAGATTTTACACAAAAGTATATTCTAAAACTTGGAATTATTTGCTTAGGTATTCAATTGAAACCATTTGAATTTTTAGAATTTGGGGCAATAGCAATTCCGTTAATTATAATCTGTATAATTAGTGTGTTAATTGTAATCAAACTTCTAATTAAAAAATTAAAAATTCCAACAAGAATGGCTTACTTAATATCAATAGGTAGCACTGTCTGTGGTACTACAGCTATAATGGCTACTGCTCCTGTTATTGGTGCAAAAAAAAATGAGGTGTCCTATGCAATTGCTAATATTACTTTGTTTGGAATACTTTCGATGCTTATTTATCCTTATTTTGCTAACTTTTATTTTGAAAGTGAGCCATTATTAATAGGATTATTTCTGGGAACATCTATCCATGAAACCTCCCAAGTTGCAGCCGCAGGATTAATTTATGACCAGCAGTTTAATAGTCCTGAAACTTTAAATATCGCAACAGTAACGAAATTAATAAGGAATACCTTTTTGATTATCATGATCCCTTTATTTGCATTTCTTTATAATCGGGGAAAAACTACAGAAAAGAAATACTCAATAATAGATATTTTTCCTTACTTTGTATTAGGTTTTGTGGCCATGATAATAATTAGAAATTTAGGTGATCTAATGTACTCAAATAACTACAAATGGTTGGTTACAATTGAGAGTATTCAATTGTCCTCAAAAATATTTTTAACAATGGCCATGGCAGCAATAGGTCTTTCCACTAACTTAAAAGAAATTAAAAATATGGGTTATAAACCATTTGTTGTTGGTTTTATAAGTATGGCAACTGTTGGTGTAGTTTGTATTACAACTATCGAATTATATCTAAATTATTTTAATTAAGATTTAACTAATAATTTTTTTCTAAAATTTGAAATAAATCGTCTTATAAAAGCAGCTCCAACACCTAAAATAATTGCAAACATAATTGTAAATAGTCCGTAAAAGAAAGGCATCTCTTTAGAAAAATCAATTATAAATTCAGAAAAGAAGTTTAAATCTGAACTAGTAGCTTTAGCAGTTCCATTCATAATTTTTTCTGCAAAAAATGTATCGTATGCTATTGCTATACCCACTATAAGTAGTAAAATTGCTAATAAAGCTCTCAAACCAGAACTATCGATTCTTTCTCCTAATTTTTGTCCAACCTGTACTCCTATTATAGATCCTACAACCAACATAAGAACTAGAAATAAATCTATAGATCCATAATTAAATGAATGAAGAAAAGTAACAACCACACTTACAAATATTGTTACAAATAAAGATGTACCAGGAACTAATTTAGTAGGCATTTTAATTATATAAATCATTGCAGGAACTAAAATAAAAGCACCTCCGATTCCCATAATGGCCGCAATAAATCCAACTAATAGACCAATTATAATTGGTGTAAAAATACTCTCATATAATTTTGACTTTGGAAATCTCATTCTTAATGGAAGACCATGTATCCAATAATGAACATGTAATTTTTTTTTTACTACAACGTTTCTTTTTGCTTTATCTATTTCACCCAAACTTTCAACTAACATTAAAGTTCCGATTATTGCTAATATATACATATAAGCCAGAGAGATAACTGTATCAATTTTTCCAATGCCTTTAAAATAAGTAAAAGTGTAAATTCCTAAAGAGGTTCCAATTACACCTCCAATGACAATCATTGAACCCATTTTATAATCTAAAGTATTTTTTAAATAATGCGTGGTAGATCCAGAAACTGAAGTAGCTAAAATATTATTTGCTTCATTAGCAACAGCGTATGCAGGAGGTATTCCCAAAAAAATTAAAAAAGGTGTCATTAAAAATCCACCTCCAACACCAAATAACCCTGATAGAACTCCAACAATTGCGCTTAGTAAAAGTATCTCGATAGGGTTAACAAAAACTTGAGCTATCGGTAAAAATACTTCCATAAAAAACTTAAAAGTTGTTAAAAAACAACTTAGTTAAATGTAATAAAAGTTCCAACTAAAATCACTCCCCAGTAAGCTGTTAAGCTTGCTATAATTCCTGCTTTAATAAATGTAGTTTTAAAATTTGAGAGTTTGTTTATAATTTTTACGTTAGAAAGTAACATCAAATCCGTCATTACACCCACAACGAAATTTGTCAAACAATTATTTAAAAACTTGATAATCTTTTTTCTAATAGATCGTGGCTCCAAAAACCTTAACCGCATCGTCTTCGACACCTAAGACCAACCTCCCAAGAAACTCTCCCGGGATCTCTTTATTTGTTTGTTTAATAAGAACGGTTATGTGATCTCCTCTTCTAAGGCAACCAAAAGGTTCAAAAGTCTCTTTAAGATTAGTGATTAGCTTATTATTAGCCCATTGTTTACCAAGCTCTACCTCGTTAGCACCAAAGAGCATTTGTGTAGAAAAATCTCTTGTAAAGCCACCATAATCTTTAAGATTAGATGATTTAACTAAATTATCCCAAATAGGCTTAGCTAATTCATATATTTCATCATCTGATTTAGATAAAATATCCATGTAATTTAATTAAATTATCTACTAAGAAGCTTTTTTCTTCTCGTTCTCATCCACTATATGGTAGACAGGAACTTTCTCCATACTAAACTTACCAGTTTTAGGGTCACGTCTAGAAACTGTTAGACAATGCCAGTTTTCATCATCAAGTTTCATATGATCACCTCTATAATAGTAGCCTGGCCATCTAGTTTCTTCTCTAAACAAAGTATGTTCCGTTACACACTGAGAAGTCAAAGCTCTATGTTTCAACTCCCAAGCTCTCATAAGCTGGTGATAATCTTCAGCTCCAACATGCTCCAAGTCCTCTTGTAGCCAATCTAATAACTCAAGTCCTCTTTTCAGCATATTACCATTAGTCATGTAATTTGAGGTAATTCCACCCACATATTCATCCATGATTTTCTGTAATCTTTGAAGACCTTGAATTGGGGATATGTAACTAGGAGATACTGTTCCACCAGTAATCTCATTTCTTGCAACTGTATAGTTTTCTAGTGGTTTATAAACTGCAGTTTTAAAGTCTTCACACTGTTTATCTGAAACTTTAACCCCTTCTGCTTTTTTGTCTTCAATATATTTAACAGCAGCTTTTGCAGCTAATCTGCCTTCTGTAAAAGATCCAGATGAAAACTTGTGGGCACTTCCACCAACTGTATCTCCAGCACCAAATAAACCATCAATAGTTAACATTCTATTATAACCCCAGAAATATTCTGGTGGCGACAAATCCTCAGGGCCGCTAACCCATGCACCTGAACAAGTAGCATGTGAACCCATTACATAGGGTTCAGATGTAGTTAATTCTGGATTTGTATATTTTGGATCAATGTTTTGAGATGCCCAAACAACAGCTTGACCAACAGTCATTCCTAAGAAATTTTCCCAACCTACTGTTTCTAAATGTGGATCTTGGAAAGCTTCAGTAGTTACCATATGGATTGGTCCACCACCTGCAGCTACTTCTTGAATAAATGCATGGTTTCTCAAACATGTTGGTGTTGGATGATGATCAATGTATTCTCCAACTAACTCTTTAGTTTGGTCATACCATTTTTTCTCATAATTTTCGCCATTAGCATTTTGAGTATAGGTTTTTAAATGAAGGAAATACGCTCCAACTGGACCATAACCATCTTTAAATCTACATAATACAATTCTGTTTTCCATTTGAGTCATCTTTGCACCTGCTGCAATAGGTAATGCATATGCAGATCCATTACTCCATGGCGCATACCAAGTTCTACCCATTCCTTCTCCAACCGCTCTTGGTTTAAAGATGTGTGAAGCTCCACCAGCAGCAACAATTACCGCTTTAGCTCTGAATACATGGAAATCACCAGTTCTCATATTAAAGCCAACTGCTCCACCAATTCTGTTATCTTGAGACTCGTCCATTAAAAGATGAGTAATCATTATTCTATTATAAATTTTATCTGCAGATTTTTTTGCAGCTTCTGCAACAATCGGTTTATAACTTTCACCATGTATCATAATCTGCCATTTACCTTCTCTTAGGTATCTTCCAGTTTCTTCATTCTTCATCATAGGTAGACCCCATTCATCAAACATATGAACTGTAGAGTCCACGTGACGAGCCATGTCATAACCTAAATCTTCTCTAACCATTCCCATTAAATCATTTCTTGCATATCTAACATGATCTTCTGGTTGGTTTTCACCCCATTGCATTCCCATGTAGCAGTTAATTGCATAAAGTCCTTGAGCAACAGCTCCACTTCTATCAATGTTAGCTTTTTCAACACAAACAATTTTCATGTCTCTACCCCAATGTCTTGCTTCAAAGGTAGCACCAGTTCCGGCCATACCCCCACCAACAACTAATATATCGCAATCTTCGTAATGTGTTTTATGACTAGCCATTAATAGTAAACTCCTTTTTTGAACGACTCCTTAGGTACAGTTGGAAGCTCTCCATCTATATTTAACCCTTCTGGTTCAGTGTATAATCTTTGTGAATTTATCTCTCCTTGATTAGGTTTATCCCCATCAGCTAATTTTGGAATAAATTTTCCCCAAGGCTTAGTTGTGATTGGCGATACGAAATTTTTTTCAGTTCCATTTCTGAATTTAATCTTCCAAGAGATTGTTCCCTTTTCTTCTTCCCTTCTTACTCTAACACTATGTCCCATTGGAGCAAAGTCTGCATATCCTCTAACATCAATGGCGTGGTTAGGACAAGCTTTGACGCAAGAATAACATTCCCAACAAAAGTTAGGTTCTATATTTTTTGCACGTCTAATGTTTTCA
Source organism: uncultured Pelagibacteraceae bacterium (assembly GCA_902594605.1). Taxonomy (GTDB): domain Bacteria; phylum Pseudomonadota; class Alphaproteobacteria; order Pelagibacterales; family Pelagibacteraceae; genus Pelagibacter. The sequence goes on from CACJMR010000001.1 coordinate 84,887, forward strand.
TCAATATGCATTATATCTGATGGGCAAATATCTACGCAATGACCACAGCCATCACATCTTGTCATATAAACAAATGTTGACATATTAATCTCTCTCCTTTTTTAATTTTATCATAATTAATAATGTTTAGGTTGTTCTCTTTTAATACCTAAACCAAATTGTTCAGGTGCATCCGCAGGTGGAGGTAAATTATCTCTAGATCCATCTGCTTCAGCTAAATTCTTTTGTATTGCAGCACCAGGCTTATAAAACATATGTGCGAATTTAGACCAATAAACTCCTCCAAACAAAACTAAGTTTGAAACTACAAATAATATTAAAAATAAATTTGCATCCCATCTTCCTTCTAAATTTAAACTTTGAAGATATGACCAAATAAATCCAGTTAAGGAAGTTGCAATCAGAGCTAATACAAATAAATCTGCTTTAATAATTCTGTACCAAGGTTGCGCTTCAGAATAAACATCAACTCTTAAGAAGAACCAAAACCATGATCCACCCAAGATCGTCATCAAAGCACCAATATGCCAGATCATTGGCCAAATAGCCGGGGTTTCTGCATTTGCTGATGAATAACAAAATATCATCACAACAGAGCCAACCCAAAACAATATAGTACCGTACATACCAAGAACATGTGCTACTCTTCTTTTTCCAGCCCCCAGTTCTGATGTAGTTCCGATGTCGTATGCTATTGTTTTTGAAACAACTGCAATTCTTTCACCAGTTGATAATTCTTTAGTTGCATTTTTTTTTGCTTTTTTGGCGTTTTCAAAAAAGTACTTCACATTCTTTTTATGAATTATGTCTAAAAGAGTACCTGCAACAATTAATAAGACCATTAACACCAGAAAGCCTTGCATGACTATAGATGGGACTGTCTCAGCTAGAATTGAAAAAGGATTTGTTGCAAACATTTTTAATACCCTTGTAAAATAAAATTGATTTAATTTAAGGTTTTCTATTCTAGAAATTTATAGAGTTCAACCAAAAGTATTGGTCAATTTGTCTTTAATAACAACTCAGAGTTTACGTTTGTAGTGTTGTTTGTTAGGAATCACTGACCTAACACCACCCTGAGGATTCTCCACATCACCTTCTCTTCTTGGGATTAAATGAATATGACAATGCATAATTGATTGACCTGCAGATTTTCCTGCATTTGTGCCTATATTGAAACCTTGAACACTAGAATCTTGTTTTAAAATTTTTTCTTTAGTTTTTAAGATTAACTCGTTACATGCTTGAATTTCATCTTTAGTAAGCTCAAAATATGTTTCTACATGTCTTTTTGGAACGATAAGACTATGAAATTCTGAGACTGGATAGCTATCTATGGATGAGTAAGCCAATTGATTTTCAAACTGCAGTTCTTCCTTTCTAATTTTGCAAAATATACAAGGGTTGTTTGGATCTTTCATGTTTAAACAAGAGAATTATATATTTTATTTAACTTAGTGTAGCAACCAGTCTTTCTTCTCTTCCATTTAAGATCATTTATTTTTGAAACTGATGTTACTCCTTTACCAGATCCAATAAGAATTATTTCATCATAATCATCAATAGATTTAATAGAAATATCTTTAAAATTAATTTTAATTTTCTTGCTTATAAATTTAAGTGTATTCCCAAAATAACAATTTTTTTTAGGTGAAAAAATTTTTCCCTTTTTCACAAAAACTAAATTTGAAGTACCAGTTTCTAAAATTTTATCATTAGCGACTAGAGCAATATCAAATTTAGTTGAGTCAACTTTACTTAATTTTGCTAATATTTTTTTATAATATAAATTTTTATAATTTGGTTCTACTCGTTTATATCTGAATAATAACAAATTAAAATTACTCTTTGGTTTTGGTCTTTTTCTAATTGAGACTGATATCAGTTTTTTATTTAATGCTATTCGAAATAAATTATCAGGACCTTTGTATAGAGTGTTTTTGTCAATTAAATCTTTAATAATACTTTTTAAATTTTTTTTTCTTATTTCATATTTTTTTGTAGATTTTATTAAGTTCTCTAAATGCGGTTTTAAAAGAATTAACTTAGGGGGTTTTCCAACCATTCGCATTGTAGTGAATACACCTCTAGATCCCCAAAGATCATTGAAATTAACTTCTTTAAGATTACTAAGCTGATAAGATTTTTTTAATAAGAATGTTGCCATTTTCTGTTAAAAAAGATTCTGGATGAAATTGAAATCCATATATTTTGTTTTGATTATCCTCAAGGCCCATAGGTATTTTTGTTTTACTACATCTCATAGTTATTTTAATTGAAGTCGATTTGAATGGCTCCATTAATTTTAATGAATGATATCTACCAACTTTAAATTGTTGGTTATTTTTAAAGATTTTACTTTGATTATTTATTTTTATTTTGGATTGAAATCCATGATATATTCTTTTTTGCTGTATGATTTTACCTCCTTCATTATACAAAATCATTTGATAACCAAGACAAATACCAATAATTTTTTTCTTTCCTTTATATTTTTTATAAATTTTTGATGTTATTGGATAATCTTTTGGTGATCCAGGTCCTGGTGATAAAACGATCGCATCACTTTTATCAAGCGATTTATGATTTACTTCATAATAGTTTGCACAAATTACTTTATCAAATTTTGCAAATTGATGAACCACATTCCAAGTAAAAGAATCTTGATGATCAATTATGTAAATCATTTAAATAACTCCAGTAAAGATTTTGCTTTAATATAATTTTCATTGAACTCTTTCTTTGGTGAGCTATCTAATACTACTCCAGATGCTGCGGATATCTCTGATTGATTTTTATAATTTAATATAGATCTAATAATAATATTAAATTTCATATCTTGATTAAATTTAATTAATCCAAAACTACCTGTAAAAATATTTCTACTTTCCTTTTCTTGATTATTTAAAAGTTCTAATGTTCTAATTTTAGGGCAACCAATTACGGATCCTCCCGGCATCATTGCTTTAATGATATCAATCAATTTTGTATTTTTATTTAATATTCCGCCTATTGAAGTCACATAATGAAAAAGATGCTTGTATTCCTCAACATATTTTTTTTTGAGTATTTTAACACTTCCTGGTTTACAAATTTTAGATAAATCACTTCTTTCCATATCAACTATCATGTTGTGTTCTTTGGTTTCTTTCTCATTATTTTTAAAATATTTAAGAGCTATATTTTTATTAGAAGAGTATTTTTTCTTAAATGTACCAGCAATTGGTTTTGTAATTATTTTGTTTTTTTTCTTATCTATCAATGTTTCAGGGGAGCAACTTACTATAGAATAATCCTTGTCTTTTATCATAAATGACTCTGGGGAAGCGTTAACACGCATTAATTTCCAAAAAAAATTAATAGGATTAATTAAAGATTTATTTTTATATTTTGTACAAATTTTAATTTGATAAGTTTCACCTTGTCTTATTTTTTTTGAAAATAATTCAAATATTTTTTTATATTTTTCATAAGAAATATTAATCTTAAAGGGACTTAGTATTTGAGTTTTGCTGAATTGATAATTAAAAGTATGTTTTTTTATATTAGATATAACTTTAATATCTTTTCTAATTTTAATTATCGTCTCAGGTTTATAAAATACCCCTTTATAAAAATTTATCCTTTTTTTATTTTTTAAATTAATACCAATTAAATTACATAAAATTTCGTATCCAAAAAAACCAAGATATAAATCTGTTTCTTTTTTGTATTTTTTATTCTCTAACGAGTTAAGAAAATTATGTATATTTTTTTTTGTTAAAACAATTTTTTTTGAAAAATCAGTGTAAATATTATACCCGTCATCTACTTTATAAATAATTAAAGGTTTATCTGATTGATACAGATCCTCTAGATAAGGGTTAAATTTAAACTTATGCTGGTTGAGTTCTTTCAATTGCTTTCTCTACTATAGGTAAATGTATCAGACCTGCAAAAATTGATAATGCGATAGATCCGTACCATGCATAATCAAAATTTCCATTTAACTCATAAAATACACCACCTAGATATGCTCCTAGGAAAGAACCAATTTGATGGCTTACAAAAACTATTCCATATAACATTCCAACATATTTTGTACCAAATATGTGTGCAACAATTCCATTTGTTGGAGGAACTGTGGATAACCATAAAAAACCAAAAGTAACTCCAAACACTACCGAGTTAAATATACTTGGTGGTAAGAAAATAAAATAAATTATGGAAACTCCTCTTAAAAGATAAATAGCACTTAAAATTTTTTTCTTACTATACCTTGTTGCTAAATAACCGCTGGTAATCGTACCAGCCATATTAAATACACCAATCAAAGCTAAAACCATTGCAGGTGTCCAGTCAGGCAAACCTTTGTCTGCCATATAAGTAGGAATGTGTGTTGCTACTAAAGCAATATGCCAACCACAAACAAAAAAACCTAAAGTGAGATAAATAAAACTTTTGTTTGCAAATGCCTCTTTTAAAGCATCTCTTGCTGTTTGATTATTGTCTTGATTAACTCCTACAGGTATTTTTGGAGTACTAACAAACAAAGCTACCACTAGTCCTAATCCTAAAAGAAGAGAAAAATATAAAAGAGTATTTTCCCAGCCTGTTTCAACTAAGGAATATCTTACAAGTAAAGGTGATACAAAATATCCAAATGAACCTGCACATGTAACAATTCCTGTTGCAATAGTTCTATTAGATGCTGGAAAATGTTTAGCTACTACTGATACTGGAATACCTATTGCAGTAGAGCCTAAGCCTATCCCAATCATCACTCCTATAGTTAAAGTAAAATAACCTCCAGTATTGTAGCCAGAATAAAAAAGCAAAACACCAACTAAATAAAAAACAAAACCAATAAATATTGCAACAGCTCCTCCATATTTATCAGTAATTACACCAAACAACGGACTGAATACTCCCCAAAGTAATAACTGCAATCCCATAACAAATCCAAAATGGGAAATGGAAATATCTAAGTCAGTATTAAAATCAAAATAAAACAATCCAAAGGTCTGTCTTATTCCTAAAGAAATAATTACAACTATAGAAGCAGCAATTAAAGTGATTAGTGCTTTTTTGCTAATAGTAAAACTTTCTGAACTCATTTAATAAATTTTAATGCTTGTTTTATATCATCTATAATATCTTTAGGATCTTCAAGTCCAATATGCATCCTTATTATATGTTCATCTTTATTTATATGTGTAAATTGTCTCTTACCTAGTGCTTGGTGTGTTTGATAGAGTGCTAAGCTTTCGAAACCTCCCCAACTAAATCCATACCCAAAAAGTTTTAAAGAATTAACAAATTTTAACACTGAGTTTTTATTTTTTGATTTTATTTTAAATCCTAATAAACCTGATGCTCCAGAATAATATTTTTTCCATAATTTATAATTTTGACTACCTTTTTTATATGGATAAAAAACTTTAATTATTTTTTTCTGTTTTGATAAAAACTTAGAGACTTTAAGTGCATTTTCCTGATGTTTTTCCAATCTTACATCTAAAGTTCGAATACCTCTTAGAATTAAATACGCATCATCAGGACCTAATCTTAATCCTGAAACTTTATTTGTTGCTTCTACTAATTTAAAAACTCGTTTACTTATAGCTAAACTGCCACCCATTACATCTGAGTGACCGGAATAATATTTCGTTGCAGAGACAATCGACATATCAAAACCTAGCTTTATTGGTTTCAGAAAATAAGGTGTTCCCCAAGTGTTATCTATGGCTGTATAAATTTTATTTTTTTTTGCCAATGCAACTATTTTAGATAAATCTTGAAATTCAAAAGTATTGCTTCCAGGATTTTCAACAAAAATAAGCTTTGTTTTTTTTGTAATCTTTCTTTTTAGATCATTAAAGTCATTTGGATTATAAAATATTGCTCTGATATTAAATTTTTTAAGGTATGTTTCTGTTAAAAGTCTTGATGGCGAGTAAACTGAGTCTGTAACAAGTATTTCATCATCTGGTTTCACAACGCTTAACACACCAAGAAATATTGCACCAAAACCAGTAGGAGTTAAATAAACCTTATAACATTCTTCAATTTTTCTTAAAATTTGTTGTAATGCATATGTTGTGGATGTTCCCTGACGACCATAATCAAAATTTCCACTTACTGGATCTTTCAAATATTTATTCTGAGTTTTTTTAATATCCTGCATAGATTTAAAAATAATAGTAGAAGCTCTAACCACAGGAGGATTTACTGACTGATTATGAAAATCTTTAGCTGTATGTTTCAGGAAAGTCTTGAAGGAATTACCCATAATAAATTTGATATGTTATTAAGACAATGCTATATCCCATGAAAAACGTCAATAAAATTAAAATAGGACTAAATGAGTTACCCAAAGAAACATAGAGGCCGAAGAAAACAAGGGTCTAAAAAAAGAAGAGCTAAAAGAAAAAATAAGAAGAAATAGTTCTTCTGCTATTCTTTAATCCAACCACCACCAAGCACTTTGTGGCCAAACTGGTCTTTACGATAAAAAACACATGCCTGACCAGGTGAAATGCCATCTTCAGGAATTGTTAAATTAACTTTAGCATTATTGTTATTTATAAGATCAACTTTTGCCTCTAGAAGACTTCCAGTAGATCTAACTTTAACAAATAAATTTTGATCTAAATCTTCTTTGTTAGTTAATAAATTTATTTCCTTTAAAGAAATTGTTTTTTTTCCAAGTTTTTCTTTAGGTCCAACTATTATTTCATTTTTATCCGAATTTATCTTTAACACATAAAGAGCTTCTTTATCTGAAACTTTAATTCCTTTTCTTTGTCCAATTGTAAAATTAATAATTCCATCATGAACACCAATAACATCACCATCTAAATTTTTTATATTTCCTTTCTGAAAGGAGTCTGGTCTAAACTTTTGTATTACTGAAGCATAATCACCATTTGGAACAAAACATATGTCCTGACTATCAGGTTTATCAGCAACGTTTAAATCTAAATTTTTTGCGATTTCTCTAGTTTTGTCTTTTAACATTCCACCTAATGGAAATCTTAAATAATCTAATTGTTCTCTAGTTGTATTGAATAAAAAATAACTTTGGTCTCTATTTTCATCTATGGCTCTATACATATTTGTAGTTTTATTTTCAGTAATACTTTTTACATAATGGCCAGTAACTAATGCATCAGCTTTAAGTTCTTTTGAAACTTCAAATAAATCTTTAAATTTTACAGTTTGATTACACTGAACACATGGAATTGGAGTTTCACCTTTTAAATAACTCTCAACAAAATTATCTATAACACCTTGCTTAAACTTGTCTTGGTAATATAAAATTTTATGATCTATACCTAACTTATGTGCAACACGTTTAGCGTCCATTATGTCTTGACCTGAACAACATTGTTTTGACGCAGCTACTTCTTTACCATCGTCATAAAGTTTTAGTGTTATACCAATTACATTGTAACCTTCTTTTTTCATGATACCTGCTACGGTGGAAGAATCTACTCCACCCGACATTGCGACAACTATAGTAGTATCTGAGGGTTTTTTATCTAATCCAATAGAATTTAAATCTTTATTCATAAGGTGGTATTTATACTTATTTACAATATAAGTTAAATTAAATGATTTTAGATTATGAACCAGGTGACAAAGTCACTAATCCACAAAAAAAAGAATGGGGAATTGGGCAAGTGCAATCTATAATTAAAGATAAAGTGACAGTTAATTTTGAAAATGTCGGAAAAAAAGTAATTAACGCAAAAAACGTTGAATTAAAAAAACTGGGTAAATGAAGGTAAACTTAAAAGAGATTGTTGAAAATTTAATTGATAATTTTTTAGAGGCTGGAGATTTATCTATTCAATTAAGAGAAAAGGGTTTGGTGAAAAAAATAAAATCAGACAATACTCCGGTTAGTAATGGTGATTTAGAAGTAAATAAATTTATATCAAAAAAAATTTCAGAAGTTACTCCTACTTTACCTATCATTTCAGAGGAGACTTCTGAAAATAAAAATAACCTCAATTTAAAAGATTTCTGGCTTGTTGATCCTATTGATGGAACTTACGATTATATTAATAATTTAGAAGAATTTACTATTAATGCTGGTTTGATAATTAATAATAAACCTGTTGCAGGATTAATAAATGCTCCTGCAAAAAAAAGAATGTTTTACTCATATGAAAAAGGTAATGCTTTTGAGTTTAGCAACGGTAAAAAAACAAACTTAAGCAATTTACCTGTCAAGAAATCAGAAAATTTAAAATTTATTTCATACTCAACTAAAATAAAACCAGAAATTCAAAAAATTTATGATGATTTAGGGGTAAAAGAAAATATTAGAATGAAAAGTTCTTTGAAATTCTGTGTCGTTGCTGCTGGTGAATATGATGGTTATGTTGCTGAACCTAGGGCATATGAGTGGGATATAGCAGCTGGTCATGCAATTTTAGAACATGCGGGGGGAACTGTAAGTGATTTTGAAGGAAATGAAATTTTGTATGGAAAAAAAGATTTAAAAAATCCAAGTATAATTTTGAAAAATAAAAATATTTTATAATGGATGAACAATTAAGAATAATATTAATAATTATTGTTTCTGTTTCAATTTTTGGATTATTGGTATTTGTTTTTGTAAAAAATTATATAAGAAATAAAATAAATCTTCTTGTAAAAGAAGAAAAAGATAAAAAGTCAAAGTAGATTTATTATTTTTAGATATTCATTTTTTTCTATATCCATTACTTTTTTTGATGTTTCAAAATCAAAACCATTTCTTGCAAGTAAAGATATGTCTTTTTTATAAAATAAAGTTCTATTATCCTCTGCTCTAGCTGGACCAATTCTTTTCTTTTTACATAATTTTATTGCAGAAAAAAAATCTTGGTCCGAATTATCTTCTTTTATTTTATCGACTGTATCTTTAATAAACATTTCATTAATTCCTTTTCCAATTAGATAATTTCTAATCTTATTAATTGAGTTTCCTCTTTGAATCATACTTTTAGCTTTACTTTCTGAATAAAATTGATCATTTATAAATCTGTTTTTTTCTAAATCGGACAAAACAATATCAATTAATTTATTTACATCTTTTTTTCTTACATCAGACGCTGATAGTTTCATGTATTTTTTTAATAAATAAGTTTTGAGTTGTTGTTTTGAAGGAGCATACTTTTCAACATAAGCAAAGGCAAAATTACGCATCTCATCAACAGTTACTTGAAGTGTTTTTTTTCTATTTCTTATAGGAATCATTGTTAGATTTAATATAATATATCCAAATGATTGAACAAATTTATACTTATTTCACAATTGAGACACTTTACATGTGGATCAACCTTGGTGTTCTACCTTTTTGGTTTATCTTGATAGTGTTTCCTCAATCACATTTAAGTAGAATTTTTGTAACATCAATTTTTCCCTTTTTTATATTAAGTGGTGTTTATATCTTCATTTTATATAAATCTTATTTAATTGGTTACGATTTTGATGGAAATTTCTCCCTTTATTTAGGTCTAAACGAGTTATCTAGATTATTTGAAGATCATTTGTATTTAATGATTTTTTGGACTCACTTTATAGCAATAAACTTATTTATTGGTGGTTGGATTGTTAAAGATTCTCAAAAGTTTTCTATAAATAAAGTTTTGATGGCTGTGCCATTAGTTGTGACTTATTTAATTGGTCCAATAGGTTTGTTTTTATACTGGATAATAAGAATCTTTTACGCAAAAAGAATTAGTTTATATGAGTAATCATATAGATTTCTATTTCGATATAATTAGCCCATATGCATATATTGCACACAAAAAAATTCTTAAACATAAAAATATCATATTTAATTACAAACCAGTCTATTTAGGTGGTCTTCATAAGCTAGCTGGAATTGATTCTCCTGCATTTAATAAATATAAATTGAAAAATAATATAAACGATTGCAATTTGGTATCCGAAAAAAATAATATTGAATTCAAATGGAATTCTAATTTTCCAATAAATTCTTTAAATATAATGAGAGGATATATTAGTGTTAGTAAGGACAAGCAAAACGATTACTTAAATTGTTTTTTTGATGCTTATTGGAAAGATAATCATGACTTATCAAATGTTGAGAATATGTCTAAATTAATAAGGGATTTAAATATTGATAGCGAAGAATTTTTTCAATCCATAAAAAAACAATCTGTTAAGGATCAATTGATTAAATTAACCACTGATGCTTTCAAAAAAGAAGTTTTTGGAACTCCAACTTTTATAGTTAATAATAAAATTTTTTGGGGACAAGATAGACTTGAATATGCTTTAGAAGAAATTGGTACTAATTAAATTATTTTAAAGTTACTACTAGCTATAGAACCAAACCCACCATCAATATGAGATACTTTTTGATATCCCATATCCTTTAAGGATTTGACAGCTAAAGCTGATCTTACGCCTCCTGCACAAAATAAAACAAATTCTTTATTTTTGTCTATTTGTCCATTTTGAAATATTGGGCTATTAGGATCTAGATATACTTCAAGCATTCCTCTTGGTATATGGCTTGCTCCTTCAACACTGCCGGTGTTTTCTAGTTCATTACTTTCTCTTATATCAATAAGATTACAATTTTTATTTTGAACCATTTGATAAGCTTTTTCTGCATCAATTGTTTTAATTTCACTCATAGCCTCAGAAACTAAATTTTGAATTGTTTTAATGCTCATAATTTTATTTTAAATTACCTCAAAAAGATTATATTGCCATAAAATTATGTTAAAAATTAACTCTAAAGCTCCAGCATTTGTAGTTCCATCAACAACAAATAATAAATACTCATTAAAAGATTCAATTGGGAAATATGTTGTTTTGTACTTCTATCCTAAAGATGACACTCCTGGATGTACTATTGAAACTAATGATTTTAACAAACTTTTTTCTAAATTTAAAAAGTTAGATTGTGAAGTATATGGGGTTTCAAAGGATAGTTTAAAAAGTCATAATAAATTTAGAGACAAATATAAAATCAAATTTGATTTACTTGCTGACGAAGAAATAAAAGTTCTTAAAAAATATGAAGTTTGGGGGAAGAAAAAATTTATGGGTCGTGAATTTATGGGAATAATTAGATCGACTTATTTAATTGATAAAAAAGGTAAAATACTTAAAGTTTGGGATAATGTTAAAGTAAAAGACCATGCTAAGGAAGTATTAGAAACTCTCCAAAATATTATAAAAAATAAAAAATAAAGACCCCTTATTTCTAAGGGGCCTTTAGTTAACTAACTAGAGAGAGAGATTTTAGTTAATTCTTTTTATTAGAGGCTCTTCAATGAGATAACGACATGGAGATCGAAGAGCCTCTATATTGCATACAATTAGTCTCGTATTGCGTATGCTATCACTCCTGTTTCTGTAACGTCAGTACCTTTGGTTTCAGCTTCTTTACTTAATCTAATTCCAAATGTAGCTTTCATTATTGACCAGATTATATAGGACACAACAAACACAAAAATGTTAATTGAAAGTACACCGATTAATTGTGCACTAAACGATGCATCAGTGTTTGTTAATGGCACTGCTAATGTTCCCCAAATACCAGCAAACATATGAGCTGGAATTGCACCTACAACGTCGTCAAGTTTAAAGCTAAATAATAATTTAGTTCCAAACACTACGATTAATCCACCAACAGCTCCAATGAAAATAGCTGCTAAAGGTGATGGTGCTAATGGTTCAGCTGTGACAGCTACAAGACCACCAATTGCTCCGTTTAACATTTGAATTACATCTGTTTTACCAAACATTAATCTTGTAATTATTGCAGCAGCCATAACACCACCACAAGCAGCAAGATTAGTATTAATAAATATACCTGATACAGCAACTGCATCATCAAATGTTCCAATAGCTAGTTGAGATCCACCATTGAATCCAAACCAACCTAACCATAATATAAATACTCCAACAGTAACTAATGGAATTGAAGAAGCAGCAAAAGGTTTGATTGCTTTTGCCTCACCTTTGCTACCAAATCTTCCATATCTAGCACCTAACAACATGATACCTGCTAAAGCAGCTGCACCACCTGTTGAGTGTACTAGTGTTGAACCAGCAAAATCAGAGAAGCCTAGTTCTGCTAACCAGCCTCCGCCCCATTGCCAACCCATAACGATTGGATAAATTACTCCAGCTAAAATAGCTGCAAATAAGAAAAACGGCCATAGCTTGATTCTTTCAGCCATAGCACCAGAACAAATTGAAACTGTTGTTGCACAGAATACCATTTGGAAAAACCAGTCGGAACCATCAGCATAACCTGTATCAACTGCACTTGCATCTGACCAAGGTGTAAATGATCCAATGTATCCACCTTCAGGAATCCCGTAAGCTAAATTGTAACCAAAAAGCCAAAACATAATTCCGGCAATTGAATATAGACCTATGTTTTTAGCACAAATTACTGATACACTTTTTGAAGTTACCATACCAGATTCTAGCATCGCAAACCCTGCTGCCATGAACATGACAAGGAAACCACAAATTAAAAACAGAAGCGAATTAAATATCGCTTGAACTTCTCCAGAGACAGTTGTCTCTGCCATACCTGCACTACTCATGTTTAATAAAAAAATTAAACTTAGAAGCGGTGCTGATATTTTTTTTATTATTTTAGTCATTAGACCTCCACTTGTTTAAGTGGTGTCTTATAGTTTTATTAATTTTTAAAACTAACGCTGATTAGGAAAAGTGGCTATGCAGTTTTTGCATATAGAAGCAGCCCTAAACGTGCTTTTAAAACGTTTAGGGCTGTAGAAAAAGAATATTATCTGTTGAATACTTCTTTTAAAGCTTTGGCTGGTAAGAATTTTACCTTTTGAGAAGCAGCAATTTGAATCTGCTCACCTGTTCTAGGGTTTCTTCCAACTCTTGCTTTTCTCTTAGCTACTTTGTACGTACCAAATCCAGCAATTTTTACTGAATCATCACCTTTTAGAGCATCTAAAATAGTGTTGGTAATTGTATCAAAAGTTCGCTCAGCATCTGCTTTGCTCAAATTTAATGAGCCAGAAAGCTTAGCAATTAGTTGTTTTTTGTTCATTTTAGCTCCGGTTTTGTTGGTTAATATTTATACTTCTCATAAACATTGATAAATCAAGCTTTTTTTTAGTGTTTAATTTTTTAAAACACACAATATCTTGTAAAAACATAAATAAACGTTGGTTTTATTGACTTTTTTTAACTTTTTATAATATGAATTATCTAAATAAACCTAGGTCTTTCAGATCGTTAAATGTGGTGAAAAACATTAATGATAGCAACAAAAACAATCCGATTCGAAAAAAACCTTCTTGAGTTTTTTGAGACAAAGGTCGGCCTAAAACTTTTTCAAATGCATAAAACATTAAATGTCCTCCATCTAACATTGGTATTGGAAATAGATTAATAAGTCCTAAACTTATTGATATATAGGCCATCATACTAATAAAAGCCAACACCCCAAAGGTTGCTACTTGTCCAGAAATCTTAGCAATTCTAATTGGGCCTCCAAGTTGAGAAGTATCGGCTTTACCTAAAATCATACCTCCGATGTATTTAAGTGAGGAAACACTTACAAAATAAACTTCATTTGCCGCGTGATATAGTGCTTTTGCAGGTCCTAATTTTACATTATTAATTTTATCATTATAAGCTGATAATTTTATACCAACCATTCTTTTGTTTATTTTGTTCCCTAAACCATCATCACCTTCAACAATGTTAGGTTTAACTTTTAATATTAGTTCATTATAGGAACGCTTAACTTTGAAATCTATAAAATCACCAGTAGACAAAGTGATAAACTTAGAAACTTCCATAATACTTTTAACTTCATTACCGTCTATTTCTAAAATTATATCCTCAGCTTTTAGCCCTCCTACCATTGCAGGACTATCTTTTTGAACCTCGCTGATTACAGCAGGAGTAAAATCTTTGCCAACAAAAGTATAAAGACAGAAAAATATTACTAAAGCTAATAAAAAATTAGCTAAAGGGCCACCAAACACAATTAATGCCCTTTGATACAAAGGTTTTAATGTAAATAGTTTTTTTCTTTCCTCTTCATTATATTTTTCTAATATTTCTTGATGATCAGCTTGTGAATAAACATTCCTATCTCCAAAAAATTTTACATATCCACCTAAAGGAATTGCACAAATTTTCCATCTTGTTCCAAATTTATCGTTCCACCCAAATAATTCTTTACCAAACCCAATTGAAAAATCAGTTACACCTACACCATATTTTCTTGCAAAATAATAGTGTCCATACTCATGAATAAATACGACAACAAGAATTAAAATTAAAAAAGGTATTATATAACTAAGCATATTTTTATATTTTAAATTAATATTAAACTAATCACAACCTCACAATCACCAATAATACTGATACTTTTTGTCTTCGCTTTTAAATTTTAATTGAAAGCATCCATATACCAACCAAAAATAAAGACAATGAGAAGATTTTATTTAATATTTTTGAATATTTCTCATTTCTAAATTTTGCACCTAGTAAGTCACCAAATAATGTCCACAGAGTAAATGACACGCAGTTATTAACTGTAAAAATTGTACTGATTAAAATTATTCTTATTAAGCTTTGAGAGCCATCTAAAAAGATTGTGAACATTAAAGAAATTATCACATAAGCTTTTGGGTTAAATACTAAAAGTATAACTCCATCAACAAAAGTACATTTTAAATTTTGGTTGTTATTTTCATATGTGCTTGCTTTGAAGAATTTATAAGCAAGATAGATTACATACAATGACCCTATTATCTGAATGTACTTATATTGATCATTAATAAATGAAAAAAATATATTAAAACCAAAACCTATAAGAAAAGTAACTATAATCGTTGCAAGATGATAACCAAAATTTGCTGATAAAGTTTTAGCAAAACCAAATCTTGCTCCATTAGCTGCAAAGAACATGTTCCCAGGTCCCGGGCTAAAAGCTAGAGGAAATAAAAAAATTATTAAAGCTACTATTTCAATTAGAGTCATATTTTAATAGGTGGTTAAATTTATAATATTCTTTAATTTAGGTCTTTTTATTCTTCTTATACATTCTCATCCACTTTTCAAAGATTACAATTGCATCATCCATATCTTTAGTTTTGTTAGGATGATTTTTTGCTCTTCCAAGCATAGTTGCAATAACATTTACTTGATACTTAATTGATCTTTTTTTGATAGCTTTAACTGTATAAAGCGCCTTTTCTTTATTCTTAAAACCTAATCCATGCAAAGTTGTCTCAGGTTTATAGTCAGAAAATAATGAAAGATTTAAAGGTTTAAAACTTTTATCTTTAATCATTTTATTCATTGGCATTTTATCCACTAAGGTAAATATCTTTTTTAGATTTATTGTATTTAATTGAGCTTTTTCAGTTCCATCAAAACCAATTAAACTCACACTAAAGTTTTTAGCTTTATCTAATTTTGTAACTAATTTAATAAATCTTTTGTGAAATTCTTTTATGTGTTTTTGATAAATATCTTTTGAATTCTTATACTCTTGATTAGTGTAGTTTGGAGTATTCAAAACTAACAATCTACATTTCCATATATATTTTTTAAAATTCATTGGTATATGAGGTATTTTAGTTATTAGAATAAAAGAAAAAATAAAGTAACCAAAAAAGCAATAACTGTTCTTATGTTATTAAAGTAATTCCATTTTGTTTCAAAATTTTTACGTTCTTCATTTAATGATTGTAAATTAGTCGAATTAATATCAATGTTTTGAATACGTCTATTAAGAGGTAAATGAATTATTATTGTAATAGCTTGCACGCCTATCAAATAAACTAAGCTCACAAATATTATTTTCCATCCCTCTAATATACCTAAAGTAAATATTGAAATTATAATTGTACTCACAACAGATATTATGGAACCTACCCAAATTAAAATGAAAATTGGTTGATTATTTTGAATGATTCCGTCTGTAACCTGAAAAGCTTTGATAAATTCCTTATCGTCAAGTTTTGATAAACCTGGCATTACAACAATAGCATATGTCAGTATAAATCCAGTTACCAGAGAACATAACAATGTAGAAAAGAATAACGATATGTTTAAAATTTCCATTTTATTCTACACGCGAGTATTCCGACTTTACTCTCCTCAAAGGTATAGAGGTTTCAACAGAAGAAACGCCCTCTATTACAGTTAGTTTTTTAGTTAAAAAATCCTCAAATTCCTCAACATCTTTAACTGCAATTCTTATTAAATAATCCTTAGCACCTGTCATTAACCAACACTCAACAACTTCAGGAAAATTTAAAATTTTTTTCTCAAATTTATCAAAATTTTTTGATTGCTGTTTTTCTAAGCTAATAAATATAAATGCAGGAAATTTATAACCAAGTGAGGTTTCATCAATATTTACTGAATAATTTTTTATTATATTGTTTTCTTCTAATTGATTTATTCTTCTTGCAGTAGGAGCAATACTTAAATTTATTTTCTCACTTATATTTTGAAGAGTAGTTTTGCTGTTATTTTTAAGTATTTTTACAATCTTTTTATCAACTTCATCCATATTTTTAATAAATTTTATTAATATTTATTAAATATCTTATAAAATTTACTAATATTCAACTATAAATTAGTAATAATAAAGAAAATTTATTTTTTATTTCATGTAATTAATAATTATATGAATAAATCTAAATCATTTGATCCACTTTGGGTTCCAATTATTTCTCAATATCAAAATACAAAAAATTTAGAGCTAGATGAAAAGCTTATTCAAAAACACATCAATTGGTTAGACCCACATGTAAAACAATTCTTGGTTTGTGGAACTACAGGGGATGGGTGGAATTTAACTGATGAATTAATAGTCAATTGGTTAGATATATTAAATGATAATTCTTTAATTAAAAAAGATAACAAAATATTATTTGGAGCATTTGGAAAAACAACAGAAGATGTTCTAAGACGAACGGATATCATAGAAAAATATATAATTAAAAATGGAACTTCTGCAGGATTTTTTGGATTAACTTTATGTGCTCCCGTTGACGAAAAGATCAAACAAGAAGGAATTATTTCACATTTTAAAAGTATCATTGAAAATACAAATTTACCAATTTCTATCTATCAATTACCTCAAGTAGTAAATTGTAAAATTGAACCTGAAACATTAAAAATATTAAAAGATAATTTTCAAGATAGAATTCAATTATTTAAGGATACTAGTGGTGAAGATGATGTTGTAAATTCTGGAATTAATTTTAATGATTTAATATTTTTAAGAGGAGCAGAAGAAAATTATTTTGATCATTTACAACCTCACGGAAAATATCATGGTTTTTTATTAAGTTCAGCAAATTGTTTTGGCAAAATTTTAAGAGGAATTTGTAATAATGTTGCAAAGGGTAATTTTAAACATGCAGAAAAGATGTCTAAAGAATTAAGCGATATAATTAGAATTTCTTTTTCAGAAGGTCAAAAATTAGATTTTGGAAACCCTTTTTCTAATGTAAATAAAGCTTTTGCTCATGTCCTGATTAATAAAGATAATCTTAGCTGCAAAACATGTTTTAATAGGAATATTCCCGGGGATTTTCTAAATGATATGTTTTTATTATTGTCTAAATTTAAGTTAATAAAATCTTTGAATAACTAATAAAATCCTAAAGTATAAGTCTAAAATTCAACAAATCTTAGTCAAGAACCAATGTCATTAGAGCACTATTGGAGCAATAGAGGTACCAGACAGATCTCAAAATTTGAAAGTTCAATTGACCCCTACCCAGTAAAATAAATTTAGGAGTCCCTATATAGATCTATAGTATTTAATGTGTATATCTAGTGTTGTGAAAAATTTAATCATTTTAATATTTAATCTAAAATAATGTCAGGTTTTCCCAATAAATCTTTATCTGGCTCAACCCCTAAACCAAATCCAGTAGGTGCTGAAATACTTCCGCTAACTCTTGTAGGTCCATTTTGATCTAACCGAGGTGAAACATAGCCTGATAAGTCACATACATTAAGTAATCTTGATGGATCACAACTTATTCCTAAATGAAGTAGTGCTGCAGTTGCAATGTCACTTCCCCAAGTATCTTCAATACACATTTTAGTTCCAAAGTAACTACAAAGTTCTCTTGCATCTCTAACTGCACTTATTCCACCAAATTTTGAAAGTTTTAATGCAGCAACATCCATAATTCCTTTTTCATGCCCTTCTAAAAGAGTTTCGGTGTCATATACTCCTTCATCTAATTTCATTGCAAGACCAGTTGCTTGTTTAACGGATGCGCATTCTGATAAAGTTGCACATGGTTGTTCTAACATAATATCTAGATGTGCAATTTTTCTACTTGTTCGGATTGCATCTAATGGAGTTGCTCCACAATTCCAATCTCCATAAACTAAATGCTGATCATCAATTACTTCTCTAACTTTGATCAATCGTTCAGCATCAATCTGCCAATTATTATCTGCCCCTAATTTTACTTGAAACTGAGTAATACCTTCCTTTTGTTTTTCTTTTGCAATCTTGACCATTTCATCTGGCGCAACACAAGTTATTGAATGATATAAAGGCATGTCTTTTTGTTTTTGACCACCTAATAATTTAAACAAAGGTAATTTTGCAACTTTTGCAGTGATATCCCATAAAGCAATATCTAAAGGCGACTTTGTATAGTTATGACCTTGTAAATACTTATCCACCTTTAACATTAACGCCTCTGGTCCAACAGGATCTGACCCAATAATAACTGGTGCAAGTTCAGTTATAGCAGGTGCAATTCCTTTAGCGTACGCTGGTAAATAATGTGGAATTGGGCAACACTCACCCCAACCTTGAATACCACTATCAGTATCAATTGAAATAATTACACTCTCAACTTCATCACAGGTTTTATTACCTGCCATATAATAAGTCTCATGACTTTTAAGATTTATATTCCAAATTGAAATTTTAGTAATTTTCACTATTTCCCTACTCGCTTTGCAACACCCTGTTCTTGTTGTTTATTAAATTCATCATCATTCATTTTATATAATTCTTCAATTCTTAAATTTTTGGTTTCTATTGAAGGTAAATTTTTATTTCTCATTCCAAGATGTCTTGCAAAAACTGCTTGTTTTTTACTTGTTTGATGAGGTTGAAAATCTTTAATGTCTTCAATCGTCACTTTATCTCCTCTGATAAGATATCCACTTTCAACTGCTTCATTAAAAACTTTAATTCCTTTTTTAGTTCGCATCACTGCAGCATTAAACCCTTCATCTTCTCCTTTAGGAGAACCACCTCTCCAAGTATCTAGAGCTGCAATATCTGAACTTTCTCCAATTGCATCGGGGCATATTTTACATCTAAATGGAACTTTCCAATTACTTTCATCACCCCAAAAAGAATTATAATCTTTATCAAACTCTCTTTGATCTTTTGTTTTAATATACATTCTTCCAGGGTTACCAAATCCTCTGTATCTAAATTCTTCTAACTCTTGTTCTTTAACATTAAATCCATCAATAAATTCTTGTGACTTTGTAAGTTCTTGAAAGCCTCCACAAACAAGGGTGAATATATATTTACAATACTGATCAACTCTTTGATCTGATTTTGCAAGTAATCTGATGGCTCCTGCATCACAAGGTTTGCCAACAAAAGCAAAGGTTTGTTTTTTGTCTAAGGCTTTATGAAATTCACTTAAAGGTGAGGATGGACCGTATCTTGATCTACTTTCACAGTTAATTAAGTCCTCTTTATTATAACTGTATTTTACAATGTTTCGCATAGGGTTATCTTTGTCCCCTGCTGTATGCATAATAAAGTCAACTTTCTTTTTTTCTAATAAATATAAAGACAAACCATTTAACAAACCTCCTGTAGAACTTTGAAATCTAATCTTTGGATCTGTGGACCATGAATAATATAAATCAAAATAATTTCCCCAAACCAAATCTTTATTGGATCCCTCATTTTCTTCATGATTTTCAGGACCTTCTGCAATAACACCAGGACAGACTTTTTTAATTTCCTCTAAAGTTTCATTTGTAATTGGTGTTAATTCTTTAGGTTCTAAATTACCTTTGTCACTCATCTCCATTTCAAGAGAATTTCCTGCAATACTTTTACAAAGACCACAGCCAATACAAAGGCCATTCTTTACAATATCATCTAAAGAATTAATTTTCGTCATTACTCTTTATAAGATGGGTCTTTTGCATCACATCTTCTAAGTAATGCTGGCCACTCGTTTAAACCTGGAGAAAATAAATCATATTGTTTTTGAGATAATTTCCACATTTCTTCTGTTGCTCTTTCAAGAGGTAAACCTGATGCAGTTGCTTGTACTGCAACTTCACACATTCTAATTGCATAATACATATTCATAAAAGCTTCTCCTGCCGTTGCACCAACAGTAAGAAGGCCGTGGTTTTTCATGATTAAAACCTTGTTGTCTCCCATGTTTTCAGCAATTCTTACTCTCTCATCTTTATTAATCGATAGCCCTTCCCACTCATGGTAACCAACTTTTCCATAAAGCATTGAACTATCTTGAACTAAATGAGGAATACCATCTTTCAATGCCGTTGCAGCTAAAGCTGAAGGAGGATGTGCATGAAAGACAAATTTAGCATTTGGATGATTTAGATGAATAGCGCTATGAATAATAAAACCTGCAGTATTAGCTTTTTCAGGTCCTTCTAAAACTTTACCATGCTCATCAACTTTAATTAAATTTGATGCTTTTACTTCTTCATATAACAAGCCCATCTCATGCATAAAAAAAGTATGATCTGTTCCAGGTGCTCTTGCGGTGATATGGTTCCAAACTGTATCATCCCAACCCATCATGTTGGTTAATCTAAACATGGCTGCAAGATCTACTCTTACTTTCCAATCTGCTTCGCTTATATTGTTTTTCATCTTCCCTCCTTTGAAAAAGTTAATTTATTATTTTGTTCTAAAATTTTAATCACTTTTAAGTGATTAGAATTCGGTCCGTATTTTTTAATTGCTTTGTTATAAATTTTTGAAGTTAAGTTCATTATTGGTAGTTTTAATTTTTGAATTTTAATAATTTCATTAGCAAGATTTAAATCTTTCATCGATAAACCTAAAAAGAAAGATGGATCATAATCACCATTAATCATGTTAGGTCCGTATCTTGTTGAAGTGTAGCCTCCACTTGCACTTTTATCGATAATCTCTAACATTGTTTTTGGTTTAATCCCTGACTTTACCCCAAGCATCAACGACTCTGATAATGATAAATAATTTAAATAACAAAGGCTAACTTGTGCAATTTTAGCAGCATAACCAGCACCTGGTTTATTTAGATAATAGATGTTTTTACCCAGTATATTAAAGACAAACTTAAGCTTATTAACTGTCTTTTTATTACCTCCAATAAATATTGATAAGTCTCCTGACTGAGCCTTTAAATTTCCACCTGATATCGTTGCATCAACAAATTGATTTATTTTTTTACTTAACTTTTGTTTTAAAAGATTAAAGCAAGTTAAAGAATTGGTAGAACAATCAATCCAAATTTTATTTTTAACTAATTGATCAATGATTTTACCTTTACCAATTGATAATAATTTAATTTGTTTTGGTCCAGGAACGCAGGTAACAATTACATCAGAAAACTTGATTAATTCATCTAATGAGCTTGTTGCTTTTCCTTTTTTAGATTTAAATTCTTTTAAAGATTTAGGACTTACGTCATAACCCAATAAATCTATTCTTTTAGATTTATGTAAGTTTAATGCCATCGGCATACCCATATTTCCTAAACCAATAAAACCTATATTCATATCAATCCATTAACCCATCTACCTCAACATTATTTCTCTCATAATGAATTGGAAGTGCTTTACCGTAAACTTGTTTAGAATGTTCAGGTTTATTTACTCTGTAACTATCTTTTACATATGTTGGTAATGCAATGTAACGAGAAGTATTCCCTTCTATTTTTGTTACTCTGTGCATAGAAAATCTTCCTTTAAATATTTGAAGATCACCTGGCTGAAGGTCTAATGATTTAACTTTGTCTCTTGAACCTCGAAGAACTTTAGTAACCTCATCAAAGTTTTCATTTTCAACACTTCTTAAATCTGGTGAGTATTCAAACAATCCGCCCTTTTCAGCTTTTTGAACTAAAATACTTAATGTAAATTCATTTCCATCAAAGTGCCAAGGAAAGTAATGATCCTTATGCATGATACTATATGGATTTTTTCCTAAAGGATCCGACCATCTATAAAGAGGAAAAACTCCTAAACTATCTGAAACAAATTTTAGCATTTCTTCAGACTCGTAAATTTTATTTAAATCAGATTGCTCTTCTAAATCATCTGAATTGATGTATCCGCTTTCTCGAAATGAAAAAACTCTTTTTGGATGATCTTTAGATAAATTTTCATCATCTTTTGAAAAGTAAGGGTTATGATGATCTTTAGTCCAATGAGTTTTAGGAAGATTTCTTTCAACTTCTTCCTTCATTCTTTTCAAAGATTTGCTAAGTACAAATTTTGGAAGTACACAGCATCCGTCTTTATCAAGTAGCTTTCTATTTTTAACAATTAAATCTTTATACTCTCTAGATCCTGTCTGATCAATTGGGTAATCTCTTAAGTTTACAATATTTTTTATTTCCATAATTCTCCTTTAATTAAAATTAATTTTTTAAATAAAGAAGTGATTACAATTTCGTGGGCGTTGAAGAATTTATATGATTTTTACAGTCTATTTTTTGAAGTAATAAATTAAATAGATTAGATGATAACTTCGTACTCAAGCCAACTCTAGCTAGTCTATGACAATGAGTAAAAAGGTTAAGATTCATAATCAAACGGTATTATATTTTCTACTCCAGGTAAACAAATTTTAGTTATAAAATAATCGAAAATTACATTATTATAGAGAGAAATAATGCCGTCATTTGATGTAATAAGCAAAATAAATTATCAAGAATTTGATAATGCTTTAGCTAATTGTTTAAGAGAAATCAGTAACCGTTATGATTTTAAAGGACTTCATATTTCAATTGAACGAAAAGATAAAACGGTGACTACCAATGCCCCTGATGAATTAAAATTAAAGCAAGTAAATGAATTATTACAAACCCATTTAGTTAGAAGAAAAGTGGATCCAAGAGTATTAAAAGTTAAAAGCTCTGAAGGAGCTTCGGGAGGATCGATTAGACAAGTCAGTGAATTAAAAGAAGGTATTAGCCAAGAAAATGCTAAAAAAGTTATTGCTGACATTAAAAAACTTAAACTTAAAATTCAGATTAAAATCCAAGGCGATGAATTAAGAGTAGATGGCAAAAAAAAAGATGATCTTCAAGAAGCTATCGCTGCAATCAAAGCAATTGATATAGGTCTTCCAATTGATTTTGTTAATTTTAGAGACTAATTAAACTTTTTGAATTAAAGAAGCGCTGTTATTTGTAGGTTTATTAACGTCTTTTGACACTTCATGAAAAATTAAATTAGGAATTTTACGTTCCTTTAAAAATGCAGAACCTTGTAATTCTAAATTTAAATAACGATTAATATCAGCTTGATTTAAAATAACTGGTTGTCTGTGATGAATTTCATTTATATTTTCTTTTGCTTCCTCTGTAATTAAACAAAACTGGTCGTTTTCAAATATACCAGCAAAATAAATAGGATTTGTATCTTCACGGGTAAAATAATGAGGAGTTTTTTCTTTCTCTTCTCTTTTCCATTCATAAAAACCATCTGCAACTGCAACACATCTGTTGTTTTTAATCAATTTTTTAAATGAAACCTTTTCATCAATAGTCTCTAACCTTGCATTAATTAAAGCTTTAAAATCTTTGTCTTTAGCCCATCCAGGAACTAAACCCCATTGTAAATTTTCTAAAGTATTTCCATTTTTATATTTTTTTATTACAGGCAGTTTTTGATATCCAGCACCCAATGGATCTCTATCTGGATCTAAAAAAGTTAATATTCTTAGTTTTTGATATGGTTTAAGAAATGAGATTATAAACGGGAGCGAAATTAAGAAAGTAATAAATGAGTATATAAAATATTTAATTTTCATACCTCCCAACCACAAAATAATTAATCCACTTAAAGCAATTAATATAGATGTACCAAGATCAGGTTGAGAAATTACAAAAATTATTGGAATTATTATGATCGATAACACAATAGTTATACTAGTAAATGAATTAACATTTTCTAATTTTATTCTATGAAAGTATTTTGCAAGACACATTATGATTGCTACTTTCATAAGTTCTGACGGTTGTAGAACAAATAAATAAAGATCCATCCATCTTTGTGAACCAGAGGACTTTATTCCAAAAAATGAAACGTAAATTAATAAAAGAATTACTATAAGATAGATTATATAAGAAAAATTATGCCAAAATTTAATATTGAAGAAGGCTACAAAAATCATTAATGGAAAAAAAACTGCAAGTTTTACAAAATGATTTTTTGTATGAAAAAGTATTTCACCACCATCTGTAGAATACATAACAAAAACACTTAATATAGAAATAAGAATAACAGAAATTAATAATATGTAGTCTAGGTTTTTTATTTTTTGAAATAATGTAATGTCATTACTCAATCTATTGTGCTGAAACATTTAAACAGTAATCCTCTCAAAATTCGATTGTTTATTTCTTAAATCATGTCTATCGATGATTAATTTAAATAATTTTTTTGCAATTGGTGCTGCTGCCTTACTTCCTGAGCCACCATGCTCAACAATTATACTTAGCGCATATCTCGGATTAACATATGGTCCATAAGCAACATACAAAGCATGATCTCTATCTTTGTAAGGTATTTGCTCTAATTCTAAATCCAATTCCCTCTCTCTTTTGCTAATTCTCTTTACCTGTGCTGTTCCTGTTTTTCCTGCAAATTGATATTTAGGATCATCAATTCTTGATTTATAGGAGGTTCCAAATCTTTCATTTGTTGAAGCAAACATTGCTTCTTGGACAATCTTGATATTTTTTTGGTTTTTAAATAATTTTTTGTCCACTAATTGATCAGATTGATTGTCAAATAATAAACCACTCTCCATTGATTGTTTTGCATCTTCATAAGAAATTGGATTATTATCCACAATTATTTTCGGTTTTATAGCAAAGCCTCCATTTGCAATTTGTGCAGTCATCATACAAAGTTGTAAAGGAGTTGTTTGTATATAGCCTTGACCAATACCTGTTATTAAGGTCTCTCCCAAAACCCAGCCTTTACCAAGATTATTTTTTTTCCAAATTGTATTTGGAAATAATCCTTTTTTTTCAGTATCAAAATAATCACCAAGAACTTTTTTACCTAAA
Source organism: uncultured Pelagibacteraceae bacterium (assembly GCA_902594605.1). Taxonomy (GTDB): domain Bacteria; phylum Pseudomonadota; class Alphaproteobacteria; order Pelagibacterales; family Pelagibacteraceae; genus Pelagibacter. Next base: position 110,209 of record CACJMR010000001.1, read on the forward strand.
CCAAACTTTTCAGCTGTAATATTTAATCTATCAACACCTAATAACCTAGCAACCTCATAAAAATATGTATCACATGACTGTTTCATTGCATTTTTCAAACTTACCCAACCATGTCCTTTTTCCTTCCAACAATGAAATGTTTGTCCATATAACTCCATTTTTCCTGTGCATTTAACTTTAAACTTTGTATCTATTACTTTGTTTTCTAATGCTGAGAGAGCAACGATTGGTTTTATTGTTGAACCTGGTGAGTACAGACCCGAAAGAGTTTTGTTTATTAGTGGTTTTAATGGATTGTTTCTAATTAATTGCCATTCATCTTGACTTATTCCAAATAAAAATAAATTTGGATTATAAGATGGGGATGAATACATTGCTATTATATCTCCAGTATAAATATCCATTACACTTATAGATCCTGCTTTTTCATTTAATAATTCTCCACAAGCTTTTTGTATTTCTGTGTCAAGGGTTAAACGTATTTTTGATCCTTGCTTACCTTGTTGATGCTCAAGTTGATTAATTCTTTTACCGTAAGCATTAACTTCATATCTTTGAATAGCATTTGTTCCAATTAAATGATTTTCAAGTCTTTTCTCTAAGCCCAGTTTTCCTATTTTCATTCCTGGCACAAATCTCTCTTGGATGGTTTCATTTTCTAAAATTTCTTCTTCATTTGGTTGACTCACATATCCAAGAACATGAGTATATACATCATTAAATGGATAGTTTCTGGAGATTGTCATTACGGGTTTAACACCTACAAGATCGTATAAATAATTATTAATTTTTACAAATTGACTCCAGCTTAAATTTTCGGAAACAATAATACTATCCCAAGGTTTAAGCTCTGCTTTTAATTTGTTTATTCTTGCAATTTTTTTATCACTTAGATTTAAAAGATTTTTTAATCTAACTAATAAATAATTGAAATTCTCAACTTGTTCTGGAATGATGTGTAATTGATAAACTTTTAAATTTCCTGCAATTACATTCCCAAAATAATCAACTATATTTCCTCTTGTAGGTGGGAGTTTCCACTCTCTAATTCTATTCTTATCTGAAAGAGTAAGATATTTTTTATTTTCATTAATTTGTAGAGAAAATAAACGAGCGACAATGCCAACAAAAACTACTACTTTTGCTGCTCCAATTATGAACATTCTTCTATTGATTACATCAGTTTTTCTTATTCCTGAATTATATTTAATCATTTGTTTGATATGAAATTCTTTCGTTTAAAAAATTAAAAAATAAAAAAAATATTGGATAAAATAAAATAGTAAATCCAGAGTTGATTAAGTAATTAGTGTAATCAACTTTAATTAAAAATACTAAATCCAAAATGATTACTTGAATTGAATTTATTAATAAAATTGTAAATAATAATGATATCCAGTCCTTCATAAAGTTTGGGGTTAAAGTGATGTTTCTTATATAAGCTGTTACTGAGCAAAGAATAAGGTAACAAAAACTACTAATCCCTATTGGGATACCTATTACAACATCATTAATTATACCTGCAAAGAAAATTGCTAGATAACCTAATTGATCAGGATTTCTTAAAGTCCAAAAGAAAATTAGTAGATGAACAAAATTAAAAGCAAAATAATCAAGTTTTAAGTAATTAAAATCAAATTCATTAAATACAGAAAAAAATAACATTATAAACGGTAGATAGGATAAAAATATTCTTAAAAAAGGACTTTTGTTAAGTGATGACATTATTCTTCTCTACCTATTTTATTAGAAACTATTTTTACATAATTTAGTTGTGTAAAATCGGAAAAAAAAATAATTTTTCCTTCTGATATTTTATTTATTTTTCCAATTGGAATACCAGGTTTAAACAAACCACCAAGGCCTGAGGTGTAGGCAAAAATTTCTTTATTTTTAAAATCTTCAATTAATTCTTGTTGAGTATGTTCAATTTTTCCAAAATCACCTCCTGTTCCAGAAACTACAGCCTGTATATCATCTGGCTCTAATACAGATGGTATTTTACTATTAAGATCTGATAATAATAATGCCCTTGAGTTAGTATAATTTACTTCAATTATTTGTCCAACTAGATAAACATCATCAATAACAGCCATTCCAATTTTAACTTTATCTTTTGTACCTTTGTTTAATACTACTGATTTCAAATATGGACTGTCTTTATCAATTAAAACTCTAGCAAATATTTCTTGTGAACTTATACTTTCATCAAGTAAGTCTCTAAGCTTTTTGTTTTCTGCAGTTAAAAACTTATTTTGTAATTTAAGTTGTTCAGAATTTTCTATTTTAATTAATTCTTTCTGATGATCTTCATATAAATCCATATGTGATTTGAATTTTAAAATTATTTCTTTTAATTTATTTTCGGGAATTGATGCAATATAAGATGATCTATAAATCACTTCATTAATCCCTAATTTAATAAATTGAATAGCTTTAAAATTGAAATTACTTAAGATAATTACTAAAATTGATAAAAAAATTAGAGTTAGTAAAGAAAATTTTTGTTTATCTTTTTTTTTTAAAAAGGCTGACCTAATGGCTATTACAAAATCATCTCTGCCAGTAGCCATTTTTCCTAATATTCAGATAACATAGTAGAAAAAGTTTCCTCTTGATCCAAAGCTTTACCTGTACCAACAGCAACACAAGATAATGGATCATCTGCTATATGAACTGGTAAACCTGTTTCTTTAGAAAACCTTTTATCAATATTTTTTAGCAAAGCACCACCCCCTGTTAAAGTTAAACCCATATCAACTAGATCAGCTGACAACTCAGGAGGAGTATTTTCTAACGCATCTTTAATTGCACCAACCATTTGTTTCATAATATCATTTAGTGCCTCAGCTGTATCTTCTTCTGTAATATTAACTTCCTTTGGAGTACCTGATCTTAAATCTCTTCCTTTAACTGGGTAAGTATTTGTTCCAGTTGGAACAGCGGTTCCCATTTCTTTTTTTATTTTTTCGGCAGTAGTATCACCAATTAATAAATTGTACTCTTTTCTCATGTAATCCACTATTGCGGTGTCCATTGAGTCACCTGCAACTCTTAAAGATTTAGAGTAAACTAATCCACCCAAAGACATTACTGCGATTTCACTTGTGCCCCCACCAATATCTACAATCATTGAACCAGTTGCTTCAGAAATTGGTAGATTTGCTCCAATAGCTGCTGCAATTGGTTCTTCAATTAACTGAACTCTTCTTGCACCTGCTGCTAAAGCACTATCTTGGATTGCTTTTCTTTCAACTGGTGTTGAACCAGTTGGTACACAAATCAATATTCTAGGGTTAGCAAATGTGCTTCCTTTATGAACTTTTTTAATAAAATGTTTAATCATTTCTTCAGTAACTATGAAATCTGCGATAACACCATCTCTTAATGGTCTGATTGCGCTTATATTACCTGGTGTTCTTCCTAGCATTGTCTTAGCTTCATCTCCAACAGCTAATACATTTTTCTTTCCACCTTGATCAACTATCGCAACAACTGAAGGTTCATTAAGAACTACACCTTGACCCTTTAAAACTACAAGTGTATTTGCTGTTCCAAGATCAATTGCCATATCTTGGCTCCATATTTTTTTAACACTGCTAAATAACCCCATTATATCCCTCTTACTTTCTGACTTTCTTGCTCCATAGGAGCTGTTTTATCTCGTTTGATTATCATTTTATTTAATGCATTTATGTAAGCATTTGCTGATGCAACCAAAGTATCTGTATCAGCTGCTTGACCAACGGTTGTTTTGCCTTTCTCCTCAATTTTAACACTTACTGTTGCTTGTGCGTCTGTTCCTTCTGTAACTGCATGAACTTGATAAAGCTGTAAGTTAACATCGTGAGGATATAAAGTTTTAATGCATTTGAATATTGCATCCACTGGACCATCTCCAGTTTCTGTTGCATTTTTAACATCACCGTAAACATCCAAAGTCATTTCTGCTTTTTGTGGCTCTCCTGTTCCAGCAAAAACTTTTAAAGATTTAAGAGTAATTGCATTCACTTTATTATCTACAATTAGACTATCATCTACTAATGCAATAATATCTTCATCGTAAACATGTTTTTTCTTATCTGCTAAGACTTTGAATTTTGCAAATGCATTTCCTACTACATCGTCAGTTAAATCTGGATAACCTAAACTGTTTAATTTATCTTTAAATGCATGTCTGCCTGAATGCTTACCCATTACTAAAGAAGTTTGTTTAACTCCTACACTTTCGGGTGTCATAATCTCATATGTTTGTCTATTTTTTAACATTCCATCCTGATGAATTCCTGCTTCATGAGCAAAAGCATTTTTTCCAACGATGGCTTTATTATATTGAACAGGAAATCCTGTTGCGTTTGAAACAATTTTTGAAGCTTTGCTTAAAAGAGTTGTATTAATTCCAGTTTCATATGGCATTAAATCAGGTCTTGTCTTAATTGCCATAACAACTTCCTCAAGAGCAGCATTTCCTGCTCTTTCTCCTAATCCATTTATTGTACATTCAATTTGTCTTGCTCCAGCTTGAACTCCAGCTAACGAGTTAGCCACTGCTAAACCTAAATCATTATGACAATGAGTTGATAAAATTGCTTTATCAATATTTGGAACTTTATTTAATAATGTTTCTATGATTGTAGTAAACTCAGATGGTATTGTGTAACCAACTGTATCAGGAATATTAATTGTTGTAGCTCCATTTTTAATTGCAAGCTCTACAGTTTTACACATATAATCCATATCAGTTCTTGTTCCATCTTCGCAAGACCACTCAACGTCATCAGTAAACTTTCTTGCATAAGCAACATGTTTTCCGATTGATTCATAAACATCTTCTGGAGACATATTTAATTTATGCTTCATGTGTAAAGGGCTTGTAGAAATAAATGTATGTATTCTAAATCTTGGTGCATGTTTTAGAGCTTCATAAGCTCTATCAATATCTTTTACTGAGTGTCTTGAAAGTCCTGCGGGAATAGAATTTTTTAAAATTTTACTAACTTCTGAAACAGCTTCAAAATCACCTGGTGAAGCAATAGGAAAACCTGCTTCAATTATATCTATACCTAATTCATCAAATACTCTAGCGATTTGAATTTTTTCTTCTAAACTCATAGACGCACCTGGTGATTGTTCACCATCACGCATAGTAGTATCAAATATAAAGACTCTATCTTTATTGCTCATAACTAAAATTTTTAGAAAATCTATAATACAATCTATGAGAGAGATTGCAAAATAATTAGTTAAATAATCACTTTTAATCGACCATTTTAGGCTTAGAAAAATTAATTATAAATAGATTCAATTTTAGGCATTAATCGTAAAAGTTCTCTTGTGTATTCGTGGCCGGGTTTTAAAAATAAATCCTCAGTGTTTGAAACCTCACACAATTTGCCATCTTTTAAGACTCCAATTCTATCGCACATTTGTCTAACAACCGGTAAGTCATGGCTAATAAATAAAATTGTTAAATTTAATTGTTCTTGTAGATCTTTAAGTAAATTTAATATTTGGGCTTGAATACTTACATCCAAGGCAGAGGTGGGTTCGTCACAAACTAAAAGTCTTGGTTGTGTGGCAAGCGCTCTTGCAATTGATATTCTCTGTCTCTGTCCTCCTGAAAATTCATGTGGATATCGATCTGCAGAATTTTGAGTTAATTCTACAGACTCAAGTAAATCATAAATATAATTATTTAAATCTATATTTGATATTGATGGGTTATGAAGTTTGATTGGTTCTGCAACTATATCTTTTACTTTTAATCTTCCATTTAGCGAAGAATACGGATCTTGAAATATCATTTGAATTTGTTTTCTAAATTTCATCAATTCAGATCTTTGTTTTATTTTTGTAATACAAACGTTGTCAAAGTAGATATCTCCAGAAGTAGGTTTAAATAAATTTACAATCATTTTTGCAATTGTAGATTTTCCACTTCCACTTTCTCCTACTAAACCAAAAGACTCCCCTTCTTTTATGTCAAAAGAAACATCATTAACAGCCATCACAGAATTCTTAGAGCTTTCTGTAAAAAAATTATCATCAAAACTTTTACTCAAATTTTTTATCTGTACTAAATCTTGATCTATTATTTCTTTTTTTGTCCATCTATTTAATATTTTGATATTATTTTTTTTTTTATCGCTGTTTTCTTTTTCTACAATCACAAACCTTGAAATTTTTTTGTTAGTTGGTGGAACTGAACTTACTAAACTTTTGGTATAATTTTCTTGCGGATTAGTTAATATTTTTTTGGTTTCGCCAATTTCAACCAAATTACCGCTTTTCATAACTGCTACACGATCTGCGGTCTCAGCTATAACACCCATATCATGAGTAATCAGTATTACCGCAAGATTTCTTTCTTTTGTTAATTTTTTAATAAGTTCTAAAATCTGAGATTGAATTGATACATCTAATGCTGTTGTTGGTTCATCTGCAATTAATAATTCTGGCTCACAACATAGAGCTAAAGAAATTACTACTCGCTGTCTCATTCCACCTGAGAATTGATGAGGATAATTATCAAATCTTGCCTCTGCATCTTTTATACCAACCTCTTTTAATAAATTTATAGATTTATTTTTTGCTTCTTCTTTACTTAACTTAAGGTGAGCTTGAATTGTTTCAATTAATTGTTCGCCCACCGTAAGAATTGGGTTAAGTGAAGTTTGTGGATCTTGGAATATTAATCCAATTTTATTTCCTCTATATTTTACAATACTTCTAGAATTTTCATGAATGTTAATATCACCCAAAATAACCGAGCCACTAGATACCTTACCTGGTTCATCTATTAAATTTATAATAGCGTTTCCTACTGTACTTTTTCCTGAGCCAGACTCTCCAACTAATCCTAAAATTTCTCCTTTGTTTATCTCGATATTTATATTCCTAGCAGCGTTAACTGTTTCTTTTCTCATTTCATAATCGACACTAAGATTGTTTATTTTTAAAAATGTCATTTTTTTAATTTTGGATTTAAGGTATCTCTCATCCAATCCCCTAATAAATTTATTGAAAATGCTAAAATAACCAAGAAAATTGCTGGAAAAAAAGTAATCCACCATTCTCCTGAAAATAAAAAGTCATTACCAAGTCTTATCAATGTTCCTAAAGAAGGTGTTGTTGGAGGTACACCAACTCCTAAAAAGCTTAAAGTAGACTCAGCTAAAATAGCAAGAGCTAAACCAATAGTTCCAATTACTAACACCGGTCTTAAAATATTTGGTAAAATATGTTTAAACATAATAATTATATTCGAAACCCCGATTATTGTTGATGCTGAAACATAATCTTTATTTTTTTCTACTAAAGTTGCAGCCCTAGAAACTCTAGCAAATTGTGGCCACTCTGAGATCCCAATTGCAAATATTAAAACATAAATTGCCATTTCATCATGCATTTCTCTTGAGATTAATCCTCTTGCTATTCCATCAACCAACAATGCCATCAAAATACTTGGTACTGTTAACTGAACATCAGTTAACCTCATTACTATCATTTCATATTTCCCACCGAAAAATCCAGCCGTTAATCCCAATCCAACACCAAGGATTAAACTAAAAATTATCGCAGAAAAACCTACAATTAAAGAAATTCTACATCCATATAAAATTGTAGACAACATATCTCTTCCTTGTCCATCAGTGCCTAAAATAAATTTAGCTAGACCATCTTCTGTCCATGATGGTGGTGTGAATGCATCCATAAGAGATAGGGAAGATGGATCAAAAGGATTATAAGGTGTAATGAGCTCAACAAAAAAAGAACAGAAAAAAATTATAAACAAGATAGTAGATGATACAATGGCAGTAGGCGATTTAATAAAGCTATGATAAATATCACTATCTTTTATTCTTTCCCAAGTACTTAAAGTTTTGTTATCCACTTGCAGCATCTCCTTTAACTCTTATTCTTGGATCAATTAAATAATAAAGAATATCAACTATGAAATTTATCATTACGAAAACAAAAGCTATAAAAACTAAATAAGCTGACATGATTGGTATATCTACGAATTGGACTGCTTGAATAAATAAGAAGCCCATTCCAGGCCATTGAAAAACAGTTTCAGTAATAATTGAAAACGCAATTAAGGTTCCTATATTTATTCCTGCTATAGTTATTACTGGTATCAATCCATTTTTTAATGCATGTTTATATTTAATACTATTTTCACTAATGCCTCGAGCACGTGCAAATTTAATATAATCTGTTTGTAGTATTTCCATCATCTCTGCTCGCACAAGTCTGATGATATAAGTCATTTGGAAAAGGCTTAATGTTACTGAAGGAAGTATAATTGCTTTCAGTCCTGAAACTGTTAAAAAACCTGTAGTCCAAAAACCTAAATCAACAACTTCCCCTCTACCAAAAGAAGGTAATATTCCTAAGATTACTGCAAACAAATATATAAATAATATACCAATTACAAATGTGGGGAGTGAAACTCCAAGCAAGGAGACGGCTAAGACAAAATCACTTAAAAAACCTTTTCGATTTATGCCTGTATAAACTCCTAACAAAGTACCAGTAATTAGTGCAATTAGTGCTGAAATAACCACAAGTTCAATAGTTGCAGGCAATCTTTCAACTATTAATTCTGAAACAGGTCTTCTTAATTGATATGAAATTCCAAACTCACCCTTAGAAGCATTAACTATAAATCTTGAAAACTGTACATGAATTGGATCCATTAAACCTAATGTTTCTCTTAATTCTGCTCTTTCCTCATCAGATGTTTCTTCTCCAACCATGTTATTGATTGGATCTCCAACAAAATTAAATAAAGAGAAAGACACAAAGGCGACAACCAACATCACCAAAGCGGATTGAAACAGCCTTTTAAAAAAATATTTTATCAATTTGTGAAGGTTTAAATTTATAAGCCCTTTAAATTTTAAAGGGCTTATAATAATTTTTTATTTAATTAAAACTAGCAGTTCTGAATAACGGTTCGTTATTCGGTCTGATAGGAACATTAACATTGCTTTTAGATGCCCAAGAAATTACCTGGTGATGTAAAGGAAGATAAGAAATATCATCTTTTACAATTTTCCAAGCTTTTGCAATTGCAGCATTTCTTTTATCTAAATCAACTTCACCTTCCATAACTCTAATTGCAGCATCAACATCAGCGTTACTAAAGTTAACTTTGTTCCAGCTAGCACCAGTTTCATATAGGTAATGGAAAACATAGTGACTATCTAAAGTTGGAACACCCCATCCTAGCATATAGAAATCACCTTGATCATCTTTAAGCTCTTTGAAGTGTTTACTTTTAGTTTGAGCAAATAAGTTAACGTTAACTCCAATTTTACCCAACATTCCAACAACAGCAGTACATATTGCCTCATCATTTACATATCTGTCATTAGGACATCTAAGTTCAACGTCAAAACCATTAGGATAACCTGCATCAGCTAAAAGTTTTTTTGCAGCATTAACATCGTAAGGTAATCTTTTATCAAGATCAGCTGTATATCCATTTACACCTGGGAAAGTTATAATTCCCGCTGGTTCACTTAAACCTCTCATAACTTTTTTCTTGATCGCTTCAATATCAATTGCTTGATAGAGAGCTTGTCTTACTTCTTTTTTCTTAAATGGATTATCACCTGTATTACCAGTTCTTAATTTGTCAGCTGCTTGATCCATACCTAAGAAAATTGTTCTCATTTGAGCTGTACTTTCAACTTTGTGACCTGAAGAAGATCCAATTCTTTTTAAGTCTTGAACAGGAGCATCAGTAACTATATCAATTTCACCAGATAATAAAGCTGCTACTCTTGTGGCTGCATTTTTAATAGGCATTAATTCAATTTGAGTTACTTTTTTGTCCTTCATTTCACCCCACCAATGTTTATTTCTTTTAAACACTGTCTTGGTGTTAGGCTCTCTTAAAGTTATTTTAAATGGACCAGTTCCCATAGCATTAGTAGCAGAGAAAGTTTCTTGTCCTGCATCCCAATTTTGTGGAGACATTGCAAAGTTTTTCTCTGACCAAGCTTTAGACATTATAAAAATGTTAGACAATTGGTTTAAAAGAATAGGATTAGGTTTACTTGTAGTTATTTTAACAGAGTAATCTCCAACCGCTTCAACATTAGCAACAGTGCTGATGTATTCTTTAAAGTCAGATGTTCTTTGCTTAGCTCTTAATATACTAAAAACAACATCCGCAGATGTCATTCCAGAACCATCTGAAAACTTTGCATCTTCTCTTAAAGTAAAAATCCAAGTATTTGGATCAGTAGCTTTCCATTTTGTTGCTAAAGCAGGTCCTATTTTCATGTCCAAACCCCTTTGAACTAGAGCTTCATAAACTTGTCTAGATACTTGTGTAGTTGGACCCTCATTTTGTGCATGTGGATCTAGTGTTAAACTGTCTCCTTGCATAGACCATTTAATAGTTTTTGCCCATGCTGAAGAAAATCCGAATACTAGAACTAATGACAATAGTATTCTTACTATATTTTTAGTTTTCATTATTCCCCTCGTTTTTTAAATTTATTTAAAAAGTATAAGTGAAATAATTGAATTATAGTAGCAATAATTTACTGATAAAATTTAACTTTTATCGCTATCAACTAATTTTTTCTTACCTATCCAAGGCATCATAGCTCTTAGTTCTGCACCAACTTTTTCAACAGGATGCTCGGCTAATTTAGCTCTTGTAGCGAGGAAGTTTTTTTGACCATTTTTGCATTCATCCATCCACTCTTTGGTGAATTTTCCAGATTGAATTTCAGCCAAAACTTCTTTCATTCTTTTTTTAGTTTCTTCTTTATTAACTACTCTGGGTCCTGATTGATATTCACCATATTCAGCAGTATTCGAAATAGAATAATTCATATTTGCAATTCCACCTTCATAAATTAAATCAACAATCAATTTAACTTCATGAACTGTCTCAAAATATGCCATCTCTGGTTCATATCCAGCCTCAACTAAAGTTTCATAACCATTTTTAATTAGCTCAACCAAACCTCCACAAAGTACTGTTTGTTCACCAAATAAATCTGTTTCAACTTCGTCTTTAAATGTAGTTTCAATAATTCCTGATCTTCCTCCACCAACTGCTGAAGCATAAGATAAAGCTAGGTCTCTTGCCTTACCTGAACCATCTTGATGAACAGCAAATAAACAAGGCACTCCACCTCCTTTTTCATATTCACTTCTAACTAAGTGACCAGGTCCTTTGGGAGCAACCATAAAAACATCAAGATCTTTTCTAGCTTTAATTAAATCGTAATGAACATTTAAGCCATGAGCAAAAGCGATACTTGTTCCCTCTCTTACTCTTTGTTCAATATGATTTTTATAAATTTCTGCTTGTAGTTCGTCTGGTGTAAGAATCATTACTACATCAGCCCACTCTGCAGCATCAGATAAATTCATTACCTTTAATCCTTTTGACTCTGCTTTAGCTGCACTCGATGAACCTTCTCTTAATGCCACAACGATTTCTTTTACTCCACTATCTTTTAGGTTTAATGCATGAGCGTGTCCTTGGCTTCCATAACCAAAAATAGCAACCTTTTTACTCTTAATCAGGTTTACATCTGCATCTTTTTCATAAAACATTTTCATATCATCTCTCCTATTAAATTAATTAAATATTTTTTCACCTCTGGTCATAGCTACTGCCCCTGTTCTCGAAGTACTTATAAGTCCCAAAGGCTTTAATTTTTTATTCATTACATCAATTTCTCTTCTTAAAGCAGTTATTTGAATTACTACTGAAGATTTTGTTTCATCTAATATTACGGGATTAAATTTTTTACAAGCATTTAAGCATTTTTCAATTTTATTTCTTTTGCCTACTACTTTAAATAAAGCCATTTCCTTAAATATTACGTCTTTGTCTTCTCTTTTAAACTCAGCAACTTTATGAACAGGCACTAATTTAGTTAACTGAAGTCTTATTTGATCAATTACTTGAGGTGTTCCGGTAGTAACAATTGTTATTCTTGAAATGTTTTTTACCGCATCAACCTCAGCAACAGCTAAAGACTCGATGTTATAACCTCGACCAGAAAATAAACCGACTACCCTTGCAAGAACTCCGGCTTCATTATCTACCCAAACAACAAATATATATGTGTCTGATTTTTGTTTCTTTGTAGAAATACTATAAGCTGATTTTAATTTCGGCATTATGATTATACTAAAGCTTTGCCTTTTCCTTTGATTTTATTTTTCTCTTGATCATTTGGACCCAAGATCATTTGGTTATGAGGTTTTCCAGATGGGATCATTGGGAAGCAATTCTCGTTAGGATCCACATGACAATCAAATATAACTGGTCCATCATAATCAATCATTTCTTGAATTTTATCATCAAGCTCAGCTGGGCTGTCTGCTTTAATTCCTTTGCATCCATATGCCTCTGCCATTTTCATAAAATCAGGTAATGCTTCAGAATAACTTTCAGAATAATTTTTTTCATGCAGTAATTCCTGCCATTGTCTTACCATTCCCAGATATTGATTGTTTAAAATAAATATTTTTATAGGAAGATTGTATTGAACTGCCGTAGACATTTCTTGCATAGTCATTAAAACTGAAGCTTCTCCAGCAATATCAATTACTAATTTTTCAGGATGAGCGATTTGTACACCAACTGCTGCGGGCAAACCGTACCCCATGGTTCCTAAACCGCCAGAAGTCATCCATCTGTTTGGTTTATTAAATTTATAATGTTGAGCAGCCCACATTTGATGTTGCCCAACCTCGGTAGTAACATAAGTATCTTTGTTCTTAGTTAATTCATAAAGTTTTTGAACAGCATATTGAGGCTTTATACTTTCATCGCTATTTACAAAATTAAGAGAATCTTTTTCTCTCCATTTTTCGATTTGTTCCCACCACTTAGCTATATTTGGTTTATTTGATTTACTATGACCATTTTTTCTTTTAGCAATTGTCTTATTAGTTTTACTCATAACACTAGTAACGTCCCCAACTATTGCAAGATCTACTTTGATAATTTTGTTAATTGATGATGGATCTATATCAATATGAACCTTTTTTGAATTTGGTGAAAACTCATCAATTTTTCCAGTAATACGATCATCAAACCTTGCACCAATGTTAATTAAAAGATCACAATGATGCATAGCATTATTTGCTTCATAAGTACCATGCATACCAAGCATTCCTAAAAATTGATTATCATCTCCAGGGTAAGCACCTAATCCTTGAAGTGTAGAAGTTATAGGAAAACCAGTTAGCTCAACAAATTCTCTTAGAGCTTTACTTGCTTTTGGACCTGAATTGATTACTCCTCCACCACTATAGATGATTGGTTTTTTAGTTTTGCTTAATAATTTTACTAATTCATCAATTTGATCTTGAGAAAATTTATTGTGGGATTTTCCATTTAATTTTTTTTCTTTATTTGGTTTTTTGTATTTTGTTTTTGCAAACTGAATATCTTTTGGAATATCAATTAAAACTGGTCCAGGTCTTCCTGTTGTTGCAACTCTAAAAGCTTCATGCATAACTTTAGAAAGATCATTTATATCTTTAACTAACCAATTATGTTTCGTACAAGGTCTTGTAATTCCTGTTGTGTCACATTCTTGAAAAGCATCTGTTCCAATTAAATGTGTTGGAACTTGACCAGAAATACAAACTAATGGTACTGAGTCCATATAGGCATCGGTTAATGCTGTAACTACATTGGTTGCTCCAGGACCTGATGTAACTAAAACTACACCTGGTTTTCCTGATGATCTAGCATAACCTTCAGCTGCATGACCAGCGCCTTGCTCGTGTCTTACTAAAATATGTTTTATTGAAGAATGATTTTTTAATTCATCATAAATCGGTAATACTGCACCACCTGGATAACCAAAGATATGTTCTACCTTTTGGTCTTCAAGACACTTAAATACAATTTCTGCTCCAGTTAATAATTTTGGCATTAGGCAATCTAGCTGAAGTTGTGCTCATTGGTCAAGTTTTAGAATGAAAATTTTAAATTTTTTTCAAAAAATTATTTAAGCCTTGTGGCTTTAGTTTTATCCAGCTCATCATATTGCCTCTAGCCCAAGTACTTTGTCTTTTGGCGTATTGTCTAGTTTTTATGACTATTTTTTCTTTAGTATCCTTTAAATCTTTTTGTTTTTTTAAATATTCTCTAATTTCATTAACTCCAATAGCTTTGTTGGCGCTTTTATCTTTTCTAATCCTAAGCTTTATGAAGCCCTTTACTTCTTTGATTGCTCCATTTTCTATCATCTCACTTGTTCTTATATTAATCCGCTCAATTAATTCTTGTCTAGGGTAATCAATATAAACTTTGAAAAAATCATCTTCTATGAAGTTTGATTTTGTGTTTTTAAACCATTCATGTAGAGATTTTTTTGTAAACTTTTTGACCTCATAAGCTCTTATGGATCTTTGGGTATCTGTAGGGTTTATTTTTCCTCTTGAGGAAGGATCTAATTTTAATAGTTTTTCATAAAACTTCCTTTGTCCAAGTTTTTTTTGCAAATCTCTAATTTGACTCCTTAATTTTAATGAAATATTTGGTATTTTAACTAAACCATCAGTTAAAGCTTTAAAGTATAAACCTGTCCCTCCAACGAGAATTGGGGTTTTTTTTCTTTTTTGAACTTCCTTAATTTTCTTAATTGCTAACTTAAGCCAATCACCTGTGGAAAAGTTTTTTGTTACATTATGAAAACCATATAAGTGATGTTTTATTTTATGATATTTTTTTGGATCTGGTCTAGCTGATAAAATTTTAAGCTCTTTGTATACTTGCATGCTATCTGCATTGATGATCTCTCCATCAACTTTTTTTGCAACTTTAATTGCAAAACTTGATTTACCTGAAGCTGTAGGACCTGAGATTAATATGATCTTGGATTTTAAATCCATGATCAGTCTAACTTAACACCGATGTATCTTCGTTGATTTTGATTGTTATAAATAGCAAGTAAAATTGTTTTTTGATTTGAATTAAGAACTTCTTTGGTAATTTCTCTTAAATCATCGGCCAATCTAATTTTTTTCTTCTGAGCTTCAATAATAATACTATTAAGTTCTATTGAATTTGCTATAGGACTATTGTTTGCAATTTTTGTTATCACAAGTCCAGTCGTTTGGTTTGGTAATTTTCTGTTTTTAATATCTTCTTTAGTTAATGGTCTTACTGCTATTCTTAAACTTTCAATGATCTCTTCATCATTTTGTTTTTCAGTTTCTTGATTTTTACTTATTTTAAAATCATCTGAAGTTTCTAATCTTCCTAAAATAACATTTTTAATAATCTCTTTTTTATCTCTCCAAACTTTAACTTCAACTTTTTTTCCAACTTCTGTTCGTGCAACAATCGCTGGAAGTTCTTTCATTTGATTTATTTTTTCTCCATTAAATTCTAAAATAATATCACCAGCTTGAATTCCCGCTTTTTCTGAAGGACTATTTTCAGCAACACTTGCAACAAGTGCTCCTCTTGCTTTATCTAATTTTTCAACTTCAGCAATTTCTTTTATTACATCTTGAATTCTAACCCCTAACCATCCTCTTTTTGTTTCACCAAATTCGATTAATTGTTTAATTACTATTTGTGCACTGTTTGATGGTATAGAAAATCCAATTCCGATAGAACCATTACGTCCAAGAATTGCTGTATTAATTCCAATTACATTTCCTTCCATATCAAACAAAGGTCCTCCTGAATTACCAGAATTTATAGAAGCATCTGTTTGAATAAAATCCTCATATCTTGATAAACCGATTGATCTATTTCTAGCTGAAATAATTCCAGCAGTAACAGTTCCACCTAAACCAAATGGATTTCCGATTGCCAAGACCCAATCCCCAATTCTTGCTTTATCAGAGTCACCAAATGCAACCGGGATAAACTTTTCATCTGTTTCTAATTGTAAAACAGCAATATCCATTAATGGATCAGCACCTAGAACCTTAGCTTTAAATTCTTGGTCACCGTTTACCCTAACAATAATGTCATCAGCATCTTGGATAACGTGATTATTTGTAATAACAATTCCTTTCTCGTCTATTATAAACCCAGAACCTAAAGCAGCTGATTGTCTTTCCTGAGGTGTTCCAAATTCTTTAAACATATCCTCAAAAGGAGACCCTGGGGGGAATTGAAAAGGAAAAGGATTAGAATTTGTTGTGATAGTAGTTGTTGTAGAAATATTTACAACAGATGGCATTAATTTTTCAGCCAGATCTGCAAATGATGCAGGAACTGGTTTAGAATTCACATTCAATGAAAAAGTAAATGAAATAACTAGTGTTAAGAATATAAGTTTAATCTTATTCATATTAACTCTTAATAAATTAAATAATTATAAAACCTATTAGTGCAAAAATAAGTCCACCTGATCTAAGCTGACTATCTTTAACAAGTTCTAATTTTTTCAACATACTTTTCATTTTTGCTGGAAATAAGGCGTACAAAATTCCCTCAATAAATAAGAAAAGACCAAAAGCTATAACTAGCTCACGCATTTAAGAATTATTGTTGGATTTCAGGTTTTATATTTCCAAAAAATTTAAAAAATTCACTATCAGGTGATAAAATTAAAGAAGTTTCACCACCAATAAGAGCTTTTTCATATGCTTGCATAGCTCTGTAGAAAGCAAAAAATTCTGGATCTTGGCCAAAGGCATCAGCAAATATTTTATTTCTTTCTCCGTCACCTTCACCTTTCATGATCTCAGATTGCTTTTGAGCATCTGCCAAGATTACAGTAACTTCTTTATCTGCAGTTGATGTAATAGTAACAGCCATTTCTGCTCCTTTTGCTCTAAATTCTTTTGCTTCTCTCTCCCTTTCAGTCTGCATTCTTCTATAAATTGCATCACTGTTAGCTTGAGGTAGATCTGCTCTTTTAATTCTAACATCCACAATATTAATTCCAAAATTTTGTGCTTCGTTATTTACACCTTCTTTAATTAAAGCCATTTGTTTAGATCTATCTTTAGATAACAATGTTTGTAATTCTTCTTGACCTAGTACATTTCTAATTCTTGAGTTTATAATTGTCGATAATCTTGATCTTGCAACTCTTTCATTTCCAACTGAAATATAAAACTTAAGTGGATCAACGATTTGAAATCTTGCAAATGCATCAACAATCAAACGTTTCTGATCTGATGCAATAACCTCTTCTGGCGGTGCATCTAAGTTTAAAATTCTTTTATCTAAATAAACAACGTTTTGAATAAAAGGAATTTTAAAATTTAAACCAGGTTTCATTATTATTCTTTTTGGATCTCCAAATTGTAGAATAATTGCTTGATTAACCTCTTTAACTATAATTATTGATAAAAAAGCTACAACTCCGATTGCAACTAATACTCCTGCTAATATTTTTCCAGCCTTCATTTTAATTTGTCGCTTTCTTTTTTAATTCAGGCAAAGGTAAGTACGGGACCACACCAGAACCTGCATTTTTTTCTATAATTACTTTATCTATATCAGCTAAAACTTTTTCCATAGTTTCTAAATACATTCTCTCTTGAGTAACTGCTTTTGCATTTTTATATTCATTGTAGATAGCTATAAATCTACTTGCTTCACCCTCCGCTTTTGCAACAACCTCTTTTTTATATGCTTCTGCCGCTTGTAAAATTTTTTGTGCTTCTCCTCGTGCTCTTGGAATTACATCATTTGCATAAGCTTCAGCTTCGTTTTTAGATCTTTCCATATCTGCTCTTGCAGCCTGTACATCTCTAAACGCATCAATTACTTGATCAGGTGGGTCGGCTTTTTGAGTTTGAACTTGAGTAATTTGAATTCCACTTTCATAATCATCTAATATAGTTTGAATAATTTCTTGTGTTTCGAGCTCAATTTTTGATCTTCCTTCTGTTAAAATTGGTTGAATATCACTTTTTGCTATCACTTCTCTCATTGCTGTTTCTGCAGCTGCTTTAACTGTACCTTCTGGATCTTGAATTTTGAATAAAAAATTACCAGCATCTTTAATTACCCAAAATACTGAAAAGTCTATATTAACAATATTTTCATCTCCAGTTAACATCAAGCTTTCTTGCGGCACATCTGCAACCCCACCTCCTGTGGAGAAACCACTGTCTCTCTCTGATCTAAAACCAATATCCATTCTGTTGACCTTGGTGACTTTTGGTGTTTGAACAGTTTCAACTGGAAAAGGTATATGATAATTCAAACCAGGCTGTGTAGTTTTTACAAACTTGCCAAATCTTAACACAACGCCCTGTTCATCAGGTAACACTCTATAAAGTCCGCTGGCTAACCAAACGAAAACTAAAACTAATAAAATTAGACTTATTGATTTTCCTCCTGAAGTTTTTCCACCAGGTAAAAACCTTTTAATTTTATCTTGAAGATCTCTAATTAATTCATCGATATTTGGTGGTGTAGGACCTCTACCTGATCCATTACCGCTACCACCTCCACCAGGAGGTGCACCCCAAGGACTTTGACCTTTGAAATTGTCTGACATGTCAAAGTATATAGTGTCTTTATTGCAAAAAACAAGTAATGATACTTTTATGTCTGATAAAAAACCTGAACTTAGTGCCGCAATGAAAAGTAAGCTAGAACCTAAAAAATTCACTAAAAATCCTATTCTTGGAACTAAGTTTACAATTGCAATTTCTAGCGCAAAAGGAGGTGTTGGAAAATCTACATTTGCAACGAATCTTGCTTTAGCCTTAAAAAAAATTCGATGCAAAGTTGGTCTTTTAGATGCAGATATTTATGGTCCATCAATTCCTAAAATGTTTAATATTAACGAAAAACCAAAAAGTGATGGTCAAAAATTAGATCCAATTACAAAATATGACATTCAGTGTATGTCAATTGGTTTTTTAGCTGATCAACAAACGCCAATGATATGGCGTGGTCCTATGGTAACAAGTGCAATAAAAACTTTTACTCAGAAAGTAAATTGGAAAGATTTAGATTTTATTATAGTTGATATGCCTCCAGGAACTGGTGATACTCAACTTACATTTTCACAAGAAATAAAAATGGATGGTGCAATAATTGTGAGTACACCTCAAGAAGTAGCCCTTTTAGATGTTAAAAGAGGAATAAAAATGTTTGATAAACTTGGAGTTAAAATCTTAGGTTTAGTTGATAACATGAGTTACTTCATAGGTGACGATGGTAAAAAATATAAAATTTTTGGAGAAGGCGGGGTTAAGAAAACTGCAGAGGAATTTCAAAAAGAATTTTTAGGTGAAATTCCAATTAATCCTGAAGTGGGTAAAACTGGTGACGAAGGAAAGCCAATTGTGGAAGCTAACCCTGAGCATGAAATTTCTAAAATATATTTAAATTTTGCTGAAAAAATTAAATCAACTTATCTTTAAGATCAAATGCAGTCATTAATTCATTCCACTCTCTTTTAGACAATCCAGAACTTTCAACATCTACAGTTTCACCTTTAATAAGTTTTTGAATTATAACTTTTCCTTTTGCAGAAACTTCTGTGCCTCCTACTCTATAATCCATAAATGCATCATAAGTTATAGGAACCCATTTTTTTACAGTATCCAGCATAATGTCTGCATAAACTCTAATTTCATATTGAGCGTGACTATCAGCTCTTAATCTTAAAAAATTCATTAAATTTAATAAATCAGTTTTCCAATACCATTGGGTATAAGTATTTAGTGTTAAATTCATTCTTGCAAGTTCTCTCGCTAGACCTTTTTTATTTTCATCAATAGTTGATCCATCAAATCTTTCATTAAGCATAGTCTCATAATTATCATAAGTTCTCTCTGCATCGCTTTTTAGAAGTTCTAAAACTTCCTCTGCCTGTTTTCCTTCCAAGACATCTCCTCTACCCTGTCTGTTACTAGTTGATTGAGCGGCTAAATTTTCTTGTGATGGCAAATAAAATTCTTTATCCAAAATTGAATACCTTGCAGAATATTCATTTACATTTGCAGTTCTATGTCTAATCCATTGTCTTGCAATAAATATTGGAAGCTTAACATGATATTTAATTTCACACATTTCGAATGGAGTGCTGTGCCAATGCCTCATCAAATATTTAATTAGTCCTTTGTCTGTTGAAACTTGTTTCGTTCCTTTTCCATATGAAACTCTTGCTGATTGAACGATGGACGTATCATCCCCCATATAATCAACCACTCTAACAAAACCATGATCTAAAGCTGGTATTGCTTCATATAGGATTTTTTCAAGCTCAGGAGCAGTAACTCTTTTTGTTTGGTTGCTTTGAGATTGTTGATTTTTTATCTCTTCTTGTTGTTCTTTAGTTAATTTCATGATTGTTATTGAATCTGTTGTAATTACTTTTATATTAATAATGTTGGTTTTCCAACTACGACGATAAACGAATTTCGTAATAACCATTGCGGACGTGGGGGCAGTACCCACCACCTCCACCATTACAACTTATGGGGGTGAACTAGATTCGACGGGTGACTAAAGGCTATTCTTTCGTTCGGGATTGTTCCACCGTAACGGGCTAATTTATAATTGCTAACGAAAGTTACGCACTTGCTGCCTAATTAACTTAGTTAATTAAGCAAACGGGGTCTGGGGCACCTGGCAACAGAACGCCCCCTATTTAATTTAATTTTTTTTTATTTCAGCTTGAGCAGCAGCCAACCTTGCAACAGGAACTCTATAAGGTGAACAAGAAACATAATTCAATCCTGCTTTAGAACAAAAAGATATACTATGTGGATCTCCTCCATGCTCTCCACAAATACCTAATTTAAGATTTTTGTTTTGTTTTCTTCCTTTTTCTACTGCTATTTCAACTAAATCTGAAACTCCTTCATCTATTGAAACGAAAGGATCAACAGAAAAAATTTTGTTTTCTAAATAATCATTTAAAAATTTACCACTATCATCCCTACTGATTCCAAAAGTAGTTTGAGTTAAATCATTTGTTCCAAAACTAAAGAATTCTGCATGCTTAGCAATCTCCTTTGCTTTTATTGCCGCTCTAGGTAATTCAATCATCGTTCCAACTAAAAATTCTATTTTCAATTTATTTTCTTTTTGAACTTGACTAGCAGTTCTAATTACTAATTCTTTCATTATTTTAATTTCAGCCTCTGTAGATACTAAAGGTATCATTATTTCAGGAAATGCAGATTTAATTTTATTTTTTTTGAGGTAAGCCAAAGCCTCGAATATTGCTTTGCATTGCATTTCATAAATTTCAGGGAAAGATATTCCTAGACGACATCCCCTATGACCTAACATAGGATTTTGCTCATGGAGCTCTTCAATTCTTGACTCAACCTCTTTAACTGTGAGATTAACTATACTGGCAACCTCATTAATTTCCTTTTCTGTACGTGGTAAAAATTCATGTAATGGAGGGTCCAACAATCTAACTGTGACTGGTAATCCACTCATGATTTTAAAAATATCTATAAAATCTTTTCTTTGATGTGGTAACAGTTTTTGTAATGCTATTGCTCTGTCTTCTTTTGTTTTAGATAATATCATTTCTCTTACAGACAAAATTCGTTCTTCATCAAAAAACATATGTTCAGTTCTGCATAATCCAATACCCTCAGCACCAAAATCTTTTGCTGTTTTAGTATCTTTTGGTGTCTCAGAATTTGTTCTTACTTTTAATTTCCTAAAGCTATCTGCCCAAGACATTAACTTGGAAAAATCACCAGATATTTCAGGCTTCACAGTTGAAACACTTCCAGCAATAATTCTTCCAGTTGAGCCATCAATAGTGATTACGTCTCCTTCTTTAATCTCCATTGAAGAAGTTTTAAAAGATTTATTTTCATAGTTTATATCAATTTCACTTGATCCTGATACACATGGTCTACCCATACCTCTAGCAACAACAGCTGCATGACTTGTCATTCCTCCTCTAGCAGTCAAAATTCCTTTAGCAGCATGCATTCCTTGTATATCTTCTGGGGAGGTTTCTACTCTAACCAAAATTGTATCTTGCATCATTGCGGTTAATCTTTCAGCCTCTTCTGATGTAAATACAACTTTACCACTAGCTGCACCTGGTGATGCTGGCAATCCATTCGCTATAACATTAATTGAACTTTTTTCATCCAAAGTAGGGTGCAAAAGTGTGTCTAAAGAATTTGGGTCAATTCTTAATACAGCTTCCTTTTTAGAAATTAATTTTTCTTTAACCATATCAACTGAGATCTTCACTGCTGATTTTGCTGTTCTTTTTCCTGATCTTGTTTGAAGCATCCATAGTTTACTATTTTCAACTGTAAACTCTACGTCTTGCATATCTTTGTAATGCGTCTCTAATTTTTTCAAAATTTTTTGAAGTTCTTTAAAGACTTTAGGCATAGACTCTTCCATTGATAATTCTTTTACTTTAGCATCTCTCCTAGCTTTTTTCGTTATGTATTGAGGCGTCCTTGTGCCCGCTACAACATCTTCGCCTTGCGCATTAATTAAATACTCACCATATATTTCATTTGATCCATCTGATGGATTTCGTGTAAACACAACTCCCGTTGCACAATCATCACCCATATTTCCAAAAACCATTGATTGAACATTTACAGCAGTTCCCCACTCGGCTGGGATTTGATTTAGTTTTCTATAAACTTTTGCTCTATTACTTTCCCATGATAAAAATACTGCACTTATTGCTCCTAACAATTGTTCATGAACATCTTGAGGAAAATCCTTTTTTGTCTTTTCTCTTACTGTTCTTTTAAAATCTTCAATTAATCCATCCCAATCACTTTCATCTAAATCTGTATCTAACAAAACACCTTTTGTAAGTTTATAATTTTCAATTAATTCCTCAAAATGATAACCTTCTACACCCATTACCACATTACCGTACATTTGAATGAATCTTCTATAACTGTCTTTAGCAAATCTTCCATTTGAAGTTTTAATTGCTAAAGCTTTAACTGTTTTATCGTTAAGACCCAGATTTAGAATAGTATCCATCATACCTGGCATTGATACTCTTGCACCAGACCGCACAGATAATAAAAGTGGATTTTTTAAGTCCCCAAATTTCTTAGAAACATCTTTTTCGATTAATTTTAATTCTTTTTTAATTTGAGAAATTAAACTTTTATTTAATCTTTTTTTATCCTTATAAAAAATTTCGCAAACTTTTGTGGATATTGTAAAACCAGGAGGCACAGGAAGACCCATTCTTCCCATTTCAGAAAGATTAGCACCTTTTCCTCCTAAAAAGTTTTTAGGATTTTTAATTTTTTTACTATCCTTAGAATTAAAGTTTAAAATAAGTTTTTTCATTAACGGGAGTCGATTAGAGCAAAATTAACATAATTGTTAAACGTTTTACACATCATTTGGATTAGTTCCAGCCTATTCTTCTTTATGACCAGATCATCTTCGTTCACAATTACATTATCAAAAAAGTCAAAAACCTCTCTTTTAACGCTAGCTAAATTATCCAATGTTTGAACATAATTTTCATCTTTATTAATGCCTGAAAAATATTTCCTTAATTCACTAATTTTTTTAAATAGGTTTTTTTCTAACTCAGTTTTAAAAATTCCAGGGTCAGTTGTATTTGATAATTCTATTTTATCTTTTTTTAATTCACCGTCTAAAATGTTTGAGGCTCTTTTATAGCTTGCAACAATATCTAAACCATTTGGTTTGTTAATAATTTTATTTAAATGTTTAGCTTTATTAAAAATAATAACAGATTGATCTAAGTTAAAAGAACTAGTCGATGCTTGAATTATATCATTTCTAATATTTTCTTCCTTCATGTGATATTTTAATCTATCCATTAAAAAATCTGATAATTCATTTTGTAGGGATTGGTTATCAATTTTAAAACCTTGATCTAAATACAGGCTTAAAGAATAATTAATTAGATCTTTTATTTTAAAATCTTTTTTATTTTCAACTATTATTCTTATTACCCCCAATGCTAACCTTCTTAGAGCATACGGATCTTTCGAACTTGTTGGTTTTTGATTTAAACCAAAAAAACCAACTAAAGTATCTATCTTATCAGCTAAAGAAAGGGCTATGCTAAATGGTTTTTTTGGAACTCTTGAACCTGAACCTGCAGGTAAATATTGCTCACTTATCGCCAAAGCTAAATCTTTATCAAAACCTTGTGCGTTAGCAAAATAACCTCCCATCACACCTTGGAGTTCTGGAAATTCACCTACTAGTTCTGATAATAGATCAACTTTACAAATTGATGCTGACAATTCAACTTTTTCTTTACTGATTAAAAGTTCATCAGATATCATTCCACCCAATTTTCTCATTCTTTGGGCTTTATCGAAATAACTTCCTAATCCTTTAAAATAATTCATTGACTTTAATTCAGTAACTTTTTTGACCATATTTTGAGATTTATCTTTTTTCCAAAAAAATTCTGCATCACTTAATCTTGCTTCAACTACTCTTTCATTTCCTAATTTAATTAATCCCTTTTTATCTTTTTTGTTTGCAACCACTAAAAACTCATTGGTAATATTTTCTTTATTATCAAATATAGGAAAATATTTTTGGTGGTATTGCATGGTAATAATTAATATTTCTTTTGGAATATTTAAAAATTTTTTATCAAATTCACAAAGAAGGATATTTGGTTGATCTGTTAAATCTACAACTTCATTAAGTAATCTAGGATTATGTTGGATCTTAATATTTTTATTTTTTAATATATTATTAAATTTTTTTTCTATTAATTTTTTTCTTTCATTGTGATCAACGATAATGTCATTTTTTTTAAAAAAACTTTTATAATTTTTAAATTCTAAGAAAGACTTTTTATTTTCCTCAAATTCTTTATCAATAAAAGTTGAGTTAGAAGATGTTAGGTGATGAAAATTAAAATTTAACTTTTTTTTATCAAATACAGCTAGAATTGACTTTAAAGGTCTACCCCAATTTAGGTCAAAAGTTCCCCAATACATTGATTTTTTCCATTGAATTTTATTTAATAATATTGGGATAAATTCCTCTAATAATTCATGAGTGTGCAATTTTTTTGATTTTGTCTTGAAAAAATAAAATTCTCCTTTGTCTGTTTTCTTTTGGTAGAGATCCTTTTTTAAGATTTTATTTGACCTAACAAACCCCTCTAGTGCTGTCTCTGGTGACTTAATATTTGGACCTTTAATCTCCTCAGATTTAAGTACAACATTTTTTTGAACACCTTCAAATAATACTACTAATCTATTTGGTGTTGAATATGACGAGCTTTTTTTAAATAAAATTGATTTTTCTAAAAATAAATCATTAAAACTTTTAAGTAAGTCCTCCCTTAAATTTTGTTGAAGATTTGAAGGTATTTCTTCACTAAATAATTCTAAAAAAAACTCTGACATTATTTTTGACTATCTAACCAAACGCTTGCTGCAGATTTTGTAATATCTCTTATTCTAGCAATATAACCTGCTCTTTGTGCAACACTGATTGCACCTCTTGCATCTAAAATATTAAACACATGACTGGCTTTTAAACATTGATCATATGCTGGTAAAGAAACTTTTTTTTCTACCAAATCTTTTGCCTCAGTTTCATGCATTTCAAACATTTTCAAAAGTGTTTCTACATTCGCGTGTTCGAAATTGTATGCTGAAAATTCTTTTTCGGCTTGATGAAAAACTTCGTGATATTTTACACCTTCATCATTCCACAATAAATCATAAACATTTTTTTCTTTTTGAGTGAACATACAAATTCTTTCTAATCCATAGGTGATTTCAACTGATACAGGTTTACAATCAAATCCAGCCATTTGTTGAAAATAGGTGAATTGAGTAATTTCCATTCCATCACACCATACTTCCCATCCCAATCCTGCGGCACCTAATGTTGGACTTTCCCAATCATCTTCAACAAACCTTATATCATGATCATTATGATCTATTCCTATGGTAGATAAACTATTTAAATAAAGTTTTTTTATATTTTCAGGGGAAGGTTTGATTAAAACTTGAAATTGATAATAATGTTGTAACCTATTTGGATTATCTCCATATCTTCCATCTGTGGGTCTTCTTGATGGTTGTACGTAAGCTGCTTTCCATGGTTTAGTTCCAAGTGATCTTAGGGTAGTAGCTGGATGAAAAGTTCCTGCACCAACCTCCATATCATAAGGCTGCAAAATAATGCATCCTTTTTTACTCCAAAATTTCTGAAGATTTAAAATTGTATCTTGGAATGTTTGAATTTTTTTTTTTTCTTTTTTTGCTTTAGAAACCATATCTTTGCCAAATTGATCTTTCATCTAAAATACTTGCTATTTGATCTACTTGATTACTGGATGAAGAAAGTTTTTGACTTAACCATCCTTTTGACTTTTCAAATTTTTTAATTATTACATCTTCGCCAAATTTATCCTTTAATATTTCATTTGCGTTACCTATTCCATCAATCAATCCCAAATTTTTTGCTTTACTACCTGACCAAAACTCACCTGAAAAAAGTTCTACATCAGATTTCATTAATTTTGATCCTCTGCTTTTTTCAACAACATCTATGAAGTCTTTATGAAGATCCAATTGAATATTTTTTAATCTTTCAATATCCTCGTTTTTTTCTTCTAAAAATGGATCAAGTGTGCTTTTGTTTTTGCCAGCAGTATGAACTCTTCTTTCAACTCCAATTTTTTTTATCAACTCAGTAAATCCAAAAGAAGAATATATCACTCCTATAGATCCAATTATTGAACTTGAATTTGCATAAATTTCGTCCCCAGCACAAGAAATCAAATAACCTCCAGAAGCTGCTACGTCTTCAGCGAATACAATAACTTTTTTTTTGTGTTTTTTTGCTTGTTGTCTAATAAAACTGTAGATTAAATGAGATTGGACTGGCGATCCTCCTGGAGAATTGATTGATATAGCAACACATGCCGCTTTTTTCAGAGAAAAAGCCTTTTTAATTAGTTCTTCTTGACCTGCAAAATCAATACCTTGTTTAAATTTTCCTGCATTACCAATAACCCCACTTAATTTTAAGTGAGCAACAATTTTTTTCTTTTTAAAAAAAGAGAACATAGGTAAGTCTTATAGAATTATTTATTGAATATAAAGACTACTTATAATTGAAGAAACTGGTGCGTCAATTGATAAGTAATATATATAAACAAATTATACTAATTTAAAAATGTTATGGGAACAGTTGTACAGCTTAAAAATCAGATAAATGATTCATATTTTCAGCTTAAAGACTCGGTTGAAGAAAAACTAGTTTTAACCGAAGAAAAAATAAAATCAAAATTATCTAGTGACGTACAGCTGGTTCAAAAAATGACAGATTATCACATAGAAACTGGAGGAAAAAGACTAAGAGCTTTACTTACATTGGGTAGTGCAAAATTATGCGGTTACTCTAAAGGTTCTAGAGATATAAATTTAGCTGCGTGTGTTGAATTAATTCACAGCGCAACCTTGATGCATGATGATGTAATTGATGAAGGTACTGTCAGAAGAGGTAAAGAAACTTTAAACAAAGTTTGGAATAATCATTCGTCAGTTTTAATAGGAGATTATCTATTGAGTAGATGTTTTGAAATGATGGTAGAAGACGGAAACCTAGAAGTTTTAAAATTATTATCATCAACTTCATCTAAAATTGCTCAAGGAGAAGTTCTACAGCTTCAACACAAAGGTGAAGTTGATATGCTGGAAGAAACATATTTAAAAATAATCTCAGCTAAAACTGCTGAGTTATTTGCAGCAGCAACTAAAGTTGGTGCTATTTTATCTGATGCAGAAAATAAAGAAAAAGATGCTTTAGAATTTTATGGAAGAAACTTGGGATTAACTTTTCAAATAGCAGACGACACACTAGACTATAATGCTGAGCTCAAACTATTTGGTAAAAAAATTGGTCAAGATTTTTTTGAAGGGAAAATTACTTTACCAATAATTTTACTTTTTCAAAAATTAGGAAATGATGAAAAGAAAGTTTTATCAAATATGTTTAAAAAAGAGTTAAGAACTAAAGATGACTTTAATGAAATTATTGCTCTTATAAATAAGTATAAAATAATTCAAGAATGCTATCAAAAAGCTCAGCACTATATAAATTTAGCCTCAAACTCTCTAAGTGTATTTAAAGACTCTGAAGAAAAAAATATTCTTAAAAGATTAACATCATTTAGTTTATCAAGAAATTTTTAAGGACTTAATAAAGACTTTATCCACTTCCCAGAGTTATCTTTATTGTATTTTAATCTTTCGTGGATTCTGTTCTCACCATCTAGCCAAAATTCAATACTATCTGGAGATAAAATCCATCCAGACCAGTGACTTGGTCTTGGTACATCTGATTTGTTGATATATTTTTTTTTGTAATCTTGTATAGATTTTAACAGTTGTTCTCGCGAATTTAATTCTTCACTTTGCTTAGAGGCCCATGCTCCTATTCGACTTTCATACGCTCTAGATGAATAATATTCATCTGCAACCTGATCAGAAACTAATGATACCTTTCCATTAATTCTTATTTGTCTTAGGAGACTTTTCCAATGAAAACACATTGCAGCATATGGATTTTCTTTTAATTCATTTCCTTTTTGACTATTTAAATTTGTATAAAATACAAATCCATCTTTGTTGAAATCTTTAAGTAAAACCATTCTAACTGAAGGAATGTTGTTATTATCTGATGTAGCTAAAGCAACAGCGTTTGGATCATTTGGCTCAGTTTTCTTTGCTTCCTCCATCCATTCATGAAATAATTGAATTGGATCATCTATATCAAGAAAGCAACTATTAAGACCTAAAGAGTTTTTTTGATTCATAATTTAAACAAAATAATCTATATAATATAAATAATGTCATTTAATACTTTTGGAAAGCTATTTCGTTTCACAACTTGGGGAGAATCTCATGGGCCTGCAATTGGTTGTATTGTTGATGGCTGTCCTCCAAACATAAATCTTAAAGAGCAAGATATTCAAATAGAATTAGACAAAAGAAAACCAGGACAATCTAAATTTACAACACAGCGAAAAGAGGATGATAAAGTTCAAATATTGTCAGGAGTATTTGAGGGTAAAACTACAGGAACACCTATTTCTCTCATAATCTACAACAAAGATATGAGATCCAAAGATTACAGTAATATTAAAGATAAATTCAGACCAGGTCATGCAGATTTTACTTATTTTAAAAAATATGGAATTAGAGACTATAGAGGAGGCGGTAGATCTTCTGCTAGAGAAACTGCTGCGCGAGTTGCTGCCGGTGCAATAGCAAAAGTTGTACTTCAAAAAAAATTAGGTAAAAAATTTAAAGTAATTGGTGCAGTAACTCAGCTAGGAATTCTTGGATGTGATACAAATCAATGGAACGAAAAAGTAATTTCAAAAAATCCATTTTTTTGTCCAGATAAATCGATGATTAAATTATGGGAAAAATATTTGCTTAATATAAGAAAATCAGGATCCTCATGTGGAGCAGTGATTGAAATAAGAGCAAGAGGTATCCCAGTTGGTTTAGGTGCTCCAATTTATTCAAAATTAGATACTGACATAGCTTCAGGTCTAATGAGTATTAATGCAGTTAAAGGTGTAAATATTGGTGCAGGAATGAACTCAGCACAATTAAGTGGAGAACAAAACTCAGATGAAATTTCCTCAAAAGGAAATAAATTAAAATTCAATTCAAATAACGCTGGTGGAATTCTTGGTGGAATTTCTACGGGCCAAGAAATTGTTGCATCTTTTGCCGTCAAACCAACTTCGTCAATTTTAACTAGTAGAAAAACTATAAATAAATCTGGGAAAAATACTTCAATATCTGTTAAAGGTAGACATGATCCTTGTGTAGGAATTAGAGCTGTACCAATTGGTGAGGCTATGATGAACTGTGTTTTACTTGACCACTACTTAATGAATAAAGCCCAGTGTGGTTAGTTTAAATTAATTTTTCACAACTCTTATTGTCTCCTTTTGAAACAAAATATCAAAGATTTTCTTAGAAATTTGAGAACTGTTTAATCCAGCTTTATCGTACATTTTTTTTGGATCATCTTGTTCAATAAATTCATCTGGTAAAGTCATTGATCTAAATTTTAAACCTTTATCAAATACTCCTCTTTCAGCTAATAAATTTTTAACATGAGAACCGAAACCACCTATTGATCCCTCTTCAACAGTTATCATAAGCTCATGTTCCTTAGCAGATTTTAATATAAGTTCCTCGTCTAAAGGCTTTGCAAATCTGGCATCTATCAAAGTTGTTGAAACCCCTTTTGCTTTTAATTCCTCTAAAGCTAACTTGCACTCTTCAAGTCGAGTACCGAGGTTTAAAATACATACTTGTGTCCCTTGTTGAACGACTCTTCCTTTACCAATTTCAATTTTTTCGTCTATTGATGGGAGATCAACACCTACTCCAGTTCCTCTTGGATATCTAATTGCAGAAGGTCTGTCATTTATATCTACTGAAGTATTAATCATTTTAACAAGTTCAGCTTCATCACTTGCTGCCATTACTACAAAGTTTGGTAAAGTTGATAAGTAAGTTATATCAAATGACCCAGCATGTGTTGATCCATCAGCACCAACTAATCCTGCTCTATCTATCGCAAATCTAACTGGTAAACTTTGGATGGCAACATCGTGGACAACTTGATCATATGCTCTCTGTAAAAATGTAGAATAAATTGCAGCATATGGTTTGTATCCTTCAGTTGCTAGACCAGCTGCAAAAGTTACAGCATGTTGTTCTGCTATTCCTACATCAAACATTCTAGATGGAAACTCCTTGCCAAAAATATCCATGCCAGTACCTCCAGGCATCGCAGCTGTTATTCCTACTATTTTGCTATCTTTTTTGGCATGTTTAACTAAAGTGTTTGCAAATACTTTTGTGTAAGATGGAAGGTTTGATTTGCTCTTTAATTGTTCGCCAGTCTCAACATTAAATTTTGACACTCCATGATAATGATCATTTGCTTTTTCCGCATAAGAATAGCCTTTTCCTTTTTGAGTTTTGATATGAATCATTATAGGACCTTCATGTCTTGATTCTTTTGCGTTTTTTAAGATTGGAACTAGACTTGATAAATTATGA
This sequence comes from uncultured Pelagibacteraceae bacterium, assembly GCA_902594605.1. GTDB lineage: Bacteria > Pseudomonadota > Alphaproteobacteria > Pelagibacterales > Pelagibacteraceae > Pelagibacter. The sequence continues at coordinate 141,238 of CACJMR010000001.1, forward strand.
CCGTCTATAGGACCTGCGTAATAAAAACCAAGTGAACTAAACAATGTACCTCCAGTAACTGCTGAACGGAAAAAATCCTCTGCTTTTCCTGCTTTGGCACTAAATCTTTTTGAAAATGCAGATGTAATTAATTTTAAAGTTTCTCTAAGACTAAAATATATTTTACCCGTAAATAGTTTTGCTAAGTAAGTTCTCATTGCTCCAACTGGTTTTGCAATTGACATGTCATTATCATTTAAAATAACAATCATTTTTGTCTTAGATGCTCCAGCATTATTCATAGCTTCGTAGGCCATACCTGCACTAATTGCTCCATCACCTATGACCGCTATTACATTGGAAGACTTATTTTCTAATTTATTTGCCTCAGCAATTCCTAAAGCTGATGAAATAGATGTTGAACTATGGGCTGCTCCAAATGGGTCATACTCACTTTCAGATCTTTTTGTAAAACCTGATAAACCAGCACCCTGTCGTAAAGTTCTAATCTTATCTTTTCTTCCAGTTAAAATTTTATGAGGGTAAGATTGATGACCAACATCCCATATTAATTTATCATTTGGTGTGTCAAAAACATAATGAAGTGCGACTGTCAATTCAACTACTCCTAAACCAGCACCGAGGTGACCTCCTGTTTCTGAAACAGCACTTATCATTTCCTCCCTCACCTCATCAGCTACTTTTTGTAAATTACCTTCTGAAACTTTTCTTAAATCGGATGGAAAGTTGATATCATTTAAAAATTGATATTTTTTTTTCATTTTTTTCTATTTAATATATAATCTAATGTTTCATTTATTTTTTCAGATTTTGAACCGTATTTTCTTAAATTCTTATTAATATCTTTTATTATTTTATCACAATACTTAACTGAGTCATCATATCCTATTAAATTTATAAGTGTTGCCTTACCTTTTTTTTGATCTTTTCCTGTTTTTTTCCCAGCTTCCTTAGAGTTACTTTTCAAATCAATTAAATCATCAGCTATTTGAAACAAAAGACCAATTTTTGATCCAATATTTTCAAAAAATCTAATTTCTTGGTTTCTTTTTTTCTTAATTATTGCGGGGGCTGCACAACAAAAACTAAATAACATTCCTGTTTTCTTTATTTCCATTTCTAATATTTTGTCCCTTGATATTTTCTTTTTTTCATAGCTCAAATCTAAAAATTGCCCTCCAGCAATCCCTAAATGACCTGAACATTCTGATAATTTTTTAATTAGGTTGATTTTTATCTTTTCATTTAATTTCAATTTAGGACTTGATAAAATTTCAAAAGCTAAAGTTAGTAATGAATTTCCTGCTAGAACTGCTGTAGACTCTCCAAATTTAATATGAGTTGATGGTTTTCCTCTTCTTATGTCATCATCATCCATACAAGGTAGATCGTCATGAATAAGTGAATAAGCATGTATACATTCAACAGCTGACCCAACTACTATCAATGTTTTGTAATCAATTGAAAATAATGAACCTAAGTCAATTAAGATTTTAGATCTTATTTTTTTCCCTCCTGGAAATAAACCATACTTCATGGGTGACATTAACTGGGAGTGTTTCTGTGAATTAATATATTTTTTAAGAAATATATTTGTGTCTTTAGCTATTTTATTAAGCTGTTTTTTCATTTTTTTTAGTTATCTCTTTAATCTTTTTATTTGTCTCTTCCCCAATAGATTTAAAATTTTTATAAAATTTCTTTTCAATAATATTATTCAATTTTAGAAGTTCTTGATAACTGTCAACTGAATTGTTTAAATCGTTCTCCTTCTCTAGAGACTCTATAATCTTATTTGCTTTCTCTGTGAGCTCCTCAACTGAGTACTGGTCATAATCAAGTGGCAATATTTTATCTTTCATATAATAATAATTATTAATACATGAAATCTATTCAATCAAATATCAAAAAAGCAAAAAAATATTTAGATAATAATCATTGTGTTGCAGTACCAACAGAAACTGTTTATGGATTAGCTGCAAACGCTTACTCTAATAGTGCAGTTAAGAAAATATTTAGTCTTAAAAAAAGACCATTAAACAATCCTCTTATTGTCCATTATTACGATATTCAAAGACTTAAAGAAGACTGTGATATAAATGATAATTTACTAAAACTTTACAAAAAATTTTCTCCAGGTCCGATAACTTATGTTTTGAAATTAAAAAATAATTCAAAAATATCAAAATTTGTCACTAATAATAAAAAAAGTATTGCCGTACGTTTTCCTAAACATAAATTGTTAAGAAATTTATTAAAAAATTTAGATTATCCGGTAGCGGCTCCTAGTGCAAATATATCCTCAAGATTAAGTTCAGTTAAACCATCTGATGTAAAAGAAGAATTTGGTTCAAAAATAAAATATATTTTAAATGGAGGAAAAAGTATAATTGGAGTTGAATCCACAATACTAAATCTTTTGGAAAAGCCTTCACTTTTAAGATATGGAGGCCTAGATACTAAAAAAATTGAAAATGTTTTAAAAAAAAAATTATTAATTAATACAAATTTAAAGAAAAAATTATCACCTGGTTTATTTCCATTACATTACTCACCTGGGATACCTTTAAGAGTGAATGTTAAAAAACCAAAAAAAGATGAGGCTTATTTGTTAATAAAAAAAAGAAAATCAAAATTAAAAAACTATTATTATTTATCCAAAGTTAAAAATATAGATGAAGCTGCAAAGAATTTATATTCAACTTTAAGAAAAATTAAAAACGATGGTTTTAAAAAGATTGCAGTTGAAACGATACCAGACAAAGGTCTTGGCAAAACAATTAACGATAGATTAAAGAGAGCCTCTAAATATTAATGACAAATTCTATTGAAGTAATCAATCTATCAAAAAAATATAAAGATAAAGAAGCGGTGGCTAATATAAATTTTAAAATTAATGAAAATGAAATGGTTGGTTTATTGGGACCTAATGGATGTGGAAAAACTACAACTATTGGAATGATTTTAGGATTATTAAAACCAAGTAGTGGTGAGGTTTTAATCAACGGAGAGAATATTGAAAAAAATAAAATCTCTCTTCTGCATAAAATGAATTTTATTTCACCATATATTGAATTACCAAAAAAACTTAAAGTTAAACAAAATTTAATTGTATATGGAAAATTATATAACATTCAAAATTTAAAAGACCGAATAGATCACCTTGCAAATAAACTAAGATTAAAAGACCTTTTAAACAAAATTACTGGAGAACTTTCTTCTGGACAAAAAAACAGGGTAAGTCTTGCTAAAGCTTTAATAAATGATCCAACAGTACTTTTGTTGGATGAACCCACTGCTTCACTAGACCCTGAAACTGGTGATTTTGTAAGATCGTTTTTAGAAGATTACAAAAAGGAAAAAAAAATATCAGTTTTGCTTGCCTCCCACAATATGGAAGAAGTAAAAAGATTATGTAGTTCTGTTTTAATGATGAAAGATGGTTTAATAGTGGATAGAGGAACTCCTGAAGAGTTAATAACAAAATATGGAAGAAGAAACTTAGAGGAAGTATTTTTAGAAATTGCGAGAAAATAAAAATGAATTTAATTAGAATTTATGGTCTTTTTTTAAGACACTTTTATTTAATAACTAGATCATTTCCAAGAATATTAGATTTAATTTATTGGCCTTCAATTCAAATTACTCTTTGGGGATTTATTTCTAATTTTTTTGCAGCTCATAGCTCTTATTACAGTGGTGCAGTAGGTGTCATTCTTTCATGTGCAATTCTTTATGATTTTTTATTTAGAACCAGTATTGGCTTTAATATGTTATTTTTAGAGGAGATTTGGAGCAGAAATTTTACAAACTTATTTATTGCACCAATGAAAATTAGTGAAATAATTGTTTCTCTAGTTTTTACCGCTTTAATAAGAGCATTAATTGGTTTAATCCCAGCTATACTATTAACTTCTCCCTTGTTTGGTATATCTTTGCTAAAACTTGGTCTTCCTTTAGCATTTCTTTTCTTTAGTCTGTATTTATTCGGAATAACACTTGGTCTATTTGTTTCGGCAGGATTGTTAAGATTTGGACCATCTTTTGAGAATATTGCATGGTCGACCATGTTTTTATTAGCACCTTTTGGCTGTATTTACTATCCAGTTGAAACACTACCCGGAATCTTCCAATCAATAGCTTTCGCACTTCCATTAGTTTATATTTTTGAGGAGACCAGAAATATCTTGGTCAATGGAATGGTAAATTATGAAAATATTATTAATGCAATCTATCTGAACTGTTTTTATTTAATTTTGTCAATATTTGTATTTTATTATTCTTTTGACAAAGCAAGAGATAAAGGAACTTTAATAAATATAGGTGAATAAACTGGTGCGCCTGCTAGGAGTCGAACCCAGAACCTCCTGATCCGAAGTCAGGCGCTCTATCCAGTTGAGCTACAAGCGCATATAGTATTAATATTATATTTTATGGAAAAAAACATTAATTTTATAGTCAAAGAGGATGAGAAGAATTTAAGAATTGATGTTTTAATTAACAAAAGAGAGGAATTAATTAGTAGAACTAGAATTAAAAATTTAATTTTAAAAGAAAAGTTAATGCTAAATAATGAGATAATTAAAAGTCCATCAAAAAAAGTCTCAATTGGTGATACTATAAATCTTAAGATTCCAGAGCCTGAAATAGCATCCCTAAAACCTTACAAGTTTAAATTAGAAATAATATACGAAGATAATGATCTATTAGTAATTAATAAACCTGCCGGAATAATCATGCATCCAGGGGCTGGAAATTATGATAAAACAATTGTTAATGCATTGATACATTATGATAAAGATTCTTTATCAAATATAGGTGACGAGTTAAGACCTGGTATTGTTCATAGAATTGATAAAAACACATCTGGTTTAGTAGTAATTGCAAAAAACAATGAAACTCATGAAAATTTATCAAAACAATTTAGTGATCATACAATTAAAAGAGAGTACCAACTTTTAATATGGGGAAAATTAAGGCCCTCCTCGGGGAAGATTGAAACATTTATAACCCGTAGTTCAAAAAATAGACAACTAATGGAAGTTAGTAGCTCTAAAGGTAAGAAAGCTATAACAAATTATAAAACACTTGAAATTTTTGAAAATAAAAAAACACCAACTTTAAGTTTAGTTGAATGTAAATTAGAAACAGGAAGAACTCATCAGATAAGAGTTCATATGAACTTTAAAGGTAATAGTCTAGTTGGAGATGACAAATATAAAAAAAAATATAAAAAATTAAAAAATATTGATTTTGATATCCAAAATTCAATTACTAAATTAAATAGACAATTCCTGCATGCAAAAACATTAGGATTTATACATCCGCGTACTAATAAAGAGATGATTTTTTCCTCACTTTTGCCACAAGATCTAAATAATATTCTAAAAATGCTTAGAAACACTGAAGAATAAATTATTGAAAATTAGGTATAATTAATTAAATAAACACTTCTATGAGCACAACAATGACTAACAATCTCCCAACCCTTTCTAATGAAGGTGGGCTATCTGCATATTTAGAGCAGATTAAAAAATTTCCGATGTTAGCTGCAGAAGAGGAATATATGCTAGCAAAGAACTGGAAAACGACTGGTAATATTAAAGCTGCAGAAAAACTAGTAACTAGTCACTTAAGATTAGTAGCAAAGATCGCTATGGGTTACAAAGGATATGGTTTGCCTATTAATGAAATGATTTCAGAGGGAAATGTAGGTCTAATGCAAGCTGTTAAGAAATTTGAACCCGAAAAAGGATTTAGATTAGCAACTTATGCAATGTGGTGGATTAAAGCTTCTATACAAGAATATATTTTAAGATCTTGGAGTCTTGTCAAAATTGGAACTACTACTGCTCAAAAAAAATTATTTTTTAATTTAAAGAAAATTAAAAATCAAATTTCTCCAGAAACTGAAGGAGATTTAAGAGATGAACACGTTGATCATATAGCTAATAAGCTCGATGTAAGTAAAGAAGAAGTCGTTTCTATGAATAGAAGACTTTCTGGAAAAGAGTTCTCGCTTAATGCTCAAGTTGGGGAAGATGGTGATGAATGGCAAGACTGGTTGGTTGATAAAGAACTTGATCATGATTTAAAATTTGCTCAGCACGAGGAAATGGAGCAAAGAAAAGATTTATTAAAAGACTCTATTAAAGTCCTTAACGATAGAGAGAGAGAAATTTTATATTCAAGAAGACTAAATGATGACCCGACTACACTAGAGGATTTAAGTAAAAAATATAAAATTAGCAGAGAAAGAGTTAGACAAATAGAAAATAAAGCATTTGAAAAACTTCAAAAGCATATGCTTTTATTAGCTAAATCAAAAAATCTTTTACCCGCAAATTAAACTTCAAAAGGGTTTTCAATTAAAATAGTATCATCTCTTTCTGGACTAGTAGAGATACTTGATACCTTTGCACCAATAAAATCTTCAACAGCAAAAATATATTTTTTTGCATTTTCAGGTAATGAGTCCATATTTTTGACTCCACTTGTAGAAACTTTCCAACCTGGAAAAGTTTCATAAATTGGTTTTATTTTAATCTGGTCCTCTACAGCGGCAGGTAAATAATCTAATCTTTTACCATCAAGCTCATAAGCAACACACATTTTAATTTCATCTAATTCATCAAGTACATCTAATTTTGTTAAAGCGATACCATCAATCCCTGAAACTTTAATAGTTTGCCTCACCAAAACACCATCAAACCATCCACATCTTCTTTTTCTACTTGTAACAGTTCCAAATTCTTTTCCACGTGTTCCTAAAAGTTCACCGATATCATTTGTTAACTCAGTAGGAAAAGGGCCCTCTCCAACCCTTGTTGTATAAGCTTTTGTAATGCCAAGAACATAATTTATAGAATTAGGACCACACCCAGTTCCTGTCGCTGCGCTCGAAGCAACAGTATTAGATGAAGTTACAAAAGGATAAGTTCCATGATCTACATCAAGTAAAATACCTTGAGCACCTTCAAATAAAATTTTCTTTTTCTGTTTTTTAAATTCATCAATTTTTAACCAAACAGGCTGAGAAAATTCTAATATTTTAGGTGCTATTTTAAGCAAATCAGATTTAAGCTGGTCTTTTTCAAAAATTTTTTTTCCTAGACCTTTTCTAATCGCATTATGATGAACTAATACGGAGTCGAGTCTTTGATCTAAATTTTTTTCAGATCTAAGATCCATAACTCTTATAGATCTTCTTCCAACTTTATCTTCATATGCTGGTCCAATTCCACGTCTTGTAGTTCCTATTTTGCTTTTTCCTGCTGCATCCTCTCTAATCTCATCCATTTCTCTATGAAAAGGCAAAATTAAATTTGCGGACTCCGAAATAATAAAATTATTTACATTTACTTCTACACCTTTAGATTTTATTTCTTCTATTTCCTCTAATAAAGCCCATGGATCTACCACAACTCCGTTGCCAATAATTGATATTTTGCCCTTTCTAACTATTCCAGATGGCAATAATCTCAATTTATAAGTAATACCATCAATCACTAAAGTATGACCAGCATTGTGGCCTCCTTGGAATCTTATTACTACATCAGCCTGTTCAGATAACCAATCAACAATTTTTCCTTTACCTTCGTCACCCCATTGAGATCCAACAACGACTATATTTTTCATTATTTAAATTTTCTGTTTACTTTTAAGGAAGTGAGATGGTTAATTGGGCCATGACCTTTTCCATATTTCGGGTTTGATTTAATTGCAGAATTTACATACTTAATTCCTAGCTCACAAGATTTCTTTACTGTTTTTCCACATGATAAAAAAGTTGTAACTGAGCTAGATAATGTACAACCTGTACCATGGGTATTCTTTGTTTTGTGACGCTCACTTTTGAAGATCTTTATGTCTTTTTTATTTATTAAAATATCTATTACATTTTTGTGTTTTAAATGACCACCTTTTATAATTACGTTTTTGGCTCCTAATCCTATAAGTTTATTAGCAGCAAAAATCATATCTTCTTTTGTTATAATTGTTGTTTTAGTCAAAATTTCTGCCTCTGGGATATTAGGGGTAATAAGTAATACTTTTTTAATTAATTTTAATTTTAATAATTGAATGGCTTTAGTATCTATAAGTTTAGCCCCACCTTTAGCAACCATAACTGGATCTAATACTATTTTTTTAACTTTAATTACATCCAAAGCTTTTAGTACCATTCTAATAACCTCTGGAGAATGCAGCATACCAATTTTTATTGCATCAGGTTTTATATCTTCACAGCTATAAATAATTTGATTAAAAATTTCTTTTGAATTAATACCAACAATTGATTTTACACCTGTGGTATTTTGTGATGTAACTGCAGTTATTGCTGTCATTGCATAAGAACCTAGAGCTGTAACAGTTTTTATATCAGCCTGAATACCTGCTCCTCCAGATGAGTCAGATCCTGCAATAATTAAAATTTTAGAGTTTGGTTTCAATTTATTTAATTTTTTTCGTAATCATATTTACACATTTGTATAAAATAGCTTTATTTTCACTTTCTCCCATTACTCTTATTTTAGATTCTGTTCCTGATTTTCTTACTAAAATTCTTCCTATGCCTTTAATTAATTTATCTGCATTTTTTATAATTTTTTTTATTTCTGGTTTGTTAATAATATTTTTATCTTTTACTTCAATATTTTCCAAAAGTTGAGGTGTTTTCCTAAATTGATCAAAAAATTCACTTGCCTTTTTTCCTTTTCTTAAAGCAAAAAGAGCTTCTAAAGCTACAAGCAAACCATCTCCTGTAGTTGCAAATTTACCTAAAATAATATGTCCCGATTGTTCACCACCTAAATTAAAATTATATTTCTGCATTTTTTCTTTAACATATCTATCTCCTACATTTGCCCTTAGAAATTTTATTCCTTTTGATTTAAAATATTTTTCTAACCCATAATTTGACATTAATGTTCCAACAACTCCCCCTTTCAACATTTTTTTGTTTTTCCATCTTGTTGCTAAAGCAGCTATAATTTGATCTCCATCTATTATATTACTTTTTTCATCACACATTATAATTCTATCAGCATCCCCATCTAAAGATATTCCAATGTGTGCTTTATATTTTTTTACAGCAGATCTGATTTTTCTTGGAAAAGTTGATCCACATTTTTTATTAATGTTTAAACCATTTGGTTTAACTCCTATTGCTATGACTTTAGCTCCTAATGATTTCAATAATTCAGGACCTGCCTTATAACCAGCACCATTTGCACAATCGATTACTATTCTTAGTCCTCTTAAATTGAACTCTTTAGTGAAATTTTTTTTTAAAATTTTAATATATTTTTTTGTACCTGTTTCTAATCTTTTAACTCTTCCTAATTTTTCAGAATGTGAGAGGTTTTTTGAGATTTTTTTATCTATAAGTCCCTCAATTTTTTTTTCTATTTTATCTGATAATTTCAATCCATCAGGACCAAACAATTTTAAACCATTGTCAAAGTGTGGATTGTGAGAGGCGGTGATCATAATTCCCATATTAGCCTTCATTTCTTTTGTTAGCATAGCCAAACCATTAGTTGGTAAGGGTCCAAGGGTATAAACATGCATACCAGCTGAAGCCAAACCTGAAACAAGAGCTGGCTCAAGTGTATATCCTGACAATCTCGTATCTTTTGCAATTATTGCTGTTTGTTTTCTTTTTTTTTGAGATTTAAAATATGTTCCACTAGCAAGTCCAAATTTAAAGAACATATCTCCATTTATATATTTGCTATTAACTGCTCCTCTTATTCCATCTGTCCCAAAATATTTTTTTGTCATTAATTTTTGACTATCTCGTTAAAAACTTTAATACCTTGCTTAACTTCATTAACATCATGAATTCTTAAAATCTGAATTCCTTGCATTAAAAGATATACTGAAGAAGCCATGGTTCCACCGATCCTTGTTTTGCTATCATTTTTTTTTGATATATCTTTAATAAATCTTTTTCTTGAATTCCCTACTAGTATAGGAAAACCCAATGAATGAAAAATAGAAACACCTCTTAAAAGATTCATATTATGTTTCAAATTTTTTCCAAATCCAATTCCAGGATCTAAAATTATATTATTATGTTTAATACCCTTAGATCTTATTAACTTAATCTTATCTTCAAAATAATCATAAATATCTAATAATTCATTTTTATATTTCGCTTTCTTTTGCATATTTTCTGGTGTCCCAACTGAATGCTGTATAACAAATGGAATTTTGTACTTTTTTAAAATATTTATTGTTTTGGGATCATAACTTAATCCTGAAACATCATTAATAAGTTTAACTCCCATTCTAATACCATTTTCCATAATGCTGGACTTTCTTGTGTCTAAAGATATTGGTATTTTTTTTACAATTAATTTTAATATCTTTTTAATTCTATTCCATTCTCTATTTTCATTTACAGGCTTAGAACCAGGTCTTGTGGATTCCCCACCAACATCTATTATAGATGCACCACTTTTGTATAAATTCATGGCATGAGTAATGCCCTTATTTTTTTTATTAAATTTTCCTCCATCCGAAAAACTGTCGGGTGTAAGATTTAATACTCCCAAAATATTTGGAATTTTTTTAAAATTTAAATTTGAAAAATTTGTTTTTTTTGAATTTATTTTTTTAATATCTGCATTTATTTTTTTTTTTAAGTTATTTGGTAATTTCTTGATTTGATTTATAGAAATTCTTCTGATCTTATTTCTTGTAATAATTTCAACATGGTCAAAAGATATTTCTTTAATCTGATGTAACGGTATCGTTTTTTTCTTATTTGCTAAATTTTTTGATTGAGTGCCAAAGTAGAAATTACACGCTCTTGTGTAATATCTTGGCATTATTTATTAATGAACAATTTTTGGTTTCAAACCCATCGCGCCCAAAGCTGAATCTTGATCATCTTTTGACTCTGGATTATCTAAAATTTTATCTTTAGGATATAAATTTTTATTAATTATATTCTCTATTTCTTCACCAGTTAAAGTCTCATAAGTTATTAGAGCTTTTGCAATTTTATGTAGATCATCTATTTTTTCTGTTAAAATTTCCTTTGCTTTATTATATCCTTCATCTACGAGCTTTCTTATTTCTTTATCAATTTTCTGAGCAACTTCCTCTGATACCGATTGAGTTTGAGTAACTGATCTTCCCAAAAACACTTCCTCTTGGTTTTCCCCATATTCAACTGGACCCATTTCTTCACTCATTCCATATTTTGTTACCATTGCTCTTGCTAACTGTGTAGCCTGGTTAATGTCAGAACCATTTCCTCCACCTGCTCCTGTAGATATATTATCTTTTCCAAAAATTAATTCTTCAGCCACTCTTCCTCCAAAACAAACAGCTAGTCTCGCTTTTAGATATTTTATTGAGTAACCGTGTTTGTCTCTTTCAGGTAAGTTCATTACCATTCCAAGAGCTCTGCCTCTTGGTATAATAGTAGCTTTATGAATAGGATCATAACTTGGCATATTAAACGACACTAGAGCATGTCCACCTTCATGGTATGCGGTTAGTTTTTTCTCATCTTCTGTCATGACCATTGAACGTCTTTCAGCACCCATCATAACTTTATCTTTTGCTTCCTCAAATTCTAGTAATGTAACTATTCTCTTATTTTTTCTCGCAGCTAACAAAGCTGCTTCGTTAACTATATTTGCAAGATCAGCTCCTGAAAATCCTGGCGTGCCTCTTGCAATTGTTCTTAAATTAACGTCTGGCGCCATTTTTATTTTTTTTACATGAACTTTTAAAATTTTTTCTCTTCCAATAATATCAGGGTTTGAAACCACTACCTGTCTATCAAACCTTCCTGGTCTTAATAAAGCTGGATCGAGCACATCTGGTCTGTTTGTTGCAGCTATAATTATGACACCTTCATTTGTATCAAAACCATCCATTTCAACTAATAACTGGTTTAAGGTTTGTTCTCTCTCATCATTTCCACCTCCTAGACCTGCCCCTCTACTTCTTCCAACAGCATCTATCTCATCTATAAAAATAATACATGGAGAATTTTTTTTACCTTGTTCAAACATGTCTCTTACTCTAGATGCTCCTACTCCAACGAACATCTCAACAAAATCAGAACCTGAAATAGTGAAAAACGGAACACCTGCTTCGCCCGCAATTGCTCTTGCTAATAAAGTTTTACCGGTTCCTGGAGGACCAACAAGTAAAGCTCCTCTTGGAATTTTACCACCCAACCTACTAAATTTTTTAGGATCTTTTAAGAATTCTACCATTTCTTCTACTTCTTCTTTAGCTTCCTCTACACCAGCAACATCATTAAAAGTAACCTTTCCTTTTAGTTCATTCATCATTTTAGCTTTTGATTTTCCAAATCCCATTGCGCCACCTTTGCCACCCTGCATTTGTCTCATAAAGAAAATCCATACTGCAATAAGTAATAACATAGGGAACCATGAAAGAAGGACGCCAAACAATGAAGGCATTTTTTCATCTAAAGGTGCTGCTGAAATACTCACACCTTTCTCTGATAATTTTTCTATAAGATTTGGATCATTAGGAGCATAAGTTGAAAAAGAGTTTCCATTCGAATAAGTACCTTTGATGTTATTTCCCTGGATCTCAACTTTTAGAACTTCACCGTCATCTACTGAATTTAAAAAATCTGAAAATATTATTTGATTTCCACCTCTAACATTAGACTGTGGATTTTTAAACATATTATAAAGACCAATGGTTAAGAAAACTATTATTCCCCACATTGCAAGATTTTTTAAATTCATAGGTTTAAAATAAGAATTATTATTAAATTAACAAGTGACAAAATATCAGTTATTTCATCAACTTTAACGCTCTTTTGATACTATAACTGAGTTATTTACCTTCTTTATTAGACAGTTTCCTAAAGTGGTCATGAATGAGTTATCATTTTTAATTCGATAAATTAAGTTATCAATTTTTTTTCCTCGTACTGGGTAGTATTTTTTACCAACAGCTTTTAACACTTCTGTTAAAGACCTAAACACTACTTCCTCTGGTTGAAAAAAAAAATTTTTATTCAAAATAACAAACTTATTAATATTTGAAATTGTTGAATTATCTTTTAAATTTTTTTCTACAAAGTATTTAATTGACTGATTAGCAAATTTTAAATTTTTAATCGTTAGATTAAATTTATCATTATCCAATCCCTCTAATTCTAAGTGCTTTATAAAATTTCTAATTTTTACTCTTTTAAATTCATAATTTTTATTCGATGGATCTTCAACATAATTTTTAAAAACTTGTTTGGTAATATGTTCTAGATTTTTTTTAGAAAAATTTAACAAAGGTCTTATCAAATTAATATTTTGTAGATAGGTTGTTTGATCAAATGACACCATACCATTTAAACCACTGCCTCTTAAAATTCTAATAAAAAAATTCTCTATTAAATCATCCTTATGATGACCTAATAAAATATTATTTATTTTTAATTTTTTTGCCTTATTTATCATCAGTGCATATCTTTTATCTCTTGCAATAGATTGGATGTTGCTTTTTGGTTTTTTTCCAACCCAGGTTAAAATTTCAAGATTGGTAGACAATTTTTTTAGAAGCAATTTTACAAATTGTGCCTCTTTTGTTGAATTATTTCTAAGTTTATGATCAACATGTAAATATTTTACTTTTATATTTTTTTTTATCGAATAAATTTTTGATAAAAAACATAAAGCTAGACTGTCTGGTCCACCAGAGACAGCAACTAAAAAATCCTCGTTTAATTTAAGATTTTTTTCAAATTTTTTATAAATTTTAGAAGTTTGTTTATCTTTTAATTGATTTAATAAAAACTTATGAGTCTTGTTTGATACATTCAAATTTTTTGGACTCATATTTTGCTTTTTGTATTACAGACTGATTTGCATTTGGATATTGTAATTCTACACCATTTATCATCTTACATCCTTGGTCTTTTTCACCGATTTGAACCATTGATACTCCAAGTTTTAATAGATTAATTGGAGCTTTTTTTCCTTTAGGATATTTTTGGTAACCCTCTAAATAAGCAGAAGCTGCATCAGTATATAATTGTCTAATTCTGAATGTTTCTGCATACCAGTATTGTGCACTACCCGCTAACTCATGATCAGGATTAGATAGAACAAATTCTCTAAAAGCTCTTTCTGCTGTACTGTAGTCTCCAACTTTCAAAAAACTTGTTGCAAATTCATATTGCTCCACTGGATTTAAATCTTGAGGAAGTATTTTTTCTTCTGACTGAAAAGTTTCTGTTACAATTGAAGCTGTAGTATCTACAGATTGAATTTGTTGTGAAGTTTCATTTGTCTCAGTATCTTTATATGAAATTGTTCCTAAATCTTGGGGTTGTGAACTACCAGGTAAAACTTTTTGTTCATCAGTCTTTGGTTTTGAACTTAATTGATTTTCTACACTACTTATATTTCCAGAGCTAATGTTTGTCTCTATATCTTGAAATCTTATTTGGTTATCTGCTTGAATTTTTGAAACACGGGTAGATAATTTATCCAACTTAAAATTTATTTCTTCAAACTTATTAGTGAGTTCTCTAAATTGATCCTCAACTTCTGACAATTTTAATAAATGTCTAGTTAAAACATCTTCTGAGTTTTGGTCTAAGTTTGAAACCGAACTATCATTAGTGCTTGCTTTTACTTCTATAGATCCAGAATAAACTGCTCTTTCAAGTGTTTTAAGATCATTTTTTATAATTTCTAATGTTTCATAGATATTATGATTATCTGCAAAAGAAATATTAATAAAAAACAAATTTAAGATTAAAAATAATTTTAAAGTTACTAATTTAAATACAAGCATCATTTAAATTAGATTTATGATTATAAAAATGGCAAAAAAAAGACCCTAAAACCTTTAATGGATTTAGGGTCTTAAATTTTAAATAATTAATTTGCTTTAACAGTTACTGATCTTCTGTTTTTTGACCAAGCTAATGGGTTTGAACCAGAGTCAACTGGTCTCTCCTTACCATAACTTAATACCGTAATTCTGTCAGAAGATATTCCATAAGTCATTAAATAGTCTTTAGCTGCATTTGCTCGTCTTTCACCAAGAGCCAAGTTATATTCTCTTGTTCCTCTTTCGTCAGCATGACCTTCAAGAACTACATTTATATTTGGATTCTTTCTTAACCAAGCTGCTTGGGCTCTTAAAGTTTCTCTTGATGCAGTTGTTAATATCGACTCATTTGTTGCAAAGAAAACTCTGTCTGGAACACCATCAGCTAAGTATTCAACTGTGTCTGTTCCTGTGTAAACATCACCTTGCATTTGACCTTGAATGTCTGTTGCCACTTCTTTTTTAGTTGCACATGCAGATAGCACTAAACAAGCTGCTAATACTAAAAGTGTGTTTTTAAAAATTTTGTTTAATCTCATTAAATTGCTCCTTGCTGCTAATTTCAATTTCTTAACTTTTTCACAACTAGATAAAGGTTTCAAGTCTAAAAATCAAGAAATTTACAAAAATTAATCTTTAATTACTTAATAAAGATGACCATGATGGGTCTGAAGCATCTGTTGGTGTCTTTATTTGTCTCTCATTATAACCTGTTAAATCTATAGACCACAATTTTGCTGAAAACCCTTCTCCTTTGGAGTTGGTTTTTGTCTCTCTATAAAATATTAATACTCTTCCATTTGGAGACCAAGATGGCGCTTCTTGATAATAATTTTCAGTTAATAACCTTTCACCACTACCATCGGTCCTCATTACACCTATATAAAATTTGCCTTTATGTAATTTTGTAAATGCAATTAAATCTCCTCTAGGAGACCATACAGGTGTTCCATATAAACCGTTACCAAAAGAAATTCTTTTTACATCACTTCCATCATTCTTCATTACATAAATTTGCTGATAACCACTTCTATCAGAATTAAATGTAATATATTTTCCATCAGGAGAATAAGATGGGGAAGTATCAATTGATGGATGATTGGTAATTTTTTCAACAATTCTATTTTCTAAATCCATAGTGTAAATATCTGACTTTCCGTCTTTAGCAAAACTCATAATTATTTTTTTACCATCAGGTGAAAAACGTGGTGCAAATGTCATTCCAGGAAAATCTCCAACTACCTCTTGAGTGCCAGTTTCTATATCTAATAAATAAACCCTTGGCATATTTTTAAAGTAAGACAAATAGGTTACCATTTGACTTGCTGGATTAAATCGTGGTGTTAAAACTAACTCATTACCTAATGTCAAAAATTTATTATTAGCTCCGTCTTGATCCATGATTGCTAATTTTTTTATTCTTTGTGTTTTTGGTCCTTCTTCAGAGACATAAATTATTCTTGTATCAAAATAACCTTTTTCTCCCGTCAGCCTTTCGTAAACTTTATCAGAAATAATATGCCCTACTCTTCTCCAATTATTAGGAACTGTAGTAAAAGCTAAAGCCATCATTTCTTTTGCAGCTAAAACATCCCATAATCTAAACTCAACTCTTAATTTATCGTCAATATAATTTACTTTACCAGTGATAAGTGCTTGTGCTTTGATTAAATTCCAATCTTCAAATCTTGGTTTTAAATTTGCAATATCAGGAGCTTGTAAAAAAGCCTTTTTGTCTAGAGGATTAAATAATCCCGAGGTTCTTAAATTATTTTCAACGATATTTGATATTTCAGAGCCAATATTTTCTTTTTTAAGTATTTTTTCAAAACTTTTTCTAGATACTTCATCAATTGATAGAGGAGATACTGCTAAAGGAAGTGGATTTAAATTTCCCCTAGTTATATCAACTTCTATTAAAGCATTTGCATTAACAGGTATTAATATAAGTACAAAAATTAAAATTTTTTTTATCATTTAAATATACTATCCTTCTAACATCTCTCTTGCATCAAAATTTAATTGTAATTCTTTCCATCTTTCATATCCACTTGTTGGAACTCTTAATGGTTGGCACAACTTTACAGCTCTCAAAGCGCTTTCTGCTAATACCTTATAAAAACCTTGGCCTGGTTTATTCATTCTAGCGTGATCCAAAATTTCTGTTTTTGATACTGTTCCATCAGGTTTTAATTTTAACTTTATTCTTACCAATAGATTTTCATTATACGGTAATCCTAATGGAATGCTCCAACATCCAAATATTTGTGCCTTAAGTGCATCTTCTTCACTTAATGTAAGGCCTGCATTTTCTACATTTCTTTCTTGATCTTGAGTAATGTCGTCATTAGTTTTTAAAACTTCTGCACTCTCTTCTTTTGATTTATCAATTAAAGCAGCAATATTATTTGGATCAAATAAATCTTTTTTTTCAAATTCTGATACTTGTTTGACCTCATCATCTACTTTTTCAGGATTTTGTTTTTTTTCCTCTTTTGTTTCAACCTTTTTTAAAGTTTTATCTGGAAGTGGAATTGCTTCAGGTGTTTCGTTCTCTATTTTTTTATTATTTTGATCGGGAGCCAGAACAGTTTTTGTTTTAGTTTTTTCTACTTTTTTTGGTGGAGCTTGTTCTGAAACAAGTTTTTTTTCTTTCTCTTTCACTTTCTCAATTATTTTTTTAGCCTTAGGTGCAAATGGAATATTAGTTTTTTCTGCTATTTGAATTAACTCAACTGACACAATTGGTGGAATATCAAGTGGTTTCTTTGCTAAAAAAGGTAAACTCATAGCTGTAATGAAAATTAATAAAGCATGTAAAACAGAAGAAATAATTAAACTTCTATTCACTTTAATTACCTTTGTTTATATGGTTCTGAAATCAATGCTACTTTAGTAAAACCAGATCCTGAGAGTAATCCCATTATTTCTAAAACTCTTCCATAGTTTATAGCTTTATCACCTCTAACATAAATTCTAGTATCTGTTCTATTTTTTGAAACCGCTAAAACTTTTGCAATAATATTATCATATTCAACTTTTGCTTCTTGAATGAAAATTTCACCTTTTGCATTTATTGAAAGTGTTAAAGGTTCTGTCTCTTCTGGCAAAGAGTCTGCTGAACTTTCTGGTAAATCAACTTGAACACCAACAGTTAACAATGGGGCTGTAACCATAAAAATTATTAACAATACAAGCATTACATCCACAAAAGGCGTAACATTTATTTCACTCATTGGTTCTTTAGAAGAACGATTTAATTTAAATGCCATTTAAATAATTGTTAGAAATCTTTTTGAAAAATTTTCTAATTTTTCTGAATATTTTTTGGCATCATTATTGAATTTATTGTATGCCACTACTGCTGGTATTGCAGCTAATAGACCAAGTGCAGTTGCAAATAAAGCTTCGGCTATTCCAGGCGCAACTATCGCAAGACTTGTGTTTCTTGAAATAGCTATAGATTGAAAAGAATTCATAATTCCCCAAACAGTTCCGAACAATCCAATAAATGGTGCCGTTGAACCTACTGTTGCCAAAAAAGTAAAACCTTTTTCAATTTTTGTCATTTGTTTTTCAATTCCTGATTCTAGAGATGCACTCATTCTTTCACTAATGTTAGTTCTTGATTTTTTTTTAAGCAATCCTTCCATTGCATCTTGAAATACAAGTGACATTGGATCCTCAAGTTTACTAGGTAAACTATTATAAAAAGTTTCAGCAGATTTAGAATTCCAGAATTTTTCCTCAAATTCTTCTGAAGATTTAGTTATTTTTTTAAATAAACGAAACTTTTCAATAATTACAGCCCAAGAATATATTGAACACAATATTAATATAATCATTACAGACTTAACAATTATGTCTGCTCTAAAAAATAAACTGAATAATGAAAAATCAGTATTAGTTCCTAATTCAACTGCTTTTGCTGCAATATCCGCTTCCATGCTTACTCATCACACGTAAATGTGTCATGATTTTGTCTATTAAATTAAATTGATTACTCTTCTTTTTGATAAGTTTCGTAGAAAAAGCTAGCGATTAGAATAGCATCAGCCTTGTTATTATCTTTCTTTTTTGACAATTGTGATGAAAAATATGGAAAAATTTCAATTGCTCTTGTTCTGCTCGCATCTTTCTCCGAATTAATCAGATTAAAATATTTTTTCCACTTTGCAGGCCTAACGTAATAAACAGGTAAATGCATTGCGCTGCATATCCCTTTTAAAATACCAAAAGATTGACCAAAATTAAACATACTAGTAACGCCTTGACCTGGCATTGCCGAAACTTGTTCAATTACAACCTTTATATTTTTTTTGTCAAATTTTTTTATCCTTTCACTAATTTCATTAAATATTTGAGCACCATTTACTTGTCTTTTATTCTTCTTACCATCTGTCATGGTTGGCATTTCAATTACATCTTTTATTATACCATCTTGAAAAAAACAGATTGAACCTGAGATGCCTGGATCAATTCCAATAATCATCATTAAATACCACCTAAATTAACGTTTGAATAAACGTTCTGAACATCGTCATCTTCCTCAAGAGTTTCTAAAAAATCTACTACACTATCTTTATTATCTTTATCTACCTCAACACTATTTATCGGTATCCATTCAATTTCTGTAGAAATAAAATTCACAATAATTTTCTCAAGATTTTTTTTTACATTATATATTTCACTCATTTGACACTGGACCTCATGATAATCCTCATGAGAGAAACATTCATCAGCTCCTGACTCTATTGCTAAATCTAAAATTTTTTCATCAGATATCTCTTTTTTATCAATTTTGATTACACCCAATTGTTGAAAATTATGAGATGCTGAACCTTGAGTTCCTAAGCTCCCACCACTTTTTTGAAAAATAGTTCTAATATTTGATGCAGTCCTATTTTTGTTGTCTGTTAAAGTTTGAACTATAACAGCAATCTTTTCTGGTCCAAACCCCTCGTATCTTAAATTTTCAAAATTTGCTCCTGTAACTGCAGAAGATTTATCTATTGCTCTTTCAATGTTATCTTTAGGCATATTTGCAGATCTGGCAGCCTGTACTGCAGATCTTAGTCTGGGGTTCATTGCTGGATCTTTATCACCAAGTTTTGCCGCAACAGTAATCTCTTTAGATAATTTTGAAAATATCTTTGATCTTTGCTTATCAGCCTTACCTTTTTTATGTTTTATTCCTGCCCAATGTGAATGTCCTGCCATGATCTTTAAGTATTTTTTAGTTGATCTCCATATACATAGCTTTTGATATCTATTGCTAAACCTGTTTTTATATCACAATCTACTATAACACCACATAAAGTAGCATCTCCAGTAGCAGGGAAGTGTTTCATTGAATTCTTTTTTAAAAATCTATTCAAAGAATTTTCTTTATTCATTCCAATCACTGAATCATAATCCCCACACATACCTGCATCGGTTTGATATCCAGTGCCATTATTAAGTATTCTGGCATCATTTGTTGGAATATGAGTATGGGTTCCAACCACAAGAGTTGCCTTTCCATCAAATAGATGTCCTATAGCATTTTTTTCGCTTGTAATTTCGCCATGAAAATCAACTACAAGTAAATCAAAATCCTTTTTGATTTCATTTTCTTTTAAAAATTTTTGAGAAGCTTCAAAAACATCTTCACACTTTTTCATAAAAACGTTGCCCATCAAATTAAGAACTCCAATTTTTATATCATTCTTTGTTTTATAAATCTGAAAACCTTTT
>CACJMR010000002.1 GCA_902594605.1 uncultured Pelagibacteraceae bacterium
TAAAGCTAGTTTAGAGCAATCACTTATCATGCAGAGAAGTTTAAATATAAAACCTGAATTAGAGGTTTCTTCTGATAAAGATCTTAAGGAGAGATTAATAAATCATCCACAAAAAGATTATTGGCATGAAAAAATGATTTGGTATGGACCAAGTGGTATTGGAACTGCCAGATCTTTAGAGGGATTTGTAGATAATCATCAGTTACCTTTTAGAAAAACATTTAAGGAAAGAAATTATTGGAAACTTGGCCATTATTGTGAGTTAGGGGATGGAAAATTTTCTTTAACAGCAGGATGGAATAGTATTCAGGCAATATATGGAACTGAGGATTGGTTAGGATATAAATCTGAAAACCAAAAAGTAACTATGAGAGTTATGGATTTTTATCATCATGATGAAGGAAAAATTCGTGAAAACTGGGTTCCAATTGATATAATCCACATATTAAAACAAATTGGAGTGGATGTTTTAGAAAGTATAAAAAAATAAAATGGCTAACATAAAATTTAATGGAGTACACAAATCATTTGGATCTAATAAAATAATCACAGATTTTAATCTTTTAGGTAAAGAAGATGAGTTTCTTGTATTAGTTGGACCATCTGGATGTGGAAAATCAACTCTTCTAAGAATGATTGCAGGATTAGAAAAAATAGACGAAGGTGAAATTTTTATTAATGATCAAAAAATTAATGAACTTCACCCTTCTAAACGACAAACTGCAATGGTTTTCCAATCTTACGCTCTTTATCCTCATATGAATGTTTATGAAAATATGTCTTTTGGTTTAAAAATTGAAAAAAGGCCAAAGGAAGAAATCAACACAAAAGTAATGCAAGCTGCAAAAATATTAAAAATTGAGGAGCTATTAGAGCGAAAACCAAAACAATTGTCAGGAGGTCAAAGACAAAGAGTGGCTATAGGAAGAGCTATTACAAGAAATCCAAAGATATTTTTATTTGATGAACCTTTATCTAACTTAGATGCAGCATTAAGAGCTGAAATGAGGGTTGAAATATCTAAATTACACAATCAGATCAAAACAAATATGATTTATGTAACTCATGATCAAGTGGAAGCTATGACTTTAGCAGACCGAATAGTTATTTTAAATCAAGGAAATATTGAACAGGTTGGTACTCCTGAGGAAATTTATAACGATCCAGCAAATATTTTTGTTGCACAATTTATAGGCACCCCCAAAATGAATATTTTAGAAGTAAACGAGGAAAATGTTGTTTCAGAAAAAACAATTAAATTGTTAGGTAACGACATTCAATTTAATAATTTAAAATTAAAAAAATCAAAACATTTTGTGGGTATTAGACCCGAACATTTAAAAGCAAATCAGAATACAAATTTTACTTTCACTCCTGAAATAGAATTAATTGAAAACCTTGGTAATGAAAAAATTGTATATATGAAAAAAGATGAACACCAATTAAGTGCAAAAATTTCTAGCAATGTTGAAATAGGAAGTTCCATAGGTTTTGATCTAAATGACATTTTTATTTTTGATGAAAATGGAAAAAGACTAAAATCATAACACAACCTGTAATTGACTAATTTCAAATTTTTCCCATTTTTTTGAATAATTAACATGAAACAACCACATACCTGATATGTGTCAGTCTTGTCTTTGCTAAATAGAATCATTTTAATATAGTTTTAAATATTAATAGGAGGGGAAATGAAAAATATAATAAAAATGCTTTGCGTAATTTCGTTTTTTATTTCGAATATTGTTTACGCAGACATAAAGTTTTGGACTACAGAAGTTCAGCCTGCCCGAATGGCTAAGCAAGAGGAAATGGCTAAAGCTTTTGAAGCTAAAACAGGTATTAAAGTAGATGTGATCCCAGTAGAAGAAAAAGATTTGGGAACTAGAGCTACAGCTGCAGCGGCAGCAGGTGACTTACCAGATGTGATCTATCATACTTTACAATATGTGTTACCATGGGCTGAAGCAGGAATTTTAGATGTAGATGCCAATAACGATGTTGTTAAAGAACTTGGTAAAGATACATTTGCGCCAGGTGCACTTAACATGGCAAAAAAAGGTTCAAAGATTGCAGCTGTTCCCGTTGATGGATGGACACAAATGGTTGTTTACAGAAAAGATCTTTTTGAAAATGCAGATTTAGCACCACCAACAAGCTATGCAAACATCGTAGCTGCTGTTGAGAAGCTATCAAAACAAAACGGAATGTTTGGTTTTGTTGCTGCAACTAAAACTGATGAAAATTTCATGAGTCAGGTTTTAGAGCACGTTCTTTTAGCAAATGGGGTTAATATTGTTAAAAAGGGTGGTATCAAAAAACAAGGTAAAAAACTAAAAGAGGCATTAGAGTTTTATAAAGTAATTGCAAAAGCAAGTCCTCCAGGAGAATTATACTGGAAACAATCTAGAGCACTTTACTTTGCAGGTAAAACTCCAATGATTATTTGGTCTCCATTCATTATGGATGAGCTTGCAGGTTTAAGAGACTCGGCTCCACCAACAATTAATAGTGATCCAACATCACCTGAGCTAGCTTCTAAAACTGGTTTCATTACAAATTTTAGTGGACCTAGTAATAAGAAAGGTGCTGCATGGGCAGATGTTAGATATTTTGGTATAACAGCTGATGCTGATACAGATGAAGCTAAACAATTTATCATGTACTCAATGGATGAAGGTTACACAAGCACATTATCGATAGCTCCAGAAGGTAAATTTCCAGTAAGAAGAGGAAATTCAAGTGACCCTGAGGCTTTCACAAAAGCTTGGAGTAAACTACCTGTTGGAGTTGATAGAAAAGCACCTTTGTCAGATCTTTATGACCCAGATGTTATAAATAACATTGTAGCTGGCTTAGATACTGCAAATAGATGGGGTGTTAAAGAAGGCGAACTATCAAGAGCGTCAAAAGTCATCAATTCTCAATTTATAAATAGAATTACAAGACTTTATATTGATGATCAAATTGATGTGGATGAGGCTGTTGATATGATTAATAAATCATTAGCTAAATTCAATTAATTTTAATTTTTTAAAAAAGCGGATAATATAAATTATCCGCTTTTTTTATGAATGACACTTTAGCCAATACAGAAAAAAAAACTGCATATATATTAACTCTACCTGCAGTAATTTTAGTTTTTTCAATAATTTTATTTCCAATTTTTGCTAATATTTGGATTAGTTTTAAAGAGGTTGAATTAAAGGATATTAGAATTCCAGAACCAAGAGCAAAAAAAATTGTAAAATCTATTTCTGATGAGCCCACTAAAATAAAAATATTATATAAGCTAAGAAACAGTTCATTAATTCAAGAGATAAGAGATGTTTCATTTCAAGATAATTTTCCAAAAACTTTTGAAATAGAAAATTTAGATCCAAGATGCTCTTATAAAAAGCAAAAACTAAAATGTGAATTTGGAAATTGGCCAGCTAAATATAGGGAAAATTTTCAGGTAGTATTTAAAACAAATGATGGGTCAAAAATAGACAAAAAAAATCTTAAATCAATTAAACCAAAATTAGAGGGAAAATCTGATAATATATTACTTAATACTAACTTTACTCTCAAAAACTTTAAAAAGGTTTTATTCGAAAATGAATTTGTAGACTTATTGCTTACAACTTTTTATTACACATTTTTTGGAACTGTTGGCTCAATAATATTTGGTATTTTAACTGCTCAAATGGTGAATCAAAAATTTTATGGAAGAACATTTATGAGAAGTGTTCTACTTTTCCCTTATGTTGCTCCAGTTGTAGCTTTAGCTTATACTTGGGAACTTTTACTAGACCCAAATAGCGGCACCTTAAATAGCTTATTATTAAATTATCAAATTATTGAAACTCCAATAAATCTCCTTGGACAAAAATATATTGAAATTAGTATTTTGGGCTTTGATTTTAAATTAAGGTTAGCGCTTACAACAGTTATAATGTTTGAAATTTGGAGGTATTTTCCTTTAGCCTTTTTATTTATTCTTGCAAGACTTCAAGCTATTCCAAAAGAATTATATGAGGCAGCTGATGTTGATGGGGCTAGTCCCTTTCAAAAATTTTTTAATATTACACTTCCTCAAATTACTGCAGTAATTTCAATTTTATTTATGATTAGATTTATATGGAATTTTAATAAATTTGAGGATGTCTTTTTATTAACTGGAGGTGCATCAGGAACAAGAACTTTACCAATAAATGTTTATCAACAAGGTTTTGCAATATCAGACATTGGAATGGGCTCTGCTGTTTCAATAGTAATCGTTGTACTGCTTTTAATGTTTATGTTTTTTTATTTTAAACTTTTAGGAAAGAGAGTAGATGAGAATTAAAAATACAATATTATTTTCATTGATATCTACTTTTTTCTTAATTTTTTTAATTTCGATTTGGAAGATATTAGCAACATTGCAAGGTTTAAGTATTAATAGTTTTAATATAGAAATAATTTTTATATTTGGTCTTTTAATATCATTAGCTCACTTAGGAATAGGTGATAGAATTAAACCAATTTATAAATCAATCATTTTTTCTTCCATTTTCGTTTTTTGTGATGGTTACTTGATACAAAAATTACCAATTTGGTATAACTTAGGCGTATTTTTAATATTATATTTTTTCACCAATAAAATTAGCAAATATACTTTTATAGGTTTAAAAGAAGAGCACTCTACTCAAGTAATTTTATTTGATTTTTTAACTTTATTTGGAATTTTATTTTTCTCTTTTGTAATACTTTTTCCATTTTACATGATGTTAGTAACAAGTTTCAAAACACAAATAGCTTTGTTAGTAAATCCTTTAGATTTTAGTATTAATTTTGGTCAAGATATTAAAGATTTA
Organism: uncultured Pelagibacteraceae bacterium; assembly: GCA_902594605.1. Lineage (GTDB taxonomy): Bacteria > Pseudomonadota > Alphaproteobacteria > Pelagibacterales > Pelagibacteraceae > Pelagibacter. The sequence continues at coordinate 4,842 of CACJMR010000002.1, forward strand.
TTTAAATCTTATTTTGTAATTTTTAAATCTTATAAATTTGGAAAATATATTGTGATTAGTACAATTGTTTCTGTAGGCACTGTTATTATCACTCTTCTTTTTGCAATACCTGCTGCTTATGCAGTTGCAAGATTAAATTTTTTTGGAAAAACATTTTTATCTACATCTATACTTATAATATATATGTTTCCTGCAATCGTTCTTGTTATTCCGTTGTATACAATATTTAGTCAATTAGGTTTACGAAATTCAATAGAGGGTTTATTAATTGTGTATACGGCAACAACACTCCCAGTAGCTATTTATATGTTACAAGGATACTTCAAAAGTATACCAAAAGAATTAGAAGAAGCCGCAATTTTAGATAAATTAAGTTGGTTTGGAATTATTACAAAAATTATAATTCCATTAAGTATTCCAGCTATTTCATCTGTTGCTTTGTATGTTTTTATGATTGCTTGGAATGAATTTTTATTTTCTTTAATGTTTTTGGACAATCCAAATTCATTTACATTATCAAGAGCTATTCAATACTTAAGTGGAGATGCTGAAACGCCAAGACAATATTTAATGGCAGGGTCAGTTGTCGTTACATTACCAGTATTATTTATATTTGTTTATTTTGAAAAATATCTAGTTAGCGGTTTGACAGCAGGAAGCGTTAAAGGATAATGAATAGATTTATAAAAAATGCTCAAAAAATTTTAATTGGAAATAGAAAAAGAGGATACACCTTACCGACAAATAATAAATTATATCCTGCTCAATGGAACTGGGATTCAGCATTTATTGCATTAGGATATTCTTATTTTAATTTAAATTTTGCATTGAAAGAAATAAAGACACTTCTAGATGGGCAATGGAAAGATGGAATGGTTCCACATATATTGTTTCATAATACAGATACAAATTATTATCCCAATCATACTGCTTGGAATTGTGGAAATAAAATACATTCTTCTGGAATAACTCAACCCCCAGTACTTGCAAGTATTTTAAAACAAATCATAGATAAAAATAAAATTACTAAAAAACAAAAAAAAGAAATTAAAAAATTTTTAATTAAAATAAAAAAATCTCATGAATGGTTTATTAAATATAGAGATCCCAAAAAAACCGGTTTGGTATCAATACTTCATCCGTGGGAAAGTGGTTATGACAATTCTTCACTTTGGGATGGACCAATGAGTAAAGTTAAGATTGAAAAAAATATACAATATAAAAGAGCTGATAACAAAGTCATTAATCCAGAACATAGACCTTTAAATATTGACTATGATAGATATGTAACAATTAAAAACGATTTAAGAAAAAAAAAATATAATCCAAAAAAAATTTTCAATACTGCATTATTCAATGTCGTTGACATTGGATTTAATTCCATATTTCTTAAAGCAAATAAAGATTTAATCATTCTTTTAAAAAAATTTAATCTAGATAGCTCAAAAATTATTAATTATGTTAAATTTACTGAGAGAAATATTTTAAGATTTTTTGACAAAAAAAAAGGTACTTTTTTCTCATTTGATTTAAGAAATAAAAAAAAAATATCAGTCCCATCAATAACAAATTACTTAGTATTGTTTGCCGACATTAACAATCATAAGATAAATAATGTTTTAATCAAAAACTTAAAAAAACATAACTTAAAAGAAAAATATTTCTTTTCTTCAATAAAACCTAATCACAAAAGCTTCGAGGAAAAACGTTATTGGAGAGGTCCTGTGTGGGTTAATTGTAATTGGTTTATATGCAAGGGTCTCATGAATAAGGACGAAAAATATTCAAAAAAAATTAAACAAAGCACTATTAGATTGGTAGAAAAAAAAGGATTTCATGAATATTACAGTTGCAAGAATGGTAAACCAATGGGTGCAAATAATTTTTCTTGGTCTGCAGCGCTCTATTTAGATTTAAAATTATCCAATTAATTATTAATTAGAAAATCCATATTTTCTTAATCTGACGTCACCGGTTCTGGCATGCGCTTCCATTCCTTCGTATCTAGAAATTCTTGCACAAGCAGCACCAACTTCTTTTGTTGCGGCCTTACTCATTCTTTGGAAACTTAATGTCTTAATAAATTTACCAACAAATAAACCCCCTGTGTATCTACCTGCACCTTTTGTTGGCAAAATATGATTTGTACCTGAGCATTTATCTCCATAAGCAACAGTTGTTTCTTCACCAATGAATAAAGATCCATAATTTTTTAATCTGTCGTGGTACCATTGTAAATTTTTAGTCTGAACTTCTAAATGTTCTGGAGCGTATTCATCACTAACTTTAGCAATCTCTTCATCAGTGTCACAAAGAATTACTTCACCATAATCTCTCCATGCAGCACCTGAATTTTCTCTTGGAAGATCTGGTAAATCTGCAATTAATTCTGGAACTCTTTCCATTACATAATCTGCAACTTTTTTACTTTTAGTAAACAACCAAGCTGGAGAATTGTAACCGTGTTCTGCTTGTCCAACTAAATCATATGCAACCATTTCAGGATCAGCTGTCTCGTCTGCAATTACTGCAATTTCTGTTGGACCTGCAAATAAATCTATACCAACTTTTCCAAATAAAATTCTTTTTGCTTCAGCAACAAATTGGTTTCCAGGCCCAACTAAAATATCCGCAGGGGCATTTCCAAATAAACCATTAGTCATTGCCGCTATAGCTTGTACACCACCCAAATTCATTATCACATCAGCACCACATAAGTCAGCTGTATAAACAATTGATGGATGTACTCCAACACCAGGTTTAGGTGAACTACAAACTAAAATATTTTTTACACCAGCAACTTTTGCTGTTGTTACACTCATCACAGCTGAAGCTATATGAGCATATCTCCCTGCTGGCACGTAGCAACCTGCTGTATTTACTGGAATAAGTTTTTGTCCAGCAAATAAACCATCAGACAATTCAACCTCAAAGTCTTGGCCATAATTTTTTAATTGTGCTTCAGCAAATTTTCTAACTCTTTCATGAGAAAATTGAATATCATCTTTAGTTTTTTGATCTAAATTTTTTTTTATTTCTTCAATTTTTTCTTTTGAAACAATTACATCACCCTCATATTTATCAAATTTTTTCGAAAGCTCCTTACAACCTTCCTCTTTACTAGTCTCAATATCTTTTAGAATATTTTCAACTATTTCTCTTGTTTTTGAGTCATCAGTTGATGATGTTTTTGGTGATTTTTTTAAGTATGTAATTGCCATTTATCTCCTTTAAATTTCAGTTTATTTAAATGAATTTCTTTTGAAATTCAATGAATCATTTAGTCCAACGCAACTACTGCAGCGGCAATAGAGGCTAAACGTGCTTGAGCTTCATCAGATCTACTTGTTATAACGACTGGTACTTTTCCACCTACCACAACTCCTGCGGCACATGCTCCACTGAAGTAAATAAGCATTTTTACTAAAGCATTTCCAGTTTCTACACTTGGCACTAACAATACATCTGCCTCACCAGCAACCAAATTTTTAATTCCTTTAATTGCTGCTGATTTTTTTGATATACTATTATCGAACGCTAAAGGACCAAAAACATCAGCATTTAAATTTTCTTCTTTGGCTAATTTAGTTATTTCTGCAGCCTCAATAGAACTTGGTACACTTTCTAAAACTTCTTCAGTTGCAGATAATACGGATACTTTTGGTCTTTCTATTCCTATTCTATTTGAAAAATTAACAACATTCTTAAGAATATGCATTTTTGTTTTAACATTTGGCAAAACATTTAACGCTCCATCAGTAATAATTAATGGCTTATCATCTTTACCGATAGTCATATGCCAAATATGACTTAATCTTTTTTTTCCCAACAAATTATATTCGCGTTTAAGCACTTCTTTCATAAGCACATCTGTATGAATATGGCCTTTCACTATTATTTGCACCTTGCCTTCACTTGCTAATTTAGCAGCAACTTTAGCAGTATCATTTTCTATAGGTTCATGGATAAGTTCATATTTAGAAATATCCCACCCAATATCTTCAGCGCATTTTTGAATCTCTACTTCATGACCAATAAAAATAGGTTCAATTAAATTCTCATTAACTGCATCTTGAATTGATAACATGGGTAAAGGTTTACCAGCATTTACAACCGCAACTGTAACTCCTTTTTTTTTATGAGCTAAATCTAATAAGTTGTTTGGACAGACAATTTCTTTGTTTGAAAGCATTTTTTTCTACAAATAAGTGAAAAAACTGAACATGTATATAAAAAAAAATTCTTTATATAAATTTAACAAGTTTATATAATTAGCCTTGAGCGGGGGAGACTTTGGAAATTGTAACTAAAATTGCGCCAATTATTTTGGCCTTGATAATGTTAGGCTTAGGCCTAGGATTAAAACTGGAAGATTTTGGAAGAGTATTCAAAACACCAAAAGATTTTATTGTTGGTTTTATTTCTCAACTAATAATTCTTCCAATTGTAGCATATATATTAATTTTAATTCTAAAAACACCATCTGAAATAGCAATAGGGGTGATGATCATAGCTGCAGCACCAGGAGGTGTTACATCTAATGTAATGACAAAGTTTGCTGATGGTGATGTTGCATTATCAATATCTTTAACAGCTGTAATTAGTTTATTAAGTATAATTACCGTTCCTTTAATAATCTTTACTTCTGCAGATATGCTAGGGATAACAGAAGTTTCCCAAAATATTTCAATGACAGGAATAGCTTTAAAAATGTTTTTAGTCGTAACAGTACCTGTAATATTAGGAATGATTATTAGAAAATTTGCGGAAAATTTTATAGATTCTAAAGTTGAAATATTTAATAAACTTAACATAATTTTGTTTGCTGTTTTTTTTGTAGCAGCTTTTTATTCAGAAAGAGAAAATTTTATTAGCTTTATAAAACAAGCAGGCTTAATTGCTTTGATTTTAAATGTATCAATGATGGTTATCGCATATTTTATTGCAAAAGCTTTTGCTTCAGGTGTTAAACAAATGAAATGTATTGCTTTAGAATGTGGATTACAAAATGGTACTTTAGCATTATTCGTTTCAACACAAATATTTGGTACTGATATATTATATGCATTACCAACTGGTGCTTATGCACTAATCATGTATATAACAGGATTTATTTTTATTTATTTTTTAAGAAAGTCTAATTAATTATTGATTATTCTTATTTGATTAAAAACTTTATAAATAAAATGGCTTAAGCTAAGCACATTTTTATTCACCATTCCCTTTGTTGTTACAAAAGCACTATCTTTAGCATTGTATGTAATTAATTTTTTATCATTTATATGAAGAAATTTTTTATCAACTAAATATTTTATTTTTCTAACAACTGTAGGCCTAGGAATACCAGTTATCTCAGAAATTGACATGGCATTAACTCCTCTTTTATCTGAACCCTGAATCTCTTTTCTATATGAATTTAAATTTTGTTTCTTTGGAGTAAATTTTGGATTTTTAATTGAATTTATTAGCACAACCATGCCGATTGCAAAAACTTCTAAATCCTTTAATTCTTCTCTCCATCTTTTAATATAAATAAACCAAAATTTATTAAACTGATACCAACAGTAAGAAAAATTTTCTTTCATCCCAGATACCATTTCCTCAATAGAATAAACTTCAGCTACTAGTTTTTCTTTTTTTAAAATTTTATTAAATTCATGCAATATAGTTGCAATTTCTGTAAGTGTATTGGTTGCTCTGACCGAATAAAGGGTGTCTCTAACAATAAAAATTTTTTTACCAGTCCTTTTAATTATTCCTCCTTTCTCTAATTCTAAAACTTTTCTTCTAATACTTTCCTTTGGCACCCCTAGATCCTTCGAGATATCCGAAATATTAATCTTGTTAATTTCGATTGATTTGTCCTTATAAAAAGAGTTGTAGTCTATTTTTATGCCATTTTGCCTAAAATATATAAGGTCTTGATTTATCAGGTATATAATTATGACGAACTTATCTATGTCTTTATAATGATCATAGGCTCTTACAAACCAGTTGCTTGTTAAGGTAAAATAAGCGGGTGCCAATGAGGCAAAATTATTTTGAATTACTTTATTAATTATTTTTTCATCAATGTGCGCAGATATACTAGGTAAAGTTCTCATATTTTTTTAAAACCCATTTTGATTAAAAAAAACCCAATCTGAACAAATATTTTTATTTGTCAATCTTTTATTTATTTCTTGAGAATAAATTACTTTTTTTTATCGAATTCTAAACTTCCTCTAGAATTCACGTTATCTTTTACATGTTTGTAGTAACTAATATCTTTGATTAACTTTAGAAGGTCAATTCCTTTATTTTCATATCTTCTCTTAATAGTCATTCTTGGAATATTCACAAAATTTATTTGATCAACAAAATCTTCTGTCCATTCTTTTTCTATTTTATCTTTAACTAATTTTTTCAAGAAAATTCTAAAGTCAGTGCAGGTAATGGATCTTATATTCTCATTTATTAACATAATAATTTTATTTTAGCATAAAATTAAAAAATTCAAATCATTAGAGTAATCATTTAGAGTCAATAACAACTATAGTTAAATCATCTTTTTGAATATGACCTTTATTTAAAATATCATCTATCATAATTTTTAATCTTTCATTGTTAACTGTTGATTGATATTGTTTTATATAATTTTGAAAACCTTCTGAACCTAGCATTTCTCCATTTGGATTTTTAATTTCTGTTATACCATCAGTAAAAATATACATTGAACTGTCATTAAAAGGAATTGTATGTTCCGTATATTTCGTATTAGGCATAATTCCTAAAGGTGGACCTGCTTCATTATAATTTGAAAATGAACCATCTTTTGAAAATATGATAGGGGGCTCATGACCTGCACTTGAAAGTAATAATTCTTTTTTAGTACTATCATAAATACCTACCAGCATAGTTACAAACATTCCTCTTGAAATAGTTTCACAAATTTCATTATTTAGCTGTATCAATAAATCAGCAGCAGAAAAATTAGTTTTGCTTAAGCAACGATAAAGACTTGATGCCTTAGACATTAATAATGATGATTTAATTCCTTTACCAGATACATCTGCAACACCAAAACCATATTTTCCATCCCCTAAATCTGAAAAATTATAAAAATCACCAGAAACTACTTTTGCAGGTATATTGATGCCTGCAATTGGAAAATCCTCTTTTTTATTTTGTGATAAAAGAGATTTTTGAATTTCTCCAACAATCTCTACTTCTTTTTGAATTTTATTCTTCTCCACCATTTCTTTTGCCATTTTTGCATTTCTTATTGCAAGTGCAGCGGGTGCAGATAAAGTTTCAAGTAATTTTCTATCTTCTTCGATAAATAATTTATCATCAGTTTTTTTATTTAAGCAGTGAATAACACCAATACATTCATTTGCCGCTATGAGTGGAGAACATAAAACTGAATATGTTGTAAAGTTTGTTTTGTTATCTAAATCAAAATAAAATTCTGCAATTTCTCTAACATCTTTTCGAACATTTCCAACACGGATACATTTTTTTTGCTCTACAGCTTTTGCCATTACTCCATCAGTTAAATCTAACTCATATTCATCTAGATAATCTTGATTAATGGACGCAATACACTCAAATTTCTTCTTTTGATCATTAATTAGAAATATATTTGCAGCTTGAGCGTTTATTCTATTAATAATTACTTTAAGTGCTGTATTTAAAGTTTCTTTAAGCTCAAGAGATAAAGCAAACTCTTGATTCATATTTGTAATGATTTCAAGATCTATGTTTGCTTGAGATATCTCTGGTTTTTTTTCTTCCTCTGGTTTTTTGGGTTTAAATAAGAACATTTATATCTAGTATTTTATCCTGATTTTATATAATTTTACAACTATGGAGATTATAATTAATAGTCCAAATTTTTACTTACATCTTCAAGATGCTGTATTAATGGTTCAGTTCCTAATTGATGGCATTATTCAAGTGACATCAAATTTTAAAATATAGTTATTTCATTAGTGGATTATTTATTTGTAATCATTTTAGGAGGACTTTGGGGGAGTTTTGCAAATGTTTGTATTTATCGTCTGCCTTTGGACAAAGGTGTAGTTTCTGGAAGATCGTATTGTCCTAAATGCAAAAAACAAATTACTTGGAAAGATAATATACCTATAATCTCTTATTTATTGCTAAGTGGAAAATGTAGAAAATGTAAAAAACCAATTTCTTCTCAATATGCTCTAGTAGAGTTTTTAAGCATATTATTTTTTACAATTATTTATTTTTTATATGGAATAACTTTAACCACTCTTTTGTTAATGATATTAAGTTTATCATTCATCATTATATTTTTTATTGATCTAAAACATTTCATTATTCCAAATGAAATTACATTTTCTATGATGGCTTTAGGATTTTTAAAATCTTTTGATCCAAACCTAAATTCACTTTTTCCAAATTATATTAATTCATTAATTGGTGGATTGTTAGGTTATGGAATAATTTGGTCAATAATTTATTTTTATAAACAAGTTAGAAAAAAAGAAGGCATGGGATTAGGGGATGCGAAACTTTTTGGGGTTATTGGGTTTTGGTTTGGTTGGATTGCAGTTCCGTTTGTTATATTTATTTCATCGGTTATAGCTTTATTAAGTGTAGTTCCAAGTTTGTTAAAAAATTCAAGAACAATGTCCTCACAGATTCCTTTTGGACCACATATTATTATAGGAACTTTAATTTATCTTTTTTTTGAAAACAGCTTCAAATCACTACTATTTTAAAGATTTAAAGACAAACAGTCTCTAGAACTATCCTATTAAAAATGTTTAGTATTCATATATGAGATATTTTTTAATATTTTTATATATAATTATTTATAATCAAATATTTTTAAATATTGGAAAAACTGAAGATATAACAATTTCTTCTAATCACTCTAGTCAAATTGTAATGTCAAATAACGATACGCTTACAGTTGAAAGCGGCGTTACAGTTGATACAAGCGCTGCAGAACCAGTAGAATTAGAAAGCCATACCTTTACCACTGAATCAACTACTATAACAAACAATGGTACAATAATTGGAACAACTAAAGGAATTGAAGCTGATAAAACTACAGATTTTAGCATAAATAATTCTGGTACCGTATCAGTAACCGATAATGCTAATAGTCCTGGATCAGCACTTTCATTATTGCAATCTAGGGGAACTGTATCTATTGTAAATAGTGGAACTTTAGAGTCTGAACGTGCAGATACTATCAAGTTACATCCATCTTATGGAACAGTAACAATTAATAATTCTGGAAGTATTACATCTTCAAAAGATAGAACTATAAATTTTGGTCAACATGCTAATGCAGGCACAATAACAAATTCTGGTACTATTTCAGGTAGAGCAAACACTCTTTATATATATTCATCTGGAACAGACTATTCGGCTGGTACTATTACAAACTCTGGAACAATTAGTGCAACTGGAGGAAATGGCTTTGAAATTAATAATGTCAATGATGTTACGATTACTAATACTGGCACTATATCTGCAACAGCAGATGCAATTTTTAATATTGGTCACAATGGTTCTAATGGAAACATAATTATAAATAAAGGAATAATATCTAGTGGCTCAAGCAATCATGATTTAATTGTGACAACAAATGTAGGTCTTGAGTCACTGACAAATGATCAAGGAGGAAATGATGCTTTGAAATTGGAAGGCTATCTTCCAGTAAATTATGTCTTCCTAGCAAACAGCACGACTGATTATGGAAAGTTAGCTGTTGATCTTCAAAATGGTGCAACTACTTTCAGTATTAGCACAGATTCTACTTTATCAGCTGGAACATATACGTCTGTAATAACAGGAGTTTCTTCTAGTAGATTTACTGCTGGTTCAACAGGTACTTGTTCGTGCAGTAATGGAAATTTTAATTGGACTTTGTCAGAGACTTCATCTGGAAGTACAAATTGGAATTTAGTAATTACTAATGTTGATCAAAGTGCTCCAACTTTATCATCATCAAGTCCTTCTGATAATGCTACTGGAGTTGCAACCAATGCAAATATAATTTTAACTTTTAATGAAGCAGTAGATGCTGAAAGTGGAAATATTACAATTAAAAAAACTTCTGATGATAGTACCATTGAGACAATTGATGTAACTGGTGCTAAAGTGAGTGGTAGCGGTTCAACAGAAATTACTATTAATCCTGATACAGATTTAACAGCTGATGTTGATTATTATGTATTAATAGACGCTTCAGCTTTTGATGATACTGCTGGAAATTCTTATGCAGGTATTTCAAGCACAACTGCTTTAAATTTTTCTACAAAACCTGGTGAAGTGTTTAATGAGACTGTTAAAACTCTTACAAAAAATCAAACTGTAGCTGCAATAAATTCTTTAAACCAATCCTTAAATAGAATTGCTGGACGTATGAATTATATTAGATCTACAAATAGTAATTCTTCAAATCAAAATATTAGATTAGCAATGAATTTTGATAATCCTTTAGTAACTGAAATGTTAAATTCACTTTCAGCAAAACTCATTAATAAACAAAAAGAAACAGAAAAATGGGGGGTGTGGAGTGAAGGAAATATATCATTTGGTAGAATTGGGCAACGAGATGGAAATTTAGGTCAGGATATTCATAGTGATGGAATAACTTTTGGAATAGATAAGAGAATAAATGAAGATAAGACCATTGGATTTGCAGTCAATAAATCTTGGCAAGAAACAGAAGTAGGAAGTAATGAAGCAAATATGGATGCTGATGCAATTAGTGTCATGAATTATACAAGTTTTAAAATTGAGGAAAAAAGATATTTTGAAATAGTTGCTGGTATAGGAGAAATGGATATTGATTTAAGCAGGGATGTTACAGGTGGAAAAAATACTGGTAATAGAAAAGGGAATCAAATTTTTGGAAGCCTTACTTACTTGTTAGAACCTGATGTCGAAATTGTAGGTAGAAATTTAAATTATTATTCTAGACTTGATTTAGGCTTTACTCAATTAAAGGCATATACAGAAACAGGTGACGGAACAGCAGTAAGTTATAAAAAACAAAATGTTAAAAGCGTATCATTATCTGCAGGTTTAAATTTAAGTAAAATAATAGAAACCGATAAAGCTATATTAGAACCATCATTAAAATTTGAATTAGGTAAAGACAAAACAATTAATTCTGTATCTGAAGCGTATTATGTAAATAATACATCTGAAATTTATAGTAATGCTATAGGCGACCAAAATTCAGGACATCTATTATTTAATTTAGGTATAGGAGCAAAATTTAAAAATGAATTAACTATAAATACATCATATGAGCATTACAGAAGTACAGATGATGCTTTTAATAATAATTTCTCTATTTATTTTAGAAAACCGTTGTAATTACATCTATGAGATATCTAGAAAATTTGTTAATTTAAAATGATGAAATTATCCAAGAACAGTAAAGGTTTTACTCTTATCGAATTATTAGTTGTTGTAGCAATTATTGGTATTCTTGCTGCTGTAGGGGTGGTTGCTTACAGTGGATACACGAGTGGTGCAAAAAAAAGTGCTGTAAAAGCAAATCATAAGAAAGTTGTAAAATACATTATGAATGAAACAATGAAATGCTCTACGGGATTAGCTTTTGCAATGGAAAATAATTTAGATTGCTCAAAACAATCGTCTAACACATGGAAAGATGATGTAGCAAAAGCTGTTGAAATAGCTTTAAAGGATTTTAAAAACCCTTATGACAATGATCCAAACAAAAAAAAAGTTAGCCATGGAGGAGGCATATCAAATGACACTGATGTTGGCTACATTAGGATGTTATCACCAGGTACAAAAATTAAAGTTCAGGTTTGTTTTATAACACCATGTGCTGGTACACGCTGTACTTCTGATAATCATCTTTGTAGTGGAGATATCAATTTAAATTAGTTTTAAAAAATATATGAAATTTAAAAACTTTATTTTAATCAAATTTATTTTCATTTTTATTTTTTTAATAAATTCAAATGAAGCTAAAACCGAAGATTGCGACACAACTGTTTCTAGTTCTTTAACTTCACAACTTGAATGCACTGATGATGATACCTTAAACATAACTATCAATGGGTCAGTTGTCAAAACTGGTGCTGATACAATTCATGCAAAGAGTCATTCTGATGTAACAATAGATAATAAAGGAACTATCTCAGCTAGCACTAATCAAGCAATTAATATGCAGCATGCTGTAAATAGTACAGTCACCAATTCTGGTACTATTGAGGCTACACTTAGAAATGCAATATTAATGGATGGTACTAGTGCAGATAATATCACAATTAACAATAGTGGAACCTTAAAAGCTGGAAAGAAACAAGTGATACTTGCAACAAATTCAGAGAATACAACAATCATAAATTCAGGAACAATTGAAACCACTAATTCAAGCAATCCAAATACAGGTGGAATAAATTATTATAATACTTCTGGAGCTGCCATTAACGGCGCAACTATAACCAATTCAGGAACTATATTTGCATATGGGACTGGCATAAGGTTTGGAACTCTAGGAATTGCAAGTAAAGCAGTTAACAATATGACAATTACTAACTCAGGAACAATCGAGGGAGGAACTGCTAGTATTGCAGTACATAATGCTAATGCTACTGGCACAAATATTATTACTAAAGACGAGGGTACTTATGTTGGAAAAATAATATTAAACGACTCTGCAACTACTTTTACTTTGGACTGCAGTATTTCAAAAGATCAAGATATTGAGTTAAATGATAAAACTAATATTTCAATAACAAATAATTTGTGTGGAAATGATACATATCAAATATTAGATGCGAATAAAAATTTAGACTCGGATAATTCAGAAGCTGATGGTTATCTTAGAATTTATGGAGAAGAATTAGATGTTGTTAGTAATAACAAAAAATACAGAACAGAAATCTTTAGTAATACTTTAAACAATATTTTTAAGTCATTGAGTGATATAAAAGAAAAATCGACTTTTTACGCCCAGTCGAAAAGAAATAATATTTATCAAAACTCTACCAAGGGTGTTTCTGGTTATTTTTTAAAAAATGATTACGAGGAAGAAAAGACAAAATCTTTTTTGGCTTATTTTGAGCAAAACGCTAATTTTAATAGCAAAGAAAAAAGCAAAAGTGAAAATCTAGCTTTTGGTTATGATTTAATCACAAATATAAATAATCTTTCAATAAAGCCATTGATTGGTATTTCTAGTAATAAAATTACTGATATAGAAACTGAGTCTAATCAAATAATAAGAAATAATTTTATAGGTCAGTTCTTAGCGTTACATTCTGATTATAAATTAACTAGAAAAATTCAAAATAATAATGATTTGTCTTTAACAATAAATGGAGTGTATGGAGCGCATAGACTTCCAAAATACTTATCTAAATTTACTCATGGAGATTTATCTGTTGATGAGGCAATAGACCAAGTTCTTGGTGCAGGTTTTGATGTTGAGTATTCAATAAATAATGAAAATGGCTTTATTTTAAAACCTTATTTTGGTTTAGCTTTTAACAAAACATTGAGTGGTAAAATTAAAATGAATGATATCAATGGTGCAGGATTAAAAGAAGATATATCGCAAAATCATACAATGAATGGAGCAGTTACAAAAAAAATTGGATTTTCTTTAACTAAAAATACAGAGGATATTGGTATAAGTTTAAATTTTGAACATAGTAATATGGATAAAATAATTAATAATAATTTAAATTTATCTATTAGTAAAAAACTTCAAAGAGTTGCTAAAAAAAGAGCAATGCAAAGAAAAGAAGATGAAAAATTAGATCCAGAGCTTGAGAGCTTATTTGATCAGCTTCAGGTGGTAAGAGAAAACGAGAGACTTGCATTGGTTGCTAACAAATTAAATAAAGAAAATCAGGCAATGAAAGAATTAATAATTCAATTGATCAAAGAAAACCAAAAAATTAAAACTGAAAATAAGTTATTAATTAAAAATATGAATTAGATTGATTTAATAATGGATCAATTTTTATTTATAAATATTATTATTACTGGGCTAAATCTTTTTATTATTGTTTATGCATATTCATTAAGTTTTTTCCCAGTTAAATGGAGAAAAAAAGTTAATCAAGATACTCTTGTAGGCCTCGCATTAATTTTTTTTACTATGATCACAATGTTTGCATGGATTATTTATTTTTATTTTAAAATATTTAGACCTTTTGACGACATTGGGATATTCACTTAATATAAATTTATGAAAAACAAAGGATTCACCCTAATAGAACTCCTAGTCGTAGTTGCAATCATAGGTATCCTAGCTGCAGTAGGGGTAGTTGCTTATAGTGGTTATACTGCAGGTGCCAAAGAACAAGTTTGCTTAGGTCATTATGCTCAGTTAAAAAAGAAAATAAATCAGAATTGGCTCATGTGTGATATTAACGGGGAAGTTCCATTAAAAGGTCAATTCACAAATGGTGTTGAAGGAACTGAGAGAAATGTTGCATGTACAAACTTTGGAACTATAGCAGGTGAGACTGTAAAAGATTTTACAAACTATGCAAAAAGCCCTTATGAAAATCTAAAAAGTAATTTAGATATTTTATCGTACATTGGTGATCCACCTAAAGACGGTCAATTTGCTTATTATCCTGAGACAGCAGGATTTAAACTAAGAGTAAGATGTCGAGGGAAAGTTACAACACATCAATGGCCAAAAGCTCAATATCCATAAAAATTAACTATTTCTAAAAGTTATGTCTCCAAGAGCTTCTGTAAGTACTAACTTCTCCAGAAGCTGCTTGTAGAGTTACCAAGTCTTTCTTAGACTGAGTTGACTGACCTGCAATGTTTGCAAATAATTTTCCAGCAAAGAATACAATTCTTGATAAAACCCCTTGACCAACATAGAAACATTGATCAGATGTAGCTCTTTTCTTGCCTAGTCTTGAAGAAAAGTTTGTTCCACATTCATCATCTGCTGCACAAATAAATGCATCTCCTAAACTACATTTATTAACTGATGATGAGGGTTGATAAATTGGAAAATAAGCTAATCCACTTGAAACAGATGGCTCCGCAGTCACTTTTTGATAATTAGGTAAAGTAATATACCAACCTAAATCTTTTGTTAATTCAGGACAGTTTGCACCTGTTGTATCGTTAGATGTGTTCTTACATTTAGTAAGATCAGCTGCTTTTGTTGGTTTACTCACTGCTCTATAATTTGGATAATTTGGATCTGCAATTCCAAGCATTAAGTTTTGGATACCTTTTGAGGCATCTCCAATTCTTTCATAATCACCTGTTCCTGCATATAACCATAACGAATTAGTTGTTTGACCAACCGTTGCATCCATTGAGTGATACATATATCTTCCATTTGTTGAATTTGATCCTGCAGTAAATAATGTAGTGCTATCATACATGTTAATTGCATTTCCTTGACCATCATCAGACATATTCGTTAAATTAAATTTAGTAATTTTTCCTTCTAAATCACTTAAGTAAACAAGTGCTCCTTTATAATTAACCCCTCTTGCAGTGTCTGGTGTAATAACTACTGGGGTTCCTGGAGTTGAGTTTACAATGTCATTTGTTGTTAAATCCTCAATTGGAATTACTTTTTGAACTTTACCTGGATATGTTGTGTCTTCTAAATTAACTACAGTTAAGTTAGATCCAAAACCTGAATGTTGAGCACCAAATCCGCCGCCCATTACAGCAACATAGATATCATCTTCAATATTATTATCCCCAGCTCCATTATTTGGTAATCTTAATATTCTAGGTGCTGCCCAAGTTTCGCCTAAAGCACTATAGTCATATTCTGGTTGAGTTTGAACTCCTGTTAAAGCAGAACCAGGTTTTAAATATAATCCAAGGTTTGAACTTGATAGCGCATTATTGGTAGGATCATAACCATAATAAGTAATGGTTGTTCCAAATTGAATATAGCTTTGACCATTTCTTGTACCAGAGGTGTATTTTCCTATTGAGAAATTTGTGTAATTTTTATCATCTAAAAGTACTGTTAAATCAGATTTTGTTACATTTTGTAAAGTTGCAGGCAGTGTCCATCTATTTGATTGAAAACATCTATTGTTTGCAGTTGCATCACACGTTTCACTTCCCACACTATTTTGTGCATTATCAGTTACTTCAATTGCTTCAGTAAATGTGCTTAATGGGAATGAAGTTGCAATATAATCATAATCATTAAGATTACCGTTGTGATCGATTACGTGAACTTTGTGCTTAATGTGATCATTATAAACAGAATATAAATGTAAAGGTTTTTCAGGATCTGTTACATCAAGCACTGAAAAACCAGGTCCACCTCTTCCATAAGGTATCATTAATATAGTGTGCCATTTTTTTGTGGTATCATATGCACTTTGGAAATACATATCATGCACAACTGGAGAACCATCAACTCCATAAATTGCATTCGATCCACCCACGCCAGATCTATTTAAGTTAACATTCACCATATTTGGCATGTTACTTGCAACAAATGGAGGAACAAATGCCCATTCCTCTTTTCCAGTTTTAGAATTAAATGCATGTAACATTCCATCGTTTGCACCAACATAAATAATTTCTTTTCTATTTGCTTTTGAAGCAGCCCAAGCATCGTAGCCTTTAATTGATCTATAGTAAGCTTCTTGGTTCGTTCCAACGAATGCTGTTTCAGCACTTGGTGCACCAACAACTACCATTTCGGAATGATAAATATCTCCAAGTGGATTTGGCCTTGTCTCTGTTAAATTGCAATCACCATCATAATCAAAATAATCTTTACCTCTAACAAAGTTTATTAAACCTTTGATATCATCATCGGTTCCGTTAGCAACTCCTGAAGTATTTTTACATCTTTGAGAATTAACAGGATTATCTGATATACTATGATAGCCAGATACTTCATTGTTAGTTTGTTGAAACAGTGTATTTATTTCATTCCAGTTTGTGTCGACAAAATTATTATAATTAGTTTTGTAATCTGTTCCTGGAACTTCACTCCAAATTTTTCTAGCATCTGGTGCTGGCATTACATCAATCGCACTCCAATTTGATTTATCATTCGTATCAAGAACACCACTTGAGCTAATTGCAGTTCTAGTTAAAGTTCCTTGCCATTCTTTGTTTTGTACATAGTCAAATTGTGCTTGGAATAATGATCCACCTTTTTCAATGGTTGCGGTGATGGCAGGTGCAGTAAATGATAATTTGGATGCAATAATTTGCGAGATTGCAGCTTTGAGTTGGGATTTTAAGGAAGCAGTAGTGTTAGCAATAATTACATCATTAGTACCGCCTACTTGAGCCATTCTTCTAAAGTTTCTAATTCCATTGCTTGATAATCCACCACCATAAGCAACAGTGAAAGTTTTAATTTTATGTTGGTTTAATAATTTTGAAACTCTACTAGCAGCACGGTTATGATTATACCAATCTCCATCACCTATAACTAAAACATAGCTATTCTGACAAGACAAATTTTTATCTATTGGAGATAAAGTACTGTGCAAATAATATTCTTCTGCTTGTTTTGCCCAATTATCAGCATTGGTTCCACCACCAGGACTTACACTTGAAATTATTTGATTAATTCTTGATGCACCTTGTTTATGAGCTCTTACTTTTATACAGGCTCTACTAGTACAAGGCGAAGCCGTTCCAGTAGTTATATTGCCAGACCAAGATCTAAAACCAGACCCACTATTATCCCACGACCAGTAACCAAATCCAAAATTTACACCTGCTGTTAACGAAGAGTCTGTTACAATTGCTTTAATTGCTTCATGAGCACCTGACATTCTTGTACCTGAAGAACCACCAAATTCTTTTAAAAAACCAAGGTTTAAATCAAAAGCTTGAATTGAATTTTTATAATAATCGGCAACTAATACTCTATTGTTTGCGCTATCTACAAAAGTACCTCTTGGGTACCGCATACGAACATTACTAGTTGTAGATTTTCCACTACAACATCTACCTACCTTACTATAAGTTGCGCTAGTTTTAGAAGAGTTAAGAAAAGTTATTTTATATAACCCATGTTCATAATAACTTGTACCATATAAAATATTATCATCAGTTGGATGGGCAGACATCCCAAAACCATACCTCCATTGACTTCTATATATATAGCTAGCTCGGCTTTTATTAACACAGCCATTACTGCCTACTGTATATCTGTAAAGATATCTAAACCGATGTACATAAAAATTACTTCCCGAAGCATCATAAGTTCCATGCATGCTATATCTGATATTTGTGTCATAACCTGATCCACAATTAATATTTGTATTAGTGCTTAGATTTCTAGTAAATGATTGCCCATAATGATTGAAAGCAGTTAAAATATTATTTTTAATAGATAAGTGTCTTGGATAATTAAATCTAACACTCCAATCACAGGCACCTGTTGTTAAATTAATTCTAAAAATTGATCTTTGGCTATATGATGCAACATATAAAAACCCATTATGTACCTGCATGGCATAACTGTAATAAGCTCTACAATTTCCAATTCCTCTGTAAGTTCCGCTTGATCCAAAAGTGCTATCTACGGCACCTGTTGCATAAGTTAATTTTTTAATTCCGTATACCCAATACTGACTACCATATACATCTCCATTAGCATCTGCCGCAACACTCAAAGGATACATAAAGCCTGAACCACTAATCATTCTTGCCCCCATACTTCCAGATTTATCTAGAAGGATTAAAACGTTTGCAGGAACATCACTAATCCCTGATCCAGGAGGTAAATTTTTTGCAAATGAATTTTGAGAAAATAAAATCAAAGCAAAGATTAGTTTAAAAATAAATATTTTAACTTTCATCTTTCGCCTCTGCCTCTTGTTCTATTTTGTAATAAAATTCTCCTAATTTCATATCATATTCATCATTGGTAATAAAAATTTCTTCATCCACCAAATTTTCTGAATTTAAAAGTCTTTTATAAATAATTAATTTATTATTTTTTTCCCATGCATAAAAGTTATTAAAGATCTGTGGATTTTGTCCTGTATCAAAGTCTCCGTAAACTTTTTTTGCATAATTCATTAATGTTAGCTTATTAGCCTCAGTATTCTCTCCATCATTTAAAGCAATAATTCTAATTGCAGCAAGATTTGCTGTTTCTTCTGTTTCACCTAAAAACACATACTCAACAGCAATCATATCGTTTAAATTATCATTTGGACAAAGCTCTGGTGCTTGAACAGGTAACATAAACTGACCTTCAAACATGGGCATTGGGGGTGCAATTTTTTCAAAAATTTTTGTTCCCTTATCACCAATATTAATCATGAAATCACATGCCGCATTAGCAGGTACAATAAATATAAAGAGTATAAATAAACTTTTAAGAATATTTCTCATTTATCAAGTATATAAATTATTAGTATAATAGACAAAATTAGAATTTACTTAAATGATTTATTGCTCATTTTAGTTCAGTTATTACTTAGGAAGAACAATTGTACTTTCTAATGCGACAATCATGGTTTCTGAACCACTAACATTATGTTGATTTCTACTTTTGTTATAACCATGCCCCAAAGCCTTAATACCACAGCCATAAATCCTATATGCCATACCGTCATTTCCTGTATCTGTAGCACTTTTTTTGATACTTGAGCCATATCCTCTAAATGGGGCTGCTCCAATTCTTGTAATAAAATATTCGTAATAATAACCTTTTAAAGTTTCAGCTTCTTGTTTTTCCTCTGCAGTTGCTCCTTGAAAACTATCTCGAATGACATCTCCAAAGTTCCAACTTTCACCAGCAACAACTTTAAGATTAGTTTTATCTATATCTCTGAAACTGTTGTAACAACTAAGGTTAGTATTAAAATAAAAAGAGTCACTTGGTTGATAATTTTTCCTCGTCAAAGTTCCATTAAATACAGCTGTTTGATTTGCAGGCAAACTTCTTGCTGCAGTATCTCGTTTATGTGTCGCTGTGTTCCACGGGCCTAAAAATCGATCAAGAACATATTTTTCACCTTCTATCAATGCAGTTTCAGCAACATAAAATGTTTGCTGGTATTCATCACTATTATTATTACTTTTATGGTCACCAGCAGAAATCACAATCAATGCACCACCCATCAGTGACATCGCTAACATTAAAACTAATGATAAGACTAAAGCAAAACCTTGTTCGTTTTTATTTTTCATTGTAATCCCAGATTTCTTGCATGAGCTGAAACAATAATTGACTCTCTTAAAAATTTATCAGTATTTGATTTTGTTCTCGAACCATCCATCATTGCTAATACTTTTCTTAATTTTGCATTTCTAAAAAAAGGTTTTGATGATCTAACTGTTAAAGCAACATCAATTGTTTTAATTGAATATAATTTATCTTTAGTAGCATTCGTTGGAGTAGGAGGTGGATTAATTAATAAACCTTTATCATCAATAGGATTAAAAACTAAATCTGACACATAATCTAAAACAATTTCTTCTCCATAGGTTTTTGAATTTCCATCTGTAGATGGATCATCCCATTTATTCGATGTTGAATTCCATCCCACTTTAGATTTATAAAGCGCAAATGCTTTAATGGGTGGAAACTTATTACCTGGTAGTGGTTGAGCTGACTTATCAGGTAATTTTGATGCTTTACATTCATAAGTAATTTTATATCTCTCAAAAACATATCTAGGTGTTCTGCTACTATTATAATTTACATCACCATAAACTATTTCTAATTTATCACATGCTGTATTAAAATTTGAGCTTTTGGTAATTATGATAGGTGAGTGTTCATTTGAAGTTTTAATATTATCATTAAAATATTTAAATCCAGCGTTCCTGATATCTCTTAACATCATTCCAACTACATCTCTTCCTGCAGTTGAAATTTTTGCTCGATCGGCAACTTGTGAGTAGGTGTTATTAACAACTTGATAAGAAGTAAACATAGCTGCCATCATCACAACAGAAATTAATATTCCAATTAAAATTTCTATTAAAGTAACTCCAGCAATTGAACTAAGTTTTTTTTTCATTAATGAATTTGAAAATATAAATATTTTTTCTTTGGTTTATTAGAACCTGTACTAACATTTACTTCCATTTTACCGAGATACCATTTTTCATAGATACCCGTGTTGCCATATCTTTGAGTGTTATTATAAGTACAATTGTTTCCTGAAGCTCTATTATTACAAATATCATAAACTTTTAAAAATTTTGTATCTGAGGTGGTATTTCCTCCCGCACATTTTAATCTTCTTGTTGAGAAACGATCATCCCATTTTTTAAATTTATTTTGGGCAGCATTAGTAAAAGTTCCAGTGGTCGTCGTTCCTGATGAACAGCTACCCATACTCCAAGATGTTTTTGAGGTATTCTTATTTGCAAGTAAATAATCCATAAATTTAACATCTGTTGTTGGAGAATTTGAGTGTTTTTCAGAAATTAAATCTTCTGCAACCATACCTGTTAAAAAAGTTGCTTTTGTTCGCTCACCAGAAATATCGATTGATCTCACAGAATATTGAACCATCTGAAACACAGCAACAAAGCCAATACCAATGATTGCTGTAGAGACTAAAGCCTCTAATAAAGTCATTCCTTTTTCAGATTTTTTATAATCTATTCCAAGCACTTCCACCCCATTTAAATTTACTTATATTACCAAATCTATTCCACTCTACCAAGTATGCAGGTTTTTCCAATCCATCAGCTTGGGTTGTGGCACATTTTCCACCAGATTTGTTAGCATTTTCTGTTGCACAAATAATTATATAATTGTTTGTTAATCTTCCTTCGATCGAAACATTTAATTGTTTAGATAATTTTCCCTCTTTTAAAAAATATCTTGTATCTTTTGAAAAACAAACAGCACCGTTATTATTTATATTTGTAGCAACATCATATTTTGAATATTCAACTTGGTGATTTGTCCAGTAGCCTGAATTTACAATTTGGCATGTAACATTCTGACCTGAAGAGTTTGCTATAGTTGATTCTGTACTTTTTGACATTCCTTTTGAAAAAAATTCTGTAGATGTTCCAGACGGTTTAACCATAAATTGAACAACTGCATAATTTCCTCTTTGAGCCTGTGTATTGATTGATCTTAACATTGAAGAAACTTTTTCCATTGATCCTCTGATCTCACGATCTTTTCGCCAATCCATAAAGTTTGGATAACCAACAGCAGAAACCACTGCTACAATTGTAATAACAACTAGTAGTTCTAGAATAGTAAAACCTTTAATGTCCTGCTTTTGCTGCACCTGGATCTATTTTTCCTGACTTAACCAATTCTTCTAAAGATTTATCCATAGTAATCATACCATCTCTTACTGCAGTTTGCATGATACTAGGAATTTGGTGAATTTTAGCTTCACGGATTAAGTTTTGAATTGGTGGAGTACATTTCATTATTTCAAATGCTCCCACACGTCCTTGCCCATCTTTTGTTTTTAATAATCTTTGCGTTACTACCATTTTTAATGAAGTTGAAATTTGTGCACGAATTTGTTCTTGTTGTTCAGGTGGGAACACATCAATTATTCTATTAATCGTACTTGGTGCACCACTAGTATGTAATGTACCAAAAACTAAGTGACCTGTTTCAGCAGCAGTAAGTGCTAAACTAATTGTTTCTAAATCTCTCATCTCTCCGACTAGAATTACATCAGGATCTTCCCTTAAAGCTGCTTTTAATGCTGCAGCAAAAGATTGAGTTTGTTTTCCAACTTCTCTATGAGAGACAATACTTTGATTGTCTGTATGAATAAATTCAACTGGGTCTTCAACTGTTATTATATTTGAAGTTCTTGTTTTATTTATTTCATTTACAATTGCAGCAAGAGTTGTTGATTTACCTGATCCAGTTGGGCCTGTTACTAAAACTAAACCTTTATGAAAATCGACAATATCATAAAGAGCTTGCGGTAAATTAAATTGATCCATATCAGGAATTTTACTTTCTACTCTTCTACAAACACACGCAGGTCCATTAATTGTTTTATAAAAGTTTGCTCTGAACCTTAATCCACTTAAATTTACTGCTGTATCAAGCTCATGAGTTCGTTCAAATTTTTCTAATTCTTCTTCATTACAATTCATTGATAGAAGATCTTTCAAATCTTGAGCTGTGACCATCACTTCTTGAACTTTTATAATTTCACCTGTTGCTCTATAAGCCAGGGGTGATCCAGCTCTTATGTGAAAGTCTGATATTTTTTTATTGTTTTTTGCGAGATCTTCTAATTTTTCAAACATGATGGACTAATAATATAAATTCAGCATTTTTTGTCACTTTATTTCTCATAAAAACCCATTTTGATTAAAATTTATTTTTATTCTAGTAAAAGTTGAGTATAAGCTAAAGAAAGAGCTAATTATGAAAAATCCTTTTGCAAATCTTTTTAAGAAAAAAGTAAAAAGTGATGCACCTGTTCCAAAACCAGAAGCAGGTAATAAAAAAGAGAGTTTCTTTAGCAAGTTTCTAAAAAACAGATTAGGAAAATCTACTGCTAAAGGAGAGGAAATCATTGGTGTAGAGCTTACACCTAATGAAATTAGATTATCTCAAGTTTCAAACAACAAGTCTAATCAATGGGTTTTAGATAAATTTCATGTTCATAAGTTTGAAGGAATTCCTTCAGGAGGAACGGTATTAGAAAATCCAGATAAAGTTGCTGATGAACTAAAAATTGCCTTACAAAAATTAAAAATAAATACAACAAATGCTGCAATAGCGATACCTGTTACTAGTGCAATTATAAGAGTTGTGACTGCTCCATTAATGACAGACGAAGAGTTAAAAACAGCAATAGAATCTGATTCATTGTGGGAAAATCTAGTTCAGTTAACAGATAATTTGGCTGATTATTCTATTTTTCATCAAGTAATAAATAGAGACACTACTGGAAATACAATGGATATTTTATTCGTTGCCTCAAAGCTTTCAGACATCAACAATTATACAGATATAATAAAGAAGGGTGGATTAAACGCAGTTATCATTGATGTAAAATGTTTTGCATTAAAATCTGCTGTAGACCAAATCAATCAAATAGCTGGTTCAATTGAAGAAAGTAATTTAACTGCCGTTTTAGAATTTGGTTTAGATGAAAACTACGTGATGATTTTATATGAAAATAATCCAATCATAACAGATATATTTATAAGAAGCCAAGACAGAAAAACTTTAGAGGAAAGCAATAACCAAGAAGAAATGGATGCGTTAGTTAGAAGATATATGACACAAGTTAAACAAGCCATCCAAGATTTTGAAACAAAATATGAAAAAAGAATTCGAAACTTAAGAGTAACTTCAAACTTACCTAATGTTGAAGAATATTTAGGCAGTTTTAGAAAAAATATGACTAACACAGGTTATCAACTTTTTGATCCTTTTGATGGAATTAAAGTTCCTGCTCAACTCGAAAATGAGATCAACATGAAAAATCGATCTTATTTTTCAACTGTTATGGGTTTAGCTTTTAGAAAGTTAGATGTGTTTGGTTATTATAAATTTGTAACAGCTGTTAAAAACATAAATCTTCTTCCTAACAGAGACAACATGATCGCACAGAAAAAAGCAAAAGCTGTTTCAAGTTTTGCTTTTAAAGGAGTTGTTGGAATTGTTGCTATAATTTATATAGCTTTATTCGGATTTTCTTTTTGGCAAATCACAGAATTAAATAAAAAAATCGTTGATTATGATCAGATAGTTCAGGAACATGAACTTAAAACATTAGAGAAAAATAAATATGCTAAAGAAATAGGAGTAATTTTAAAATCTCTAAAACTCAGCAAATCAATTAAATCAAATAAAACAGTAAGTTTTAGAGTTCTTGCACAAATTGCTTCTGCTGTACCTAAAAGAGTTAAATTTAAATCCATTGAATATAATGGTGTAGATCAAATAGTAATAGAAGGCTCAGCATTTAGTGACCAAGACATTCTTAAATTAATTAGTAATTTGAATAATAAAAAACTTATTTCTCAAGCGTCTTTGGCAAGTATGATTCTTCCAGGAGGTGAACAGGGAACACAACAAATGAAAGGCTTTAGAATAGCCTGTATATTGGAGAGCACTTAATGGACCTTAAAAATATAACAATGTCGGATCTCAAAGCGAAGTTTACAGGAGCTGCTGATAAAAAAACATTAATAAAATTTGGAATTGGATTTGGAGCAATTATTTTATTTCTAATTATTTATTACGCAATACTTAACCCAATGGTGAAAGAGCGAAAAGTTAAATATGAAGATAAATTATTAAAACAAAATGAAATTTCGCAGTTTGAAAATGAAATAATTCAATTTAAAGCAAAAATTAAAAAGTTGAGACCAGAATTTGAAGAAAGTTCAACTTTATTTCACTCAAAGGCAGAGGTCGAAGATTTATATCAAAGCCTTAGTAGGCACGCAGGTGTGAATGGATTGGTTATTTCAAAAATTGAAAAGAAAAAAGCAATCCCAGTTTTAAAAGAGGGAATTACTCAACAAGCTGAAAATCTAATTACAAAAGAGATGATCTCTTATTATAAGATACCTGTAGATTATGAGATTAAAGGCAAGTTTCTTGGCTATATAAAGTTCAAAAGAGCAGTATCTAAGCAAAAAAAAATGCTTAACTTTGACAAAGAGACCATAAGTATAGTACAAAACGATTCAACTGGAGCGATAATTGCGACAGGAGAGTTAACAATAGTAGGATTACCAAATGAATTTTTTTAGGATTTTATTGGTTTTAATTATAATGCTCTTTGCCAATGTAACTTTGGCAGATAATCACGATAAAAAAGAAGAGCTTGTAGAGCAGGTAAAGGAAATTACAAAAGAGTTGGCTGATGAGGACGAGGTTCCATTAAACGATCCTTTTGCAGGAAATGAAGGAACTAGTTCAACAGCAGGTATACCAGAAGATGAACAAGAAGATGAAATGAGTTTATATAATTTTAAACTTGCAGGTTTAATTTCTGGAAAAGATCATAGTTACATTTCTGTGGTAAGCTCAGCTGGTGAGGCAATCACTTTAACATTAGGTCAATATTTAGGAAAAAATCAATTTATAGATTTAAGATTAACTGAGGCTATTTTTAAAAAAGAAGATGGTAAATATTTAATTATAGATTTTAACAATCAAATAAGAGAGGCTGATGACTATTAAAAAATTATTAAATTTATCAGCAGTTCTGATTTTTGGTTTCATTTTAAGTGGTTGTGCCAATTCACAATTTGCAAAAAAATATAATAAACCTTTCAAACACAATACTCCATTAATTAAAAGTAATGATATTACCAAAGCAGGTAAATCTGAAATTTCTAAAACATTAGATATGGGACCAAAGCCAATTGAAGGGGATACAAGAAAATTAGGTAAACGAAAAAAAATTTCATCGGAGGCACAAAGAAATTATTTAATTATCTCTGACAATTTTCCACTACTTAAACAAAGAGTAACTTTAAAATTTAAAAATTTAGATTTTAAAGAAACAATGCAGTTGATGGGTAAAATAGGTGAGATTAATGTTTTAGTTGGTGATGAAGTTGCTGGAGTAATATCAGCAGAATTAGTTGACGTTCCTTGGGATAAAGCTTTCCAAGCTTTGTTGGATATGAAAAACTACGCATCTGACGTAGATACTGCAAGTAATTTGATTAGAGTTCATTCACCAGAAACTTTAACTTCTCAAGAAAATTATAAGTCTGAAAGAGCTCAAGCTGTTAAGAAAAAAGTTGAATTAGAAGACAGTGTAGAACCAATATACTCAGAAATTTTTAGACTATATTATATTTCACCCGCACAAGCTAAAGCCACAATTGAGGAATTATTTACCCAACAATCTGGAGACAGTTCATTTACGCCAATTCAAATTACTGAAGAGATCACTACAAGATCTATAATTGTTAGAGGAAAAGAAAAAGATTTAGATGTTGTTGATAAAGTTATTAAAGAAATTGATATTAGAACTAAACAAGTATTAATCGAAGCATTTATAGTTGAAGCAAATTCAGACTTTGAAAGAGCTTTGGGTACAAGATTAGGTGGGTATTACCAGAATAAAGGAAGAGTAGCTGGAGGTGTAGCAGGTACTAGCAGCGGAAGTGAGGCAGGAGCTGATTTAGGAACTGCTGCTGGACTTGGTTCTGCTTCAGATAGTATTTCAAACTTTCCAGTTACTGGTGCAACTAGTGGTATAGGATTACTTAGAAAAACTACTACAGGTGTTTTAAAAGCTGAGATAACCGCATTAGAAAGCATGGGTATGGGAAAAACTATTTCAAATCCAAAAGTTTTTACATTAGATAATCAATTAGCCACAGTTACTCAAGGTGAAGAAATTCCTTATCAAACAACATCAGAAGGCACTACTTCTACATCGTTTAAAGAAGCAGCTCTTAAATTAGAGGTAACCCCTAGTATAATTGGAGATGGAAATGTACTTTTGACTATAAAAGTTAATAATGACACGCCAAATAGAGCAACAGCTTCTGATGAACCGCCAATTAATAAAATGGAAATTGTTACAAAATTATTGGTGGCTGATGGCGATATTGTAGTCATAGGTGGAATTAAGAAAAATGTACAATCAAATAGTAAGAACCAAACACCAGGTGTAGGGAATTTGCCTGTGATAGGTAATCTCTTTAAAGGTAAGGCTAATTCTGATAATCTAGATGAATTATTGGTGTTTATTGCACCAAGAATTTTATAATGATTAATATTAGTAGAGAGTCAGAAATAAATTTAATTAATATTTTGATTGATCAAGATATTATTTCTGGAAAAGATTTAATCAATATTAAAAAAGTATCAACTGAGGGACAAAAGTCTCAATTGGATGCGGTATTCGAATTAAATCTTACTGATGAAAATAAAATTTTAGACTTATTAGTTAAAGAACAATCATTAGAGGTTGTTGATTTAAGTGCACATTCTGTAACTGAGGAAATAAAATCTGTATTACCCTCAAATTATATTAATATGAATTTTATAGCACCATTTAAAGTTGAGGGTAAAATTTTACATATTGCAATACCAGATAGCTCTAAACTTAGTTTAATGAGAAATCTTAAAACAATCACTAAAATGGATATTGAATTACACGCTGCTAAGATTAGTGAGATTTCAGATTTTATTAAAAAACTTCATGCAGATGGCGAAACTACAATGCAATCTATTCAACAGAAAAATAAAGAAAAAGTTCAAACTTTTGATTACGATGTAGAAGATAATACTGAAGTATTAGATGAAAAACCTGAAGAAGATATAGAGGCTCTTGAAAATGAATCTGAAGTAATTAAATTTTCAACAGCTGTTGTTGCAGAAGCAATTAAATCTGGTGTTTCCGATATTCATATAGAGCCATATAGATTTTCTTCAAGAGTGAGATATAGATTGGATGGTATTTTACAAGAGCAAGAACAGTTTTCTAAATTTTTACACTCTAATTATGGTGCAGTGGTAACTCGTTTTAAAATTATGGGTAAACTTGACATTGCTGAAAGACGATTACCACAAGACGGAGCAATTCCATTTAAAATAGATGGAAAAGTAGTTGATTTACGTCTTTCAATTTTGCCAACGGCAAATAATGAAAGAATTGTAATGCGGGTTTTAAATAAAGATGCAGGAGACATTAGTCTTGAACAATTAAATTTTGAAGAAACTGATTTAATGAATTTAAGAAAAGCAATACACGGTACCCAAGGTTTGGTTTTAGTCACAGGTCCTACAGGATCAGGAAAAACAACTACTCTTTATAGTATTTTAAAAGAAGTATCTAAGCCTCATTTAAATATTTTGACTGCAGAAGATCCAGTTGAATATGAATTAGATGGAGTCGGTCAAGTACAGATTAAAGATGATATTGGTTTTAATTTTTCAACCGCATTAAGATCCTTTTTGAGACAAGACCCCGAAATAATTCTTGTTGGTGAGATGAGGGATAAAGAAACTGTGGATATAGGTTTAAAGGCTGCATTAACAGGTCACTTAGTATTTAGTACATTACACACAAATGATGCGCCAAGTACAATCACAAGATTACAAAATATGGGAACACCAGATTATTTAATTAGTGCTGCTGTCACATTAGTTTTAGCACAAAGACTTGCAAGAAAAACATGTCCAGATTGCAGAGTTCCAGATGATGATATTACCCCAAAAGCTTTAGCAGATCTTGGATTTACAGTTGAACAAGCTTCAAGAGCAAAAGTTCAAAAGGGTAAGGGGTGTCCAAAATGCAAAGATACTGGATACAAAGGAAGAATGGGTATCTATGAAATTTTAAATGTTACAAAACCAATTAAAGAAGCTATTTTAAGACAGGCTACAACACCTGAACTTAAAGAAATAGCAACTAAGGAAGGTTTTAGAACAATGCAAGATATGGGTCGTGAAATGATTTTAACAGGAGATTTAAATTTCAGAGAATACGATCGTGTTTTATCAGTGGAGTAGTTTAAATGTCTTCAGAAACTTTTTCTTACAAAGGTATTTCAGCAGGAAAATATATCGAAGGTGAAATTGAGGCTCTTAATCAGGAAGAAGCCTCATTTAAACTTAAAGAACAAAAAGTAATTATTACTAATTTAACAAAAGTTAAAAAGAAAAAAGCTGCTAAAGATAAAAAAAAAGGTGGTGGTTTTTCTTTTGGAAAGAAAAAAGTAAAACCTGAAGATGTTGTAATTTTTTCAAAACAATTTGCTACTATGGTTAAGGCAGGTCTGCCAATTCTTAATGTATTAGGAATGCTGAGAGATCAAATTGAACATCCAACAATGAAAGAAATTATTGAAGATATAAGAAAAAGTTTAGAGGGTGGAATAACACTTTCAAAATGTTTTGAAAAGTATCCACAAATTTTTGACAGTATTTATATAAACTTAATTAAAGCAGGTGAGGCTAGTGGTAAGCTTGATGTTTTTTTAATGAAATTAGTAGAGTCTTTAGAAAAAAGAGAAAAGGTTAAAAAGAAGATCAAAAGTGCACTGACTTATCCGGTAGTTATGTTTACAGTTGCTATTACTGTAATGGTTTTTATGTTAATTAAAGTAGTTCCTGTTTTTGCGGAGATGTATGAAGGTATGGGTGTTGCTCTTCCTACACCAACAGCTGTTATAATGACAGCTAGTAACTTTATGAGAGGATCAGGAGGCTTAACATTAGGTATTGTATGTATTTTACTGTTTGCAATTTTTAAATACACAACTACAAAAATTCCAGCTATTCGTTACAAATGGCATCAAAGAGTTTTAAAGATGCCTGTGTTTGGTGATATGATTTTAAAGTCATTAATTGCTAGAATTTCATTAATTATGGGTAACTTAAGTTCTGCTGGTGTAAATTTACTTGAGAGTATTGAAATTGCTAAAGCTGTAAGTAACAATGACGTAGTTACTCTTGCCTTAGAAAATGTAAAAAAAGGGGTTTTTTCAGGAGACACACTAACAAAACTATTTTTAAAAGAACCTGTTTTTCCTCCAACATTTAGTCAGTTAATTTCTGTTGGTGAACAAACTGGTAATTTAGATGAAATGTTTACTTCAGTATCAAATTATTATGAAGAAGAGTTTGATACAGCAGTAGATAACATGTCTAGTTTAATTGAACCAATTATGATTGTGTTTATGGGTACAATGATTGGTGGATTAATGATTGCGATGTATTCACCAATATTTAATGTTGGAGCTATTATTGGTGGTTAAAAAAATCAAATTGGACATATATATAATTTTTTAACCTAAAAAAAACTTTAATTTTTATTAACTTAAGTTAAATACCTTGATGTGGTTAAAAATTTAAAATTATTAATTATATTTATTTTTCTTACCGGATGTGCACAGAGTGTAGCGGTTTTGGGTCCTGCAATAACTGTTGCTACAACTGGAAGTGTTAACCAAGCACTTTTATCAGGAACTATTAATACAGGTGTTAAACATCAGACAGGTAAAGGTGTAAGTGAGCATATGGTTCAGTCTTTAAATGAACCGATTGATTGTTCAATGACAAGCAGCAATGAATTAGCTGAAATGTTTTTTGATGATTATAGTAATTTAGATTGTTACGTACAAAATAATTAATTATTTAAATTTTTGGAAAGTATTAGATGGTTTATCCAAGGTTTTTCACCCTCTTTAAAAACAACCGCATCCATTATTTGTTGAATAAAAAAAGTCCCTAATCCGCCTGGTTTAATGTCATCAATTTTTCGGTGTCTAATTTTATCTTTTTCAACTGGTCTTCCTTTGTCAAAAAATCCTATTTCAAGATGACCATCACTAACAGATATTTTAATTTCCATTTTATCTTCGGTTTGTTCGTTATTGTAAGCATGCTTGACAATGTTTTGTGCAGCTTCAGCAATAGCTAAAACTAATTCATCTTTTAACTCTTGATTAATATTTAATCTTTCAAAAACTTCTCTGCAGAAAGATCTAACATGCTTAAGATTAGATGAGTTTACCTCAAAATCTCTTTTTTCATCTACATTAGCTATATGTGATTGTTCCATTAATCCAAATTTAAGATTTGTTCTAGTTTTGCCATCATAATAACCTTTAGAACTGATTTACTGATTTCTTTAAGAGTAACTTTTGTTCCAAGCTCCATTGCTTTTTGATGACTTTCAATCAATACGGATATTCCAGAAGAGTCCATGTATTGAACTTCTTTCAAATTCAAGTGAACTTCTTTCTTTGCCTCAATAAGAGGCATTATAACTTCCTTGGCTTTTTCAGTTACATCCATGTCAATTTCACCATCTAGATGAACTGTCGAGATATTTCCTTCTTCTGTAACTTTGTAAGTCATAAAGCCCTTTATTTATCAATTTTTTAGTAAAATCAATAAAAAATACAATCTATGATTGACCCAAAATGATTAATTGCATTATATTATTAAATAATATTAAATTATATACAGTTTAAAATTATTACAAAAAATAAAAGAGGTTTTAAATATGAGAAATAAAAAAAATAAAGGTTTTACATTAATTGAGCTACTAGTTGTTGTAGCAATTATCGGAATTCTTGCAGCTGTTGGTGTTGTTGCTTACTCAGGTTACACAGCAGGTGCTAAAAAACAAGCAGCTAATTCTAATCAAGCTGCAGTTACTAAATACATCGCGGCTGAGGTACAAAAATGTAATATAGGTGAATCTTCTGCTATGGGTGGAGAATTAGCTTGCAGCGGTAAAACTGGTAAGACAGTTACTGAAGCGGCAGTAAAAGCATTGGCGGATTTTAAAGATCCATATAACACTTCAGAGAAAGCTGTAAAAGAAGGTAGTGATTATTCAAAAGATGGCAATGCTGGACCAACATTCATTAGTTACTCAGGAAATACAATTACAATTGGAACTTGCATTGAAGAGAAATGTAGTACTGCAGCAAGTCAAAAAACTAACACTGTAGTAGTAGAGTAATAATTTAATACTCTTTTATTTTATGACGACTAAAAGCTCAGGGTTTACACTCATTGAGCTTTTAGTGGTTGTTGCAATTCTAGGAATTATAGCTGCAATTGGTATTACAAGTTACAACGGTTATGTATCAGGTGCGAAAAGAAAATCAGCAGAAAATGTTATGCAGCAAATTTCTTTAGGACAAACTGAATATTATTCAGATAATGGAATGTATTATATGAATAGCACAAGCACCAATTGCACCCCTTCATCATCAACATCTTCTGCAATAGAGACTAACTTGTTAGGTGGATCTGATAACATTACTCCAGAAATGGGATATGAATTATGTATTTCTAACGATGCCTCAAATTACAAAATAACAGCTAAAGAAACTGACGGCAATTGTCAGGTTACATTGACTGCTTTAAATGTAACTGCAAGACAAAACTGTTAATAATTTACCAATGAACTTTGAGGAAATTAAAAAGTTTTTTTCGAAAATTAAGGAAATTGATTTAACAAACAAATCAAAAATCTATTTAACAGCTAGTTTAGTATGGATCATTTTTATTGGTTATCTTACTTGGTGGAATGGTCTTAAAAGTTTTGCTTTAGATAAAAGCTTTAGATGGGATGAGTGGTTTTGGTTTGGAATAGTTCCAGCTTTAGCACCTTATATTTTTTACTTTATCTGGAGAAAAAAAGATGAGTAATAAATGGACAATGTAGATTTGGAATCAGTGAAGTCATTTGTTGATACGCTTTGGGTCATAGATTGTGCTATTTTAGTATTTATCATGCAAGCTGGTTTTATGTGTATGGAAACCGGTCTTTCAAGACACAAAAATAGTATAAACGTTGCTCTTAAAAATGCAGCTGATTTTGGTGTGGCAGTTGTAATATTCTGGATTTTTGGTTTTGGATTGATGTTTGGAACCAGTTGGAATGGTTTCATAGGAACTGATTTGTTTTTCTTTAAAACAGAAAACGCAGAATATATGACTTATTTTGTATTCCAAGCGATGTTCGTTGCAACTGCTGCAACGATTGTTTCTGGAGCAGTAGCAGAGAGAATGAAATTTAATGGATATTTAATCATTACTATTCTTGCAACGGGTATAATTTATCCAATAGTTGGGCATTGGGCTTGGTCGTCAAGTTATTTAAATAATGTTGATGCTGTTAGACAATTATTAGCTGTCACAGGTAATCTAAGGGAAACTGGATGGTTAACTGATATTGGTTTTGTTGATTTTGCAGGAAGTACAATTGTTCATTCGGTAGGAGGATGGATAGCTTTAGCTGCAGTTTTAATTTTAGGTCCTAGAATTGGTAAATATTCTGAAGCAAATAAAGGAAAATTTACAGGCTCAAGCTTTCCATTAGCTGTTTTGGGAACTCTAATTTTATGGTTTGGTTGGTTTGGCTTTAATGGAGGAAGCAATGGGGCAATGGATGAGACAGTACCCTTGATTTTAATTAATACATTTCTTGCTGCTGCATTTGGTTTGTTAACAGGTCTTGCAATTTCATTTGCTTTCTTTAAAAAACCAGATCCCTATTATGTAATATTGGGTCCGCTTGCTGGGTTAGTAGCAATTACAGCTGGATGTAATTCAATGACATCAGTAACAGCTATTTTTGTTGGTATTATTGGAGCCATTATATCTATTTTTGTAAATGAAATATTAAATAAATATGAGATAGATGACGTAGTTGGTGCAGTTCCTGTCCACTTAGCAGCAGGTATATGGGGAACATTAGCAGTAGGTTTATTTAGTGATTTAGAATTATTAGATACTGGATTAACAAGATTAGAACAAATTGAAGTTCAGTTTATAGGAGTGGTTTCTATTGGTGCTTTTGCTTTTTTTGGATCATATATTCTTTTAAAAATACTGAATTATTTTTATCCTTTAAGAGTAAGTCCATTACATGAGGAGCTTGGATTAAATATTGCAGAACATAATGCAACATCTGTTGAACACGATTTAATCAAAATTTTAGAGAAACAATCTGATAGCGGAGATTTAACAATTAGAGGACCACAAGATCCATTTACAGCGGGTGGTGTGATCGGACTTTATTATAATAAGCTAATGAACAAGTTAGAAAAAAGTGAAACTGAAAGAAAAATATGGAGTGATAGAATTTCTAACGAAGTCAAGCTTGCAGTTAAGGTCCAAGAAAACTTTTTACCAAAAAGAAATTTAGAAAATTATCCTGTTCATGGAATTAATTTAGCAGCGAGAGAGGTATCAGGAGACTTTTTTAGTTTTTACCCTCATAATGATAGTGTTTACTTTATAATTGCTGATGTTGCTGGAAAAGGTATTCATGCAGGAATGGTTATGGCTAAGGCGTCAACTTTATTTGAAATCATGTCTAGAGATAAAGTAGACCCTGATGAAATGATGTTTCATATGAATAATGATTTGTTTTTAACAAAAACAGGTGGAATGTTCGTAACTTGCATACTTGGTGAATATAACACAATCACAGATGAAATAAGATGGGTCAATGGAGGACATCAACCAGCAGTCATTAGAAATGAAAATGGCGAATACGAACAATTTGAGAGTAACTCACCTCCAATGGGTGTTGTTCCTCAAAAAGACAAATCGGTATACCATACACATAAAACAAAATTAAATGGACATAGGTTTTATGCTTTTACCGACGGATTATCCGAAAGTGAAAATGAAAGCGGTCAAGAAATAGGAATAGAGGGTTCAATTCAAATGATTGAGAAAAATTTCAATAAAGATATTAAAAAACAACTTTCTGAAATTACAAAGGATGTTGTTAAAGCCGCAGGTGATAATAAACTAAGTGACGATTTAACGTTGATTTCAATTGGAAAATAATATTTTTTTCCCCATTTTGATCTAATTTATAATGCAAGTTTAAATTTTAAATGGTAGATTTTTTAAAAAAATAAAGAGGAATTTATGTTTAAAAAAATAATGTTAACATTAGGTTTTCTTTTATTTAGTACTAATTTGTTTGCAGCTCAAACTCAGATCGCACAAGTAAATGGTATGATGTGTATTAAGTGTCAAAAGATGGTTACTGAAGCATTACAAAAGGCTTGTCCTGATGCTACAGTAAAAGTTTCTTGGCCAGAAGGTGTTGCTGTATCTTCTTTCGCTGATAAATCAAATTTATCTGAGGATGAATATAAAAATGCAATTTTAGGAACTGGATTTGAAGTAGTTAAAGTAATTAGTGTTGATGGCATAATTACAGATGCTGAGGAAGCAAGAAAACTTGTAGATTAAAAAATTTTATGACTGTAGCTGAACTCCAAATTTTGGTTGATAAGCTACAGTCTAAAATAAGTCAGTTAGAGCTCACAAGTAAAGGAGCAATTAAAGCAACAGAGTTTAGACTTGAGGCAGTACTTCAAGCAAATTTGGATACTTTTTGGTTACTAATTTGTGCCATTTTAGTTTTCCTGATGCAGGCTGGATTTATGTGTCTAGAATCTGGTTTATCAAGAAATAAAAATAGTATTAACGTAGCATTAAAAAATATTACAGATTTTGGAATAGCTGTAGTTACCTTTTGGGCTTTTGGTTTTGCATTGATGTATGGAACCAGTGTTATGGGTTTGTTTGGAAATAAGTTTTATTTTTTCACGACAAAAGTTGCTGGTTATCAAACATATTTTGTATTTCAGGCAATGTTCGTTGCAACAGCAGCAACGATCATATCAGGAGCTGTTGCTGAAAGACTTAGGTTTTTTTCATATGTAATAATTACTTTTGTAACTTCGGGAATTTTATATCCAATAGTAGGTCATTGGGCTTGGGCTTTTGATTTTACTGATCCAACAGTTAAATTTGGATGGCTAGGCAAGATGGGTTATTTGGATTTTGCAGGAGCTTCCGTTGTTCATTCAGTTGGAGGCTGGGTAGCATTAGCGATATTACTTATTATTGGAAGTAGAACAGGCAGATTTAGAAAAGATAAAGATAAAAAATTGTTTCAAGGAAGCAATACTCCAATAGCTGCTCTTGGTGCTTTAATTTTATGGTTTGGTTGGTTTGGATTTAATGGAGGTGCTAATGGAGCAATGGATTTAAAAATTCCATTAATATTAATAAATACATTTTTATCAGCATCATTTGGTTTAATTTTTTCTAGTGCAATGGGAATAATTGTAATGAAAAAACCAGAGCCATTATTTATGATCACTGGTCCATTAGCTGGTTTAGTTTCGATTACTGCAAGTTGTGCTTATGTTAATCCATCGGAAGCAATATACATTGGAGCAATTGGAGGAATTTTATCAGGCTCCACAATTATTTTATTAGAAAAATTAAAAATCGATGATGTTGTTAGCGCTATACCTGTTCACTTAGTAGGAGGTATATGGGGAACTTTATCAGTCGCTATATTTGGCGATTTTGAAATGATGGGACTAGATAAGACAAGATTAGAGCAATTAACAATTCAGATTATAGGAACATTTAGCATTGGTGGATTTTGTTTTTTTGCGTCATTCATAATTTTTAAATCTATAAATTATATTTATCCACTTCGTGTTGGTAAAATCCAAGAGGAGCTTGGTTTAAATATATCAGAACATAACGCATCAACAGATACTCATGAATTACTCGAAGTGTTAACTAATCAAGCTAAAACTGAGGATTACTCATTAAGAGCGCCTCAAGATCCATTCACAGATAGTGGGATTATTGGCACTCAATACAATTTTTTAATGAACAAATTGGAACAAAGTGAAAAACAAAAAAATAAATGGAAAAATAGAGTTTCATCTGAAATTAAACTAGCCATGAATGTGCAAAAACGTTTAATGCCAAATAGAGATTTGTCTAATTATCCAATTTATGGACTAAATATTCCTGCTAGAGAAATTTCGGGAGATTTTTACGATTTTTATTTACATGATGATCTTGTTTATTTCACACTATCAGATGTTTCTGGCAAAGGAGTAAATGCCGGTATGGTTATGGCTAAGGCTATTACTTTATTTAAAATTTTTTCACGATTAAAATTTAAACCTAATGAAATCTTACTTGAAATGAATAATGATTTAAAAGAAACTAATCCCCCCGGTACATTTGTTACATCAATAGTGGGTTGTTATAATATCAAAACTGATATTGTCGAAATAGCAAATGCAGGTCATCAACCTGCTTTGTTGAGAAAAGGAAAAGAATTTGTTGAGTACTCATCTTCTTCTACTCCTCTTGCAATAGTTAAACACAAAGATGAAAGTGTATATAAGCTAGATACTTTCAAATTAGATGGAGGGAGAATTTATTGTTTTACGGATGGTTTTTCAGAATGTATGGACGAAAATAAAAATGAAATAGGTATTGATGGAGTTAAAAAACTTTTACTTAATCATCAAAACTCTTCTTTACAAAAAGAACTTGAAAATTCTACTGAGGAAATAAGAGTTAAAAGTCTTAAAAAAGACTATAAAGAAACTGGAATTAAAGATAATAATGACATCTTAGATGACGATTTAACTATCATTGGAATTGGACATTAAGGATTAATTTTTTTAAAAAAATATCAAAAATTGAAAAAATACTATTTTTGACTAAATATCGCATGAAGATTACCCATTTTGGACATTAGAAATATTTATTAATTTTCTGATGCATGATTAATTAAGCTTATGAGTACAGAAAGCTTAAAGAGAACATCTGATCCTATTGAGAACCCCTCTCAACATTCTGAAAGTAATAATGTCGTGGAATTGGATGTTCTTAAACATAAATCTGATGTTCTTAGAGCTCCAGCAAAAATCAGAGAAGTATCTAAAAGAGTGAATATAGAGATTTTAAAACAAAGGCTTTACGAAGAAAAAAAAAAAGAGAAGGTAAAAAGAACAATTATTCTATCTTCAGTCATTGTTTCTTTGGGTGCTCTAACGATGTTAACTTATTAAGTTTTCTAAATCTTTCTTTATTATATCCGGTATAGAAATTTCTTTTTTTGAGTTATTTTTATACCGGTTAAATTTGTTTTGTCCTGGATACATTATTTCTTTAACTCCTTTAATCTTAGGAAGTTTTTTTATTGTTTTAATATTATCTCTAATTCGTTGATTATAATTTTTTTGAAATAAATTTGCCTTAAAAGTAATAAACAAATGTCCAATATTTTGTGGACCTGAAAAATCATCAAA
Source organism: uncultured Pelagibacteraceae bacterium (assembly GCA_902594605.1). Taxonomy (GTDB): domain Bacteria; phylum Pseudomonadota; class Alphaproteobacteria; order Pelagibacterales; family Pelagibacteraceae; genus Pelagibacter. The sequence continues at coordinate 43,374 of CACJMR010000002.1, forward strand.
TGGATCTTTAACTCTTCCTGCATGATTTCCTCCTGTTAAAACTCCACTTAATATATCTACCATCCAAGCAAGTCCCGAACCTCTAAAACCTGCAATTGGTAATTGAACTCCCGCTAAAGCTTTTTTTGCATCTGTAGTTGGTTTACCAAATTTATCTAAAGCAACTCCCGCAGGAATTGATTGATTGTTTCTCGCAGCAACTCTAATTTTTCCTCTATTAATCATTGAGATTGATGTATCTAAAATGAATGGAATTTTAGAACCAGTAGGGGACCCAAAACAAATTGGATTTGTTCCAAATAAAGTTTTTAATGCACCATGCGGAGCAACTGCTGGAGGAGCATTAGTGTAGATCATTGTAATTAAATTTTTCTTTACAGCTTGTTCAGCGTAGTAACCAGATAAACCATAGTGACCACTATTTTTAACTGCCACCATACCTATTCCAGTTTTTTGTGCATGTTTAATTGCAGTTTTAATCCCTAAATCAGCTGCAACAAAACCAATACTGTTATTTGCATCAATATGAGAAATTGAAGGAGAAATTTTTTTTATTTTAATTTTTGGTTTTGGATTAATTACTTTTTTTGAAATTCGATCACAGTACATCTTTAGTCTAGATAAACCATGTCCATAAGCACCAACTAATTCTGCATTAATTAATGCATTAGTAGAAATCAAAGCATGATCTTTACTTAGACCAAATTTTTTGAATATTTTTATGACTTGTTTTTTTAAAACTGGGGTCTTCATTTCTTCCCCTTAACATTTATCCTTTTCCACGCCAAGGAATAGTTTTATCTATTATTTTTCTTAATGTAATATCGAATAAAAGACCTAGTAGACCCATAATAATTATCGTTATCCAAATAACCTCCCACTGGAAGTATTTTTTTGCAACATTTTCAACAAAACCAATACCAGTTGTACCTGCTAGAAACTCTGCAGCAACAAGCGTTCCCCAACACATACCAACAGCAACTCTAATTCCTGTAAGAATTTCAGGAAGTGAATTTGGAAAAATTACATGTCTTAAAATTTGTTTTTTAGTAGCTCCTAATGAGTGGGCTGCATGGATTTTTGATAGTTGTGTTCCCGACGCACCAGCTCTTGCAGAAATAATCATAATCGACAATGAGACCATAAATAATAAAAATACTTTTCCTGAGTTATCAATTCCAAGAACTGAAATAATTAAAGGTGCCCATGCAAGAGGAGGGACCGGTCTATAAAGTTCAATTAACGGATCAAAGAAACCTTTGGCAAATCTATTTAGACCCATAAATAATCCCAATGGAACACCAATAATAATTCCAAACACTAATCCTAAAAACACCCTCATAAAAGAGTCCCAGATATGTCCGTATGGTACAGGAACTTTCAGTAGTTTAAAGTCACCTGTTGCTACTTTTAAAACATTACTTTTAAAGTTTTCTTTTACTATTCCATCTTTTGTATGAACTGGGTATTCACCAGGCAATATATCAGCTATCCAATCTGGTAAAATGAAACCTATCATTTTACTGACATCGATCATTTCAATCCATAAAAGAGGAACATTTTTGTATCCAACACTTGGTTTTGATAGTTCCACAAATTTATTAAATGTATCAGATGGTTTAGGCAGCCATCTACCTGAACCTTGTTCAGAACAAGTTGCTCCACTTGCTACAATTGTTCCTGAAGGAAACAAAAGGATATCAATTAATCTTAATCCACCTTGTTCTTTGTTTTGCAATTCATCAAACTCTAAGATGGCTTCTTGCATTTCATTCAAAGCATTAGGAGGATAAATACTTGCAAATTCTATTCTTCTTGCAATTTTAACTATATTTTTTGCATAGTCAGATGCTATCTCACCACTATCATCTAAACTTTTTCTATAAGCTTTAATATCATCTTTTAATTGTTGTATTGCGCTTTTGAATAATGGATTGTGATTTCTTAATTTAAAAAATTTGTCATTTATAGAACTTAGTTCTTTTGCCGCTGCTTGAAATTTTAACCCTTTTTTAGTCTGAGGAGCAGTTGGTATCTCAATAGTATTTTCTATTGATCCACTACCAGAGTCTATTGTTACAATTCCCCAACCACCTTGTTCATCAATAAGTTTTTGTCTTTCAATTTTTTGAGCGTCTGTTTCAAAAGGATAATTTTCCTTTTGAAAATTAATACTGAGTTGCTTTATTTGCTCAGTCATTTCTTGAATTTTTATTTTGGTATCCATTTCTATTAATTCCTCACTGGTTAAGAGAGGAATTAATTTAGAAGTTCTATCAATGTAACTTACAAGTATTATTTTTTGTTGATCATTTAGATCTGTAGATCCTTTTATTTCAGCTGCAATCTTTATAAGATTTTTATTTTCAATTTTTATAATAGATGTACTTTTGAACTCTCTCTCTTCAATAGGAAATTGATATTTTAAACCTAATAATGATTCATTTATTTTAGCAACTTGACACAATTCGTTTGCAGATTTTGGATAAAAACCTCTTGCTATATCCCATGAATAATAAAGCCACAGTATTAATATTACACTGCTACCAACAATTACCCAGTGCGTTCCACCTTTAGATCTTTCTGGATTACCAAATACAGCATCAACTTTTTCAGTTTTAATTAATCTTCTTCCATAAAGAATGCATCCAATAATAGACACTATAATTAGTATTGTTACAATTTGGGTTAGCATTAATTCTCTTTTCCCATTATTTCTTCTTCCATGTTCCAGATCATGGATAAAATTTCTTCTCTAGTAGATGAAAATTCTTTATTTTTTTTAATTTCTCTTAAATCTTGTGTAAGACCCATTTCTGCAAATGGAAGATTGTATTCTTTATGTATTCTTCCTGGTCTTGGTGCCATAACATATAATCTTTCACCAAGTAAGAGAGCCTCCTCTACGGAGTGAGTAATTAAAATAATAGTTTTTCCAGTTTCTTTCCAAATTTTTAAAACTAAAGACTGCATCTTCTCTCTTGTTAATGCATCTAAAGCCCCTAATGGCTCGTCCATTAAAATTAAATCAGGATCGTTTATTAAACATCTTGCAAGAGCAACTCTTTGCTGCATTCCACCTGATAATTGATATGTAGGTGTGTTACCAAAACCTTTAAGTCCAACTATATCCAACCACTCATCAACTTTTTTAGCTGTAACCTCAGGATCTTCTTTTTTCATCCTAAGTCCGAAATTTACATTTTCAGCTACTGTTAACCATTCAAACAAAGCACCTTGTTGAAAAACCATTCCTCTTTCAACACCAGGTCCATCAATTTCATTATTATTTAATGTAATTTTTCCTGAAGTAGGTCTTAAAAATCCAGCGGCAATATTTAATAAGGTTGTTTTTCCACAACCAGAAGGACCAAGAACAGTAAGTAACTCTCCTTTTTTTAAAGTAAAACTTACATCCTTAAGTGCATGAACTGTTTCTCCTTTTGGAGTTTTAAAAATCATATTTAGATTTTGAGAAACAAGATCACTCATAGTGCACTTATATTTGAAATTTTTTAAAAAAAATAGGCACTAATTTTTTAAATCAGTGCCTATTTAAAAAGTTTTAAACCTTTAAAATTATAAAGGTAAGAAACTTGTATCTACGTTTCCTTTTGGTGTTCCCATTCCATCCAGGAAACCAGCTAGATTACCACTCTCCATAGATTTTTTAGTTTCTTCAGGAGTTAAGAATTTAAATCCATCTAAAGTACCTTTCATTTTTGATATTTCCATCGCAGATGCTTTAGACATAGAATTCATATCGCTTTTACCTGAATTATATCTTGCGTTAGCTTCATGAGTAACTTCAACAAAAGTCCTTACCATACCTGGATTTTCATTCATAAACTTATTAGTTACAGAAGTAATATCTATACCTAGAATACCTCCAGCTCTAGCTTCCTCAACTGAAATTAATCTAGAACCAACTTCTGTAGCTGCTGCAATTGAATTACCACCAAATAAACATGCCATTGCAACATCACCACTTACTAAAGCTGCAGCTCCATCTTCTGGAACCATATCAATAACAGTCATTTTGCTTGGATCGGCACCGACAATTTCCATACTTGCAGTAAAAACATAATCAGCCATAGTACCTAAAGGCACTGCAACTTTTTTACCCTCTAATTCACTAGCGTTTGCTTTTGTAATTCCAGAAGCATTAGATGTAACACATGTAGTTCCACCCATTCCGTATTCCATTGCAATATCAATCAGTTTGATAGGTGCATTAGATTTTACAGCATTGATAAAAGGCACTAAACCTTGTGAGTAAGAAATATCAATATCTCCTGCCAACATGGCTTCTGTCATTTCCACACCAGTATTGAAGCTTGTCCACTTCACTGGGACACCTAAAGCTTTTGAATAATTTTTCTTCATCATGTCCTCTAGGTTTGGACTTGGCCATTCTAGAAAGTAAGCAACTCTAACTTCATTTGCAGCTGAATTAGCAACTGAAATTGATAGGTTAAGTGCAAAAATAGATCCTAGAATAAAACTTAGTATTTTTTTCATTTATTCCCCTATGTTTAATTAATTAAATTGTGGATATTTAAATTCAAATTGTCTCCGAAGTAAAACAAAAAAGAAAGTTTATACAATCATTGGTTGTGTCAATAATGTGGTAGTTAATCCATTTATTTTAGTCTAAAGAGGCTTTAAGATTAAATTAAAATATTTTTAGAAAGAAATTTTTATGAGCACACAAAACAAAACAGCAATTCCAAATTCTTTAAATGAACACTGGATGCCATTTACATCTAATAAAGACTTTAAAGAGAACCCAAGATTAATTGTTGAAGCTAAGGGTGTGTATTTAAAAAACCATCAAGGTCAAACGCAGATTGATGCAAGCTCAGGTTTGTTTTGTAATCCTTTAGGGCATGGTAGAGAAGAAATAATTGAAGCAATAACAAACCAATTAAAAACTCTGGATTATTGTCAACCTTTCCAACAAGGATTTGGTGGATCATTTGAATTAGCTACTAGAATTTCAAAACACACTCCAGGGAATTTAAATAGAATGTTTTATACTATTTGTGGGTCAACAGCTGTTGAGACTGCAATTAAAATTGCAATCGCTTATCATAGAGCAAGAGGAGACAGTCAAAGATTTAGATTTGTTGGTAGAGAAAGAGGTTACCATGGAATGAATATTGGTGCGACTTCTGTTGGAGGTATGGTTAATAACGTAAAAACTTTTGCAAGTGTTTTAATGCCAGGCGTTGTGCATATGAGACATACACATTTACCAGAACATAAATTTGTAAGTGGCCAGCCAGAAACAGGTGTTGAGTTAGCTGAAGATTTAGAAAGAATTTGTATGAACTTTGGAGCTGAAAATATTGCGGCTTGTATTGTTGAACCTATTGCAGGATCAACAGGCACATTAGTTCCGCCAAAAGGATATTTGCAAAGATTAAGAGAGATTTGTGATAAACATGGAATACTTTTAATATTTGATGAAGTAATCACTGGCTGGGGAAGAACTGGATCTCCATTTGCATCACAGGAGTATGGTGTAACCCCAGACATGATGACAATGGCAAAAGCTACTACAAACGGAATTAGTCCAATGGGTGTTGTTGCATGTAAAGAAGATATTTATGATGCTATTGCAGAAAATGCTCCCAAAGGAACTATAGAATTATTTCATGGTTATACTTATTCTGGAATACCAATTTCTGTAGCTGCTGGCTTAGCTGTACAGGATATTATTGAAAAGGATGATATTTTTAATAGAGCAAAAAATTTAGCACCTTATTTCCAAGAAGGTTTAATGTCTTTAAAAGATATTGACGTTGTTGATAACATTAGAGGATATGGAATGATGGGTGGTATTGATATTGTTATGGACAAAAAACCAGGTGCAGCAGGATTTACTTGTTTCAAACATTGCTATGAAGCGGGTGTAAATTTTAAAGCTACTGGTGATTGTTTAATCATTGCTCCAATGTTTATTTGTGAAAAAAAACACATTGATGAGATTATAGAAAAACTTCGAACTGGAATAACAAATTACGCAAAAAGTAAAAAGAATTAATTTTCGTTTATGAAAATTGGAGTTCCTAAAGAAATAAAACCACAAGAAAATAGAATTGGTTTAACACCAGAAAGTGTAAAAACTTTAGTTTCAGAGGGTCATGAAGTGTTGGTTGAAAATAATGGAGGATTTGAGGCAGGTTTTGAGAATGATCAATATATAAAAGCTGGTGCTAAAATCACTGATAAAGCAGTTGATATTTTTAATGATGCAGAAATAATAGTTAAAGTTAAAGAGCCTCAAAAAGTAGAGGTTGATATGATTAAAGAAAATCAAATTGTATATACTTATCTACATTTAGCTGCCGCAAAAGAATTAACAGAAGGATTAATAAAATCGAAAAGTATAAATATTGCTTACGAAACAGTTACTGATGACAATGGAAGACTGCCTTTACTTGCTCCAATGAGTGCTGTTGCGGGAAGAATGTCTGTACAAGCTGGAGCTCATTGTTTAGAGAAAAATCAAAGTGGTAGAGGATTGCTTTTAGGTGGTGCACCAGGTGTAACAGGTGGAACAGTGGTTATATTGGGCGGAGGAGTGGTTGGAGAGAACGCTGCAGTAATTGCAACTGGTATGCAGGCCAAAGTGCATATTGTTGATAAATCTGAAGCTAGATTAAAACAACTTGTTGAAATGTTTGGAGATAAAATAATTCCAGAACAAAGTGATAAAACAGATTTAGAAAAATTAGTTGCTGAGGCAGATCTATTGGTTGGTGGTGTATTAATTCCAGGTGCGGAAGCACCAAAATTAATTACTAAGAAAATGATCAAAAAAATGAAAAGAGGTTCTGTCATTGTTGATGTTGCTATCGATCAAGGAGGCTGTGTAGAAACTAGTAAACCTACTACACACGGTGATCCAACTTATATAGTTGATGATGTAGTTCATTATTGTGTAGCTAATATGCCTGGTGGTGTTCCAAGAACATCAACATTGGCATTAAATAATGCAACCTTACCTTTTTTAGTTAAATTAGCTAACAAAGGTTATCAAAAAGCATTAAGTGAAGATAAAAACTTTTTAGCAGGGTTAAATGTTCATAAAGGTCATGTAACATACAAAGCAGTTGCTGATGTTTTTGGGCATAATTATGTAGAACCTGGAGAAGCTATCAAACATTAAAGATGGAAAAAAACTATCCATCTAGTTCAAAAGTAGTTGTAATAGGTGGCGGTGTTATAGGATGTTCTGTTGCTTATCATTTGACAAAATTTGGTTGGAATGATGTGATTTTATTAGAAAGAGATCAATTAACATCAGGTACGACTTGGCATGCAGCAGGGTTAGTAAGTCAATTAGGACCAACAGCTGCTATAACTAAAATTAGAAAATATACTCTGGATCTTTATAAAAAACTTCAAAAAGAAGTTGAACATTCTGCAGGCTTAAGATTGAACGGAGCTCTTTCTATTGCTCAAACAGCACCTAGGTGGCAAGAGCTTCAAAGGCAAGCAACTACTGCACAATTATACGACGTTGAAATAAAAATTTTAGATAAAGAAACAATTAAAAAAAATTATCCTATGATGCACACTGAAGATTTAAAAGGTGGTGTTTTAATGCCAGGTGATGGTGCAGCTGATCCAAGCGGTGTTACACATATGCTAGCTAAAGCAGCAAAACAAGGAGGTGCTAAAATATTTGAACATTCCCCAGTTGATAAAATTTTAACAAAAAATGGAAAAGTTCATAGTGTAAGAGTTGATGGAAAAGAAATTGAGTGTGAATATGTTGTTTTAGCTACTGGGATGTGGTCAAGGCAAATAGGTGAAAAAATAGGTGTTAGCATTCCTCTTTATCCTGCGGAACATTTTTATGTTATTACAGAACCAATTGAAAATCTCTCTAAAACACTGCCAGTGATAAGAGATTTTGATAGTAGCGTATATTTTAAAGAAGATGCTGGTAAGCTTTTGATTGGAATTTTTGAAGGCAAATCAATACCTGCTTTTGATAAAACAAACAAAGTACCAGAGGATTTTTCATTTGGTGAATTTCCAGAAAACTTTGAACATTTTGAGCCGTATTTAGAAAAATCATTGAAAAGATTTCCTGTTTTAGAAAAAATAGGAATTAGAAAGTTTTTTGCAGGACCAGAATCTTTTACTCCTGATACCAACTCTCTATTAGGAGAAGTCCCAGAAATTAAAAATTTATTTTTAAGCTGTGGATTAAATAGTGTAGGGATTGGCACTGGTGGTGGTGTTGGGAAAGTTACTGCTGAGTGGTTGATGACTGGTCATATTAATGAAGATATTTTTAATTATGATATTAAAAGATTTCAAAAATTTCATTCTGGATTAGGTTTTATAAAAGATAGAATTACAGAATCTCTTGGGGATTTATATGGTATGCACTGGCCTTATAAACAACATAGAACTTCAAGGAATATTAAGACTTTACCATATCATGATTTACTAATAGGATTTGGAGCATGTTTTGGTGTTTCAGCCGGTTATGAAAGACCAATGTGGTTTGCACTCGATGGTGAAAAAGCTCAATACGAATATAGCTATAACTATCAAAATTGGTATCCAGCAGTTGAATATGAAACCAACAATACAATGACTAATGTAGGTTTATTTGATTTAACTCCATTTTCAAAATTTGAAATTAAATCCAATTTAGCTCATGAAGAGCTGCAAAAAATTTGTACATCAAATATTAAAGATGAAATTGGAAAATGTACTTATACTCATATGTTAAATAAAGATGGTGGGATAGAAACAGATCTCACGATAGTTTGTATAAATGAAAATCACTTTAGAATTATAAGTTCAGCAGCAACTAGAGAAAGAGATAAATTCCATATTAAAAAACATTTGTCAGATAAAATAGAGTTTAAAGATGTGACGGATGAATATTGTGTTTTTGGTGTATTTGGTCCGAAGAGCAGATTATTAATGCAAAAATTAAGCAAGGATGACTTTAGCAATGAAAATTTTAAATTCGCCACGTCAAAATTTATAACAATCGATGAAATACAAATATGGACTCAAAGATTATCTTATGTTGGTGAGCTTGGGTATGAGTTATATGTAAAATCGTCAAATGCCAAAGATATTTATAAAAAAATTATTGAAGAGGGAAAAAATTTTAATATTTCAAATTGTGGAATGCATGCACTAGATACTATGAGAATGGAAAGTGGTTTTTTACATTGGGGACATGATATATCCCCTGAAGAAAATCAATATCAAGCGGGTCTTGATTTTACTATAAGTTTTAAAAAACAAGTTAATTTTGTTGGAAAAGAAGCTTTAGAAAAAATTAAAAATAAAAAACAAAATACTAGATTTGCAATGTTTTCGCTTAAAGAGAATAGACCAGGAAAACCATTACTTCTTCATGACGAACCTATTTATCTAGAAGATGAAATTATAGGAAGAACAACATCTGGAAATTATTCATTTAATTTTAAAAAAAATCTGTCTTTTGGCTATATTAAAAATATACCTTTAAACGAACTTAATCATAAAATTATTTACATAGAGGTTGAAAAAAAGAAGTATCAGGCTGAAATACTTAAAGAACCATTAAAAGTCAGTAATTACAAAAATATTTAGTTTTTTGAAAATAGTTTGAATTTATCGTTATTACCTGTTTTAATAATATTATGAAAAATTATGATGACGAAATAGCTCTAAAAACAGATTTCGTCTCAAAAAAAAATATTAAGTCAGAAAAAATCAAAACAACTAATATCAATATATTATTAAACAGAGTTAGATTAGATAGAAAAAAAACCTTACAAAAAAAATTTTTATTAATATTCTTTTTAGCTGTAACAGTAGGTTTAATAGGTATTTTTTTTATTTAATAAATTGATAAGCACATTCTTAATACTTGATTAAATGAACAAAAAAGGTTTCACCCTAATAGAACTTCTAGTCGTTGTAGCAATAATAGGAATATTAGCTGCAGTAGGAGTGGTTGCTTATAGCGGTTACACTTCTGGTGCTAAAAAACAAGCTGCAAAAAGCAATCATCAAACATTAATAAAGTATTTTTCAGCTGAATTACAGAAATGCAATATAGGTGAAACTAAATTTATTGAAAATTCTATAAATTGTTCAGATAGGTTCACAAATTACAAAATATCCCAAGGTGCAGAATTAGTATTAAATAGTAAATTTAAAAACCCATACAAAACTAATCAAGGTATGCCTCAGCATGGAAGTTTAGGATTTTCTTGTTCACAAAATGTAATGGGTGAAACAAAAGTTGAAAATAAGAATAATGAGCTTCAGATACAAACCTGTGTAGATGATACAGAGCTTTTAACTTTTAAAATTCCTATAGAATAATGATTTTAGTCAAAACTTGTTTGCAACAAAATTTAAAAGTAGTATAAACCAACATTTATTTTAAGGCGGGGTAGCTCAGTTGGTTAGAGCGCGGGACTCATAAGCCCGAGGTCAGTGGTTCGATCCCACTTCCCGCTACCAAAAATTATGAAAGATATTTATATAACTTGGGAAGATTACCATAATAAAATAGAGCAATTAGCTAAAAAAGTTCATGATGATAATTTAAAATTTAATCAAATTATTTGCATTGCAAAAGGTGGATTAAGAGTAGGAGATATTTTTAGTAGACTTTTTAATGTGCCTTTAGCAATTTTATCTGTTGAGTCTTACCATGGTGATAGTGATGATATTAAAAACCAACAAGGACAGTTTACTTTTTCAAGAGATTTAGCAAAAACTACCCCAAACTTAGGTTCACATGTTTTATTAGTTGATGATTTAGCAGACTCTGGGAAAACTTTAATAAAAAGCATTAAATGGTTAGAGCATTTTTATGGATTTTATTTTGATGAAAAGATAAAGACAGCCGTAATTTGGCATAAATCAACTTCAAAATTTAAACCTGATTATTCTGTAGATTATTTAAACGACTCTCCCTGGATACATATGCCATTTGAGAAATATGAAACTACAAATATAAAAGATTTTAATTTTGAAAAATAAATTATTTAATTAAACTATCATTAAACTGATTAGATACTCTGACAAATGTTGTACATTTACTTAATTGTTTAAGCGAAGGTGCTCCAACATAAGTACAACTACTTCTTACACCTCCTAGAATATTTAAAATAGTATCGTTTATTTTACCTCTATATTTTACCCTTACTTTACGTCCTTCGCTACTTCTATAATCTGATAGTCCACCATAATGTTTTTTATTAGCAACTTCAGAACTAGATCCATAAAACTCTATATATTTTTCTCCATTAATTTTAACAATTTTACCATTTCCTTCATCATGACCAGCAAGCATACCCCCAAGCATTACAAAATCTGCACCACCTCCAAAACCTTTAGCAACATCACCAGGGCAAGTGCATCCACCATCTGCAATTACATGCGCACCAAGTCCATGTGCAGCGTCAGCACATTCGATTACTGCGCTTAATTGAGGATAACCAACCCCAGTTTGAATTCTTGTTGTACAAACACTTCCAGGTCCAATTCCAACTTTAACTATATCTGCACCACTAAGAACTAATTCTTGAGTCATGTCGGCAGTTACAACATTACCTGCAATTATTGTTTTAGTTGGGTATTTATCTCTTACAGATTTAATAAAATTAGTGAAATGTTCTGTATACCCATTTGCAACATCAATACAAATAAATCTGAAAAAACTATATTCTTTTAATACTTTATCTAAATTCTGAAAATCTTCTTTTTTAATACCAACACTAAGTGCAATATTTGGATATATTTTTTTTATATTTTTATTTTGTTTAATTTTTTTAACATCATGTTGTTTTGTTAAAGATGTAATCATTCCATATTCATTTAATTTTTCAGCAACACTTAGTTCTCCAACCCCATCCATATTTGCAGCCATTATTGGAATACCTGACCACTCATTTTTGCTGTACTTGAATCTGTATGTTCTTAGAAGATTTACATCTTTACGACTTTTTAATGTACTTCTTTTAGGCCTAAAAAGTACATCTGAATAATCTAACTTAAGTTCTTCTTCAATTCTCATTGATGATTAAGTTATAATCATAATAATTAATTTCAAACAATATATAGCCTGTGGATAAGTTTTTTTACTTTCTAATGCCCCGGAAATTCAATTAAATTCTCAACTTTATAATTACTTTTTACTAGATTATCTGATCCACCTAGATCAAATAGGTTTATTACAAATACAAATGCTGCAACTTTACCTTTAGAAATTTCAACCAATTTTGCTGCTGCTTCAGCCGTACCTCCAGTTGCAATTAAATCATCTATAATTAAAACTTGATCTTTTTCATTTATAGAATCTTTATGAACCTCAATCGTCGCGGTTCCATATTCAAGCTCAAAATCTACCGAGTGAACATCTGCAGGTAACTTATTTTTTTTTCTAAGCATAATAAATGGTTTTTTAAGAACAAAAGAAACAGCTGATGCAAATACAAAACCTCTAGACTCAATAGCTGCTATTTTTGTAAAATTATACTTTTTAGATCTTTCAATAATTTGATTAATTGTCTCTGCAAATGCATCTTCATCTTTGATTAAGGTAGTTATATCTCTAAATAAAATACCTTTTTTTGGATAATCAGGAATAGATCTAATAAAATCTTTTAAATTCATAATAGTTAAATATTAAAGTATAAATAAATAATTTTTTAACTATGACAACAAATAAATTAGCAATAATTGGTGGCAGTGGTCTTTATGATGTTGAGGAATTCAAAGAAAGAGAATTACTTGACCTAGAAACATCCTGGGGAAAACCTTCTGATCAGATTTTAAAAACTAAATATAATAGTAAGGAAGTTTATTTTTTACCAAGACACGGTAGGGGGCACTTTGTTTCTCCTTCAAATATAAATTTTAGAGCAAATATAGATGCGCTTAAGCAATTAGGCGTAACAGATATTGTCTCTGTATCAGCCGTTGGTTCTCTTAAAGAAAATTTACCTCCTGGAAAATTTGTAATTGTAGATCAATTTATCGATAGAACTTTTGCAAGAAATAAAACTTTCTTTGATGATGAGATTGTTGCGCATGTATCAATGGCACACCCAACCTCAACTGGTTTAATGAATGCTTGTGAGGATGCAATTAAAAAATCAAATATAGATTATCAAAGAAATGGAACATATGTTGTTATGGAGGGGCCACAATTTTCTACATTAGCAGAATCTAATTTATATAGAACATGGAAAGCAGATGTTATTGGTATGACCAATATGCCAGAAGCAAAATTAGCAAGAGAAGCAGAAATCAGATATGCATCTGTATCCATGGTAACAGATTTTGATTGTTGGCATCCAGATCATGAAAATGTTGACGTTCAACAAGTAATTAAAGTATTATTTAGCAATGCTGAAAAAGCTAAAGTTATGATTAAAAATTTGATTGATAATTTTGAAAATCATATTGATCCAAATGATCCAGCAAATAATTGTTTAGATGTTGCAATAATTACTACTCCTGAAAAAAGAACTCAAAAAACTAAAGATAAATTAAAAACAATTGCAGGAAGAGTGCTTAGCAAATGAAAAAATATTTATTTAGTTTTCTAATTATTTTTTTATTTTATAGCCCTTTACATGCAGACAAATTGCTTAAAAGTGGTTTTCTTAGTGGTGAGTGGAAATTAAATACTAATTTTGAGGTAAAAGATCCAAAAAATAAAATTTTAATTATATATAATCACGGTCAAGATGATCTTGATAAACCCTCAAAAAATTGTGTATGGAAAAATAATATTCGCAATATTGCCTCTTTGTCAGGTAAAAAAGTGAAAGATAAAGAGGTTTTAGTATATAGTTTTTGCACAGATCATTTAGGTGGTGATGATTGGAAAAGACTTTGGAAAAAAAAATTTGATTTTCCATACAAAGGAATAACTAAATTAGATAAAAGGGTTAATGCTAATTTAGAATTAATTAACAAATTTGAAGAATTGGGCATACCAAATAACCAAATATTTATGGCAGGACAATCATGTGGTGGTTGGGCAACCATGATGTTGATTTCAAAATATCCTGACAAGGTAGCTGGAGGAATTTCTACCCATCATGCTTGTTATGGAGAATTGTCCAAAAAATATAAAGTTAAAAAAATTGGAATACAAAAAGCTCTAGAAAATTTTAAAAAGAAAAAACCTGGACCAGCATTTTTAAGAGAAAATCAAATTAAAGATATCAGTAAAGCAAAAAATCTTCCTGTCTTAGTTTTTACTCACCCCAAAGATCCTTATGATGGATTATTGTCTGATTGGGTGGAAGATATACCAGGAGTAAAAAGAATAGTAATTAGTGAAGACTTTAAAATTAATAATAAAAAGTGCAGTAGAATTGGAATAAACAATGGAGAAAGATGGGAAGAAAAAGTTAAAAATGGACACTACATGGCTTTAGGAGATTGTTTTCAATATTTTAATCTGACAATTTTAAATTTTATAGAATCAAAAATTTAATGAAAATTGATGGAAAAGATTATCGAACTATTTGGTTTGAAAACAATGTTGTTAAGATTATTGATCAAACAAAACTTCCTCATCTATTTGTAATTAAAGAGCTTAAAACTGTAAATGATGCAATAAATGCAATTAAAGTAATGGAGGTAAGAGGCGCACCTCTAATTGGAGGAACAGCTGCTTATGGTCTAGTTTTAGCAATTCAAGAAAATAATGATCCAGAATTTATTAAAAAAAGTGCAAAAGAATTAATTCAATCAAGACCTACTGCTATCAATCTAAAATGGGCTGTAGACCGAGTGATAAAAAAATTAGCAGGAATTAACAGTAATCAAGTATTAAGTACTGCTTTAAATGAGGCAAAAGAAATATGTGATGAAGATGAAAAGTTCTGTAAAAATATTGGTATTTATGGATTAAAAATAATTGAAGAAATTTATAACAAAAAGAAAGATATAGTAAACATTTTAACACATTGTAATGCAGGTTGGTTGGCAACAATTAATTGGGGCACAGCCACATCACCAATTTATCATGCACATAAAAAAGGTATTCCAGTGCATGTATGGGTAGATGAAACAAGACCAAGAAATCAAGGTGCAAATTTAACTTCATACGAATTAAACGAAGAAGAAATCCCCAATACTATTATCGCAGATAATACAGGGGGTATTTTAATGCAGAGGGGTGAAGTTGATCTGTGTATTGTAGGTACTGATAGAACTTTATCTAACGGAGACGTTTGTAATAAAATTGGAACTTATCTTAAAGCATTAGCCGCTTATGACAATAAAGTTCCTTTTTATGTAGCCCTTCCTAGCTCAACAATAGATTGGAATATAAAAGATGCCAAAGATATCCAAATAGAGGAAAGAAATTCAGAGGAATTATCTCACATCGAAGGCATTGATGAGAATAATCAAATTAAGAAAGTTTTGATATATCCTAATAAAAGTAAAGTAATGAACTTAGCATTTGATGTTACACCTGCAAAATATGTGACAGGATTAATAACTGAGAGAGGGACTATTGAAGCTTCGTTTGAGGGTTTAAAAAAATTATTTAAATGAAAAATTTAAGATCTGAAATAATAAAATATTCAAAAATGTTGAATTCAAAAAAGTTATCGTCATTAAGATCTGGCAATATTTCATCAAGGTATAAAGATGGTTTTTTAATTACTCCCTCAGGAAAAAAATACTCAGTATTAAAGAACAATGATATAGTTTTTGTTTCCCTAAATGGATACTTTGATAAAAAAAAGGGAATTCCTTCATCTGAGTGGAAGTTTCACCAAGATATCTATAAAAATAAAAAAGATGCAAAAGCAATTGTTCATGCACATTCAATATCTGCTACAGCAGTTTCTACTCACAATAGAGGAATACCTTCTTTTCATTATATGGTAGCGATCGCTGGAGGTCATGATATCAAATGTGCAAAATACGCAACATTTGGAACAAGAGAATTGTCAAAAAATATTTTAAAAGCTTTAAAAGGTCGAAAAGCTTGTTTAATTTCAAATCACGGACAGATTGCATTTGAAGATAGTTTATCTAAAGCATTTGAACTTGCTGAAGAGGTTGAAAATATATCGCTTCAGTATATAACCAGCCTTAAACTGGGTAAGCCTAAGATTCTTTCAATTAATGAAATGAAAAAAGTTTTATCCAAAGCAAAGAATTATAAAAAAGGATAGTTAATGACTAAAGTTGGAGAACACATAACTATAGACATTATTGGTACAACAAAAGAATACGATCCTAAAGTATTTGAAAAAGTAATTAATAATATTGCTAAAGCTGCAAAAGTAACAATTCTCAATATATCTAAATATAAATTTGAACCTCAGGGTTTTACAATTCTTGCTTTATTAGCTGAAAGTCACATTAGTTTTCATACATTTCCAGAAAAAGGAATTATAAGTTTTGATTTCTTTACATGTGGAAAAGTAAACCCTGCAGTGGCTATAGATATTATAAAGAAAGAATTTGAACACAAAAGAATAGTTAAAAAAGAATTTAATAGGGACACAAAATCACTTTATCATGACATTTATAGTTCGCCAGGCTTACAAAAATCATATGTAGTGAATGATGTTTTAGAAGATTTTAAATCTAAAGTAGGTCAGCACATAGAAATTTTAGATTTAGAGCAATTTGGTAAATCTTTGTTTATTGATGGTGAAATACAAGTAGCTTCAACTGATGAGCATTTATACAGCTCAACCTTTGTAGGGTCTGGTCTAAATTTAAATAAAGACAATGAAAGAGCAGCAATTATTGGTGGCGGAGATGGTGGAGTTGCAAGAGAATGCATTTCCAAAAAATTTAATTTTATAGATTGGTATGAACTAGATCCTGAAGTGGTTGAGGTTTGTAACAAACATCTTGGAGATATTGGTAAAAAAGCTACAGAAAAAAATTCAGTAAAATGTGTATGGGGTGATGCATTTGAAAGTATTAAATCTGTAAGTGACGATACCTATGATCATATTTTTGTAGATCTAAATGACGATCAATTCTGCATTGATCTGGCAGCAAAGAACATGGATTCTTTAGTAAGAATTTTGAAACCTAAAGGAGTTATTACTGCTCAAGTAGGAAGTCAGGATAAAAAACCACAGCAGGTTGAAAATTGGTTAAATGTTTTTAATCAAAACTTTGGAAATGCAAAATTATCAAGAGTTTATATACCTAGTTTTGATTGTTCTTGGAATTTTTCTTCTTCAATAAATCATTAATTTTTCTTTTTTCTTTTTTAAAACTGTGAAATAATTATTCCTAATTAAAGGAGAAAATAATGAATATATTCAAAAAAACTATTTTAACAGTTCTTGCTTCTTTGTTTATCATCGGAAATGTTTCTGCTGAAAAAATAAAAATTGGAACTGAAGGCGCTTACCCTCCATGGAATTCAAAAGATGCATCAGGTAATCTTATTGGTTTTGAGGTCGAGCTTGCTCAAGAACTTTGTAAAATTATGAAGTATGAGTGTACGATTGTTGAACAAGATTGGGATGGAATGATTCCTGCTTTAGTGATGAGAAAATTTGATGCGATTATGGCTGGAATGTCTATTACTGCTGAAAGACAAAAAACAATTACTTTTTCACAAGGTTATGCTGATGAAGTAGCTTCTCTTGCAGTAATGAAAGGTTCAAGTTTAGAGGGCATGGATACACCAGAGGGTATTAATTTATCATTAGGCGGATCTGATGTTAAGAAAGCTCTTAAAACATTGACAGGAGCACTTGCTGGTAAAACTGTATGTACTCAAACAGGAACAATTCACCAAAACTTTTTAGAGTCAGGTGACGTAGGAAGTGTAAATGTTAGAACTTATAAAACTCAAGATGAAGTTAACCTTGATCTAACATCTGGAAGATGCGATGTTGCTTTAGCTGCAGCAGTTGCATTTACAGATTATGCAGATAAATCAGGTAAACCAGTTGTATTAGTTGGACCAACTTTTTCAGGTGGTGCATTTGGAAATGGTGTAGGTGTTGGTATTAGACAAGCTAGCGATAGTGCTATTGGAAAAAGAGATGCCAAAATCTTAAAAGATTTCAACAAAGCAATTAACAAAGCTAGAAAACAAGGAATTATTAGCAAACTTGCTATTAAGCACTTTGGTTTCGACGCTTCTATGTAATTCATTTCAGATCTGGCGACTATAATATATAGTCGCCAATCTATATGGAACTTCTCGCATTTGGTAAAACAGGTTGGGGTGACGAATTATTTTACGCAACCCTGATGACAATTGCTGTATCTATTACAGCAATGTTGGTCGGTTTCTTTTTTGCATTAATTTTTACTCCTTTAAAACTCTCAAAATATAAAACTTTAAATTTATTTGGTAATTTTTACACAACAGTAATCCGTGGAGTACCTGAGCTATTAGTAATTTACCTTTTCTTCTTTGGAGGAAGTGGAGCTATCATGTATGTTGCTTCAATTTTTGGTTATTACGAATATATAGAGATTAACGCATTTATTACTGGTTCGATGGCTATTGGTATTATTTCTGGTGCTTATTCAACTGAAGTATTTCGGGGTGCAATTCAATCAATAGATAAAGGTCAATTTGAAGCCGCAAAGGTACTTGGAATAAACAAGTTTGGGCAATTTTACAAAATAATACTACCCCAGATGTTAAGATTAGCTATTCCAAATTTAAGTAATGTTTGGCAAATAACTTTAAAAGACACCTCTCTTATTTCAGTTACGGGTTTAGTTGAAATAATGAGACAGTCTTATATTGCGGCAGGATCTACTAGAGATCCATTATTCTTCTATTCATTTGCAGCAGTTTTATATCTTTTGCTTACTTACGTGAGTATGAAATTAATTAATAAATTAGAAGTTAAGTATAGCAGGGGGTATTAATGGATTTTGATTTAATGATTACTAGTTTCCCTAAACTTCTAGGAGCAACAGTAGTTACTTTAAAATTATTATCTGCATCGTTATTTTTTGGATTATTCCTAGGCCTTTTCTTTGCAATACTAAGATTAAATAAAAATATATTTATTAATAAATTTGCTTATGGCTATTCATACATATTTAGAGGAACACCATTATTAGTCCAGATTTTCATAATTTATTTTGGATTGGGACAAATCGAATATTTAAGAACAACATTTTTGTGGGTTATTTTAAAAGAACCTTACTGGTGTGCAATAATAGCATTTACTTTAAATACTGGAGCATATACTTCTGAAATTTTAAGATCAGCATTTCAAACAATAAAACCAGGTATAATCGAGGCTGGAAAAAGTTTAGGTATATCAAATAAGATAATCTTTTATAAAATTCAAATTCCAATTGCTATTCGACAATCACTCCCAGCATATGGAAATGAAATAATACTAATGATGAAAGGGACCTCTTTAGCAAGCACAGTAACTTTGATGGATTTAACTGGTGTTGCTAAATATATAATTTCAACAACTTTTAAACCAATCGAAGTATTTATTGTTGCTGGTGGAATTTATTTGTTTATGACTTTTATCATTCATAATGTGATTAAATATTTAGAGAAAAAGTATAGCTTTCAACAATAATAATGTTTTTATCAGAGAAACAAATTAATGATTATCAAAATGATGGTGTAATAATAATTAAAGATTTATTTAAAGATTGGATTGAGCCACTTAGAAAAGGATTTCAAAAAGTTTTAGATAGTCCAAGTAAGCACGGAAGAGAAAATGTAACTGATGATAATGGAAGATTTTTTGAGGATTATTGTAACTGGGAGAGGATAGAAGAATTTAAGGAATGTTTATATAATTCACCTGGAGCTCAAATAGTTGCAGAAGCAACAAACTCTAAATCTACCCAAATTTTTCATGAACATATTTTCATAAAGGATCCAGGTACTAGTAAAGAAACACCATGGCATCAAGATATGCCTTATTATTGTGTTGATGGCAATGATACTGGAAGTTTTTGGATTCCATTAGATGAGGTTGATCATAAAAATAATCTTAAATTGATTTTAGGTTCTCATAAATGGTCAAAGTTAATTAGACCCACAAAATGGTCAAATAACCAATCTTGGTATGATGATGATAGTGCTTTTATGGATTTACCTCCATCAAAAGAATTTGAAAAAAATATTTTAATTCCGGAATTAAGTTTAGGGGACGCTGTTTTGTTTAATTTTAAAACCGTACATGGTTCGACAGGAAATAATTCTTCTAAATCACGAAGAGCATTTTCGATGCGATTTATAGGAGATGATGTAAAATATATGAATAGAGGAGGGCCAACTTCACCTCCATTTGATGGGATAAATTTAAAAACAGGAGATTTTATGAGAGATGATTGGTTTCCTAAAGTTTTTAGTAGCTAGTATATTCTTTAATTTCTTTAATACTTGAACCAGTGTGATTATTCATTTCTAATTTAATTTTTGCCCGGTCATCATTTAGAAAATGAACATCTCTTGATAATTTTATAAATTTATCACCAAAGTCCTTATTTTTTTCACAATCTCTTTTGTCATCTTCTATAACCCATAACTTGGCATTAATTTCTTTTAAATCTTGGAATAATTTATTTAGTTTATCATCAGATTTAACATTTTTTTCTAATTGATCTTTAAGAATCGAATGTTCATTTGATATGAATTTTAGTTTTTCAGGGTCTTTAATTTTTTCTTTTTTAATTTCTAAGATTGAAATTTTGTCTAAAAGCTCACCTACCGATACTTCTACTATAATTTTATTCATTAAATTTTATACTATGTTAAATTGTTAAAAATATGTCTAATATTTTAATCATTAAACATGGATCTTTGGGTGATATAGCTCAAGCTTGTGGTGCAATTCAAGATATTTCTGAGAATCATAAAGGAGACGAAATTTATTTGCTAACAACTAAACCATATTTTGATTTATTTAAAAAAAATCCACATATTTCTGATGTTATTTTAGATAAACGATTATCAAGAATAAACCTGATTTATTTATATTCATTAATGAAAAATATAAAAAAATATAATTTTTCTAAAGTTTATGATTTACAGAATTCAAGTAGAACAGCCTTTTATAAAAAAATTTTATTTTCAAAAGCAACCAAAGAAATTTGGTCTTCTACAGAAACTACTTTACCTGAAGGAACTACTAAAGAAGATTTTGATAAAGAGTCTGTTCTATCTAGATTTGATTATCAATTAAAAAGTTCAGGTATAAATACAAATCATACTTTGAAACCTGATTTTTCATGGAGTACAACAGATATATCTCAAATAAAAAATCACCATCAATTAGATAAATATATTCTTCTTTTTCCATTTTGTTCGCCTCATTTAACTTCAAAGAAATGGCCTTATTATAATGAGTTAATTTCTATTATTAATGAAAAGTTAGATAATAAACTTAAAGTAGTAATTGCACCTGGACCGAGTGAAATTAAAGAAGCATCAAATATTAATGCACTCTGTGTTTTAGATAATGGTAAAGCTTTAGATATTTCTCAGTTAGCAACATTAATTAAAGATAGTTCATTTGTTGTTGCGAATGATACTGGACCAGCGCATATGACAGCACACTTAGGTTCAAAAGGAATCGCTTTATTTGGATCTCATACAACTCCTTTTAAAGTAAGTATTGAAAGAGAAAATTTTAAAGCAATACAAGCTCCCGAATTATCAAAACTCTCAGCAGAAAAAGTTTTTGAAAGAATTTCTGAAATTATTTCTTAATCTTTTCAATTACTCTTAAAAATACAGGAACCGTGAAAAGTATAAAAAGTAATCTTATAATATGGTGAAAAGCAACAAAGTCAGGGTCTAAATCAAAAGCAATTGCTATAACTGCCACTTCATAAATTCCACCAGGACTAAAAGATAAAATTAGAGTTAAAATATTTGTCTCAACGAAGAATGTTGCAACATAGGCTGCAACCAAACCTAATACTACTAAAATAGTAGTAGCGACAATACTATGAAGAGAATTATTAGCTATCTCTTGAACAGTTTTTTCAGCAAACCTACAACCAACTGAAGAACCAAGAATTAGTAGACAAAAATTTACTGTTTCATCTGGTAATTTATATGATGCTATATCTGTAATTTGTAACAAACCACTCGCAAACAATGTTCCAGATAGTAAAGCTGCAGGAATTCTAATTTTATCAAAAACAAAAATAAAAAACAAAGATGCAATAATAAGTAAAATTAAATTTAAATGATTTTGAGCCAAATAATTGAAGTCATCATTTAACAAAACATTGCTGTCAGTATTATTAACTACAATAAATGGAATGACAGTAATAATGATGATTAATCTAATTAAGTGAGAAGTTGCAACTTGGGATAAATCTGTTTTTTCATTTTCAGCTAAAATCATTAAAGGACCCAATGCGCCAGGAGCTGCTGAAAAGATTGAGGCTTTTTCTCCATAACTTGCAAATTTTTGAAGGTATTTAGCAACAACTAAAATACAAATTATTATGTAGATTAACATGATTAATGAAGTCCAAATCCAATCAAGCATTTGATTGAATAGATTTTGGTCTATGTAATTTCCAATATGCAAACCTAAAATTATCAAGATAAAACTTAATATAATTTTAGGCATCAAGATTTTTAGACCTGATAGAGCAGCAATTGAGGTGATAATCATAGGTCCTAAAAACCAAGCTAGAGGAATATTAAAATAGTCGGCAATAATTGCGCTAGGAAAAGAAATTATCAGAACAGAAATAAATTTAATTGAAAATACTTGTTTAGTATTTTCAAGATAAGATTTGATTTGATGTTTAATCATTCATTAAGCTTCTATCATCAACTTTTTAAAAGATAAGAAAAAAGAAATTAAAACTAGTGAATTAAGTGAAACTTTAATCTGTAAAAAAAATAAAACATCATATTAGATTGATATTTTTTTTGCTAAAATAGTTTCAATTAAAAGTTGTGTTACTTAATTATAGGTTGAATAATCATTAAGACTATAATTAACTAACGTTTTTAAATTAGAGAGGGATAAATAATGAAAAACTTAAAAAAAATAGTTTCAGTATTATTCTCAGCAATCCTATTATTCTCAGCAACAACTACAAGCTCAGTAGCAATTGACAAATTGCACTTTGTAATTGGTGGTGGTGCTGGTGGTGGTTGGGATGGAACCGCTAGAGGTACTGGAGAAGCTTTAACAAAAGCTGGAATGTTAAGTAGTGCATCATTTGAAAATATGTCAGGTGGTGGTGGTGGTAAAGCGTTAGCTTACATGATCAATACTAAACCTGCTAATACAGTTTTAGTTCAATCAACACCATTAGTATTAAGATCAATTACTAGACACAAAGGTTATGTAAAAGGAAGTGGAACTTTATCTTATAAAGATGTTGTGCCAATAGCTGGTGTAATTGGTGACTACGGTGCTATCGCAGTTGCAAAAAGTTCATCTTTTAAAAATTTTAAAGATGTAGTTGATGCATATAAAAAAGATCCAAATTCAGTTAAAATGGCTGGAGGATCAGTAAGAGGAAGTATGGACCATTTAATTGGTGCTTTAGCTTTCCAAGCTGCAGGTGCAGATCCGAATGCTGTTCAATACATTCCTTATGATGCTGGTGGAAAAGCTTTAGCTGGACTTTTATCTGGAGAAACTCAAATCATATCAACTGGTTTAGGTGAATTGATGGGTGCAAGAGACCAAGTGAGAATTATTGGTATTACTGCTCCTTCAAGAGTTTCTGATGCACCAGATGCACCAACTCTTAAAGAACAAGGATATGATGTACAATTCGTTAACTGGAGAGGTTTCTTTGGCCCTCCAGGTATGAGCAATGCTGATAGATCAGCTATTGCAAAAATGCTTGGCGATGTACAAAAAACTCCTGAATGGGAAACTGTCAGAGCAAGAAATGCTTGGGTTAATATTTATAATCCAGAAGGCAAGTTTGTTTCTTTCTTAGAAAAACAAACTCAAGAAATGACAGCTCTTATGAAAAAACTAGGAGTTATATAATCCTTAGGATTATTTGAAATTAGAGCAGTGAATATAAATACTACAAAAATTATATCACTGCTCTTTTTTATTTTTTCAGCATTTTATTTATATACTGCTTACCAGATTCAAGTATTTGCATTTGATGAAAATGCACCGTTTAATGCACGAACATTTCCAATCTATTTAGGTTATGCAGGATTATTTTTTTCTGGATTAAAACTTATTCTACCAGATCCAAATACAATTAAAGTAGAACATAAAAGCTTAGAGTATAAAAAAACAGGCATTCTTATACTGATTGCAATTATTTATGGAGCTACAATTTTAAAAGTTGGATATTTTTTAACTACGTCTTTATTTTTATTTGCGTCATATTATTTTTTAGGAGAACGAAGATGGATTTTAATGTTTTTATTATCCTTTCCATTTGTTGCTGCCTTTATGTATCTCCTACACGGCATTCTTGATATATATTTGAGAGATCCATTCTTACAATCAATAGGAGTTATGGGATGATTGAAGGAATATTAATTGGATTAACAACAGCACTTACATTTCAAAACATATTAATGGTTATGGTTGGTTGTTTTTTTGGAACAATCATTGGAATGCTTCCTGGTCTTGGGCCAATGACAGCTATCGCATTGATGATACCAATTACCTATGGTTTCGATCCTGCAACAGGATTAATTTTGATGGCTGGCGTTTATTATGGAGCAGTATTTGGTGGTTCTACTTCTTCTATATTGTTAAATGCACCAGGTGTTCCTGGAACAGTTGCCACTTCATTTGATGGTTATCCTATGGCACAACAAGGTAAGGCGGGTAAGGCTTTAGCGATTGCTGCATGGAGTTCGTTTGCAGGTGGAACATTATCTGCAATTTATTTATTATTTATGGCACCAAGTTTATCAAAAGTAAGTTTATCTTTTAGATCGCCAGATTATTTTGCCTTAATGATTTTAGGTTTGACAGCAATAGCTGCTTTTTCATCTAAAGGACAATTTTTAAAAGCTATGATGATGGTAGTACTTGGCTTGATGTTAGCATCAGTTGGTCAAGATAGTTTGTCTGATATTACAAGATTTACATTTAACAATATGAACTTAACTGACGGGATTAGCTTTGTGTTAGTTGTGATGGCAACATTTGCAATGAGCGAAGCCTTAACAATTATTTTAAAAAGAAATGATCCAACCAGTGCCGCTAAACAAGTTTCTTTAACTGAATTAGGCTCAATTAAAATTAATAAAGAAGAACGAACCAAAATGTACAAAACAATTCCAAGATCATCTGTAATTGGTTTTTTAATTGGTGTTTTACCTGGAGCGGGTGCAACAATTGCATCATTTTTAGCTTATGGAATGGAAAGAAACGTAGTTAGTGACGAAGAAAAAGAAAAATTTGGTAAAGGAAGTGTAAATGGTTTATCTGCACCAGAAACTGCAAATAATGCAGCTTGCTCAGGTTCTTTTGTGCCAATGCTTACTTTGGGAATTCCTGGAAGTGGAACAACCGCGGTAATGCTAGGTGCACTTTTAGGATTTGGTGTTCAGCCTGGTCCTAGACTTTACATGACTAATCCAGAGATTTTTTGGTCAATAATTATGTCTATGTATATTGGAATGGTAATTCTTCTTATATTAAACTTACCACTCATTCCTTATATAGCTAGAATTCTTGCTGTTCCTAAAAATTATTTAATTCCTTTAATTTTATTTTTCTCTGTTACTGGGATTTATGTAATGTCGTTTAATAATTTCGATATTTATTTAATGATTGGAATAGCTGTAGTAGCTACCTTTTTAAGATTATATGATTTTCCGATGCCACCTTTGATATTAGCTTTTGTACTTGGTGGATTGATGGAAGAAAACTTGAGAAGATCTTTATTATTAAGTAATGGTTCTTGGGAATTTTTGTGGGATAGAACTTTAACTGCATGTATCTTAGCTACTACAATTTTAATTGTAGTTTGGCATATTTACAAAACTTTTAAGAAGAAAAATTAAGATTTAATATCTATACGTTTTCTAATAATTTCTTTATCAAGCTTCATTTCACGATATGACATGATTAAAACACCTAAAAATATAACACTAGCACCAATCCAAGTGAAGAGATCAGGTGTTTCACTAAAAACATAATATCCAATTAAAGAAGCAAACACTAAACTTAGAAACGAGTATGGTTGTGTCATACTAACATCTACTAATTTGTATGCGTGATTTATGCAAAGATGTAACAATGTACCAAATAAACCTGCAAAAAATAGATAAATCAAAGTTTGAAAACTAGGTGTTTGCCAATAAAACAACGCAATGATGAAACTAAAAATTGTCATATAAGTGTATCCATAAGATAAAATCGTAATCGAACTATCATCTTTTGCGATAGTTTTTGTAATTATAATCACTATTGACCACATAAAAGACGATGCCAGTGCCATATAAACTCCAAGAGAGATTTCAATTATTCCTGGTCTTAAAATTATTAACATTCCTATAAATCCTAAAACCAATGCAAAACTCCTGTATATGTAAATTTTTTCTCCTAGAAATAAAACTGCCAATATTGTTACTATGAAAGGAACCACAAAAGATATAGCTGTAGCTTTTTCAATAGGCATCATTACTAAGGCTGAGAAATATAATAACATTGAAGGTAAATTTAAAACTGCTCTTAAAAAATGTTTTTTATGATGATTTGTTTTAAAGACTGTAAATTTAGATTTTAACATATAAGGAAAAATAATTAGGAAACCAAATAAAAATCTAAAAAAACCTGCAACATAAACATTAACTTCTTCTTGTGCTAATTTTAAAAAAGTTAGCATTAATGTTCCACAAAAAACTGAAATTATAATTAAAAAAATTGCTAATTTATTATTTGAAATCAATTTAGTATCTTTTTGTATTCTTCAATTATTTTTGACCACTGAAATTTATTCACAAATTCTTTTGCATTTTTCCCAAGCTCTAAATATTTTTTATTTTCCAACAATGAGTTAATAGAAGAGTAAATATCATCGAGACTATTTCCATCACATATTAAACCAGTTTTTTCATGATTAATTGCATCTGCGGCACCACCATCTTTGCCTCCAATTGATGGAATACCGTATTGTGCAGCTTCAACATAAGCTATACCAAAACCCTCAACTGATTTTTTATGGATTATGGATGGCATTACAAAGATATTTGATTTTGAAACTAAAGCATTTTTTAAATCATTACTAATATCTTTAAAAAACATAACTTGAGCTTCAAGATCTAACTCTTTTACTAGCTTTTTAATATTTTCTTCTTCTTCTCCATATCCAACACAAATGTAAACAATGTCAGGATATATTTGTTTCAAATTTCTCAAAGCCATAACTATTTTTTCATGATTTTTACGCTTATCAAATCTTGAAACCGTAATTAGTCTTGGATTTTTAACTTTAAGTATACTTTCAACTTTATCTAAAGTTTTTTTATTTAATTCTTCAGCAGGATCCACACCTGGATTTATTACAATTACTTTATTTGCATTAACACCAAGTTCTATTGCTAGATTTTTTGTAAACTGAGAATTTGCTATAACTTTTTCAACATTATTTAAAACACTAACCACTCTTTTATTTTGACTAGAACCTTTAGGATGGTTGATTTCTTTACTATGAATTAAACAGTATTTTTTCTTAGAAGTTTTAATAAGTTCTAAACTTTTCCAATGATCAGCAATAATACCATCTACTTTATTTTCTTTGATATATTCATTAATTAATTGTGCTTTTCTATATTTTCTAAGTAGTTTAATTCCACCAACTCTTTCGATAGAAAAAGAAGCTTGTTCATCAAAATCTTTGTGACCTTCTAAATGATCTGCAAAAACTTTTATCATAAAGTTTTTAGATAGTTCTCTTGAAAGGCCCCACATTAGATTTTGCATACCACCAAGCTCAGGTGGGAATGATCTAGTTACAATTAGATACATTAATCATACTTCCATTTAATACCACAGCCCGCACTAGGTATTTGATCTTCAGGACCTTTTCCAGTTTCAGCTATTTGTCTCATAGCTGTTAGCAGATCACTTTCTCCGTCTTTAACTGGAATAAACTTTTTAAGTTCTCTTAATCGTCCTCTGTATTGAAGTTCTAGATTTTTATTGTAGCCAAAGAAATCTGGAGTACATACAGCATCATATGCTTTAGCAATTTCTTGAGTTTCATCATGCAAGTAAGGAAAATTGAAATGATTTTCATTTGAAAATTTGATCATGTTATCAAATGAGTCCTCTGGATAATTAACAAAGTCATTTGAGCAGATAGCAACCGACTTGATACCGATTTTGTTTAATTCACTACAATCTTCAACCAGTTCTTTAGTAATCGCTTTTACATATGGGCAATGATTGCAAATAAACATTATCAAAGTTCCATTTTCACCTTTAATATCATTTAAGGAAAGAATTTTATTATCAGTAGATTTTAATTCAAATGGGATAGCTTTTTGACCAAAATCACATATTGGAGTTTGTATAGGCATAATGTAAAATATATAAATTATGTTTTATGATTTAAAAGATAAAAAACCAAAAAACTCTGGCGAAAATTGGGTAGCTCCTAATGCCACAATAATTGGAGATGTTACTTTAGAAAAAAATACAAGTATTTGGTTTAATGCAGTTCTTAGAGGAGATATTGAAAATATTCATATTGGCGAAGGTTCAAATGTACAGGATGGAAGCGTATTACATACAGATCCTGGATGTCCGTTAAAGGTAGGAAAAAATGTTACCGTTGGGCATTTAGTTATGCTCCATGGATGCACTATAGGAGATAACAGTTTAATTGGAATTGGAGCTGTCATTTTAAATAAAGCAAATATTGGAAAAAATTGCATCATTGGAGCTAAAGCTTTAATTACAGAAAATAAAGTAATACCCGACAACTCGTTGGTCGTTGGATCCCCAGGCAAAGTTATTAGAGAAATTACAGAAGAAGAAAAAAAAGCAGTATTTGAAAACACAAAACACTATCAAGATAATTGGAAAAAATACTCTAAATCAATTTTTTAAAGGAGATAAATGCCAGCAGGTTACGTAATAGCTCAGTTAAAAGTTACTAATCCTGAAAATTATAAAGAATATGTTGAAAAGGTTACACCACTTGTAAAAAAATATGGTGGAGAATTTTTAGTAAGAGCTGGTGAATTTCAAATTTTTGATGGAGAAACAAAATTTCCTAGAATTATTATTCTTAAATTTCCTACATATGAAAAAGCATTAGAATGGTACAATTCTGAAGAATACAAACCAATAAAACAAATAAGATTAGATAATTCCGAAGGTACAAATATAATTATTAAAGGTATTTGAAAGAATAACTGGTTTAGTTAAATAATAGATCGTTCACTGAATAAATGATCAAACCAATTATTACTATAAATAAAATTAAGAAAGATAATTGCCCATTTAACTTAGATTTAATTTTGGTTTTACCCTCTTTAAATTTTTTAAAATGAATACTCCCAAATCTCATTACAGCTAATCCTAAAATTATAAGAAATGCTGTAAATATATATCCAGTAACCATCTATGGAACTAACCAGGTATTTTTATTATTTTCTAAATTAAATTTTGCTCTTCGATGACCTTTAGCTGCTAAATAAAGCCATTCTATAGATTTAATCTTACACTGAATAACTGTAAAGTTTTTATAACCTTCTTCGCTTTGTTCTTTCGTGTAATCAAAATTGTCTAACTCTGGTTTTAGTCCAGAGGTTGGTAGATCCGACTCTGTTCCAGGACCATTATCAACTAAATAGCATTTTCTACTAATATGTTGGGTTTTAGACCAAGATTCTTTTGTTACATCATTATTATGATTAACAGTACATTCAACTTTCAATCTAACCTGTATTTTTTCGTCTTTGTCGTAAAACAACAATGCTGCGTTTTTATTTGCTTTTAACTTTTCAATTTTATCTGATCGTATATCACTATGATATTGCACTAGATTATTTGATTGATCAGATTTTCTAAGAACTACAATTCGTCCATCAAAGTCTGATTGATGACCACAAATAAATACTGGTATTCGAAAAGGAGAACTTCTGTCTTTAACAGCATTATCTAGCATTGACCAAATTTTCTTTTTGATCTCTGTAAAGTCCTCGTAATAAGGAACTGTATCCGTCACAAATTATTTTTTCTTTTTTAATCTAGCAATCAAACCTGAGCTATCCCAACGATTTCCACCCATTTCTTGAACTTCAGCATAATAGCCATCAATAATTTCTGTTATAGGCACAGGTGAGCCATTTTTTTTTGCTTCCTCGATTGCAATTTTTAAATCTTTTCTCATCCAATCAATAGCAAAACCATAATCAAACTTGTCATCGGTCATAGTTCGGTATCTATTTTCCATTTGCCAAGACTGTGCTGCACCTTTAGATATTGTTTCCATAACTTTATCCATATCTAAACCTGCATTTATTCCAAAATTGATTGCTTCAGATAAACCTTGCACTGTTCCAGCAATACACATTTGGTTCATCATTTTTGTTAATTGACCACTTCCACAAGGACCAATTAATTTTACTTTTTTACTATAACAATCAATTACAGGCTCAGCCTTTTTAAACACCTCTTCATCTCCACCAACCATTACTGTTAGTATTCCACCTTCAGCGCCAGCTTGTCCTCCTGAAATAGGAGCATCCAAAAAACTAAACCCTTTATCATTTGCTTTTTTATTTAATTCTCTTGATACTTCTGCAGATACAGTTGAGTTATCAATAAAAATAGACCCGGCTTTTGCTGTATTAAATAATCCATTTTGTCCAGTTGCTACTTCTCTTAAATCATCATCATTACCAACACATGTAAAAATGAAATCAGCACCATCTGCAGCCTCCGCAGGTGTATTGGCCATTTTACCTTTATATTCACCAATCCATTTTTCAGCTTTAGATTTAGTTCTATTAAAAACAGTTACATTGTGTCCGGCTTTTGATATATATCCAGCCATTGGGTAGCCCATAACCCCAAGACCTATGAAAGCAACATTACAAGTCATAATTTTTTTCTATGTTTAAAAGTTTAAGTTTAAAAGTAATTGTATTTGGTTTTATTTTTACATTTTTTTCAAGTTTTGGACAGAGTTTTTTTCTTGGTCTATTTAATTCTAGTATTAGAGATGCTTTATCAATTACACATGGACAATTTGGCTCAATTTATGCATCAGCCACTTTATTAAGTAGTATTGTTTTAGTTTGGATTGGAAAAAAAATCGATGACGTAAACATATTAAAATTTGCATCTTATGTAATAATTTTTTTATCAGCATCCTGTTTTATATTTTCAAAAATTTCATCAGTTATTTTTTTATTTGTAGGAATTTTTTTAATGCGTTTAGCTGGACAAGGATTATCAAGTCACACAGCTACAACGACCATATCTCGTTTTTTTGAAAAAAATAGAGGTAGGGCTTTAAGTACAGGTTGGTTAGGATTGTCATTGGCTGAATTTATAATGCCAGTTTTAATTGTTTTTTTATTAACTTTTATAGAATGGAGAGATATTTGGGTTTCAATTTCTATTTTAGTTATACTTGTTCTACCTGTTGCAACTTTTCTTTTAGTTAAAGACGTTAAGCTTGATACTAGAGAAGAATCTAAAATAGAAGAGAACAATAAAGAAATCAAACAATGGAAAAGAATAGAAGTTTTAAAAGATTATAGATTTTACATTATTTGTATGACGATGTTAGCAATGCCATGGATTGCAACAGGATCTTTTGTTTATCAATCTTTTATATCTTCTTCAAAAGACTGGGGACCTTATGTGATTGCCCAATCATTTATGGCTTACTCAATTTTATCAGTAATTACTCTTTTTATATCTGGTTTTTTAATTGATAAATTTTCTAGTAGAAAATTATTAATCTATATGAATATCCCACTTCTTTTTGGTACTGTAGTTCTTTATTACTTTAATGCACCACTTTCATCTTTTGTATTTTTTGGTTTGGTAGGCGTCACCAATGGTTTGGCAAACGTACTTGGTTCCTCAACTTGGGCTGAGATTTATGGTGTTAAACATATCGGATCTATAAAAGCCTTAACAACTGCTTTGATGGTATTTTCAACAGCATTTGGTACAGCTTTGTTTGGTTTCCTTATTGATATTGGTTTTTCCATCGAAGAGATAGCAGTTGTTTCAGGAACATATATCTTTGGCTCAATTAATCTTCTTTATTTGGTTAAAAATAAGCTAAATCCTACTTATTTGTAAAATAGCCCTTGATTTTTAAAGACTCACTGTGTAGATACTCCGCATGGCACGAGTAACTGTAGAAGATTGTATAGATAAAGTAGAGAGCCCTTACGAATTGGTATTAGTTGCTAAAGAGAGAGCTACTCAACTTAATGCTGGTATAGAACCAACAATTGATAGAGATAACGATAAAAACACTGTTATTTCATTAAGAGAAATTGCTGAAGAAAAAATTAAAGTTTCAGATTTAACTGATAGCGCTGTTTACAAACTTAGAAAGCATGTTGAGCAAGTTGATGATAGTGCAGAGGATGATGAGGAGATAGGTGATGATTTTGAAAATCTTTACAAAGGTGAAATTTCAAAAAGTGGTACGCCAATTTTACCATCTAAAAGAGCAAGAAAAACTCCAGAAAAAATTCAAGTAACAAAAGAAGATTTAGCTGAGCTATCTGAAACAGCTACAGCAGAAGTTGATAATTCAGTAGGAGAAGAAACTATGAATGAACAAGGAGAAGTTTCTTTAGATGAAGTATCAGAATCAGAAAATCAAGAAGCAGACGTTTCTTCAGACGACACTGAAGCTTCAAACTCTTAAAAAAATAATATAAAGTTATACCATGAATAGGAAAGTATCAGTTGCTCCTATGATGGATTGCACAGATCGTCATGAACGGTTTTTTCTTAGATTAATATCCAAAAATACTCTTCTTTATAC
This sequence comes from uncultured Pelagibacteraceae bacterium, assembly GCA_902594605.1. Lineage (GTDB taxonomy): Bacteria > Pseudomonadota > Alphaproteobacteria > Pelagibacterales > Pelagibacteraceae > Pelagibacter. The sequence goes on from CACJMR010000002.1 coordinate 76,320, forward strand.
TGAGATGGTAGTCGATGAGGCTATAAATAGAGGAGATAAAAAAAAGTTATTAGAGTTTAATATTAATGAGAAACCTGTAGCACTTCAATTAGGAGGCTCTTCTCCAAAACTTTTAGCTGAAGCAACCAAAGTAGGTGAAGATTTTGGATATGATGAGATTAATCTAAACTTAGGTTGTCCTAGTAAAAAAGTTGAAAAAAATAGATTTGGTGCTTGTTTGATGAAAGAACCAAATTTAGTGGCAGATTGTTTAAGTAAAATGCAATCAGTTACAAATCTACCAGTAACCATAAAAACAAGAATTGGTTACGATGATGTGGAAGATTATGAAAATTTACATAGTTTTATTTCTGCTCTAAAAGCAACTGGAGTTAAAACTTTCATTATTCATGCAAGAAAAGCAATGTTAGGTAAATTTACTCCTAAGCAAAATTTAAATATTCCTCCTTTAAAATATGAATATGTTTATAAATTAAAAAAAGATTTCCCAAATGAAAAGATTATTATCAATGGAGGAATAACTTCAGTTGATGAAATAAAATCTCACTTAGAAAAAACAGATGGTGTAATGATAGGAAGAGCTGTGTATCATACTCCTTATTTATTAGCAGATATTGAAAAAGAAATATTTAACAATGACGATGTTCCAAGTAGGCAAGATGTAATTGAACAACTTATTCCTTATGTTAAAGAAGAATTAAAAAAAGGAACAAGATTAAATCAAATCATGAGACATACTCTTGGTTTATTTC
>CACJMR010000003.1 GCA_902594605.1 uncultured Pelagibacteraceae bacterium
TACCAATTTTTTTTAACAAAATTAAGTTAATTTTTTCAGAATTATTTTTTTTATCTTTGATCATAAAAGATAAAATCTTATTTAAATCTCTGATAGAAAAATATTTTTTTATGGAAGAAGGTAGACTAGAGTCATCAATATGATTTATAATTAAATTATATTCATTTTTACTGAGCATATTTTCTTTTAAACTAAAATTAAGTGCTGTCTTCATTCCAAGTATCACGGCTTCACCATGATTTAGTTTATGGCTGTACCCTAAGCCTGCCTCATAAGCATGGGCAAATGTATGACCAAAATTTAATACCTTTCTTAATGCTGTTTCTTTTTCATCTTTTTCGACTACCTTTTTTTTAATTTTACAACTTTCATAGATAGCTTTTTCAATAAATGGAGATGAAAGATTTAAAATTTTTTTAAGATTTTTATTCAAGAAATTAAATAATTTTTTGTTATCAATTAATGAATGCTTCAATATTTCTCCATATCCACAAATTATTTCTCTTTTTGATAAAGATTTAAGAAATTGAATATCTGAGAGAACCAGTGATGGTTGATAAAAGCTTCCTATTAAATTTTTACCATATTTAGAATTAACTCCAGTCTTCCCCCCGATTGATGAATCAACTTGAGCTAAAAGAGTTGTTGGAATATTTGCAAACTTAAGGCCCCTTTTAAAAAGACTAGCTGCAAAACCACTTACATCACCTGTAATTCCGCCTCCTAAAGAAATTAAAACATCATTTCTTGAAAAGTTTTTATTTAATAAAACTTCTAGAATTTTATTAACGCTATTAATATTTTTATTTTTTTCACTAGCATTAAAAAATAACACAAAAATACTTTTATTTTTAAAAGACCTTTTAATATTTGAGACAAATTTTTTTGGAACATTTTTATCAACAACAATCAAACATTTATCAAAATCAATTGAATTTGATTTAAAAATTTTTGATATGTCTGAGGTTAAATTTGATCCAATAATTATTGGATATTTTTCGGTTTTAGTTACTATATTTAATCTAGTTTGTTTCATAAATTTCTACAATTTTATTTACTATTTCACTTTTAGTAAGATTATCACACTTTATCTCATATAAAGCTTTAGAATAAATGTTAGATCGTTTCTTAATTAAATCAATTAACTCAGTATCTGTTGCATTAATCGCTAATGGTCTTTTTTTACTGTTTTTAATTCTATTTAACAATGTTTTATCATCCCAATTTAGCCAAAAAGATAAATGATTTTTTAAAATTTCTTTTCTAATATTGTTATTTGTAAAACCCCCGCCACCAAGTGAAATCACAGTAGAGTTTAATTTAAGTTTTTTTAAAGTTGTTTGTTCCTCAATTTTTCTAAAATAATTCTCACCCTTAACTTCAAAGATTTTTTTTATTGTGATATTTAAATTTTTTTCAATTTCTTTATCGATATCGACAAAATTTAATTTTAATTTCTTAGCTACTAACGATCCAATAGAGCTCTTACCAGAACCCATCATCCCTAAAAAAACTAGATTTTCTTTTGATTTCATAAGTTTCTTTATTGAAAAAACATAAATATGTCTTAATTTGAAATTATCTAAAAGTATATGCAATTCATTAAAAACACAAGTTCAGGCAAAGCAAGTATCATAGGACTTGTGATTAAATCTATAATTGGATTAGGGGTTATTTTAGGTATTATTTTTTTTCTAAGTACAATTGATTTTCCTGCACCTAAAAAAGAAATTGAAAAAATTATTCCAAATGAAAACTTTAAAATTGTTAAATAAGAAAATTCCTTTAATTAAATTAGTTTGTCTTATTTTTTTTACACCCGCGTTTGCAGAGGAGAAACCGATTGATATTTGGAATATAGAAAAGAAAGATAATCAAGTTATTTCAGAAACAAATATTTCAAGTGAAAATTCTAGTGGCACTACTCAGAATAGTGTTTACGAACTACAAACAAATAAACAAACAGATACTATAAAACTAGATAAAGAATTTTCATCAAAAGAAATTAAAATTGTTGGACTATATGATCCTAGTGAATATGGTTTGAGTATGGATATGTGGTCAAATTCTGATGGAACTAAATTAAAAAATTTATTTCAGAATATTAATAAGTTTAATCTTTCAGAGGATGCATCTGAGATAATGCACATATCTTTATTAACCAACGCTTATTCTCCAACTCAAAATATTACAGAGCAAGAATTTATGAGCTTTAAATCTGATTGGTTAATAAAAGATGCAAACTTAGAATTAATAGAAGAATATTTAATTAAAAATCAAATAATAAATTTGCATCCAAATTTATCAAGATATTTGGTAGATACTTATTTATCAGAATCAAACGTAAAAAAATCATGTGAGTTTTTTTCTAAAAATTCTGAACCCATTCAAGATGAATATCTATCAAAATTTAATTTATATTGTTTAATCAATTATGGAAAAAATGAAGAAGCACAACTAATCTTAGATTTAAAAAAAGAGTTAGGTTTTGAAGATAGTTATTACGAAAACAAAATAAATTATTTATTTGGATATTTAGATGAGGCAGATAAAGAAATATCAATAAATTCAATTTTAGATTTTCATTTAGCTCATAGAACTAATCCTGAGTTTTCTTATGAACCAAGTGACGATACACCTAAAATAGTTTGGAAATATCTTTCAGCCGCTAATTTACTTTTTAAAATTCAAGATATAGAAATTACTGATGTAGAAAAAATTTCTACAATAGAAAAAGCTGTTAATGATAAAAATTATTCTGAGGAGGAGTTATTCGAATTTTATAAAAAATTCCAATTTAATATTAATCAATTTTTGAATGCAAAAGAGGCATATAAATCTTTATCTTCAATCGAGGGACGCGCTCTTTTATATCAAAGAGCTCTTTTAACTGAAGAACCAAAAATCAAATTAGAATTTATAAAGATATTAAAAGATCTATTTATATCTGATGAAATAGGTGATGCCTTTGATTTAGAATTAAAAAAATTTTTAGGTGAAATTAATGTTGAGGATGTGCCATCAAATTTTACAACATTTTATAATAGCAATCTAAATAAGAAAGAGACGGCAGATAAAAAGATTAAATATAATAGTAAAATTTTACATCAATCAAAACTTATAAATTATTTTAATGGGGACTATGCAAAATCTAAAATTGAAGAGGATCTAGATAAATTTTTAAAGAAAATAAAAAAAGATAAAAAATATTTTTTATCAAAAAAAGATATAATTTTTTTAGAGGCACTTAAATCTGATGGAGTTAAAATTTCAAAAAAATATGACAGTCTATATGAGGTGAAGCAATCAGAAATGCCTGCTGATATTCAAACAATGATAGATAATAATGAGATAGGTGCTGCATTGTTGAGAATAATTGAGGTAATTGGACCTGATAAAATTGAAAATATTGATGAAGATACAGTTTATTTTATTATCAACACTTTAAATCAATTAAATGTTGATTTAATTAGAAATAAACTATTGCTAAAAGTTCTTCCTTTAAAAGTATAAAAATTATAATAAAATCAAGTTATGGCTATCAGAACTATAATAACAGAACCTAATAAATTACTTAGACAAATTTCTAAACCAGTTGATCGTGTTGGTAAAGAAGAACAAAAATTAATGGATGATATGCTGGAGACAATGTATGACGCAAACGGAATTGGTCTCGCAGCGATACAAGTTGGTGTACCAAAGAGAATTATTGTAATGGATATAAGTAAAGATGAGAGTAAAAAAGAGCCAAGATATTTCGTAAATCCGGTTATCAAAAATAAAGATCCAGAAAAAGCAACTTATGAAGAAGGATGTCTTTCTGTGCCAAATCAGTTTGCAGAAATAGATAGACCTAGTAAGTGTGAAGTAGAATATCTTGATTACGATGGAGAAAAGAAATTGCTAAAGGCTGATGGTCTTCTGGCAACATGTATTCAACACGAGATGGACCATTTAGAGGGAATCCTATTTATTGATTATCTTTCAAAATTAAAAAGGTCAATGATAATTAAAAAATTATCAAAATTAAAATCCACTTCTGTAGAAGCTTAATCAATGCTAAAAAAAATAGTTTTTATGGGTACTCCCATGTTCGCTGTTCCAATTTTAAAATCACTTTATCAAAATGGATATCCTATTTCTTGTGTTTATACACAACCACCTCAAAAATCTAAAAGAGGTCAAAAAATTAACAAGTCACCAATTCAATTAATTTCAGAGACTTTAAATATAGAATTTAGAACACCAAATTCATTAAAAGAAAACTTAGATGAATTAGAATATTTTAAATCTTTAGAGGCAGATTTGGCAATAGTTGTTGCTTATGGTCAAATTATACCAAAGTCATATTTAAATTTAACTAAAAAAGGATTTATTAATATACATGCATCTATTCTTCCAAAGTGGAGAGGCGCTGCCCCTATTCAAAGATCAATTATGAATTTAGATAAAGAGACAGGAATTAGTATTATGAAAATAGGGGAGGAACTAGATACAGGACCGGTATGTAATATTTATAAAATTAATATCGAAAATAATTTAAATGCTGAAGATATTAATGAAAAGCTATCAAGTTTGGCTGCAGAGAAAATTTTAGATAATATAGATGATATATATGAGGATAAAGCAAACTTTATAGAGCAAGATCACTCATCAGCAACATACGCATCAAAAGTTCAAAAAATAGAGGGGCAAATTAACTGGAAAGAGGATGCTAAAATTATAATTGGTAAAATAAATGGACTATATCCAGTTCCGGGAGCTTATTTCATGTTTAACGGTGAGAGATATAAAATATTAAAAGCAGAAATTGGACAAGCGCAAGGAAAACCAGGTGAGGTTTTATCTGACTATTTAGAAATTTCGTGTGGAGACAAAAAATCAATAAAAATTAAAGAAATACAAAGACAAGGAAAAAAGCCTCAAAGTATTGGAGAATTTGTTTTAGGAACACAAATTAAAAAGGGTTCATTTATATAATGAATAGATATCAAATACTTATTGAGTATGTGGGAACAAATTTTAGAGGATGGCAAATTCAAAAAAAGGGCCCAACAATTCAAGGATTAATTCAAGAAAAATTATCAAAATTATTAAAAGAAAAAATTGTTTTACATGGTCAAGGAAGAACTGATGCAGGGGTTCATGCATTTGAGCAATCTGCACACTTTGATTGCAAAAATAAAATAACCGATAAAATTAAATTTTTAAAATCCATTAATCATTTTTTGAACTTAAAAGACATTGCAATTAAAAATATTAAAAAAAGAAATAATAAATTTCATGCGAGATTTTCAGCAAAACAAAGAATTTATAAATACTTTATTTTTAATCAAATAAGCCAACCAATAATTGAAAAAAATAGAGCATGGCATGTTCGTAGGCCTTTAAATTTAGAATTAATGAAAAAGGGTGCAAAAAAGTTATTAGGAACTAATGATTATTCAACTTTTAGATCTTCAAGCTGTCATGCTAAAAGTCCAATTAAAACTATTAAATCAATTAAAATTAAATCATCAAAAAATAAAATTGAATTTCAATTTAGTTCTCAATCATTTTTACAACATCAGGTTAGATCCATGGTTGGTTGTTTAAAATACTTGGGAGAAAATAAATGGGATTTGAAAACTTTTGAAAAGAGATTTAAGTCAAAAAAAAGAACGCTGTGTGCCCCTCCAGCACCACCAAGCGGTTTATTTTTATTTAGAGTTCTTTATTAATTTATTTTTATTGCTCATAGCAAACTTTTTATTTATTCGCCATCTAGACTCAGCTCTTACAATATACCCACAACAGTTTTTTGATTTACATTTACAAGGAAATTGTTTGTAGTTTTCATCATAACCAAATCCATAATCACAGGTAAACTCCTCACCTTTTTTAATATCTTTGATTGCTTTGACCCAAATTTTCAATCCCTTTCCATCGTAATCACAATTATTATCACAAGAATGATTAATTAAACCTGCGGTATTCCATGGAAAATCTCCATCTAGATCGTATCTTTTATTTATTGTGAATAAATATATTGGTTTACTATTATCGTATTTATCAGAATCTTGTGTTTGTTTTTTTGTTATAAGTTTTCCGACATAGTCAATTATTTTGGTTCCTTCTTTAATGTCACGAGTTGCATAAAGTCCTCTTCCTTTATTATCAATTCCAGATCTTTTTATTTTATATAATTTCATGAAGATTTTTATTTAGAGTTTTCTAAAGAATTATCAATTAAATTCTAAAAGAGCATCAACGTGTCTTTTAGTGCTGTCTCGAAGTGCATTTAGGTCGTAACCACCCTCTAAAATTGAAACAACTTTTCCATTACAAAATTTTTTAGAAGCCTCTAATATTCTTTTGGTAATAGTAAAATAATCCTCTGTTTTTAGATTAAATTGAGCAAGAGGGTCATCTTCATGGGCATCAAAACCAGCGCTAATCAATATAAACTCTGGTCTAAACTCTTCTAATTTTTTTAATACACGGTCAAATACGTTTAAATATTCTTCTGAACTTATGCCAGCTGGCAAAGGTATATTATAGATATTGTTAAATTTACCTTTTTCTTGTTCTGAACCAGTTCCTGGGTAGTAGGGATATTGGTGAGTTGATATAAAAAGAACATTTTCATTTTCATAAAAAATATCTTGTGTTCCATTACCATGATGTACATCAAAATCTATTATTGCAACTTTCTTATATTTATATTTTTTCAACAAATAATTTGCACCAATACTTACTGAATTTAAAATACAAAAACCAGCAGCCTTATTTTGTGAACTATGATGTCCAGGAGGTCTAACACTACAGAATGCATTTTTAAATTCTTTTTTTTCCACCCCATCAATTGCAGCAATTATTGATCCAACTGCATCGAAGGTTGCGTCTTTGCTTCCAGGTGAAATGATTGTATCACCATCAAGTGAAGAGAAACCTTTTTTTGGGAAAGAACTTTTTACTAAATTTAAGTAATTTGTTTCATGTGTGGTTAATAGAATATCATCTGAAACTTTTGATGGTTTCTTCCATATAAGATTTTTATTATTAAGTTTTTTAAAATTTTCTACTATGACTGATACTCTCGCTATTTGTTCTGGATGCCCAGGACCTGTATCATGATTTTGAGATGTATCTGATGTAATTAAGCCAGTTTTCACTTAAAGTAATTATCTAAGATTTTAGTATAAATTAAAGTTAATCTTTTTAAATCAGATAAGGACACACATTCTCCTACCTTATGCATAGTTTTTCCTACTAACCCAAATTCTAAACATGGAGCTATTTTTCTTATGAATCTAGCATCAGATGTACCACCAGTTGTAGATAGTTTTGGTTTAATTTTAGTAATTTTCTTAATTGTATTTTGTATCATAAATGTGGTTTTGTTAGGCTTAGTTAAAAAGGCCTCACCAGAAACACTATATTCAATTTTATATTTTGATTTATTTTTATTACAAATTTGTTTTATTATTTTGTTAATTTTATTCTTTAATTTGTAAGATGTGTGTTTGTTATTAAATCTAATATTAAAGGATGCGCTAGCTAATCCTGGAATTACATTATCAGCTGAATTATCAATATTAATTTTTGTTATTTCTAAATTTGTAGGTTGAAAATCTTTTGTTCCTTTATCAAATTTAACTTCTTTTAACTCTTTTAGTATTCGAACCAAAGCTGTTGATGGATTGTTTGCTCTATTAGGGTAAGCTACATGACCTTGAATACCAATGACAGTCAATTTTCCAGTCATACTACCTCTACGACCAATTTTAATCATTTCTCCTAATTTATTTGGATTCGTAGGTTCTCCTACTAAGCAAAAATCTATTTTTTCTTTTCTTTTCCTCAAATATTCAACAACTTTTTTCGTCCCATTAATTGCAATTCCTTCCTCATCCCCAGTAATTAAAAGGCTGATGGATCCACCAAATTTTTTGTTTTCCTTAGAAAAATTACTTACCGCAGTAACAAATGCAGCTATTGAGCTTTTCATATCATTTGCACCTCTGCCAATTAGGTATCCTTTCTTAACAGCAGGTTTAAATGGATTAACAGTCCAATCATTCAAATTACCAGGTGGCACTACATCCAAATGACCTGCATAACAAAAATTTGGACTTGAGGTACCAAGTCTTGCGTAAAGATTTTTTACTGGATAACTATTTTTATCTTTAAACTCGAGAATTTTAGTTTTAAAGCCAATTTTTTTTAATTTTTTTTCTAAAAATTTAATAACACCGGCATCAGTTTTTGTAACAGATGGAAACCTAATTAGCTCTTTAGCTAATTGTAATTCATTTATTGTTGGCATTTTAATCTCTTAAAAGATCGTTAACTGATGTTTTAGATCTCGTTTTTTCATCAACTTGTTTAATAATCACTGCACAGCTTAAAGATGGTGCAGATGGATTGTTTTTATCTGGTAAAGAACCTGGTACAACAACTGAGTATGGAGGAATTTTCCCATAAGTAATCTCTCCTGTTGAACGTGTTACTATTTTAGTACTTTGAGTAATTAGCATACCCATACTTAATACAGAGCCTTCTCCAACTATCACACCTTCAACAACCTCAGACATCGCCCCAACAAAAACATTATCCTCAATAATTGTTGGTAATGCTTGAGCGGGTTCCAAGACGCCCCCAATTCCAGAACCTGCAGAGATATGACAATTTTTTCCAATTTGACAACAGCTTCCAGCACGACTAAACGTGTCCATCATCGTCCCTTCATCAATATATGCACCAATATTTACATAACACGGCATCAAAACGGCATTCTTTCCTACAAATGATCCTTTTCTTACTGGCGAATTAGGTACCATTCTAAAACCAGCTTTTTCATGATCTTCTTTTGTCCATCCAGCTGTTTTTCCTTTAAGTAAATGAGCTTTGTCATACCAGCTACTGTATGGTCCATTTAAATTTTCCATTGGATACATTCTAAAACTTAACATGATAGCTTTTTTCAGATGTTGATGAGTAACCCATTCACCATTGATCTTTTCAGCTACTCTTGCTTTTCCACTGTCTAAATCATCAATAATTTGATTTACAGCATCTTTTAAAGATTTATCTGAATTTTGGCCTACTTGGTCTTTATTTTCCCAAGCTTCATTTATAATTTTTTCTATACTCATAATTTTATGAGTTTTTTAATAACCTTATTTCTTTTAAAAATAAAGAAAGATTTTCTATTTTGTAATCAATGTATTCTTGTTCAGACTCTTTTTTGCCCCAGTATTCGTCATTGATTAACCAAACTGTTTTTGCTCCTCTTTCTTTTCCAATAGATAAGTTTTTTGCGATGTCTTCAATGTAAAGTGTCTCAGTTGGATCAATTTGAAATTTTTTGACCATCAGATCAAATGCTTTTGCCTCAGGTTTTGGGCTGTACTCAGCATCAACAATGTCAAATACACCGTCAAATTGATCATCAATTCCTAAGTGAGTAGTAATATTTTTAACATGTTCTTTACTGCCATTTGTAAAGACAAATTTGTTCAGATTAATATTTTCAAGCTCATTCCTTAAACCAGTATCTTTTTCTAAAAAATCTAAATTAATATCATGCACATAGTCTAAAAATTCTCTTGGAGGTATATCGTGATGTATCATTAAACCATTAAGGCTAGTGTTATATTTATGAAAATAATTTGTTTGTAATTCTTTTGCCTCTTTTAAATCTACATTTAATTTATTCGAAATATATTGAGTCATTTTTTTACTTACCTGACCAAATACTCCTTCAAGATCACTATAGAGTACCCCATCACAATCAAATAATATGTTTTTGATATTCTTTAATTCTTTCATTGTCTTATTAGGGTCCCAGAGCCCTTGTCAGAGAATATTTCCCATAAACACGAATGTGGCTTTGTGCCATTGATTATACCAACTGCTGTTACACCATTATTTACGGCGTCTAAGCATGCGTTTATTTTAGGTATCATACCTTCTGTAATTATTTCATCTTTAATCATTTTAAGAACCTCAGATGAAGAAATTTCCTCTATTAATTTCTTATTTTTATCTAAAACACCATCAACATTCGTCATTAACAATAGTCTTCTAGATTTTAAAGATTTTGCTATAGCCATCGCAGCTGTATCTCCATTAATATTATATGTTTGGTTTTCTTTACCTAATCCTAACGGAGAAATTATAGGAATTTTATTTTGATTAATTATATTTAATATTTGTTCATTATTAATCTCATTTGGTATTCCTACAAATCCTAGCTCTTCTGCTTCTGGTATAGTTTTTATAACATTATTATTTTTTGTGTGAATAGAGATTGCCCCTGTGTCTTTGTCTTTTAAAGAATTAACTATGTCATTATTAAAATCAATCAAAACAGATTCAACAATATCAATTATATTTTTGTCAGTTACTCTTAGTCCTCTTATAAATTTTGATTGAATATTTGATTTTTCTAGCTCTCTTTTAATCCTAGGTCCACCACCATGAATTACCACAGTTGCAAGGCCTAATTTATTTAAAACACTAAGATCAGTTATAAAATTATTAAATACGTTTCTATCAATTAAAACATTTCCACCGTATTTAATTACTATTAAATCATTTTTATATTTTTCAATATATTTAGTTACTTCATTAATTGGTGGCCCATCTTTAGGTAATATCTTTTCAAGGTCCATTTATTATTTTTTAATTAGGTTACAGTTTTAACTGTTGTACGTTTCATTATTACAACCTGCTGGGCCATTGTTAAAATGTTATTAACTGTCCAATAAATTACTAGCCCACTCGGGAATGGTGCAAGAATTACTGTTAAAAATAAAGGGAAGAACATAAATATTTTTGCTTGCATTGGATCTGTTGGAGCGGGATTTAACTTTTGTTGTACCCACATTGATACCCCCATTGCAACTGGCCATGCTCCAATTACAAGGAAAGAAGGCACGTCATAAGGAAACAATCCAAATAAATTAAATATAGAAGTAGGATCCTTAGCACTTAAATCTTGGATCCACCCATAAAAAGGCATATGACGCATTTCTATCGTTACAAATAAAACTTTATACAAAGCAAAAAATACAGGTATTTGAATCAGAATTGGCAAACATCCAGACATGGGATTTACTTTTTCCTTCTTGTAAAGAGCCATCATTGCTTGTTGCAATTTCATCTTGTCATCTTTGTGTACTTCCTTAAGTCTTGCCATCTCAGGCTGAAGAGCTTTCATTTTAGCCATGCTTCTGAATGAAAAATTAGCAAGTGGAAAAAATGCTACACGAATACAAACTGTAACAGCAATAATTGCTAATCCATAATTACCAAATATTTTAAAGAAATATTCTAAAGCAGTAAACAAAGGACGTGTTAAAAAGTATAAGAATCCCCAATCAATCGTAAGATCAAATTTATCAATTTTTAATGATTCTGCGTACCCATCAATTACATCAACTCTTTTTGCAGCTACTATTACTTGTAAGTTTTCTTCTATAGAAGAGTTTCCAGTTAACTCTAATGGTTCAGTTGTAACAAAGTTTATTCTGTACTTGTTTTTGTAATCCATCGTAGTTTTAAATTCTTTTTCTCTTGGTGGAATTAGAGTTGATATGTAATATTTATCTCCTAGACCTAACCATCCTTTTTGGGCAGTTCTTGAGAATTTTTTCTCTTCAATATCGTCATAATCTTCCTCAATTAATTCTTCGTCCAATGTAGCAATAGGGCCTTCATGAAGAATGTAAAAATCGGTTAAACCTTCTGGGATTTGATTTCTTATAATTTGTCCATAAGAATAGAAGTCATAGTTTTTATCAGTAGAATTTATAACTCTTTGTTTTATTGTGAATAAAAACTTATCATCTAATGCAATTTCTTTTTCAAAAGTGATGCCTTGATCATTAGTCCAACTTAGTTTTATAGGAGATTGATCAGTTAATTTTTTATTTCCAGAAACTGACCAAATTGAATCTGCATTTGGAATATCAATATTTTTATCAGTAGTTATAAAACCACTTTCAATTATATAGCCTTCTTTAGAGCTTCGTGGTGCAAGAAATTTTACTTTTTCATCGCTTTCTAAACTAACATTATATTCTTTGAAAGTTAGATCGTCTATTGCGGCTCCTTTTAACGAAACAGATCCAACAATACTTTGGTTTTCAAATTGAATTCTTTCACTTTGTTGTAACGCTTCTTCTCGTGAAATTTCGGTTACATTTTCTTTTTGATCAAGACTAGGCGCATCTGAATTCTGTTCAGTCTTAGTTTTTTCGGTTAAATTTTCTTTCGTTACAGGAGGTGGTGCAAAAAATAGCGAGTATAATATAATTACAGCAGCTGATAAACTTATTGCAGCGATTATATTTCTAGTTTCCATTATTTATTATCCTTCATTTCTTTTTTAACTGGATCAAACCCTTCTCCACCTCCTAAAAATTTTATTGGATGGCAGGATAAAATTCTTTTTATGCTAATTAATAAACCTTTAAAAAAACCGTATTCTTTTAAAGCATCTATGCTGTATTCAGAACATGTGGGTAAATATCTACAAGAATGACCCAATAATGGACTGATCAAATATTTATAGGCTTTGATAAATTTAATTAAAATTAAAGTAAATATATTCATTATTTTATTTTTGCAAAATCCTGAAAAAGAGTTTCTTTTATAATTTTGTATTCATTATTTAGCATAGAAGACTTAGCTATAACAAGAAATGAATAATCAAAGTTTATCTCTATTTTTTTAACAGCTTCATTCATGATGTTTCTTAATCTTCTTTTAATTTTATTTCTCTTTACTGCATTACCAATTTTTTTTTTAGTCACAAAACTGATATTTAGTCTTTTTTTATCTTTATTTAGTAATTTTCCAAAAAAAATACTTACGTATTTATTGGTAATCTTTTTTTGTTTAAGTAAATTTTTAAATTCTTCGTTTTTTGAAAGAGCAAGTATTTTGCTTTTCATTATTTTATACAGAAACAGTTAGTGATTTTCTTCCTCTTGCTCTTCTTCTAGCCAAAAGCTTTTTACCACCTTTAGTTTTCATTTTTGAACGAAAGCCGTGTTTTCGAGCTCTTTTTTTATTTGAGGGTTGATAAGTTCTTTTCATAATTAGATTTGATATAGTTTTTTATAATTTTTGCCCCTTTATATTAGTAATAATTAAAATAGCAAATAGAAGATTAAGCATTAAAATAAGAAGAATCATGGAAAATACAAAAAAAATTAAATTATTTATTGGTTTGTCTTATTTATTAATTGTTTGCTTATTTTTGTATTTATTTTTTTCAAAATTTAGTCTCTCGGAAATCACATCCTATGATTTTCTAAGAGATAACCAATCTTATTTTTTTGAACTTAAAAAATCTAACTTATTTTTAATTTTTATTATTTTTTTAGGATTAACTATTCTTTGGGTTTTCCCCTTTTTAGGATTTGGATCTCCAGTTGCTTTAATGGGTGGTTTTATATTTGGAAAATGGATAGGTACACTTGTTGTTGTTTTAGGCTTGAGTATCGGTGCTACTTTTTTGTATATTTTTGGAAACTATTTTTTAAAACAGCTTATTAGAGAAAAGTTTTTAAATAAGTTTCAAAACTTAGAAATAAAATTTAAACAATCCGAATTTATTTATTTATTAATTTACCGTTTTATAGGTGGTATACCTTGGCAGCTGAGCTGTCTCTTACCAACTCTATTTAATGTTAAGGTTATAAATTTTTTCTTTGCTACATTGATTGGAATAATTCCACAAATTTTTTTAGCAGTTTCTATTGGGAGTGGTTTAGAAAAAATTATAGACCAAAATGCTGAAGTACCAGGAATAACTGATATAATATTTTCACCTAATATATATGTTCCTATTACAGCTTTCTTTATTTTAATTGTGATTACGATATTTTTGAGAAAGTTTTTTTATAGAAATTAGTGGTGCTCCCACCCTGTACTGACCAGGGAACTAGTCATTACCAATGACTTGTTATACCATTTAACTACAGGAGCTTAGAGACAAATTGTATTTTATTGATAATAAAGCATTTTTTTCAAATTATTGCCTTAATTTTTTGATGAATATGATTTATATCTATTTTAGGGAAATGTTATGGGAATTCATTACGACTATAAATCAACTAAAGGTAATAAGCTTATGGAAAAGCAAGCTAAAAGAGAGAGAAAGCTTGCTGAAAAAAAAGCTAAACGTTTAGCTAAAGAAGGCCCAAAAAAAGAAGAGGAAAAAGCACCTGCACTAGATCCCAATAAACCAATTTCTTTAGATTTCCTTACTAACCCAAACAAAGAATGAGTTCAAAAGAAAAAAATGAGCGTTTAAGCCTGGCGCTTAGAAAAAATTTGAAGAAAAGAAAAATTTTCCAAAAAAAAAATAAAAAGAAAAATAAATAATGTCAATTCAACCTGATTCTTGGATTAAAAAAATGTGCAAAGAGCACAATATGATAGAGCCATTTTTGGATCATCAAGTTTCTGAGGGTAAAATTTCTTATGGATTAAGTAGTATGGGATATGATGTAAGAATCTCTGATGAATATAGAATATTTACTAATGTAAATAGTTCTTTGGTTGATCCAAAGAATTTTTCTGATGATAACTTTATAGAACGAAAAGGACCACACTGTATTATACCACCAAATTCATTCGTATTAGCTAAAACAGTAGAGTATTTTAGAATACCAAAAGACGTTTTATGTATTTGTGTTGGAAAAAGCACTTATGCAAGGACAGGAATTATTTGCAATGTTACTCCAATTGAAAATGAATTTGAGGGCAATATTGTAATTGAGCTAAGCAATACAACACCTAATCCTGCAAAAATTTATTCAAACGAGGGAATAGCACAATTTTTATTTTTCAAATCAGATACTCAGCCAGAAACAACTTATAAATCAAAGAACGGTAAATATCAGGGTCAAACTACAATTCAAGTTGCTAAGATTAAAAAGTAATTTATGGATAAATTTCTGATTAATGGCCCTTGTAAAATTAAGGGCAATGTTTCAATTTCAGGTTCGAAAAATGCATCCCTACCGATATTAGCTGCAACATTATTATTTGATAAACCTGTGGTTATCAAAAATTTACCAAGAGTTAGAGACATAAATACAATGTTAAATTTATTAAAGTCTCTTGGTTCTAAAATAATTTTATCAAGAGATAAAAAAACAGCAAAAATTATAAATAAAAAAAATATGAAAACTTTTGCTAGTTATTCTTTAGTCAAAACAATGCGTGGTTCTATTTTAGTTTTAGGTCCACTTATTTCAAAATATAATAAATCTAAAATCTCTTTACCTGGCGGATGTTTAATTGGTGCTAGACCAGTTAATTATCATTTAGCTGCATTAAAAAAACTTGGTATGAAATATGAGTTAAAAGATGGATATATTCTTGCAAAATCAAAAGGAAAACTTAGTGGAACGACTATAAATTTTCCAAAGATAAGTGTTGGGGCAACTGAAAATTCTATAATAGCAGCATGTTTAGCAAAAGGAAAAACAGTTTTAAAAAATTGTGCAATAGAACCTGAGATTAAAGATCTTACAAATTTTTTAAATAAAGCTGGAGCGAAAATAAAATGGAAAGGAAGAGTTTGTAAAATCATAGGTGTAAATTCTTTACATGAAACTGAATATTCTGTAATGGCCGATAGAATAGAAGCAGGCACATTTTGTGTAGCTGCTACACTTGCAAAAGGTAATTTACAAATAAATAATTTAAATCCTAAAATTATTGGTACAGAAATAAAATTACTAAAAAAAGTTGGTGCTAAAATTAAAACTAGTGAAAATAAAATCTTAATTAAAGGACCTGAAAAAATAAAATCAATAAAAAGTATTAAAACTAAAGAGTTTCCTGGTATTCCTACAGATCTTCAAGCACAATTAATGGTTTTAATGTGCAAAGCAGTTGGCAAAAGTTCAATAACTGAAAGTATTTTTGAAAATAGATTTATGCATGTTGCAGAATTGCAAAGATTAGGAGCAAAAATAAATATTAAAAATAATACTGCGACAATAGAAGGAAATACTAAATTCATTGGTGCCGAATTAATGTCTAGTGATTTAAGAGCTTCTGTTGCTTTGGTTCTAGCAGCTGTAGTTTCTAGTGGTAAATCATATATTAATAGAATTTATCACTTAGATAGAGGTTATGAAAAAATAGAAAATAAATTAAAAAAAATAGGTGTTAAAATTAAAAGATTAAAATAGTGAATAAATATTTAGCAAAAATAATAGCAAGCGACCAAGAAGGTTTACAAATGATTTCAGCTTGTAGTTCAGGGGCTAAGGTTAAAATTGCAGATATAAAATATCTTGCATTCAATAAGGTTTTTTTATTATCAATTGAAAGAACCAAGGTTGAAAGTGATCAGGAAGATAAAAAAATCAATAGCATTTGTAGGTTTGATTTTGTTGACAAAGTAAGATCAAAGAACATTGATCAATCAAATCAAGAAACAGTTTTAGAACTAATCGGTATAGATTATTTGAAAAATAATGATGTTTATGAAATAAATCTTATTTTTAATAATAATGCTCATATTGCTTTAACTACAGAAACTATTGAAGCAAGATTAGAGGATCAAAGTGAAATTAAATAGTTATGAAGATACTAAATAATAAAAGTAAAAATTTTGATAAATTATTAGAGAATTTGCTTTTACAGAGAAAAAAAAAAATTCAATCAAACTCTGTTTCTGTAACAAATATAATTAAAGATGTTAAAAAAAATGGAGATAAAGCATTATTAAAATACGAGAAAAGATTTAATCAAAACAACATAATTATCCCAAGCACAAAACAAATAAAAAAATCTATAAATTCACTTGATAAAAAAGTAAAGAAAGCAATCGATACGGCTTATAATAGAATTTATAAATTTCATTCACTTCAAAAATTTAAAAATATTTTTTATACAGATAAATTAAAAAACAAACTTGAATATAAATATGTGCCTTTAGAGTCTGTTGCAATTTATGTTCCTGGTTCTACTGCTTCATACCCATCAAGTGTATTGATGAATGCTATTCCAGCAATTGTTGCAGGCGTTAAGAGAATAGTTATGATTAATCCAGGCTATAAAGGAAAACAAAATCCAGCCGTATTATACGCTGCAAAAAAATGCAAAATAAAAGAAATTTATTCTATCGGAGGCCCTTCTGCTATTGCAGCAGTATCCTATGGGACTAAAAAAATTAAAAAAGTAAATAAAATAGTTGGTCCAGGAAACGCCTATGTTGCGGCTGCAAAAAAAGAAGTTTTTGGTGTTGTTGGAATTGAAGGTATGACCGCAGGTCCTTCAGAAGTGACTGTCGTTTGTGACAAATTCTCAAATCCTGAGTGGGTTGCAAGTGATTTAATTGGACAAGCTGAACATGATATTCTTGCACAATGTATTTTGATTTCAAAAGATAAAGATTTGCTAAATAAAGTAAAAATTGAAATTACTAAACAACTAAAAGAAATTCCAAGAGCTTCTGTTGCAAGAAGAAGTTTAATTAATAATGGAATTCTTATGCATATTTCTTCAGACGCTAAAATAATTAGTGTTGTAAATAAAATTGCACCAGAACATTTAGAATTAAATATTAAAAATTATAAATCGTTAGTTCCAAAAATAAAAAATTCAGGATCAATATGTTTAGGAAAATATGCGGTGATGGCAATGACTGATTATAATGTTGGATCAAACCATGTGTTGCCAACAAATGGTTCTGCAAAATACTCAAGCGGTATAAGTGTAAATGAATTTTATAAAAGGATTTCATACATAAACTTATCAAAAAAGGGTATTGAAAGTCTTGGACCATCAGTTATAACACTTGCAAATTACGAAGGATTAGTTGGACATGCTCAATCTGTAGTAAAAAGAATTAGGAGAAAATAGTTTGTCAAAACAAGATTTATTAGAATTTAAAGGGACAGTAATTGATTTACTGCCGAACGCTATGTTTAGAGTAAAATTAGAAAATGGGCATACAGTTACTGCTCATACAGCAGGCAAGCTGAGAAAAAACAGAATTCGAGTTTTACAAGGGGGCTAACCCCCAACTCTATGAGTTGGGGGTTAGTCACTTTTTAAATTGGAGATAATGTTACAGTAGAAATGACTCCCTATGATCTTACTAAAGGAAGAATTATCTTTAGGGGGTAATAAATGGCCGAATAGCTCAGCCCGGTAGAGCAGCGCCCTGAAAAGGCGTGTGTCACAGGTTCAAATCCCGTTTCGGCCACCACCAAAAAGTTTCATCTTGAAATAATCTTAAAAGAAATTACCTTCAGGAGATAATAAATAACAAAAGGACTAAGAAATAAGATGAGTGAAATATTGAAAGGTACTACTAAATGGTACAATGGCCGTAAAGGTTTTGGATTTGTTGAAAGGGAAGATGGACAAAAGGATGTGTTTATTCATGCATCGGCGATAAAAGCAGCTGGGTTAAGATTCCTTAATGAGGGAGATAAAATTGAATTTCAATTAAGTGAAGACTCTGGAAAAGGGCCTGCAGCAATCAATATTAAAAAGATAAGCTAATTTAGAAATTATTTAAGAGGGCGTGTTATCTATAAAATAGATAAACGTCCTTTTTCTATTTAGAGCTTGAATATTAATTTTTTTTGTCTAAAAGACAGTCCATGAATATAAATATTACATACAGAAAGACTTTTAGAAGTACTCACATAAACTGTTTCCATAGCCAGTAGGCTATTTATTTATATTATAATTTTAAATCCACAAAAAATAAGATAAAACAAAAAAGGATATGCCTTGGTGGTGAAATAGTATCACGTCGGTTTGTGGATCCGAAGTCATAGGAGCGTAACCTATCCAAGGTACCAAAAAATGAAACAAGAAAAAAAATTAGTTCCTGGATTACCTTCAGGATTTGAAGATCGTTGGGATAAAAAACTTCTTCTCAAAAAAAAGCTTTTAAAAGCTATTGAGAATAATTTTATTAAATTTGGAGCTGAAGCTTTAGAAACCCCTTCGTTTGAGATAAGTGAAAATATAGGATCTTTTTTGGCAGAAGATGACTCTAATCCTATGTCTGATGTATTCTCATTTCAGGACGGAGAAAAAAGTATTACCCTTAGGTATGATCTTTCAAGTCCACTAGCTAGATTTGTTGCGCAAAATAATCAAGAGCTTCCATCAATCTTTAAAAGGTATGCTATTCAAAATGTCTTTAGAAATGAAAAGGCTGGTAATGGAAGGTACAGAGAATTTATGCAAGCAGATTTTGATATCGTTGGAAATGTTAATCCTGCCCAAGCAAATGCTGAGCTTTGTAATTTAATATCAACTACTTTGTTAGATTGTGGTCTAAAAAAAGATCAATTTACAATTAACATCAGTAACAGAAAAATAGTTCAAGGATTAATTGATGATTTAAAAATATCAGAAGAAAAGCAAATTAAAGTAATTAGAGCAATTGATAAATTAGACAAACCAGGTTTTGGTTTAAAAGGTGTTGAAGATCTGCTTAAAAAAGAAAGAAAAGATATAAGCGGTGCAATCACTAAAGGTGCAGATTTAAACGATAAACAAGCTTCTGAAATACTAAATTTTTTAAAAATTAAAGATTTAAAAGAATTAAAAGAAACATTAAAAAATCCATTATCTCAAGAGGGCATTAGTGAATTAGAGGAATTATATAAAATACTTAGTTATGGAAAAAACAAAGACCAAGTTAAGAGCAATTTCTGTATAGTGAGAGGTCTCTCGTACTATGATTCTTTTATTGTTGAAACAAATCTAAATTTTAAAGTTACAAATAATAAAGGTAAAGAAGTTTCAGTAGGCAGTTGCTGCTCAGGGGGGTCATACGCCAAGTTAATTTCGAGATTTAAAGGAGTGGATATTCCTGGTACAGGAATTAGTTTTGGAGTGGATCGATTGTTGTTTGCTTTGATGCAATTAGATCAAATAAAAGTAGATAGTCAAAAACCAGTTTTAGTTTGTGTAATGGATGAAAAATATCTTAAAAATTATTATGAAATTTTAGATCTATTAAGAGATAATAATATCAATGCTGAAATTTTTTTAGATACAAAAAAAAATTTAAGTAAGCAGCTTGATCTTGCCAATAAGCGTGATTTAAATGTTGCGATTATTTGTGGAGAAAATGAGTTTAAAGATAACACTATTACCATCAAAAATCTTAAGGGTGTAAAGGGTCAAAATAATCTAACAATTCCCAAAGAAAAGTTAATCGATGAAGTCAGAAAATTTATCTAATATTCTTAAATCAAGTGGTTTTAAGAATATTGAACTTGATAATATTATAGAGTCTAAGCATATCCTCAAAAGATCCGGAGGAAATTTTAGGCAATATTTATTTTCTTTCTACGATCAAAGAAACGTAGAGTGGAGCTTACGTCCTGATTTAACTCTATCCAGTGTTATAAAGTTTATTGGAACAAAAGATCAAAAAAAAACTAAATGGTCTTATAGTGGTGAAGCTTACCGAAAACAGAATAAAAATAATAAATCACCAATTATTAAACAAACAGGTTTTGAAATTTTTGGGTCTAATACTAAAGCTAAAGACGACCTTGAGATTATTAAAACTTCAATCGATATATTTAAAAAATCAAATTTTAAGAAATGTGAACTTAATTTAAGTAATATTGAAATATTTCATTTACTTGTTAATAAATTAACTTCTTTACCAATTAGATGGAGAGAAAAAATCAAAAGACACTACTCAAGAGAAGTATACTTTGATCAATTGTTAAAGAAATTGTCTGATAATAAAGACATTAATCCTAAAATTGTTGAGCAAGATAAAGCAAAGGCTGAACGATTAAGAAAAAAAGATCCATCGAAGATGTATTCTGGGAGATCTTTACAAGAAATTTTAGAGAGATTTGATTTAAAAAATTACCGAGATCCAAGAAATCTTTCTAATAAAAACAGTGTTAAAATAATTAAAGATTATTTGAAAATTTCTTGTCCAATTGAAAAAGCACCTAAAGTTTTAAATGATTTCTTTAAAATTAACAATTTGAATATTTTTATCAGTTCAGATTATTTTCCAATAAAAAAAAATAATATTAAAAATATAAAAGTAATTTTTAATACGAATATTAATCGAACGGTTAGTTATTATACGGGGATGACTTTTAACATAGAGATAAAGACAAATGGTAAAAAAGAAGTTTTTTTATCAGGAGGAAGATTTGATAATTTGATAAAAGATCTTGGTAACAAGAAAGACTTAAATGCAGTTGGGGCGGCAATTAATAGAAGTATTTTATGAACAAAGAGATAATTAATATTTTAACTTTATCTAAAGGCCGAATGAAAGCTGAGGCTGAACAAGTTTTTAAAAAAAATAAATTGAAAATAATTCAAGAAAGCGAACGATCATTGATTGGTTCTGTTAAAGGTTATCCAAATATTCGTGTACTTTATATGAATGCTACTGAAATTATCGAAGCGTTAGGTAAAGGAATTGGAGATATTGGTATAAGTGGAAAAGATTTATGGCGTGAAAGTGAACAAAGCATTCAATCAAATATTGCACTTGCAAAAGAATATAATTGGGGAAAATCTGATTTAGTAGTTGCTGTCGATAATATGTGGCTTGACTGTGTAAATCCTACAGATCTTGAAGATATCTCGTACGAGTTTTATCAAAAAAAGAAGAGACTTATGCGTTGTGCAACTAAATTTAAAAACCTTGCTCATGGATGGTTTAATTCTAAAGGGATCACTCAATATGAATTAATTACTTCATTAGGAGCTACCGAAGGGGCAAATAAATTAGGAACGGCAGACTTAATCGTAGATTTGAGTTCAACAGGAGAAACTTTAAGACAAAACAATCTAAAAGTTATTGATACAATTTTGAGCTCTTCTGCTTGTTTATTTTATTCTAAGAAATCAATTAAGAAAAAAGGTGTAAAGAAAATACTGAAATTACTTTCTAAAAATTAAGTCTTTCCAATAAATAAGAATAATCTTAATAATATCCAAGTTTCTTAATACAGCGTAGCATCCAATAATCAGTAAAAATATTACAAAAATTTTAAGTATAAAAATTAAGTCCATAAAAAATTCTAATCAATTGATCAAAGTATTCAATATTTATTTCGCCAATAGTACTCTTTACTTCTTATTGTATCGCATTCAGAACAATTACTTCTTTTTTTATTAGTCGAGCCATATTTATCATTTGGAAAAACATCCAATGATTTAAATTTTTTACAAATTGAGCATTGCAATTTACCATTTTTATATTTTTTTTGATTACCAATATTTTTGAATACCAAACCTTGTCTTTCAGTTTCTGACCTTGTTAATATTTTGGTTTTGTTATTTTTTCCTTCTCCTCTAAAATCTTTTTTAGTCCAGGTTGGATGTTGGTTAATTATTTTTTGAATTTCCTCGTCACTTCTAGTAATCCATTGATTAGAGCCCTTTGGATTTCTATTAAAATTTTTAACCATAAATTTTAATCATTAAAATTAAATTTCATTTGTGGTCCTAATTCTTCTTTTCCTGTGAAGTATAAATCTTTACCTTTTGCTTTTATCATCCAGTCATGATGATGTGAGATTTGTTTTTTATTTTTTTTTAGGGCCATTTTGACTGCTTTCATTATTTTTTCAGCTCCTAATACAGGTACAGCCATTCCAATTTGTCTTCTAATAGATTCTTTTCCCCCTACAAAATTGTAGGTGAATGGAAATGTTTGTAAAGTTGCTCGTTCTCTATTTGTCAAAGCTCTATTTTCTTTATAATGGTATACATGTGTCCCACCACCTCCACTTCCAGTTATAGTGTAGGCAGGTTTTGAGCTGTCTAACCTTTTATAGATATGGCTCATTCTTGCCTTTTTAACTCCAGGAAGACCGTCTTCATCATCACCTAAATCCCATACATTTTTACCTTCAGCTGTTTTTTTTAGTCTTCTTATAACTCTCTCATCATGTTTAGTTTTTTCCGTATGTTCCACTCCATCAGGAATTTCTTCTAAAGCTTCTTTACATGTTTTGAAAGGACCTTTGTTTTTTTCAGGTTTTTCGAAGTTGATTTTATTTTTTCTAAAAAAGTCTTCTCTAAAACCAACAAGTATTATCCTATGTCTTGATTGTGGAACACCATATTCCTCAAATTTATAGTTATCTGCATATATTCTATATCCATGTTTAGAGCAATTAGCTAAATCACCCATTATTTTTTTAAAATTTTGATAATTTTGGTTTTGGAGTTTTTCTTTATCAAAAACATCTTTGACTAATACTTGCTCTGATGAATTAAATTTAAGTTTTTTACTTAGAGAGGTAACATTTTCAGCAACAAAAAATTCCGGCTCAAAAAAGTTTAGAACTTTGCAAGCATACTTGTAAAGTCCTCCAAATTTACCTTCCATTTTTTCTTTTTTGCCAACTAAACTAAAATCATTGCAGGGAAATCCAAATAGAAGACCATCAATTTTTCCAAAATCTTTTTTTATTTTTTTTAAATTCGATAGTCTTGAAAAATCTTCTATATTTTTATTAAAAGCTTCACACTTTTGATTTTTTTCAAAGGTTTTGCAGGAGTCTTCATGGTTATCTACGCCCCAAATATGCTCAAATCCAGCATTTTTTGCTCCTTCAGCAAAACCTCCGGCACCACAAAATAACTCTGCTAATTTTTTTTTATTCTCTCTTGACATACTCACAGAAGATATATATATTACCTGTGAGTATGTCAAATGGATATTTTATAGGGAAAAATTATGGTTAAACCCAAAAAAACAAGAACTAGTCATTTAAGTGCTGCAGAAAAATTTGAGTATTATTTTAATCTCAGAATGAGATTGCTTAAAAGCGCCTTAAGAGGAGTAGGAAATTTATCAAATAGAAATGTTTATGAGATTCCTGATGGAGCAAAAAAGATAATCGAAAGTCAATTGAAGGAATGGAGCAAAGAGTATGTTTTTGATAAATGGAATAAAAGTTCAAAAAAAATAGAAACTTTAAGAAAACCAGAAAGTCTTTACGACCAGTATTTTAAGAAAAAATGAATTATGGAATTGATGCACGTTAAAAAGAAGAGGTTGTCATACACGGTGAGCAACAACATCGATAGAATACAAACAATACCTCTCGCCAGAGTGCATCCTGGTTTTGTCTTATGTTTGTATTCAAAAGTTGCAATTAGCAAGTTGACTATGCAAATTTTAATGCGTGCAAAGCTACATCTTTCTTTCTTTCTGTGTAGCTTGTACGTGTTAAAAAACAAACAAATAGGAGTTTGATTGAAGAAAGATTATTTTCATTCTTGTTTACAGGATAGATTGCAGTACGTCCAAGAATTTGCAAGGGAATATACAATATACTTACAAAGTGTTGAGTTTACAAAAAAAACTGACTCAGAATTTTACAAAAATAATAGAATATTGTTTTTACTAAACAAAATCCTAAATTTACCAACTAATACATTAAAATTCTTAAAAGTTTTAAAAAGCAGATTCATTTTAAAAAAATGTTTAAATGAAATTGAAGTAATAAAAAAAGAGTTAAAAAATTATGAGATGGATTAGAAGAGAACAAGCTCAAGATGTAACAAGTCAAAAATTAGAGGTTGATTTTCACTTTAAAGATGATGACAATCTATCTGTAACAGATGAGGGGGGTCAAAATTCAAGAGATGGAGCAGTAAATGAACTAATACAAAATTCAATGGATAATTCTCTTTCTCCAGTTGACCAAGAAAATATACCAATTATCAAAATTAAAAGGAAAAAAATTAATAAAGGAAAATTTAAAAGTTTAATTACGGATCGATTTGAAGAATGGTTTTTAGACAGTAAACAAGTTACTGATGCTTATTTTTTAAAGAATTATTTTGAGAAAAATGAAGATATTGAAGTTCTTCTTTTTGAAGATTTCAATACGACTGGTATTAAAGGTGGACCTATTCCACATAATATCAAGATGCCTGATCAAACAAGAAATGATTACTATGCTTTTATTTGGGATGTTGGTTCAAAAATGGATAAGGGAGATGATAAAGGTGGCAGCGTCGGTATTGGAAGACTTACTTTTGGTCTTTCCTCTAAAATAAATACTTTTTTTGTTTATACAAAACAACAGTTTAAAGATTATAATAATACATTCTTCACAGGACTTGCTAATTTTGGACAAAGTGAAACTAATCCATATTTAGATCCAATAGCAAGATTTGGTATCGAGTATGGAGAAAATAAAATTCCACATCCAATAAGTGCTGATCGTGATCTTGAAATAATAAGACAAATTTTTCAATTAGATAGAAAAAAAGATGAACCAGGGACATCAATGATTGTTCCTTTCCCGATTGATGATTTAACAAATAAAAATATTATTCTTAATTTTATTAAAAGATACCGAGTTGGTTTTTATTTAAATCAATTTAAAGTTTATGTTGAGGAAGAATGTATTTCTAGGGACACTATAAAAGATATTGTAAAGAAATACATTCCATCGGAATATAGTAGCTATTGTTCTTTTTTTGATTTTATAGATCGATGTGCTGAAATACAAAAAAACAAACTTTTTCATATTCCTAAATTTGAAGAGCAAAATCCATCAGAGATAAAAAAGGATAATTTTAAAGAGGAAGATATTACTGAAATAATAAAATCATTAGACTCACAAGAAACTATTGGAATTAGAATTAATTTAAACATTCATGAGAGAAAAAAAACGGGAAAGGAATACATAGACGATATTAAGAAATCTTTTGTAGATGTTTATCTTCAGAAAACTGATATGGGACTTGGAAAGCAAGATACATTGAGAGGTATCATGTCAGTATCTGGCATAAGACATTTCGAAGGTAAGGATTACCACGCAATAATTGATATCCAAGATAAACCATCATCAAAGATGTTTAGAAAATTAGAAACTCCTAATCATAAGTTTTTTTCTAATCATAGTAAAGAATTTGAAAAACTTTACAGTAAATATAGAAATCAGGAGTTGTTAATTAAAAAAGCTCCAGAACGATTAAAAAACTTGTTTGAAGAAATGGAAGGTAAAATAGATAGTGATGCAGCAGATGATTTTTTTAATTTTGGGAGTGGATCAGATACAGGTAAATCTAAATCTAAAAAAGGTGGCACTGGCAGAGATACAGAATTTTCAATTCCTGATAATTTATTCTCCAATCCAAAAAGCTACGAAATAAAAAAAATAACAAAAAATAATTTAAGTGGTTTTAGAATTTATAATCTAGACTTTAAAGAACAATGTAAAAAAACAATACAAAAAATTGAAGAATTTTTAGAAAATAACAAAGAGGAAAAAAATTTTACAAAAAAAGAAAAAAGAAGACTTGAGACGCAACTTGAAAAAAATGAAGCATGGTTAAAAGATGAAAATTTAGACGAGCTATTTCCTTCAAAAATATTTATATCAGTTGCTAAAGATTTAGAGGGTATGGATGATAAAAGTTTCAGATATCATAACAACGATCTTGATTTTGATTTATCTAATAATTTAAGACATAAAATTGAAGCTAAAAAAGAGGGAGACATTTCAGATGTTGAGTTAACCGGAAATCAAATAGACATTTCAATTACTGGACCAAACTATTCATATGAATTTTTAGCAGATATTCTTGATATCAAAAAAACAAGTGAGGCAAGTGATTTAAGAATTTTTGCCTATATGAAAACTTATAAAAAAGATGAAAAAAATATTAAACTACACTGATAGAAAAGACTCAATTATTATAAGTGGAGATAATCCTGAGGTCAAAATTAATATAATTGAGGAAGATGGTGAAACTTTTTTTGAACCAGAAATAAAATTTGAAGAAAATAAATTTCCTAGTGATGGTGAAATTTTTATTCAACCATATACCGTTCATGGATATGTTGGAAAACCAGTATATTATGGAAATGTAAAAGAACCATTAAATATAAAAACTTTAGAGCCTTATGCATCAAAAGATGAATTATACTTTCGAGTAAAAATTGTTCAAAAACAAATTGATCCAACAATAAAAATTAAAAAAGTCATAAGTTTTAAAGATAAAATTAGATCTGCTGGAAGTAAAAATTTGATTCAATTTGGTGAGGCAGAAATAGAATCTATTTTTGAAATAAGAATGAAACCAAATTCAATTCCTATCGTGATGTTTAAAAAGGGATTGGGTTTAAAATCAGATTTAAAATCATCCAATTATCTTAAGGGAATAATTTTTACTGGAAGTGTTAGAGAAATTTTGATGAGATATATTTTTGACGCTGATACCTTTTTAGAATGTGATGTAAGAGAAGATTATGTAAAACATTTTAAGATGCTTACCAAAGAACCCTTCCCAAAAAAAGATGATGAAAATGATGATATATTTAATTGGATAGATTTAGCTCTAAGAAGATATTCAAATTATTATGTTAAAAAAAATAAAAATTTACTCAATATAATGCCTACTAGCGATATTAAGATCGAGGATAAAATTACGTTCCCCAATAAATCATGAATATAAAAAAGTTTAACACAAAAGGAAATGAACAATATAAGATTTTATTACAGTCTGTAATTTCAAAAGATATTGTAACCAATTCAGATTATAAAAGTTTTGACGATCTTGCCAGAAACAGGAATTACACCGAGGAGCTTGCATGTACAAAAAGTATTGAGCTAAAAGATTTTGAAACCAGATATGAATTAGGTAAATATTTAAATGATGCTCTATCTGACTGTAAGCATTCAGAAATAGAAAATAATGAAAAAATGTGGAATTGGATTTCTTGTTTTTATATGAGAAAAATTTTGAGTGCAAAAGGTGGAAGAGATATAGCAAGATTTCAATTTACAAGGGCAAGAGAAGGGAGAAGAAATTTAATTAGAACTCCATGGATGCTTTATAATATAAACGGAGAAAACTCTAAGTTTGCTTTACCATCAGCTTTACATATTCATTCTAACGAATGTGAAACTTATTCATCTAGACCTGAACTTTATAGAAATGCAGTTGTAGGAAATTTATGTATGGAATTATATTGGGATAAAAAAAATAATAGAGTTTTTGCAAATGCTACTGACCATAGAAAGCAGGGACGTGCAGGTGTATTATACCCAAGACTGTACAAAAAAATTTTAGAGTTATCAAAACTCTATGATTTATGGTCAATTGATATGGAGACTTTAAGGGAACTTGTTGGTGACGAATTTGATAGTATTAAAAAAGAGGCTGCTAACAAACAAGATACTAAATCAAAAAATCCGGTTTGGAAAAGAAATGAACAAATTGTAGTTTTAAAACACTATTTTGAGTCTGATGATCCAATAAAGCTCTCTAAAAATAAACAGGAAATTAAAAAAATAAGTTTATTACTTAAATCTTTAGATGAAAATAAAAAAATTGAAACACAGAGTAATTTCAGAAGTGAAGAGGGTGTTAGAAGAAAAATTTTAAATTTTTGTTCTATTGATCCGAGAGTTGATGACGATGATGGCTTAGATCATTATTCAAAAGGAGACGAAAAAATTTTTATGGAATTTTATAATAATGATAAAAAATTAAATGAAATTAAAACTATTTACGATGTCATTATTAAAAATGATACTTAATAAATGAAAAAAAAAACTATATCTAAAAATACTAAACCAGAAAAATTAATAAGATCTAAACTATATGAGAACGGATACAGATTTAGAATTCATGTAAAAAAACTTCCTGGTAAACCAGATATAGTTCTTCATAAACATAAAACAATTTTAAATGTTCACGGTTGCTATTGGCATTATCATGGCTGTGTTCATAGCAATGTACCAAAAACTAAAACTCAATATTGGATAGAAAGATTGGAGCTTAATAAGAAAAGAGACTTTTTGAATAAAAGTAAATTAATTAAATTAGGCTGGAAAGTAATTGATGTATGGGAGTGTACTTTAAAAAGAAAGAATATCGATAAAACTTTTAACACTCTGGAACGTCTAATCATTGCCTAAAGATATTTACCAAATCATGGATAAAAGTTACTTAATGGAATTGAAACTATCTGAACTTAAAACAGAAAATCAAAAAGAAGTTTTCTTTAGGTATTTATCTATAGCTGAGCATTATATTTCAACTGAAAATGAAAAAGAGGCTAAAGATATTCTTAAAAATTTAGGTTTTGATAAAAAAACAATTAACTCTTTTATAAAAACAGTTCAAAATCATGTTGCGTCGGAATTTTCTGATATGAAAGAAATTATGATGGGAAAGGTTCCAAAAAGGTTACTCAATTAATGCTTATTTTTAATTATAGTTCAAAAAAAGAGCTTAAAGCTAATATTGGTAAAAAGCTTAATTACACAGAAACTAGCATTTTTGGGCTGGAATATAAGTCTAATGGCATTTTGGTTGGTAGCAATAGACCTCATTTAACAAGTAATTCTGGGAGAGAATTTTTTGCAGAAGTTACTTTAAAAAACAATCTAATCGTAAAGGTAAATTGAAAAAAACTTTAAATATAATCAAGGAGGTATAACATACGAATCATGGATACAGTTTTATTAATTATTTTGGTTTTATTATTAGGAGTCGCTTTAGCTATCCTGTACTTAAATTTAAAATCTAAAACAAAAGATGAAAATCAAAATAAAGAAGCAGAAGAAATAGCTAATTTAAAATTAGAAATTTCAAGTTTAAAAGATACTTTAAATACCACAATCAATACATCACTTGGTGCAATGTCTACTTCATTCAATAACTTGTCGACAGGTGTCACCAAAGATATGACAGCAGCTTTAACAAAAGTAGATGAAAAGGTTGGAAACTTTAACCAACAAGTTCAATTACTAAATCAAAGCCAAGAGGGAATTACGAAAATCTTTGCTGGAGTGAAAAAATATGGAGTTTTGGCAGAATTTTCTTTAGAGGCTTTAATAAAAGACCTTTTACCTTCATCGCAGTTCATGACTAATGTGAAGATGAAAGATAATACTAGTGAGAATGTAGAATTTGCTATTAAGCTTCAAGGAGATGTTTTGGTTCCAGTAGATAGTCATTTTCCAGTAGAAAAATTTAAAGCAATTACCGATGGTCATGACGCGGAAGACAAAAAAGCTGTTGCAGATGCAAGAGCAAAATTAGCCTCAGCATTTAAGGCAAAAGCTAAAAGTGTAAATGAAAAATATATTTCACCACCAAAAACTACTGATTTTGCAATTGTATATGCACCAACAGAAAGTTTGTATAAAGAGTTAACGGAATATCAAGATCCAACTACAAAAGAATTATTAACTCAAGAGTTAATGAAAAAATATAAAGTTGTTATATGTGGGCCCAATACTCTTTCTGCATACTTACAATCTTTGCATATGGGATTTCAATCTCTCAAGATTTCAAAAAATGCCACAGAGATTTATGATCATTTAAAAACAATTAGTACAAGATTTTCTAAACATTTTGACAACATTATAGTTCTTAGAAAAAAATTAGAGGATGCTATGGGAGTTGTTGATAAATTTGGAACGGATGCAAGATCAATTTCAAGAACTTTAGAAAACATTAAAGATCCCGAGCAGGTTGAGAAAGCAGTACAAACTGAAAACGTGGAAAAATTTGTTGAAAGAAATAGGCAGCTTAAAAATTAATTTCTTTTTTTTTGTAATAACGTCTATAAGAAATCTCATGCAGTGGAATAAAAAGTATGATTATCCTAAATCCATTAGATCGACAGAGGATGGTATAAGAAGATACCTTATAGGTGAAAAAAAATTACCAAGCGTCACCTCAATTTTAGATGCAACAAAGTCAGAAGAAGATAAAGCAGCATTAGCTAATTGGAGAGAAAGAACTGGCCAGAAAGAAGCTGAAGCAATTACAAAAGCAGCAAGCAGTAGAGGTTCAAAGATGCACGCTTATCTTGAGTCCTATCTTTTAGGACGTGAAAATATGAGTTTTTTTGATGATGATGAAAAATATAAAATCATGGCAAAACAAATTATAGAAAAAGGATTGAAAAATAGATTTGAGGAAATTTGGGGTGTAGAATGCACTTTGTATAAAGAAAACTCTTATTCTGGAACTTGTGATGCTGTTGGTATTTTTGATGGCAAGGAATCGATTATTGATTTTAAACAAGCTAACAAACCTAAAAAGGCAGAATATATAGACTCATGGCTTCTGCAAACAGCTGCTTATGCATTAGCACACAACAGTGTTTATAACTCTAATATAACATCTTGTGTAATTCTAGTTTGCACAGTAGATAATTTGTTCCAAGAGTTTAAAATTCAAGGTCACGATTTGATTATTTATCAAAACTTATTTTTAGGAAGATTAAAAAAATTTAATGAACTTTATAATTTAACTTAAGATTTTATGGATAAAATAGTAATTTACGATACAGAAACAACAAATAGCACAATTTGGGGCTCAATAATTGAAGTGGGTGCTGTAGTTGTCGATAAAAACTTAAAAGAAATTGGTAAGCTTAATATTCGTGGCAGAATGCCCGAGGGTGAGGTTCCAAGTGCAAAAGCCTTATTAGTTAATTCAACAAGTATTGATTTACTTACTAAAGGCAATTATTCGCATTACGATTTTTTAGGAGCTGTAGAAAACTTTTTTTCCAAGGCTGGCCCAGCATTGTTTATGGGTTGGAGTAACTTAAATTTTGATAGGAGAATGTTTCATTTTAATTTTTTTAAAGGGAACAGATATCCTTATATTACACACTCATCACCTAATAAAGAACACGATGGTTTACATATTGCAAGGGTGGCCCAAACCTTAAATCCTGAAACGTTAAAGACTGAATTAACAGAAGCTGGTAATGAAAGTCTCGCTCTAGAGGGTTTAGCTAGACAACAAGGATTTGATACATCTCAACAACACACAGCTTATCATGATGCATTCACAAGCTTAAAAATTCTCAGAATTATAAAAGATAAACACAAAGATAATTGGGAAAATTTTTTAAGCACATCGACAAAAAATAGTGTTGAAACTATTTTAAAAACTGAGGGGATTTATTCAATATTTGAAAATGTTAAAGGAAAAAATATGATGTATCTTGTTTCTACATTGCATCCAGATCATTGTTTTCATCCATCATATGCATCTTGGGGATATTTATTTGATTTAAGAAGAGATCCCGAACCATTATTAAATTTATCAGTAAATGATCTTAAAGTTTATTTAAAAAAATTTAGTCCAAAAGCACTTAGAGTAATAAAAACCAACAAAGCTCCTGTAGTTTTAGATAAAAAGTTTGCATTAAAAGAGAAGGCATATGCTGACTTAGATTTAGAAACAATCCAGAAAAGAGCAAAAATGGTTAGAAATAGTGAAAATTTTTGTAAAAATATTCAAATCATTAATAGAGAGGCCGCTGAAGAAAAAGCTCAAACTCAAACCCAGGAAGATCTGTTACCTGAAGAAACTTTATATGAAAAATTCATTCCCAATAAAGACACCCAATTATTTAAAACTTGGCATAGCTCTTCTTGGGAAGATAAATTAAGAATGTTGGATAAGTTTCAAGATAAAAGATGTAGTTGGTTTGGTCAAAAAATTATCTATCAAGAAGCACCACAAATTTTGCCACCAGATTTATATAAAAATATTAAAAGTGAAATCGCCAGAAGAATTTTAAGTAAAAATAGAGAAAAATGGCAAACTATAGGAATGGCTTACCAAGAAATTGACACCTTAAGAGATCAAGCATCAAATCGAGATGATGAAGAGGAGCTAAAAAAATTAGATGAAATAAATGAATTTATTATGTCTATAGAAAAAAAATATGAAATTGCCTAGTTGACTTTAAGACTGCAATTTATAGAAAGGATATATGCTTACAAATTTTAAAGACGAAGATTTTGATACTAAAATTAAAAATGAAGATGTTTCAGTAATTCAATTTTCAGCCGAGTGGTGTGGACCATGCAAGGTATTAAAACCAGTAATGGATAAATTATCTGATGAATATAAAGATAAAGCTGGTTTTTATTATGCTGATGTTGAAGATGGTGGGATTAATACAGGTTCAGCTGCTGGCATTAGAGGTGTTCCAACAGTTATTATCTATAAAAAAGGTGTTGAAGTAGATAGAAAAGTTGGTGGAGTTCCTGAGAGCCATATGAAAGAATTTTTAGATAAAAATATTTAATTTAAACTTAATACTTCTGCAGCCCCATACAAAGATCCTGTAACTAATAAAAGATCACCTTCTTTTAAATCAATTGATTTAATCGCTTGCTTGATGTCTGGTTGATATTGAACATTGGTCATACTTTTGAATTTTTCTTTCAAATCTTTTCCACTAATAGAGTTAGGCTGAGTTTTTAAATCTATAGTTGTTATGGAAGAAACATCTTTAAAGTAACTGATATATTTTTCATGTTCCTTGTTTGCCATCATTCCAATTATAACATGTTTGTTACAATCCAAGCTTTGAAGATATTCATTTAATGCTTTAGCACCACCTTCGTTGTGGCTTCCATCTACTATAAATCTGTTGTTTTTAACTAATTCTTTTAATTTACCAGATTTAATTTCCTGAAGCCTAGCTAAGCTAGATATATTTTTAATACCTTTTTTTATGTGTTCATCCTTAATTTTAAGATCTAGAGTTCTTAAAGTGGCTATAGCAGTTGATATATTTTCTAATTGAAATTGACCAAGGACATTTGGCAATGGAAGTTTTAAACCACCAAATTGATCTTCATAATAAAAGAAACCATTTTCTTTAATTGAATAGCTAAAATCCTCATTAAAAAATAACTTATTAGAAGAGTTATTTTTTATAGTTTTTTTAATACATTCTAAAGTTTCGATATTGTTTTGCTTTGCAACAATTATATTTGAATTAAGTAGCGCTGATGTTTTTTCAAATACAATTTGTTCAAGGGTTTGCTTATCTTTTGGCAACCAGTCGAGATGGTCCTTGCTTATCGATGTTACAATACTTGCAAGATTATTTTTAAGAATATTAGTGGCATCAAAACGGTGAAATAAACCAGCTTCCACTAAGTTAATATTATCTGGATATTGAGCTGCTTTATAAAAGAAACAAGCTGTAAGCATCTCAAACACAGTAATATTTTGATTATCATTTATTTTTTCAACTTTTTCCAACAAATCAGATAATTCGTCATCACTTAACTCATTGTTATTAAAAATATATCTTTCATTTAATTTTTGAATATGAGGACTTTTGAAGACATTACATTTAAAATTTGCTTCTTTAAGAATCGCATATAGAGACTCAATTGTAGAGCCCTTACCATTCGTTCCACATACAGATATTACTTTAATTTTATCCTGTGGATTACCTAATTTTTTTTCACAAAGATTTTTTATACGATCGAGTGATAGATCGATTTCTTTAGGATGCAACTTTTGAAAGTTGCTGAGTATCTTCTGAAGTTTCATTTTCTTCAGAACTTATAGCAGAATTTTTCTTTAACAATATCGATAATAACGTTCCAATTGTTGAAGCTGTATCTTTACGATTAACAATTAAATCTACAAAGCCAGTTTTCTGGACGTACTCCGATCGTTGGAACCCCTCTGGTAATTCCTGCTTGACAGTTCCCGCTATCACACGCGCCCCGGCGAACGCAATGAGCGATCCAGGCTCTGCCAAATTTATATCACCTAGCATCGCATAGCTTGCCGTGATTCCCCCCGCCGTGGGGTCCGAAAGTAAAACTATATAAGGTAGTCCTGCAGCTTTGACCTCATTGATTGCAAGTGTTGTACGGGTCATTTGTGATAATGAAATTAAAGATTCTTGCATTTTCATCCCGCCACCTTGAGTAACAACTAGGAGAGGCTGTTTATTTTCAATAGCATGTTGAGCTGCATATAAAAAAGCTTCTCCTTCGGCTGCGCCTATACTTGCTCCCATAAAATCAAAATCAGATGCAATAGCTGTAATTTTAATATTATTAATTGAACCTGAGGCTACAACCATACTGCAATCTAATCCAGTTTTCTTTCGAGCACTTTTTAATCTTTCTTTATAAGGTTTTGAATCCGTCCAATTCAAAGGGTCATCTTTAGGTATAG
The DNA here is from genome assembly GCA_902594605.1 of uncultured Pelagibacteraceae bacterium. Taxonomy (GTDB): domain Bacteria; phylum Pseudomonadota; class Alphaproteobacteria; order Pelagibacterales; family Pelagibacteraceae; genus Pelagibacter. The sequence continues at coordinate 34,993 of CACJMR010000003.1, forward strand.
GTGTTTTAAATGTTTCGTAGTTACCTTTCCCAAAAAGTAATTCGAAGCGTTGATGTGGCTTTATTTTATGATGTCGGTTGCAGTCCGCACAGACCCATAGATTAGCCTCTAAATCTTTTTTTAAAATTGGACCCTTGCAACACGATGTCCAATCACTTTTTGCAATATCTTCTTTAGTAGCTCTATCTCGGATAGCAGTTTTAATTTTTTCACCTGCTCTAATTAACTTTGTTAACCAATTCATATGTTATTTTAATACCTCTGAAAAACTTTTAACTTGTTTCCCAAAACTTTGTGTTAAATCTGGGGCACTCAAGTTATCTTGAATATATTTTACAAATGTTGATCCAACAATAACTCCATTACAACCGCTATTGGCTACTTTTTTTGCATCTTCAGGGCTTTTAATTCCAAATCCAGAACAAACAGGAATATTTGTTATTTTTTTGATTCTTTTAACAAAATTTGTAACATCAGTTTCATTAGCAGATTTTACTCCAGTAACACCACTAACGTTTACTTGATAAATAAAACCAGAGGATATTTTAATAATATCTTTAAGCCTTTTTTGATCTGTAGTAGGTGCTGCTAATTTAATAAGTGATAAACCATTGTCATTTAAAGCATCTCTTAATTCATTTTCTTCTTTTAATTCATGAGGTGCATCAACTACTAGCACAGCATCTGCGCCAGCTTTTTTAATATCAGTTACAAATTTTTTTATTGGGTATTTATATAGATTAGCAATGTAGCCCATCAAAAGGATCCCTACATCTTTGTTGTAAGACCTTATTTTATTAACAAGTTTAATAGTATCGTTTAAAGAATATCCACTTTTTAAAACATGATCATGAGCAGCCTTGATTACAGGTCCTTCTGCTGAAGCCTCTGAAGTACAATACCCAATTTCTAAAATGGAGACCCCATTGTCAATTGCTTCCTTGATTAGTTCAAAACTTTGATCTGGAGTAGGGTAGCATCCAACAAAATAGGAAACTAGTTTTGTTTTTGGATTTTTATTTTCAAATATTTTTTTAAATCGTTCACTCAAAATCTTTACCAATATGTTCTTGGATAGTATCCAGATCTTTTTCACCACGCCCACATAGAGATAAGCAAATAGTATAATCTTTAGGTTTATTGTTTGCTTGTCTGAAGATAACTTCTGCAGCTGCTGCCATAGGTTCTAATGCAGAGCAAATTCCCTCAGTTCTTGCTATAATTTTATATGCTTCAAGCATTTCTTGATCAGTAGCTGATGAATAAGTAACTGCTTTTTGATCTCTTAAATAAGAGTGAAGCGGACCAACTGAAAAGTAAGTTATACCTGCACCCAAACTCATGCCTCCTAAAGATTTTGCACCATCGTCGGTTTGCAGCATGTAAGTTTTCATTCCCTGCATAATTCCAGGTGTCCCATTTGAAAGTGCTGCAGTTTCATGAGCCTCAACCCCAATTTTAGATACACTAGGTTCATCAAGAAAATCATATATTGCTCCCGCAAAATTACTTCCTCCACCAACACAGCCAACAATCATATCTGGTAATTTTCCCTCTTGTTCAAGTGATTGTTCTCTTATTTCTCTTCCTATAATACTTTGTGCAAATGCAACAATTTTAGGAAATGGATGCGAGGAAACAACAGACCCACATATATAAGCAAAGTCTGGATTTGTGGTCCAAGTTTTAATTGCATCTGTTATAGCTTCCTTCAAAGTTCCTGGTACGGCTTTTAACTTTGCTCCATAGTGTTTTGCTTTAATAATATTTTGGTTTACTCTTGCTATATCTACTTCGCCCATTACTCCAATTAAAGGCATTCCAAATTTGGCAGCTACAGCTGCAGTTGCACTATAATGTTGTCCTGCGCCACTTTCACAAATTAAACTTTTTTTACCCATTCTTTTTGCAAGTAATACTTGAAACAAACTATTTGTGATCTTGTGGCTGCCCGTGTGATTTAAATGTTCTTGCTTGAATAAGATTCGTGCACCACCTAATTCTTTAGTAAGGTTTTCAGCAAAATATAAAGGGGATGGTCTTCCTATATAGTGTTTACAGTAATAAGCAAATTCATCTAAAAATTCTTTATCTTTTATTGCTTCTTCAAATCCTTGATTTAACTCATGTAAAGCTGGCATCAAAGTCTCACCAACTGCCATACCGCCCATTGCAGCATCACCTTCGCCATAATAACCAAGCTCATCTGGACCTGTTTTATAAGAATTTTTTGTCATATTTATTTCAAGAATTAATATTATGTACTGTATTTAGAAACTTATCAATTTTATTAATATCTTTTACTCCTTTTGAGCTTTCTAAACTTCCACTTACATCCAATATGTAGTGTTTATTTTTAAAATTTGTAACATCTTCTATTTTTATATTTCCTGCAATCATTTTTTCTGTGTGATCATCTACCTCATCAAGCAAATTATGATCAAAACTCATTGATTTCTCATAACCTTTACTATCAAATAAAATTATCTCAGATATATTTTCATACTCTTTATATTTTTTTATATCTTCTTTATTTTCAATAGTAAGAGCAGCAATTATTTTTTTATTATATTTTTCTTTAATTTTAATTATTTCTTCTGGAGAACAATCATACATTTGATAATAGTCAAAAGGTAAATCCTTTATTTTTTCGAGAGTAGACTCATCATTTTTCACAACAACAGCAACGTATTTACTTTTTTTTTTATCTATATTTAAGAGCTCTTTTAATCTATCAAGTTCAACATAACGTAAGCTTGCTTTCCAATTTACAATAAAACCTACAAATTGAGGTGGGTGAGGGTGATCAACAATATAATTTAAAGTTTTAGGATCTGATATCCCACAGATTTTACAACCTTTGATCATTTGTTTAAATGATCAATAAGTTTTTTAGTATTGTTTCTAATATTACCTTTTGTAAGAGATCTTCCTACAACAATACCAGAAACCTTATTTTCAAATGCTTGTTTAGGAGTCATAACTCTCAATTGATCATTTGACCCATCACCAGGCAATCTTATTCCTGGGGTTATGATTAATAAATTTTTGTGTCTTTTACGAACCATCATAGCTTCTTGAGCAGAACAAACTATACCATCACAGCCTGATTTTTTAATTAATGCTGCTTGCCTTAAAACTAACTGTTTGACATTTTTTGTATGACCTATTTCTTTAAGAGATTTATTATTAAGACTTGTTAAAATTGTAACTCCTAAAACTTTTAAGTTTTTATTTATTTTTTTTGCCTTTTTTTTTATTGCTTTAAGCATTCCTAAACCACCATTTACATGGACTGTTATATATTTACATTTTTTTAAATCTTTTAAGCTGTCAATGGCAGATAATGCAGTTTGGGGGATATCATTTATCTTTAAATCTAACCAAAAATCTTTTTTAAATTTTTCTAAAAATTTTCGTCCATTTTTCGAATAAAAGAATTGAAGGCCAAATTTAGGGATTATTTTTAATTTATTTGAGTTGGTTTGATTAATTATTTTTTTTATTTCATTTAAATTTGAAGTATCGCAAGCAACAAAAATATGTTTATTCTTCATTATTCAGTTTTTTAAACAAGTCTTTTGACATTTTAAAGTGAATTGTTTTTTTTTCAGGTGTGTTTACTTTTTCTCCAGTTTTTGGATTTCTAGATAATCTAGCTTTTTGAATATTTGTTGAAAAAACTCCAAATCCCCTAAGTTCCACTCTATCTCCTCTTTTTAGAGCTCTTTTTATTTCGTCTAAAATTATGTCTGTAAATTTGGAAAGATCTTTCTTTAAAAAATTTGGATAGTTGTTTGAGAGTTGTTTTAAAAGCTTTGATTTTACAATAGCCAATTTAAATCTTCTTATATTATTCTTTGTCTTCTTCTTTTTTCTTTAAATCTTCAGATAAAGACGAGAAAGGAAGATTTTTACCCGATCCTTCTGATCCATATTTTTCTAAAGCTTCTTTTTTTTCTATTTCTTCAAGTAGTTTAATACTTAAAGTTACCTTTCTTTTATTTAAATCCAGTTCAGCTATTGCACAGTCTAATTTTTCACCACCTGTCCATCTTGTAGGTCTCGCATCTGCTGCATTAATAGCAATTGCTGATTTTTTGATTTGCAAATTCATTTCACTATTTTCAGGACTTACTATTAGGCCCTTATTATCTGTAGAAACAACTTTTACAGTTATGATTTGATTTATTGATTTATCTTTAAACCAATCAAATGGGTCTGGTTGTGTCTGTCTATATCCAACTCTAATTTTTTGTTCTGGAACTTTAATCTCTAATACTTTTACTTTAATCTTATCACCCTTTTTGTACTTAGTGAGTTCTTCCTCACCGTTGTTTTGATAGGTTAAATCATTACAGTGTAAAAACGTATCAATATCTAGGTCCTCTATTTTAACAAAAAGTGAGTATTCATTTTTATTTATAATTTCTCCCTCAACTATTGTGCCAACAGGATACTTTTTCTCAAAACTTAAAAAGGGATTTTCTTGTGTTAATCGATGTGAAATAGCAACTCTTCTTTTTTCTTTATCTATCTCAGTAATTACACAATCTATTTCGTCTCCTACCTTAAACAATTTTTTTACTGATAAATTCTTTTTTGTCCAGCTTAGTTCACTTGAGTGTAATAGTGTTGTTAAACCTGGTTCTAATTCACAAAATGCACCAAAGTCCATTAATTTAACAACTTTAACTTTATAAATTTTATTTAACTCATAATTTTGGATATGTTCGAAAGGATCTGGTGAAAGTTGTTTTACAGAACATCCAACTTGCAGTTTTTCTTTATCGACACTTATCACTTTTAAATCATGTTTTTCACCAATATTAAAAACTTCATCAGGATGATTTACTCTTGAATATGATATTTCCTGCAAATGAACAAGAACATCTAATTCTCCATTTACATTAAAAAAACAACCAAATGAACTATAACCTTTAACTTCAGCTCCTTTAATTATGTCACCAATTTTATATTTTTCTATTATTTTTGCTTTATCTTCTTTTTTAAAGTTTGAAATAATTTCTCTTCTTGAGACACAAGCATTACCTCTAACTTTATCTAATTTTATTAATGCAAATTTTTGTGGCTCATTCATTAGATGGCTAATATCCTTTAATGGTTTATCTGAGATTTGTGATCCAGGTAAAAACATAAGAGAGCCTGTATCAATATGCTCAACAATGCATCCACCCTTACATTTAGATGTAATTTTACCCATTATTGGTTCATTTTTTTCATAAGCTTCAACTAATTTATCCCAACCTTTTATTTTATGTGCTTTACTTGCTGAAACTAAAACTTCACCATTTTTATCCTCAATTTTTTCTAACAAGACTGGTATTTTTTCTCCAATTTTAATTTTGTCTGACATACCCATGCTTTTTAGCTCATTTATGTCTAGTACAGGTTCTGATTTTAATCCCTCCACAAAAAGAAAAACAAATTTTTCAGTTATTTTATTTATTTTTCCTTCAATTATCTTACCTTCTTCTATTTGGATTTTAGAAAGTTGGCTGTTTAGTAATTTTTCGAATTCTTGAGATGCAGGGCTTGACAGGTCTTTGTATATTTCCATTATTTTTTAATTTTATTGTCTATAATTTTTTTTATTTTAAAAAAACATGCCCTTTTAGTAAGGTTTGTCGTATTAATCAATAGTGAATCTTTTGTTTTCTTAAGGGGAGAAATTCTTCTATTTATGTCACTTTTATCGCGTTTTTTAATACTTTTTAAAACATCATTAAATTTAATTTTTTTTTTTAGATCTTTAAGTTCTTTATATCTTCGAATGGCTCTTACCTTAACATTTGCAGTTATAAAAAATTTTAAATCTGCATCTGGTACAATTTTATATGTAATATCTCTTCCATCAAGACAAGATCCCTTATATTTTTTAGGAGGATTGTAAGCACATTTTTGTTGAAATGAATGAACCATTTTTCTAATATTTTTGTCTTTTGATATAATTGAGGCTTCATTCCCAATTTCATTAGATAACAACATTTTATTTAATAGATTTCTAGAATTTAATGATTTTATTTTTAATTTTATAAATTTTTTATTAAATTCTTTTGGAAATTTTAACTTAAGATAAGCCAAGTACCTATAAATTTTTCCAGTATCAAGATAGAAAAGACCATAGTGTTTAGAAATAGCTTTTGCTATCGTTCCAGCTCCTGCGGCGGCAGGTGAGTCTATAGCAATTTTTAATATATTTTTTCTTTTAGTAATCATCCTTTGATGCTTTTTATGATCTTAAGAAAATCTGGAAAAGAAGTATTGATAGACTCTTTGTTGTGTATCACCCAATTTCCACCAAATACAAGTGCAGCAATCACTGATGTCATAAATATTCTGTGATCATGCAAATAGTTTTTTATAACAATTTTTTTATTTATTTTTAAATCTGGGTTACCATAAATTTTAATTGAACTTTTAGTTAGTTTAGTTTTTATTCCCATCAAGTTAAGGATTTTAGAACCCCATTTTAGTCTTGGACTTTCTTTTTGATCAAGTTCAGCCAAGTCTTTAAAATAGGATACACCTTTTGCTTTTGCTGCAACTAAAAAAATAATAAGAAATTCATCTATAGCCCCTGTATTTAATTTTACAGGACAATTAATAGACTTAATTTTTTTTGTCCCTTCAATTTTAATATCTCCGTTTGGTTCACCCTTATATATTTTTTTATTTTTTATTAAAATTTTAATTCCCATTTTTTTTAGAATATAAATAATCCCAGTTCTTGTTGGATTAATATTTACATTTTTAATAATTAGCTTCGATTTGTCAGTTAAAGCTGTGAGAACTAAAAAAAATGCACTCGAGCTTATGTCAGAAGGAATGTTATAATTTAGTGTATTAATTTTTTTTGCTTTCTTTATTTTTATAAAATCATACTTTTTATTATTCTTAATGCTAATTGGCATTCTTAGATGCTTGCATAGTAGTTCAGTATGATTTCTTGATTTGATAGCTTTTATTTTTGTAACTCCCTCTGTTCTTAAACCTCCCAAGATCACAGCACTTTTACATTGTGCTGATCCTTTTGTTTCAAAATAATTAATTGATTTTAAAACTGATGAACCCTTTATTTTTAATGGAAGGGTTTTATTATCTCGTAAATTAAATTTTGCTCCAAATTTCGTTAACGGATCCGCAACTCTTTTAAAATCTCTTTTTGACAAACTCTTGTCGCCTATTACTTTAATTGAATATGGTGAATTAATAAGTAGGCCTAAAATTAATCTCCCAAGAGTTCCAGAATTTTTTGAATTTATATTGATATTTTTTTTGTACTTATATCCATCAATTCCTTTTCCATAGATTTTACAAATATTTTTTTTTACAATTACTTTTATACCTAATTTTCTTACAGCGCTAATTGCTGTTAATACATCTTCTGACATTAAGAGGTTTTTTGCTTTTGATAACCCAGATCCTAAAGATGCAAATAAAACCCATCTGATACTCAAACTCTTATCACCGCTAACTTTAATTATTTTATTAAAAGAATTAATTTTTTTTTTTACTATTAAAGGATTTGCCATCTATTTCTAATTAAACTTAAAGCTATCACCAAAATAAGCGTTTTGGGCATTAGAGTCTTTTACTAAATTAGAAGGAGTATTTTGTGCAATAATTTTACAATTACTCAATATCATTGCAACATCAACACAAGCTAACAAATCTCTAGCCTGATGATCACAAATACATATTGTTATTTGATTCTCTTGTTGCAGATTTACAATTATTTCTTGCAACATTTTTATAGTTAGGACATCTAATGCAGCAAAACATTCGTCTAAAAGTAAAACTTTTGGATTACTTAACAAAGATAGAGCAATAACTAATTTTTTTTTTTGACCTCCAGATAAAAATTTAGCTTTGATATTTCTTACATTTTCAAGCTCAAATCTTGATAGTAAACTGTTTACTTTATCATTAATCTCTTTTTTATTTTCAATTACTATTTCACCAATAGCTTTCATATTGTCAAATAAAGATAAATTATTAAAGTAACCTCCGTATTGAGGAACATATCCTACTTTAAATTTTTTTGTTCTAAGATAAATTGGAAAGTTTGTTACATCTTCTTCATTTATTTTAATTTTACCATTTACTGGCTTTATTAGTCCTGTAATTAGGTTAAATATAGTGGATTTTCCAACTCCATTTGGTCCCAGCATTCCGAAAATTTGACCTTCATTTATCTTAAAATTTATATTATCTAAAATCAGTCGGTTTCCATAAGAAAGAGAAACATTTTCAAATTCAATAATAGTTTTTTTTTTTTTAAACGATTTAATTCTAAATTTTTTAATTACAGCCATTAATCCAAACTTTTAATATTTACTTTTTTATTCTGCTCATACATAAAAATTTTTGTATCTTTTGTCTCAATATTTACTTCAACAGAGTCTGCTTTTAAAATATTTTCTAAATTAGTATAAACTACATTTTTTGAAACAATCATAGAATTTCTTCCTAAAGAAAAATCAGCATAATTTCCAGTAATATTATTATCTAGATATTTAATTATGACATTTTTGGAAAATATTGTATCAAAATTGTTAATATTATACTTTCCATAATCAGAAGAAATAGTGATTATTTCAGAGTTACTCATTTTTATTAATGCTTTTACCTTTGTGAGAAAAATAATATTACTATCTGAAATATCTATTTCCCCTTTTTCAGCATCAATTATATACTCATTACCATTAGAGTCTTTTGACTGATAATTGACCCCATCAATAACATTTGAGTTATAAATCTCTTCTTTTGTGTCATCCTCTGTTTGCTCTACTTTTTTTATTTCATTTTTATTAAAATAAAAAAAATATAAAACAACAAGTAACAGTATGATGATAAAAATGATGAAAAATAATAAATTTTTCCTCATTAATTTATGTAATATTAAATTGTAAAATATTATGGATATGTACTATTCCTATAGCTTTAAATCGATTTTTATTGTCAAAAACATACAAAGAAGTAATTTTTTTTTCGTTCATTAAAGAAAGAGCTTTTGCTGCTAACGCACTTTTTTCAATACCTATTGGATTTTTTGTCATTATATCCCTTACTTTAACTGAATGTATATTATTTTTTTTCTGGCTAAATCTTCGTATTTGCCCATCAGTTATAATTCCACTAGTTTTCTTTTTTTTATTTTGGACAATTAAAACTCCCAACTTTTTTTTACTTAAAATTTTAATCGCTTCTTTCATTTTTAAAGTTTCTTCTACAAAAGGTATGTTTTTGCCAGTTAACATAATATCTTCAACAGTCTTAAGTTGTGCTCCAAGATTTCCAGCAGGATGAATTTTTTTAAAATCAAGCTTTCCAAATTTTTTATATTTCATTGCTGCTATAGCTAGTGCATCACCTATTGCAAGTTGTGTTGTGGTGCTTGAAGTAGGAATTATACCTTCAGATTCTTTGACCTGAGGAATTAAAATTTTTATATCCGAAGCTTTATATAAAATTGAATCTTTTTTTGAGACAATACCAATTAAAAATATTTTATTTCTATTAGCATATTGTATAACATTTTTTAATTCGGAAGTTTGTCCAGAATTGCTAATTAAAATTAATATATCTTTTTTAGATATACTGCCAAGATCCCCATGTGATGAGTCACTTGCAGATAAGGTAAATGACGGAGTACCAACAGAAGAAAGAGTAGACGCAACTTTTGATGCAATAAGACCACTTTTTCCAACTCCACACAATATAACTTTTGATTGGCATTTTGAAATTTTAATTACAGCATCAATAAATGATTTATTTATATTTTTTTTTAATTTCTGTAATGCTTTAAGTTGGAGATTGATTACGTTTTTTGCTGTTAATAATATTTTTTTATTGTTCATTAATGTGACCAGATATCATCTTTAAATAAAGCTAAATCAAGATCAACTCTAGTTTTTAAAAATTTTAAACAATCTTGATAGAGCTTTATTCTATTTTCTCTTTTAAGTATTTTTTCAAGTTCTTCATGTATTTTATGAAGGTATAAAACATCATTGGCGCAATATTTAAGTTGAGCAGGCGTAAGCTCCCCTCCAAAATCTGAATTTTGAAATTGTTTGCTTATATCTATATTTATAAATTCTTTTATTAAAATTTTTAAAGAGTGGTTATCTGAATAGGATCTTGCTAACTTTGATGCAATTTTTGTATCAAGGATGTTGTTTGTCTCTGTTTTTAAATAATGTTTAATATGAGCCATGTCAGCTCTACCAAAATGAAATATTTTTGTTATTTTTTCATCATTTAATAAATTAACTAGATTTGGTGCATTATAATTGTTTCTATCAAATTGAATTATATGTGCATCTGAATTGCCCGAAGATAATTGTATTAAACATAATGGGTCACGCCTAACATTCAGCCCCATAAATTCACCATCAACAGCAATTATATTGCCTAATTTCAAATCATCTGGTAGATCGTTTTTGTGTAATTGAATATTATTACTCATTATAAAATATATATATATGAAAGCAAAAAATTGTCTAATTTTTGGTGGCAGTGGTCAAATTGGCAGAAACTTAATAAGAAAGCTTACCAAGAATAACTATAAAGTTACTGTAGTTACTAGGAATTTACATCAAAAGAGCTATATAATCAAAACTCAAGCTAACGCAGGTTATTTAGATATTGTGGAAGCCAATATTTTTGATGAAAAAAAAATAAGAAAACTTTTTGAAAAGTCAGATATTTGTATAAATTTAATTGGAATTTTATTTGAAAAGAAAAAAGGAAATACTTTTAAGAATATTCATTCTATATTTCCATCAATATTAGCAAAGCTGTGCAAAGAATATAATCTTAAACACTTCATACATTTGTCAGCCTTAGGGATAAATGAAGCACAGGACTCTAATTATGCTAAAAGTAAACTTGAGGGTGAAAATAATATTTTTCAAAATTTTCCACTTGCTACTGTTCTTAGACCTTCAGTGGTATATTCATCAGGTGATAATTTTACCACGAGTTTCATGACTTTATTAAACAGACTTCCTTTTTTTCCACTTTACTATAAAGGAAATACAAAATTTGCTCCAATTCATTGTTCTGATTTAACTGATATTATTTATAAAGTGATTTCGAAAAATATTTATTCAAAAATCATTGAATGTGTGGGACCAGAGATAATGACTTTCAGGCAAATTTTAGAAAAATTATTAAGTTCTATTGGCAAGAAGAGGTTGTTAGTACCTTTTCCACTAAAAATAGCTGAATTATCTGCAGGTTTCTTAGAAATAATGCCTAATCCTTTGCTTACAAAAGATCAATTAAGGCTTTTAAAATATAACAACATCTCATCAGGAAAATATAAAACCAATTTCGATATAGGTACACCAAGCTTAAAATACTTTGATGAAGAAGTTAAAAAATATTCATATATGTGGCGTGATGGTGGTCAATTCTCTACAGAAAAATATAAAATAGAAAATGATACAGAGAATAAAACTAATTAATTAGGCTGTTTGTATTTTTTTTTCTATAAATTCAGGAACTTCCTCTTTTTCTGTTACTTCATCTTTCTTACCTTTAGGCTGGTAAGCGTACAAAAGATGTAATTTGCAATAAGAAAAGTCTTTCAAAGAAGATCTTCCACAAAAATAAAATGATTTTTCGTCAGGGTGACCAATTGGCCATTTACAAGAATTTTCATCCAGTTCCTCTAATGATTTAGGATTTTCTGGTTCAAAGTCTTTGTCAATTATTAGCGATTTAAATTTGCTCTTGCGCCCTTTTTTTGTGACTTGAATATTTTTTTCAATTGATGAATTATCAAAATTTTGACTTGATGTAGCTGCTCGAGTTTTTATTTTTGCAGATAAGTTTAATCTATGAGCTTTACCTATAACTGCGTTTCTGCTTAGGCCTCCAATTATTTCTGCAATTTGACTTGCTGTGTTACCTTTACCCCATAGCTCTTTTAGTTTTGCTACTTTTTCATCTGTCCAACTCATATTACTATATATTGTATATTAATTTATTGATGCAACAATATACTGATATAAAATTAAATTAAACAATTAAAAAATGAGACTTATCAACATTATATTTACATAATAATTACACATATATTTTCAATCCTAACTTGTATTAATAATTAAACTTTATAAAACAAATTAAATTTATGAGTTATTTGACAAAAAATTATAATAGAAAAAAAATTTCCTTCAAATTCGGTAAAGGTAGTTACTTATACTCTAATGATAAAAAAAAATACTTAGATTTTGTTCAGGGAATAGCTGTTAATTCTTTAGGCCATGCACATCCTAAATTAGTAAAAGCTATAAAAAATCAATCAAAAAAATTATGGCATGTATCTAATGCATTTCAAATTCCTGAGGGAGAAAAATTAGCTAAAAAGTTATGTAAAAAAACTTTTGCCGATTATGTAATGTTCCAAAATAGTGGAACTGAAGCTACAGAAGCAGCAATTAAAGTTGCTAGAAGATATTTTTACTCAATTGGCAAACCAAATAAAAATAGAATTTTGTGCATCAAAAACTCTTTTCACGGAAGAACTTTAGCAGCAATTTTTGCTAGCGGATCAAAGAAAATGACGGAAGGATTTGGTCCAAAAGTAAAAGGTTTTGATCACTTTAGCTTTGGAGATCATAATTCTCTTAAAAAGAAAATTAATAAAAATACAGCAGCTATTATGGTTGAAACTATTATGGGCGAAGGTGGTATAAAAGTGATACCAGATTGGTGCTTAAAAGAATTAAGATCATTATGTAACAAGAAAAAAATACTATTAATTCTTGATGAAGTTCAGTGTGGAATAGGTAGATCTGGTGACTTTTTTGCTTTTGAAAAATCTAAAGTAAAACCTGACATTGTACCAATTGCAAAAGGAATAGGTGGAGGATTTCCTATAGGAGCAGTTTTGATGAATAAAAAAGTTGCCTCAGGTATGATACCAGGTACTCATGGATCAACATTTGGAGGAAATCCTTTAGCTATGTCCGTTGGAAACACTGTAATGGATATAGTATCAAATAAGAAATTTTTAAATAATGTAAAAAGTTTATCAAAATATTTTTTATTTAATCTAAACAAAATTAAAGAAAAATATCCAAATGTTATTAAGCAAATAAGAGGAAAAGGCTTTTTGATTGGGATACAATTATATAAAGATCAAACTGAATTTATAAAAAAATTAATGAATAATCAGTTACTGACTATTCGAGCAGCAGAAAATGTTGTTCGTATTTTACCTCCACTAAATGTTAAAAAAAATGAAATAGATTTAGCAATAAAAATTATTGATAAAGTCTGTTCGCAGATAAAATAATATGAAACATTTCATTAATTTAAAAGATATACCTGCAAAAGATTTAAGAAAGATTATTATTGATGCTAAAAAAAGAAAAAGTTTAAGAAAAAAACTTAGTACATTAGAGGTTGATAAGGGTGCACCTCTAAAAGGAAAATTATTAATTCAAATGTTTGAAAAATCTAGTTTGCGAACAAGATTAAGCTTTTATTTAGCTATTAAACAATTAGGTGGTGGTACTTTGACTTTGAGATCTAATGAGCTTCATTTAGGTCAAGGTGGAGAGAGTATTGCTGATACAGCTAAAATTCTTTCGACCTATGGTGATGGATTTATGCTTAGAACTGATAGCGATAAAAAGGTTGAAAATTTTGAAAAATATTTATCTATACCCATTATCAATGGCTTAAGTCCTTCATCTCATCCAACACAGGTTTTATCAGACGTTTTTACTGTTGAGGAAATAATGAAGAAACCTATCTCAAAATTAAATATTTGCTGGATAGGTGACTCCAACAATGTTTTAGATAGTTTAATAACTGCTTCAGTAAAATTTTCTTTCAAGCTGAGCATTGGTTGTCCAAAAAAATTTGAACCAGGAAAAGAAGTTACAGCTTGGGTCAAAAGAAATAATAAGAAAATTAATATTTATAATGATGCTAAAAAAGCAGTGTCTGGTGCAGATGTAATTTTTTCTGATAAAGTTATTTCTTTAAATGACAAAGTAAATAAGAAAAAAAAAATAAAAGAATTTAAAAATTTTAAAATTGATAAAAAATTAATGAGTTACGCAAAAAAAAGTTGCATTTTTTTACATTGTTTACCTAGAGGAGACGAAGTGAGTGACGATGTTTTTTTGGGAAAAAAATCTCACGTATGGCAACAAGCACTTAATAGAGTTCACGTACAAAAAAGTATTTTATTATATTGTTTTGGAAAATTAAGGTAGTGGCAAAGGGCTGTCTGAATTCTCATTTAGATATTTTATTACAGAAGCTCTATCTTTTTCTTTTCTAAGACCTGCATACGCCATCTTTGTTCCCTTTATCCATTTAGCAGGTTTGATTAAAAATCCATTCAGTTCTTCAAAAGTCCAATTCTTATCATATACAGCTAATGCTTTAGAATATTTATAATCTTCAACCGCTCCAACTTTTCTTCCCACAACATTATATAAAGCGGGTCCTATAGCATTCTTCCCTCCTTTAACAATTGAATGACAAGCTGCACATTTTTTAAAAACTTTTTCACCATGAGCAATATCTCCCATTGCCATTAAAGCTGATATATCAATTTTGTCTGATGTCGAACTTGAGCTAGTTGTGGATACGGTGGTTGCAGTTTCTACCTCAACTGAATAACCAGGTGTTTCAGGTTTCTCTACATGGAATATAACATCAGATAATTTTCCAATACCAATAACAAGCAGGGCAACCATTAAGACTGCAGCAACTATTTTATTTATTTCGAAAGAATCCATTTTTTCTAAATTTTGTAGTGAACGTATAACATGATAAATTAAAAAATAGCTAAAATTTAATGTATAAATTTGCCTCTATAGTTGTTTAATGAGTATAATAATTCGAAAATATAATGAAAACTTTAGTAATTATACCATCTAGAATGTCTGCTACTAGGCTGCCTGGTAAACCTTTACTGAAAATAAATGGTTTATCAATTATTTCTCATGTATCTAAAAAAGCTGAGGAGGCCAATATTGGAGATGTGATTGTAGCTGCAGAGGACCAGGAAATTATTGATGATGTAAGAAGCAATGGTTTCAATGCTATTTTAACTAGCAACAAACATAAGACAGGTACAGATAGAATTTATGAGGCACTAAAAAAATCAAATATTAGAGATGTTGATTTCATTATGAATTTGCAAGGTGATGAACCAGCAATTGAAATTCAAGATATCGTAAGATTGAATGATAAAATGTTAAAAAATACTTTTAATTTAGGAACTCTTGCTGCAAAAATAAATAACAAGAAAAACTTGAGAAATGAAAATATTGTAAAAGTCATTACTGAAAATACTCTAAGAGAGAACAATTTTCCAAAGGGCATATCTTTTTTACGAAAGTCTGAGCAGATAGATAATATTTATCATCATATTGGAGTTTATTGTTATTCAAAAGACACACTCGAAAAATTTGTTCAATTAAGTCAATCTAAAAATGAAATAGAAAATCGGTTAGAGCAATTAAGAGCATTAGATAATAATATTGATATCAACGTTTCACTTGCTAAATCATCTCCAATAGGAGTAGATACAGAGGAAGATTATCTAGCCTTGAAAAAAATAATGGAATATAAGAATTGATGAGTAAAATTTATTTTCAAGGAACGTTTGGTGCATATTCTCATCTAGCAGCGCTTTCAATTGATGCTAAAGCAGAAATCTTGCCTTGCAAAACTTTTGATGATTGTTTTAACAAAGCATCTGAAGAATCTGATAGCAGAATTATAATTCCTGAGTCAAATAGAATTACTGGTAACATTGGAATTGAATATTTAATTTTTAAGCATAGGCTAAATATTTATAAAGAGCATTTCCAAAAAATTGAGCATAATTTATTAGGACAGCCTGGAGCAAAATTAAATGATATTAAAGAGGTTTATTCTCACGCACAAGGATTATCTCAATGTTCAAAGTTTATAAAAGAAAATAATTTAGCAGAACATATTAGAGCGGATACTGCTGGATCTGCTGAAATGATTTCTAAAACAAAAGATATAAAACAATCTGCGATAGCATCTTCATTAAGTGCTGAAATTTATGGCTTAGAGGTAATTAAAAAAAATATAGAAAACGAAAGTGGAAATTTGACAAGATTTTTGGTTATGGGAAAAAATATTTCTCAACCAGAATTTAAAGATAAAACTTACATAACCTCTTTTTTATTTAAATTGAAAAGTAAGCCAGCCGCACTCTATCAATCACTAGGAGGTTTTGCTATTAATGGTGTAAATTTAACTAAACTACAAAGTTATCCAGAAAAAAATAGTTTCGACTCTTATTTTTTCTTATGCGATTTAGATGGACACATTGAAGATCCAAAAGTTCAGAAATCTCTTGAAGAGCTAGGACTACATTGTGAGGATTTTCACGTTCTAGGTGTTTTTGAAGCAGATAATTTAAGACAAAAAAAATAAGAAACTTTTCTTGTAGATTAGAAATTTTAACTGCTATAATGGTTTTGGAGGCTAGAGGTGGATGCTGCTTGAACCCGACCAGATCTTAACGGAAGCAGTCGTAGAGACAGTTATTCAGGTTCTAGTCTCCTTATAGATATATGAATAATAACTCAAAAGTATTAGCATTAAAATATAGACCACAAACTTTTGATGATCTTATTGGTCAAGATGTTGTTGCAGAAACTATTACCAATTCGATTAAAGCTGACAAAATACCCAATGCATATTTGTTCACTGGAATAAGGGGAATTGGAAAAACCACAACTGCAAGAATTGTTGCAAAAGCACTTAATTGCTTAAATGGAATAGAAAATAAATGTAAAATTAAATGTGATAATTGTGATGCGATTACAAACTCAAATCATATCGATGTTCTTGAGATGGATGCGGCAAGCAAAACAGGTGTTGATGACGTAAGAGATTTAATCGAATTTTCAAGATATGGGCCGACCTCGGCTAAATATAAAATCTTCATTATTGATGAAGTTCATATGTTAAGCAAACAAGCATTTAATGCTTTATTAAAAACTTTAGAAGAACCACCAGAATATCTAAAATTTATTTTTGCAACTACAGAAATTAAAAAAATTCCAATTACAGTTGTATCTAGATGTCAAAGATTTGATCTATCTAGAATTAAATCCTCAGAATTATTCGAGTTTATTAAAAAAATTAAAGACAAGGAAAATGGAAAAATAAGCGATGATGCTTTAAAGCTTATAGTAAAAATTTCAGAGGGCTCTGTTAGAGATGCTTTATCATTATTGGATAGAGCATTATTAAGTTTGGATGATGGAAAAGAATTAGATTTAAATTCAGCTCAGAAAATTTTTGGATATTTCGATAAATCTCAATTAATTGATTTGTTTGAGTTAATTTTAAAAGGTGAAGAAACAAAAGTAATAAGTATTTATAGAAAAATTTATGACCAAGGTGTTGAACCAAAGGTTTTTATTAATGATTTCTTAGAGTTACTTTATTACTTTAAAAATATTAATTCTCTAAACTTAGAAAGTACAAACTTCTCATTAAATGATGAAGAATTTTCTAAAATTAAAAATTTATCAAATCAAATTGACTCAGACGTATTAATATTATTTTGGCAATTTGCCATCTCTTCTCTCGAAGAGATAGACATAGTATCTAATCAACACCTTTCAATTGAGATGTTCTTGATAAGACTAATGCATTTAAGTTATGTAAAATCTGAAAATAAAATTGAAAATGTTGAGACTAATTTGAATAGTGAAAATTTTGTAAAGAACACAGAAAGTGAATTATCCTCTAAAACAATTAATCAAATCAAGAATGTTGCACAGGAAGAAAAAACCAAACCAGAAGTTCAGACAGAAATTAAAGCAGAACATAAAATTAATATAAATGCATTCGAGGCTTTAATTGAAATATGTGCAAAAAAAAAGGAGATTAAACTTAAATACGAATTAGAAAAAAATGTTAACCTTGTAAAATTTGAAAAAAATAGAATTGAAATATCTTTTAATGAAAGTTTAGATAAAGATTTTGTAAAAGATTTATCATCAAAGCTTTTTGAATGGACCGGTGAAAGATGGATTATTACGTTTAGTAAATTGAGAGGGCAAATGTCAATAAAAGATAAACAAAAAAATGTTAAAAAACAATTAATCGACGAAATGAAAAATTCAGAAATATTTAAAAGTATGATGGATAAATTTCCTGATGCCGAGTTAATAGATGTAAATTCAAAGAAAGATGGAGTTAATAATGACTGATTTTAGTAAAATATTAGACAAGGCAAAAGAACTTGAGGCAAAAATGAAAGAAAGCCAACAAAAAATTAAGGAAATTAGAGTTGAAGGAGTTTCGGGTTCAAATTCTGTGAAGATAACTTTGGATGGTGAGGGAGAGATGCAAACAATAAAGTTATCTGATGAAATTATGAAAGAGGACAAAACCATCATTGAAGATTTAATTGTTGCAGCACATAATAGTGCTAAATCTCAACTTAAATCAAAAACAACTGAGGAAATTTCAAAAGCAACAGGTGGGTTTGGAATTCCAGGTTTCAAATGGCCCTTATAAAATATGGAAAATGGTAATGAGATAGATGATTTAATTAAACTGATATCAAAATTGCCTGGCTTGGGTCCTAAATCAGCAAAGCGGATTGTATTAAAGTTAATTAATAATAGAGATGAACTAGTAAAACCTTTAGCAAAATCATTAGCGGATGTTTATAAAAATATTTCTAGATGCACAATTTGTGGTGCCTTAAAATCTATTTCAATAGAGTGTGATTATGAAAATTGTAAAATTGTAGATAAAAAATATGAAAAAATTTGTGTAGTAGAAAATATATCTGACCAGTGGAGTATAGAAAGTTCAAATATATATAAAGGTTATTTTCACATTTTAGGAGGCACTATTTCATCAGCTGGACAAAAAAAAGAGGATTTATTAATTAATTCTTTAGTGCAAAGAGTTAAAAAAGATAAGATAGAAGAAGTCATACTCGCAACTAGTGCAACTGTTGAAGGTCAAACAACTGCATATTATATTCAAGATAGTTTAAAAAATTTGAATGTTAAGATTACTAAATTAGCACAAGGATTACCTGTTGGTGGAGAAATTGAAAGTTTAGATGATGGAACTTTATTTTCTGCTTTTAAAAATCGATCTAATTTGGTTTCGAACTCAGATTAGATTTTTTTTTCAATCTATTTAAATGCAGTAATGGTTCAGTATAACCTGAAGGTTGTTCTTTACCTTTAAACACTAAATCACACGCAGTTTGAAATGCTATAGAGTTTTCATAATCACTGCTCATTTTAACATATAGTGGATCATCTTTGTTCTGGTCGTCTACTATTTTTGCCATCTCTTTCATTATTTCAGTTACTTGTATTTTGGTTGTAATACCATGATGTATCCAGTTTGCGATATGCTGAGATGAAATTCTCAGAGTGGCCCTGTCTTCCATCAAACCTATATTGTTAATATCTGGCACTTTAGAACAACCTACACCCTGATCGACCCATCTCACAACATACCCTAATAGAGTTTGTGCAGAATTGGAAATTTCTTTATTTATATCTTCAACAGACCAATTAGGTCTATCTGCTATTGGGATGGTTAAGAGATCATCCAGCTTAGCAGGTTCTCTATCAATTAATTTTTTTTGTTCGTTAAAAATATTTATTTCATGATAATGTAAAGCATGTAAAGCAGCTGCTGTTGGAGAAGGAACCCACGCGCAGTTTGCACCTGCTTTTAAGTGTCCTGTTTTTTGCTCCATCATATCTTTCATTTTGTCTGGCATTGCCCACATTCCTTTTCCAATTTGAGCTTTACCAGAAAACCCACAACTTAAACCAATATCAACATTGTTATTTTCGTATGCAGTAATCCACTTAGATGATTTCATATCACCTTTTTTAATCATAGGACCAGCTTCCATTGATGTATGCATTTCATCACCAGTTCTATCTAAGAAACCAGTATTGATAAAAAAAACTCTATTTTTAAGACTTCTAATACATTCTTTTAAATTTGCCGATGTTCTTCGCTCTTCATCCATAATCCCAATCTTACATGTGTACTTAGGTAAATTTAGAACTTCCTCAACTTTAGAAAAAATTAAATCTGTAAATGCTGTCTCGTCTGGTCCATGCATTTTAGGTTTTACAATATAAACTGATCCAGTTCTTGAATTATTTTTATTTTTAATATCATGAAGCGCAGCTGCTGTAGTTATAAAAGCATCCATAATTCCTTCAGGTATTTCACTTCCATCACTTAATAAAATTGAAGGGTTAGTCATCAGATGACCAACATTTCTTACTAGCAAAAGACTTCTTCCATGTAATTTTAAACCTTTACCATCTTTTGAGATATAACTTCTATGCGGATTTAATTTTCTCTCAAATAATTTCCCTTCTTTTTCAAATTTTGACTTAAGGTCTCCTTTCATTAGGCCTAGCCAATTTCGATAACAAATAATCTTATCCTCTGAGTCAACAGCTGCTACACTATCTTCATTATCACAAATTGTTGACACTGCTGATTCTAGTATAATATCACTAATACCTGCATGATCTTGTTGAGCAGCAAAAGCTCTTGAGTCTTTTAGAATTTCAATATGTAAATTATTATTTTTTAAAATAATTGCAGACGGATTATCGCTTTCACCTCGGTGACCAACAAATTTATTTTCGTCCTCCAAATCAAAAATATCAGCACCTTTTAAAACTTTTAATTTTCCATATTTTACAGCAAAACTTGTAATTTTATTCCAACTTAATCCTGCTAATGGAAAGTATTTATCTAAAAAATCTCTTCCATATTTTATAACCATTTCACCTCTTAAAGGGTCATACCGTTCAGATACGCTGTCTTCAGACTGTTCAATTACATCTGTACCATAAAGACTATCATATAAACTCATCCATCTTGCATTAGCAGCATTTAATGCATACCTCGCATTCATGACAGGTACAACTAGCTGAGGTCCAGCTATACTTGCAATTTCTTCATCAACATTTTCAGTTTCTATTTTAAAATCAGGTCCTTCATTTTTTAAATAACCAATTTCTAATAAAAATTTTTTGTACTCATCTAAATTAAATTCTTTACCTTTATTTTTGATATGCCAATCATCTATTTTCTTCTGTAAATCTTCCCTAAATTTAATTAATTCTTTATTTTTTGGTGCAAGTTCATCAAGTGTTTTTTCTAGACCTGACCAAAAATTTTCTGAAGATACATTTGTATTTTTTAATAATTCATCATTTACAAAGCTTGATAGCTTTTCAGATACTTGAAGATTATTAATTTTAATGTATTTTTTTTGCATAGCACTTAATTCGTACCCCATCTGTATTTTTGCCTGAGAGCTTTACTCCTTCGGCGGAAATCAATCTCTTTCCAGAGTGTTATGCTTTAATCGGTCCTTTTGCCTGAGAGTTTCCGGGGTGGTTGCTCCTTCGGCGCTATAAATAGTCTCTCCCGATAATGAATTTGTATCTGTTAAATGATTTAAGTCAATTAATAAGAATTACACCTTATTTAATATCATTTTATTGCCTTTTTTGTATTTTAACCATCCGCTATAAATAAAACATGAAAAATTATCTAAATTTTGAAACAGAAATTAAAGATCTAGAAAACGAACTAGAAAAATTGAAAGATCCTTACAATCAAGAGGGATTATCAGAAGTCGACACTCAAAAAATTTCAAGCACTCAATCAGAAATAGATGAAAAATTAAAAAATATTTATTCTAATTTAGATCCTTGGCAGACTACTATGGTTGCTCGTCATGAAGATAGGCCTAAAGCAAAATTTTTTATTGATAATTTGTTTGAAGACTTCATTTCATTATCCGGGGATAGATATTATGGAGAGGATAAATCAGTATTAACCGGATTTGCAAAGTTCAATGGAAAATCTGTTTTAGTAATAGGTCAAGAAAAAGGAGAAGATTTAGACAGTAGGATTGAGAGAAATTTTGGGATGATGAGACCAGAGGGTTATAGAAAAACAATAAGATTAATGAACTTAGCAAACAAATTTAATATTCCCATAATCTCTTTTATTGATACTCCAGGAGCATATCCAGGTGTAGGAGCAGAAGAGAGAGGACAAGCTGAAGCAATTGCAAAATCAATCGAATGCTGTATGGAGCTTAAAGTTCCAACTATTGCAATAATTATAGGCGAAGGTGGTTCTGGTGGAGCAATTGCATTAGCTTCATCAAATAAAGTCCTTATGCTAGAAAATGCAATTTATTCAGTAATATCCCCCGAGGGATGCGCGACTATTCTATGGAGAGATCCAAAAAAAATGCTTGATGCTGCGAAAGCTATGAAGCTTTCAGCTAAAGATTTACTTAAGTTAAAAGTTATTGACGAAATAATTGACGAACCATTAGGTGGTGCCCACAGAGATAGAGATATAATATTAAACAATGTTAGACAAACTTTAACAAAAAATTTAAATTATTTTGACGAATTATCCTCAGAAGAAATAATGACTGAGAGAAAAAATAAATTTCTAAAAATTGGAAGGAATGATGGTTTTATGACTAGTACTGAAGATCTAAGTACATTAACAATTAAGAAAAATAACTTTGATCAAATTTTTAAATCAAAAAAAATATTACTAGCGATTATTGGTGGATTAATTTTAGTTTCTTCAATCTTTTTACTAATTTAAATTCTATAAAGCTCCACAACAGTTTTTAAATTTTTTTCCTGTAGCCTCACATCTATCGTTTCTAGAAATTTTTTGATTTTTTTTTATTAACAATAAACATTTTGGATTATCAGATGGATTTATTTTCTTAGAATTTTTTTCTTCGTTATTTGGCTCCATTACTACCTTTAAGTTCATTAAAATAGTTACATAATCTAATTTTAATTTTTCTAAAAGATTTGAAAATAATTCAAATGCTTCTTTTTTATATTCAACTAATGGATCTCTTTGACCATAAGATCTTAAACCTATAACTTGTCTTAATTGCTCCAAATATTGAATGTGTGATTTCCAGTTTAAATCAATTGATTGAAGAAAAATTCTTTTTTCAATTTCTTTTGCATGATCTTCACCTAGAAGTTTAATCCGTTCGTTTCTAGTTTCTTGAAATTTATTAGAAATTTTTTCTCTAAAATCTTTATCTTTTGACTCAATTAAATCCTTAAATTCAGTTTCTTCAAAGCTTTTCCCAACTATTTGCTTAGTTTTATTATAAAATTCATTACTTTTCGGATTGGATAAATTTGAAATTTTTAACTTTATTAAATCATCAGCTATTTCTTTTAAAAATTCATTTGAATAATCAAAGATATTTTCACTATTCATCGCATTTTTTCTTTGTGAAAACACAACATGCCTTTGATCATTAAGAACATTATCAAATTTGATAAGCGTTTTTCTTATATCAAAATTTCTAGCTTCCACTTTCTGCTGCGCTCTCTCTAATGCTTTGTTAATCCATGGATGATCAATACTTTCACCATCTTTAAGTCCAAGTTTTTCAAGCATACTATTCATAGACTCTGATCCAAAAATTCTCATCAAATCATCCTCTAGACTTACGTAAAACACAGAACTACCTTCATCTCCTTGTCTTCCAGATCTTCCTCTTGCCTGGTTATCTACTCTTCTAGACTCCATTCTTTCTGTACCAATTACAAATAAACCGCCTAAGGATTTAATTTTATCTTTATTTATTTTAAGTTGGCCTTCTGGAATAGAACCTTTCTTACCGCCAAGTTGAATATCAACTCCTCTTCCAGAAATACTTGTTGTAATTATTAATGAATTTTCTTTTCCTGCATTTGCAATTATTTCAGCTTCATTTTCATGATTTTTTGCATTTAAAACAACATGTTTAATATTTTTTTGATTTAATAAATTTGAATAAACTTCAGATTTATTAATGCTTGAAGTAAATACTAGAATAGGTTGACCCAATTTATTTCTTTCAATTATTTTTTCTATAATTGCGTCATTCTTTTCTTTTTCTGTTCTAAAAATTAAATCATTAAAATCCTTTCGGATCATTTCTTTATTTGTTGGAATAACTACAACGGGCAGATTATAGATTTCAAAAAATTCCTCAGATTCTGTAGCAGCTGTACCAGTACAACCAGATATTTTTTTGTAAAGTTTAAAATAATTTTGATAAGTTATAGAAGCTAAAGTGTGATTTTCAGCTCGTACTTGAATTTTTTCCTTAGCTTCTAATGCCTGATGCAATCCATCTCCAAAACGTCTTCCTTCTAAAATTCTGCCTGTAAGTTCATCAATGATTTTAAGATTCCCATCTTTAACAATATAGTCTCTACCCTTTTCAAATAAGTGATTTGCTCTTAAAGCTTGGTTAACATGGTGAACTAAATGCAAATTTTCTGGATCATAAAAATTATTATTTTTTAAAATACCTGCACTAGAAAAAAGTTTTTCGACATTATTAATGCCATCATTTGTTAATAAAACACTTTTTTCTTTTTCATCTATTTCAAAATCTTTATTATTTAACATTCTAATTAGTTTATCAATTACTAGATACTGGGCAGTTTTATCTTCAGCTGCTCCAGAAATTATTAAAGGTGTTCTTGCTTCGTCAATCAAACATGAGTCTATTTCATCGACTATTGAAAAGTTATGATCTCTCTGAACCATTTGCTCTTCAGAAAATTTCATATTATCCCTTAAGTAATCAAAACCTAATTCACTATTAGTCGCGTAAGTAATATCACAATAATAATTTTTTTTACGTTCAGCATCATCTTGATTGTTGTTAATAAATCCTGATGAAAGACCAAGAAAATTATAAATTTGTCCCATTTCTATCGAGTCTCTTTTTGCTAGATAATCATTAACAGTAACTATATGAACACCTTTTTCGCTTAAGGCATTTAAGTAAGCAGCTAATGTGATTGTTAAAGTTTTCCCTTCACCAGTTCTCATTTCAGCGATTTTACCCTCATGCAAAGCAACACCTCCAATTAACTGAACATTAAAGTGTCTCTCGTTACGTGTTCTTTTAGCAGCTTCCCTAACTAAAGCAAAAGCTTCAGGAAGTAACTCGTCTAAAGTTTTTCCATCTTTTAACTGATTTCTAAATTCATTAGTTTTTTTTGGAAAGTCGTCGTCGTTTAAATTTTTAAAATTTTCCTCGTGTGAGTTTATTTTTTCAACAATTTTACCAATTCTATCTAGCTCTTTTTGATTACTAGATTTGATAAATTTTGTTATTAAATTTAATGGGTTAAACATTAATATTTGATTTATTCTTTACTTATATTGTTTAATATATGTATTAAATAATTAATTTAAACAATATGGGAATTAATTTAACAAATTTTTTATCATCTCAATCAAAAAATACTAAAATGATTGATTTTCAAGACCTTGATCATTTAGATGGTCTTTCAATTTCAGTTGTTTCCGCAAATTTATATAAAGATATCAGAGATGATTTAACAATGTTCTATTTCAGAGAAGGTGCGAATTACGCTTCTGTTTATACTCAGTCAAAAATAGTATCTGAAAATATAAAATGGAATATTAACCAAAGACCAAAAAAAATATATTCCCTAATTGTAAATACAAGAAATGCAAATGCTTTCACGGGAAGGCAAGGTTATGAAAGTTTAAAAAAAATAGCAGAGTTAACGGCAAAACAATTGAATAAAAAACAAGAGGAGGATGAGGATGATCCAAAGAAAATTTCTACAAAAAATATAATTTTTGGTTGTACTGGAACTATTGGAGAAATCTTTCCTTATGAAAAAATATCTAACAATATTCCAAATTTAATAAAAAAAATTACTTATACTCAAAATAAATTTATTTGGATGAAGGCAGCACTTGCAATCATGACTACAGATACAAAGCCAAAATTAGCTATGGAGGAATGTTATATTGGAAGTGAAAAAGTAAAAATATATGGAATTGCTAAAGGTTCAGGAATGATACATCCGAATATGGCTACAACACTTGCGTATATATTTACTGATGCAACATTATCTAATGATATTTTAGGAAAGCTTTTAAAAAAAAATATAACCAATACATTTAATGCAATTTCTTGTGATGGAGATACTAGTACTAATGATATGGCAACTATCTTTGCAACTAATGAAGTTAAAAATTCTCAAGTAAAAAATGTGAATGAAAATAAAATTAAAAATTTTGATAAAGCATTAAATAATGTTCTTTTGAATTTGGCCAAAAGAATTGTTTCAGATGGTGAAGGAGCATCAAAATTCATAACAATAAATGTTAGCAAATGTAAAAATGAGATAGATGCAAAAAAAATTGCTTTCTCAGTTGCAAATTCTCCACTAGTGAAAACTGCAATTTCTGGAGAAGATCCAAATTGGGGCCGAGTTATAATGGCAATCGGCAAAGCTGGACCTAAAATTAATTTAAAAAAATTATCTGTTAAATTTGGAAATATAACAATTGTAGAAGGTGGAAAATTAAATCAAAGTTATGATGAAAAACAAACAGCAAATTATATGAAATCTGAAAATATAGAGATAAACATTGAAACTTTTACAGGGAATAAAAACTTCGCAGCTTATACTATGGATTTTACAAAAAAATATATTGAAATTAATGCAGACTATAGAAGTTAACTTATTGAAAACTCAAATTTTATAATTAACTAATAATTATGATTAAATATAAACTTTTTTGTAAAGAATGTAATTTAAAATTTGATAGTTGGTTTGCATCTTCAAACGAGTATGAAAGACTAAAAAAGAAAAAACTTTTAAATTGTCATAATTGTAATTCAGAAAAAGTTGAAAAAACAATTATGGCACCTCAGTTAATAAGTAATAAATCAAAAACTGATGAAAAATTAAACTTAGAAAAATATAATAAAGTTAAAAAAACTATAAAAGATTATCAAAAATTTATTAAAGATAATTTTAATTATGTTGGTGATAATTTTGCTTATGAAGCGAGATCAATTCATTATAATGGTAAAAAAAAATCAAAGGGTATTTACGGAAGTGCATCAAAGGAAGATTTGAAAGAATTAAAAGAGGAAGGTATAGACGCTCAAATGATCCCTTGGATAGATGAAAAGGAAAATTAGTTTTTAATAAACTTTGCTATATAGTTTACAGATAAATCTCTAGAAATATTCCATTCATCCTTAATAATGTTAAAATTCATTCCCTCCAATTTATTGAGAGATAAATCATATTTCATTAAAATTTTTTTAAGATCCTCAGGTTTAACAAATTTTTCCCATTCGTGTGTTCCAATTGGAAGCCATCTTAGTATATATTCTGCTCCAACAATTGCAAAAATATAAGATTTTAGAGTTTTATTTATTGTTGCAACAAACATTAGTCCATTTTTTTTTAAAAGTTTTGAGCAGGACTTTAGAAAAAAATCTATATCTTCCACATGTTCAACAATTTCCATATTTAAAATTACATCAAATTTGTTTTTAATTTTAAGTTTTTCAGGCGAAGAACATAAATAATTAATTTTTAGTTTATTTTTTTTTGAATGGAGTTTTGCAATTTTTATATTTTTATCAGATGCATCAATACCTGTTACATTTGCACCCATTTTTGACATTGGTTCTGATAATAATCCTCCTCCACATCCAATATCTAAAATATTTATTCCTGACAAAGGTTTGAATTTATTTTTTAATTTGAAATTATTAATAATATTTTCTTTAATATATTTAATTCTTGTTGGATTAAACTTATGAAGTGGTTTGAATTTACCCTCTGGATCCCACCATTCATTGGCCATTTTAGAAAATTTATCTATTTCTTTTTTATTTATACTAGTCATTGTGATAAATAGTTGACATAATAATTTAGATGTATTTTATCCATTATTTATTAAATATTAATAATTAAAGCTAGCATGAAAACCATCGTATTAAAATTTGGAGGAACATCTGTAGGAACTATAGATAGAATTAAAAAGGTATGC
Organism: uncultured Pelagibacteraceae bacterium; assembly: GCA_902594605.1. GTDB lineage: Bacteria > Pseudomonadota > Alphaproteobacteria > Pelagibacterales > Pelagibacteraceae > Pelagibacter. The sequence goes on from CACJMR010000003.1 coordinate 62,965, forward strand.
AAAATTATTGCTTTTTTCAAAAAGAAAAAAAATAAGGTAGTAGTTGTTTCATCGGCAATGAGTGGTGTGACAAATGAGTTAGTTAATAAATCTAAACTTATAAGTAGCAATTTTGATAGAGCAGAATATGATGCATTAGTTTCGACTGGAGAACAAGCTTCATGTGCACTTATTGCTGGTAGACTTAAACATAATGGATTTAAATCAAGATCTTGGACATCATGGCAATTGCCTATTTTAACAGTTGGTCCGCACTCAAGTGCAAGGATTAGTTCAGTAGGTATTAAAGCACTTAATAAATATATAAATTCAGGCGGAATACCTGTAATCACGGGTTTTCAAGGTGTTAGCAATGATTTTAGAATTACCACTATAGGAAGAAGCGGATCTGATGCAACTGCAATTATGCTTGCAAAATTTATCAAAGCTGATGAGTGTATAATTTATACTGATGTAGATGGAGTTTATACAACGGATCCAAGACAACATAAAAAAGCAAAAAAAATTAAAAAAATTTTTTATGATGAGATGTTAGAAATGGCATCACTTGGGTCAAAAGTAATGCAGCCTACTTCAGTTCAGGATGCAAAATTAAATAAAATTAATATCAAAGTTAAATCCTCTTTTGTTTCAAATAGTGGAACTTTAATAACAGGTTCAAAAAAGACTTTTAGCAATCAAATTATAACTGGAATTTCTTCTACAAAAAATGATGCTAAAATCACAATTGTAGGTGTTAAAGATAGACCTGGAGTAGCAGCTTCGATTTTTAGACCATTATCTAAGAATTTGATTAATGTTGATATGGTTGTTCAAAATATCTCTCAAAATGGGAAAGAAACAGATTTAACATTTACAATTAAGTCTGAGGATTTGAAAAAAACTGAGGGATTAATCAAAAAGAATAAGTCAATTTCATATAAAAAATTTTCTTTTGATAAAGATTTATCAAAAGTTTCTATTATTGGAGTAGGGATGATAACTACACCTGGAATAACTTATAGGATGTTTCAAGCATTAGCTTCGAAAAAAATAAATATTCTTGTTATATCTACATCTGAAATAAAAATTTCAGTACTTATTTCCTCTAAGAGTGTTAAAAAAGCTGTATCGGTCTTACACAAAGAATTTAAACTAGACTAATTTTATGAACCTTAGGCCTTTTAGAAATATTGATAGAAAAAAAACTAAAGTAATTAATATAGGCGATGTAAAAATTGGAGGAGATAATCCAATTTCAGTTCAATCAATGACCAATACCTTGACAACTGATGTGTCAGCAACAATAAAACAAATTCAAGAAATTCATGAGGAAGGTGCTGATATTGTAAGAGTATCTTGTCCAGATGAAGACTCATCAAAAGCTTTAAAAGAAATAACTAAGAATGTTCAAATTCCTGTAATTGCTGATATCCATTTTCATTATAAAAGAGCCATTGAAGCTGCAGAAAATGGTGCAAAGTGTTTAAGAATTAATCCAGGAAACATTGGAGATAAAAAAAAAATTCAAGATGTTTTAAAAGCTGCAAAGGATAATGATTGTTCAGTTAGAATAGGTGTTAATGCTGGATCTTTAGAAAGAGATATTCTTGAAAAATACAAAGAACCGTGTCCAGAGGCATTGGTAGAAAGTGCTTTAAGAAATATAAAAATTTTAGAGGATGAAGATTTTTTTAATTTTAAAGTAAGTGTAAAATCTTCCGATGTATTTTTATCAATCGCAGCTTATAGACAACTTTCCAAGGCCATGAATTACCCCTTACATTTAGGAATAACAGAAGCAGGAGGGTTTGTTACAGGTAGTGTTAAGTCTGCTATAGGTCTTGGATCACTTCTTTTGGATGGTATTGGTGATACCATAAGGGTATCTTTATCTGATGATCCTGTAAAAGAAGTTAAAATTGGAAATGAAATTTTAAAGTCGTTGGGATTAAGAAACAGAGGAGTAAAAATCATATCTTGCCCATCCTGTGCAAGACAAGCTTTCCAAGTAATTGATACAGTCAAAATACTGGAGGAAAAATTATCCCATATAAAAACTCCAATAACACTGTCTATTATAGGCTGTGTTGTGAATGGGCCGGGTGAAGCTGCTTTGACTGATATTGGCATAACTGGCGGTGGAAAAGGGAATAATATGCTTTATTTATCAGGTGTTCAAAGTGAAAAAGTTTTAACCAGCGAGATTATAAATAAAGTAATTTCAGAAGTTGAAAAAAAAGTAGCAGAAATAGAAAATAAATAAAAGAATGATACCATCAAAAACAATTGAAGAATTAATCGAAAAACATTCGGCTTTAGAAAAAGAACTTTCTTCAGGAGAAATAGATAAAAAATTGTTTGCAGAAAAATCTAAGGAGTATTCAGATATTAACGAAATTATAGAGGTTGCAAAAAAACATATTTCTTTTGAAAAAGATAAACATGAATTACAGAAAATTTTAAATGATCAAACATCAGATAATGAACTTAAAAATATGGCTGAAATAGAATTAACTGATTTAAATACACAACACGAAATTGATGAAAAAAAATTAAAATTATTTTTATTACCAAAAGATGAAGCAGATAAAAAAAATGCTATTATTGAAATTAGAGCAGGAACTGGCGGTTTAGAGGCAAGTTTATTTGCTTCTGACTTATTTAAAATGTATGAAAAAGTTAGTCACAAAAAAAAATGGAATTTAGAATTAATATCAATTTCAAGAAGTGATGCTGGAGGCTTAAAAGAAGTTATAGCCTCTATAAAAGGAAGAAATATTTATTCTACATTAAAATATGAAAGTGGAGTACATAGAGTTCAAAGAGTTCCAGATACAGAAACCCAAGGAAGAGTTCATACATCAGCAGCGACAGTTGCTGTATTACCTGAAGCCGAGGAAGTTGACTTAAAGATCAACGACTCTGATTTAAGAATTGATGTTTTTAGAGCAGGAGGCCCAGGTGGACAATCGGTTAATACAACAGATAGTGCAGTTAGAATTACTCATATACCAACAGGTTTATCTGTATCTCAACAAGATGAAAAATCACAACATAAAAATAAAGCCAAAGGTATGAAAATTTTAAGAGCACGTTTATATGAATTGGAAAGGTCAAGAATAGACCAGGAAAGATCTCACGATCGTAAGTCAAAAATTGGTACAGGAGACAGATCAGAAAGAATAAGAACCTATAACTTTCCTCAGGGAAGAGTTACAGATCATAGAATAAATTTAACTCTTCATAAATTAGATGAATTTTTAGAAGGAGAAGCATTTGATGAAATGATTGAATCTTTGACTTTACAAGCACAAGAGGAAAGTCTTTACAACTTAAAATAATATATGAATGTTAATTTAGCTATTATTGAGGGTTCAAAAATTTTAAGGAGTAAATTTGTACCTAGTCCGTTATTAGATGCTGAAATTTTATTGGCAAAGACAATTAATAAAGATAGGAATTATATTTTGCTTAATGCGAGTGAACCTGTTAGCAAAAATGATTTAAATAATTTTTATAAGTTAATTGAACAGAGATCTTTAGGAAATCCAGTAGCATATTTAACTAAAAAAAAGTCTTTTTGGAATTCAGAGTTTTTTATTACAAAAGATATATTAATACCAAGGCCTGATACAGAGTTGGTTGTTGAAAATGTATTAAGATTAACAAAACAAAAAAGTAAAATTAATATTTTAGATATAGGTGTTGGTTCAGGATGTATTATTATTTCAATACTTAAAGAGAGAAAGAATTTTCTAGGTACAGGTATAGATATAAGCAAAAAATGTTTAAATATAACAAAAATGAATGCAATTAATCTTGGCGTTGGTTCTAGATTAAAATTGTATAAATCAAATGTTGACAAATTCAATTTGGGAAAATATGATTTAGTAATTTCTAATCCTCCTTATATTAAAACTAATAATATAAAATTTTTAGAAAAGGATGTTTTTGAGTTTGAGCCAAGACTAGCATTAGATGGTGGATTAGATGGTTTATCAGAAATCAGAAAAGTAATTAAAAAAACATCTGAGCTGATAAAAAGAAATGGCAAATTTGTTTTAGAGATCGGATTTGATCAAAAAAATAAAGTTATTAATTTATTAAAAAGAGAAGGTTTTTATATAAATAGTACTCACAAAGATCTTGGAAATAACGATAGATGCATTGTCTGTACAAAAATATAATCAAGTAACATAATGGTAACATTTAGAAATAACAGTACAAATCGAAGAAATAATTTTAGAAGAAACGACAGAAACTTTAAGTCTAATGGTGAGAGACAGAAATTTAGTTCAAATTTTTCAAATAATGATAATTTTAAAAGAAAGTCTCCGGGAAGAAATAATCATAATGCACCAAAATTAATAGAAAAATATAATGACTTAGCAAGAGAAGCCCTATCAAATGGTGATAAGATTTTATCTGAAAATTATTTGCAACATGCTGATCACTTTACAAGGGTGCTTAATGAAAGAGATAGCCTAAGAAAAGAGAGATATTCAGAGAACAAATCAGAAAAAAATGACATTTCTATGATTAGTAATCAGGACAATTCAGATTTTGATTCTAAGAGTGATAATGAAATAATTGATGACACAAAAGACACAACAGAAGTAAAGAATATTTAAATAAATATAGATACTATTTAACTAATTTAATCCAATTATTTTTTCAGATTTTAAAACTTCTAACTTAATTTTCTTTGTTTCAAAAGTTTTTCTATCATTTCCTTTTAATATTTTACCTGATGGTAACTTTAGCTTTTGAGAATTAACTTTTTTACCATTTACAATCACTTCGTAATGTAGATGTGGTCCAGTAGACTTACCTGTAGATCCTACATATCCAATTATTTGACCTTGTTTGACTCTAACTCCATTTTTTATTCCTCTAGCAAATTTAGACATGTGAGCATAAACAGTTTGATAAGTTGAATTGTGTTTTATTTTTACACAATTACCACCACCACCACACCATCCAGCTTTTTTTATTACACCATCCCCTGATGCCATTATAGGTGTTCCCATAGGCGCAGCAAAATCTGTTCCTCTATGCATTTTATTAAAGCCATCAATTGGATGTTTTCTCATTCCAAATGGTGAAGAAAGTCTGGCTCCATTAATTGGAGTTTTCATTAATGCTTTCTTAACGCTCTTACCATTTTTATCATAGTGGCCTTCACTACCTTCTTTATCAAAATAATATAAGCTATTATCTTGACCACTAAGTTTTAAATTTGCATACAAGATTTCTCCTGACTCAATAAACTCATTTTTTTCATTTAAGTATATTTCATACATAATTTGAAATTTATCTTTTTTTCTTACATCTCTTTGAAAGTCCACTTGAAACCCATAAATTCTTGCAAATTCAACTATTACATTTGCAGGTATATTTTGATCTGTTGCTGATTTATATAAACTTTGTAATATAATATTTTCTTTATATATAATTTTTTTATTCAATTTAATTAAAATTATTTCTTGTTCAAATGTATCCTTTTGAATATTTCTTTTTAAAAATATTTTTTGAGTATTTGATATTTGATAAGTAAATTCAGTTATTTTGTTATTTGTTTTATCTAAATTGAATTGAATAATCTGTTTAGGTTTAAGCTTATTTAAATTAATTTTTTTTTGAAGAGATTTTTTGATTTTTATTATTTCTTCTTTATCAATTGAATAACTCTCTAAAATTTTATCAAAAGTTTCACCTGAATCTATTTTGTGAATAATTTTATTAAATTTTGGATCAAGATTCTTTACTAAATAATCAAGTGTTTTTAAAAAATAAACGTTGTCGATCGCATTATAAAATATTTTTATTTCATTATTTTTTTTATGGTTAAAATAAACTGTCAAAAAAGCTGTAATGATTATTAGACAAATTAAACCAAATATTTCTAAATTTTTTTTTAATTTATATTTAAAATTTCTTAACATATAACCAAAGAATGAAGACCAATTAATAGTTTACAGCTTCGAAAAAATCAAAAAAAACCCCTAAAAATGAGCAATTTTTGTTAATTTTTTTAATCTTAAATGCTTGATTTCCATTAATTTTAGCCTATAAGCACTGAACTTTCTCATTAAAATTATTGTTTAAGCAATAAATATTCGAGAATTATTGAGCCGTTTGCTCAATTAGCTATATAAAACGTAAAGATTTAAGAAGAGAAGTGTGGACGGTTAAGGTTACCAAAATTTGTCGTACACACTTCAACATCATATAAATTTTATTCTTAGAATTTATATGGAAGCTAGTGTGCGCCGTTTTTAAACTTGAGAGTTTGATCATGGCTCAGAACGTACGCTGGCGGCACGCCTAACACATGCAAGTCGAACGAAGTAGCAATACTTAGTGGCAGACGGGTGAGTAACATGTAGGTATCTACCCTTTGGCCTGGAATAACACGAGGAAACTTGTGCTAATACCGGATAAGTCTTTACGGAGAAAGCTTTATGCACCATTGGATGAGCCTGCACTTGATTAGTTTGTTGGTGGGGTAATGGCCTACCAAGACTGTGATCAATAGCTGATTTGAGAGGATGATCAGCCACATTGGGACTGAGACACGGCCCAAACTCCTACGGGAGGCAGCAGTGGGGAATCTTGCACAATGGAGGAAACTCTGATGCAGCGATGCCGCGTGAGTGAAGAAGGCCTTTGGGTTGTAAAGCTCTTTCGTCGGGGAAGAAAATGACTGTACCCGAATAAGAAGGTCCGGCTAACTTCGTGCCAGCAGCCGCGGTAATACGAAGGGACCTAGCGTAGTTCGGAATTACTGGGCTTAAAGAGTTCGTAGGTGGTTGAAAAAGTTGGTGGTGAAATCCCAGAGCTTAACTCTGGAACTGCCATCAAAACTTTTCAGCTAGAGTATGATAGAGGAAAGCAGAATTTCTAGTGTAGAGGTGAAATTCGTAGATATTAGAAAGAATACCAATTGCGAAGGCAGCTTTCTGGATCATTACTGACACTGAGGAACGAAAGCATGGGTAGCGAAGAGGATTAGATACCCTCGTAGTCCATGCCGTAAACGATGTGTGTTAGACGTTGGAAATTTATTTTCAGTGTCGCAGCGAAAGCGATAAACACACCGCCTGGGGAGTACGACCGCAAGGTTAAAACTCAAATGAATTGACGGGGACCCGCACAAGTAGTGGAGCATGTGGTTTAATTCGAAGATACGCGCAGAACCTTACCAACACTTGACATGTTCGTCGCGACTTTGAGAGATCAAAGTTTTCGGTTCGGCCGGACGAAACACAGGTGCTGCATGGCTGTCGTCAGCTCGTGTCGTGAGATGTTGGGTTAAGTCCCGCAACGAGCGCAACCCTCACTTTTAGTTGCCATCATTAAGTTGGGCACTCTGAAAGAACTGCCAGTGATAAGCTGGAGGAAGGTGGGGATGACGTCAAGTCCTCATGGCCCTTACGTGTTGGGCTACACACGTGCTACAATGGTATCTACAACAGGAAGCAAAACTGCGAGGTTAAGCAAATCCTTAAAAGATACCTCAGTTCGGATTGCACTCTGCAACTCGAGTGCATGAAGCTGGAATTACTAGTAATCGTGGATCAGCGTGCCACGGTGAATGCGTTCCCGGGTCTTGTACACACCGCCCGTCACACCATGGGAGTTGGTTCTACCTTAAGGCAAGGTTTTAAACCCTTGACCACGGTATAGTCAGCGACTGGGGTGAAGTCGTAACAAGGTAGCCGTAGGGGAACCTGCGGCTGGATTACCTCCTTTCTAAGGATGAGTGAAAGTAAAATTTCATTCTAAATAATACACAGGATAATGTTGACCGTCCTCATTTCTCTTCTTAAAGTAGTGTTTCTCTTGCATGGGGGCCGGTAGCTCAGTTGGTTAGAGCACACCCTTGATAAGGGTGGGGTCGAAAGTTCGAGTCTTTCTCGGCCCACCAATTTAAGATCATGGGGGATTAGCTCAGCTGGGAGAGCGCCTGATTTGCATTCAGGAGGTCAGCGGTTCGATCCCGCTATCCTCCACCAAAACACTTAGTTATAAAAATAGTAAATAAAAAAATAATAATTAATATCAATATCTATATCCGAACATTAGTGATGTTATTAGCTGATGTTCAAATAAAAATTTGATTCAACACAGAATTTTTTTCTGTGCATAAATCAAGCGTTTAAGGGCGTGTAGTGGATGCCTTGGCACTGAAAGCCGATGAAGGACGTGATATACTGCGATAAGTTTCGGGGAGCTGTATGTAAGTTTTGATCCGAAAATTTCCGAATGGGGAAACCCACCATTTTATATGGTACTTTAAACTGAATACATAGGTTTAAAGAGACAACCTGGAGAACTGAAACATCTAAGTAACCAGAGGAAAAGAAATCAATTGAGATTCCGTTAGTAGTGGCGAGCGAACGCGGACTAGGCCAGTAGTTTTGTTGAAAAAATTTGAATAGTTTGGAAATGCTAACCATAGAGGGTGATAGTCCCGTATGAGTAATGTTTAACAAAATTCTTGAGTAAAGCGGGACACGTGAAATCCTGCTCGAATATAGGGGGACCACCCTCTAAGCCTAAATACTCTTCAGTGACCGATAGTGAACTAGTACCGTGAGGGAAAGGTGAAAAGAACCCCTATTAGGGGAGTGAAATAGAACCTGAAACCGCATGCCTACAATCAGTCGAAGCTCTTTTTAGAGTGACGGCGTACCTTTTGTATAATGGGTCAGTGACTTAATTTATTAAGCAAGCTTAAGCCATCTAGGTGTAGGCGTAGCGAAAGCAAGTCTTAATAGGGCGATTAGTTTAATGGATTAGACCCGAAAACGAATGAGCTTACCATGAGCAGGTTGAAAGTTGGGTAACACCAACCGGAGGACCGAACCAGTTGACGTTGAAAAGTCTTTGGATGACTTGTGGTAAGGGGTGAAAGGCCAACCAAATTCGTAGATAGCTGGTTTTCCGCGAAAACTATTTAGGTAGTGCGTTGAATAAATAGACATTTAGAGGTAGAGCACTAAATGGGCTAGGGGGAAGAGATTCTTACCAAACCTAATAAAACTCCGAATGCTAAATGTTGTTCTTCAGCAGACAGACTGTGGGTGCTAAGGTCCATGGTCGAGAGGGAAAGAGCCCAGACCACCAGATAAGGTCCCCAAATTATGATTAAGTGTGAAAGGATGTGGAAATTCCTTAACAGCCGGGAGGTTGGCTTAGAAGCAGCCATCCTTTAAAGATAGCGTAACAGCTCACCGGTCTAATAGAGTTTCTGCGCCGAAGATGTAACGGGGCTAAAATCATATACCGAATCTGTGGATTTGTAATTTTTTCGAAAATTACATCTGGTAGCGGAACGTTCTGTAAGCCTGTGAAGGAATACCCGTGAGGGATTCTGGAGGTATCAGAAGTGCGAATGCTGACATAAGTAACGATAAAAGAAGTGAAAAACTTCTTCGCCGAAAATCCAAGGGTTTCTGCGCAAGGTTAATCCGCGCAGAGTTAGTCGGCACCTAAGGCGAGGGCGAAAGCCGTAGTCGATGGAAATAAGGTTAATATTCCTTAACCAGATGGTAGTGACGGATCTTGTAAGTTGTGAGTTCTTAATGGATTGAGCTTGCCGCGAAAAGGTTCCAAGAAATAGCTCCATCATTAGACCGTACCCTAAACCGACACAGGTGGATTAATAGAGTATATTTAGGCGCTTGAGAGAATGATGTTGAAGGAACTCGGCAAAATACTTCCGTAACTTCGGGATAAGGAAGACCTTCTGGTAGGCAACTATTAGAGGGTGGCACAAGCCAGGGAGAAGCGACTGTTTATCAAAAACACAGGGCTCTGCTAACACGTAAGTGGATGTATAGGGTCTGACGCCTGCCCGGTGCTGGAAGGTTAATGCGGTTAGTGCAAGCTAACTTCTGAAGCCCCAGTAAACGGCGGCCGTAACTATAACGGTCCTAAGGTAGCGAAATTCCTTGTCGGGTAAGTTCCGACCTGCATGAATGGCGTAACGATTTCTCCGCTGTCTCCAACATCAACTCAGTGAAATTGAATTCTCCGTGAAGATGCGGAGTTCGCGTAGTTAGACGGAAAGACCCCGTGCACCTTTACTGCAACTTTACATTGGTATTAGGAAAAACATATTTAGCATAGGAGGGAGACATTGAAGCAAAGGCGTTAGCTTTTGTGGAGTCACCAGTGAAATACCTCTTTTGTTTTTCTTGGTATCTAACTGATTGCCGTTATCCGGCATCAAGACATTGTATGGTGGGTAGTTTGACTGGGGCGGTCGCCTCCCAAATAGTAACGGAGGCGTGCGAAGGTAGGCTCAGAACGGTCAGAAATCGTTCGTAGAGTGCAATGGCATAAGCCTGCCTGACTGTGAGACTGACAAGTCGAGCAGAGACGAAAGTCGGTCATAGTGATCCGGTGGTTCTGAGTGGAAGGGCCATCGCTCAACGGATAAAAGGTACGCCGGGGATAACAGGCTGATACTGCCCAAGAGCTCATATCGACGGCAGTGTTTGGCACCTCGATGTCGGCTCATCACATCCTGGGGCTGGAGCAGGTCCCAAGGGTTTGGCTGTTCGCCAATTAAAGTGGTACGTGAGCTGGGTTCAGAACGTCGTGAGACAGTTCGGTCCCTATCTGCTATGCGTGTAGAAGAATTGAGAGGAGTTGACCCTAGTACGAGAGGACCGGGTTGAACATACCACTGGTGGACCGGTTGTAGCGCCAGCTGCAGTGCCGGGTAGCTAAGTATGGACGAGATAACTGCTGAAAGCATCTAAGCGGGAAACTCACCTCAAAACTAGTTCTTCCTATAGAGCCGTGGTAGACCACCACGTTGATAGGCTGGATGTGGAAGCGCAGTAATGCGTGCAGCTGACCAGTACTAATAGCTCAATTGGCTTGATTTATGCACTGAAAAAAATTTTTAGATATTGTAAAAATTAAATTATTTAATCATCAAATATTAATTTTCCTTAAAAAGTAATACAATTTAGTATGAAATTAAAAGTAACTAAAAAATTTCCTCTGATGAGAAATAACATTTCTGATCAAGATATAAAAATATTAATAAATTTTTTAAAGAAAAAAACTTTTCTAACACAGAATAAAGAAGTATTTAATTTTGAAAAGACTTGGTCAAAATGGCTAGGTGTAAAGTATAGTGTTTTTGTTAACTCAGGATCTTCAGCAAATCTTCTATCAATACAATTGTTAAAATTAAAGTTTCCTGAAGGTGGAGAGGTTATTGTTCCCCCTCACACTTGGTCATCTGACATCTCATCTATAATACATTGTGGTTTTAAACCAGTTTTTGCTGATATTAATCTTCAAACACTTGGCATGAACACAGATTTAATAATTTCTAAAATAAATAATAAAACTAGAGCAATTTTTTTAAGTTATATACTGGGATTTAACTGTCTTACTAAAAAACTATTGGATTATTTAAGAAAAAGGAAAATCGTTTTAATTGAAGACGTTTGTGAGTCGCACGGTGCAAAATTTCAAAGAAAAAAACTTGGAACTTTTGGATGGTCATCCAACTTCTCATTTTACTATGCTCACCACATGAGCACAATAGAGGGTGGCATGGTTTGTACAAACGATAAAAAAGCATATCAAAATTTATTAATGTTAAGATCACATGGAATGATAAGGGAAGTTAAGGATATTAAGTTTAAAAAAAATATAAAACAAAAATATAAGGATTTAAATTCTCAGTTTATTTTTTATCATCTAGGATATAACTTAAGAAATACCGAGATAGGAGGGGTACTTGGGCAATCCCAAATAAAAAGACTTGATTACAATATTCAAAAAAGAAACAACAATCTAAAATATTTTTTAAGTAAACTTGATAGAAAAAAATTTTTCTTAGATTTTGATTTAAAAGGTATGAGTAATTATGCACTAATTGTAATTCTTAAAAATAAAAATCAAAAATTAATGAAAAAAGTAACAAAAAATTTGACGGATAACGGAATTGAATACAGAATTGGATCAGCAGGTGGAGGAAATCAATTAAGACAACCCTATATTAGAAATTCTTTTAAAGGTATCTTTAAAAAGTATATAAATACAGAACATATGCACTTTTATTCTTTATATATTGGAAATTATCCAGACTTAAAAAGAAAAGATCTTGATTTTATTATAAAAGTGTTAAATGCAAAATAAAATTATTTTAAAAAATCATTCCTTTTGGATAAATTTTTTTTATTAGTTTATAGTTCTTCCTAGACATAGTAACTATTAATCCATCAACATTAGTTTTTCCTAAACTAATTTTTTTAAAATACTTATCTCTTACATAGCCACCATTTTTTTCTATAATATACATTGCTGGTGCAACATCCCATATCTTTAGCATATTTAATTTTACAAATAGATCGCTACTTCCATCTAAAATTTTACACATTTTATAACCTATCCCTCCAAGCTCTATATAGTTAGGTATTTTTAATTCTTTAATTAACTTTGAGATTATTTTATTTGGCAAAGGATAGTTATCTACAATATTGTTTAATGTATTTGTTTTAAAATATTTTTTGTCGCCACTGTAAAGCTCATTAGTTTCTGGATTATAAATTACCGAATTTCTTATTTTCGAATTTTTAACGTATGCAACTTGTGTTACATAACCATTAAAATTTTCAATAAGACTTTTAGTTCCATCAATTGGATCAATAATAAAACCTGTCCATTTATTGTTTATTTTTTCAATGTTTTTAATTTCTTCACTTATGATTTTTGGAGTTTTAAATTCTTTTTTGATCCTAGATATCCAAATTTCATTAG
>CACJMR010000004.1 GCA_902594605.1 uncultured Pelagibacteraceae bacterium
CCAACTTGTGTCAACTAAAGACATTTTATCTTTTTTCCAAATATCGTTGATGATACTCTTCAGCTGGGCAATAGTTTTTAACTAAAGAAGTTTTTGTTACTACTTTTCCTGATAATTTGATGTTTTCTTTTTCTATCACTTTTTCAGCAGTAATTTTTTGCTGATCATTTAAATAAAATATTTCACTTCTATATTGAGTTCCGAAATCTGGTCCTTGAGAATTTAAGGTTGTTGGATCATGAATTTCAAAAAAATATTCAAGTATTTTCTCGTAAGATATTACTTTAGGATCAAAATCTAATTTTACTACTTCTGCATGATTTGTTGTGCCTGTACATACTTCTTTGTAGTTTGTTTCAGCATTATGACCTCCACAATAACCTACTTCTGTTTTTATAACTCCATTAAGTTTACTAAACTTAATTTCAGGTCCCCAAAAACATCCTAATCCTAAAATTGCTATTTCCATTGATAATTAACTTAATTAATCTAAAGTTAATCATATGCTATCAAAAAATCAATTAGGCTTTTTTTACATGTTCATATCGGTATGTGCATTTTCACTTATGGATGTGATTGTTAAATGGTCTGAGGATTATCCTGTTGGACAAGTATTATTTTTCAGAGGATTTTGTGGAATAATTCCTATTTTATTTCTTATTCCTAAAGATAGATATTTAGATTTTTACAAAACAACTAGACCATTTCTTCATTTTAAAAGATGTTTAGCAGGATTAATTGCTTTGGTTTCCATATTTATAGCATTAAGAAATTTGCCTTTAGCAACAGTTGTAAGTATTTCTTTTGCAGCACCAATATTTATAACAATATTTTCAATTTTTTTACTAAAAGAAAAAGTTGGTATTTATCGATGGTTAGCAGTTTTAGTAGGATTTGTTGGTATAATTTTCATCACAGAACCAGGTTTTAGCTCTTTAAATTTATATTATATTTATCCAATAATTTTTTGCTTAGGCTTATCTTATGTAGCTATCGCTATAAGAAAATTATCATCAACCGAGCCTGCTTGGTTAATTAGTTTTTTCTTTTCATTCTCGATAATGCTTCTGAGTTTTTTATCTTTTTATCAGGGATGGATCTTGCCAAGTTTACTAGATTTATTTTTGTTATCAATGGTTGGTATATTAGGTGGTCTTGCAAATTTATGGTTATCACAATCTTACAAATATTCAGAAGTAAGTTTAGTTTCACCTTTAAAATATCTGGGATTAGTCTTTGCTATAATATTTGGATATTTTATATGGAACGAAATACCAACTTCTAAAACATTATTAGGTTCCTTATTAGTTATAGTTTCATCTATTATTATATTTAGAAGAGAGATGTATTTGAAAAAAAAGTTATCTGTTTCACGACATGAGTAAAACCCCATCATACTGGAATAAAGCAAAAAAATATTTATCTAAAAAAGACAAAACTATGTCTTCTTTGATTAAAAAATATAAATCTCCCTCAGAAACTGTTTTAACATCAAGAAAAGATGTCTTTTTCTCTCTCTGTAAAAGTATAATTGGTCAACAAATTAGCGTTGCTGCTGCTAATTCAGTTTTTTTAAAATTTAAGAAAAAATGTAAAAATAAAATTAATGCAAAAACAGTAAGCAAGTTATCTACTATTCAGCTTAAAAGTTGTGGTCTAAGTAGACAGAAAGTAAAAGGAATAAAAAGTTTAGCCCAAAAAATATTAAGCAAAGAGTTTAATCCAAGACTTATTTCAAATATGTCTGATGAGGATGCCATAATTTATCTTTCTCAATTAAGACAAATAGGAAGATGGTCAGCAGAAATGATTTTATTATTTACTTATAATCGTCCGAATATTTGGCCAATCCAGGATATTGGTTTGTTACGAGCTATTTCAAAAAATTTTAATAAAAAATATCTACCACCAGAAAGTTACGTAAAATATCTAAACAAAAAGTTTTCCCCTTACTGTTCTGTTGCAACTTGGTATTTATGGAGAAGTATAGATCCAGAACCTATTCAATATTAAGTCTTTATCAGCTTACATTCCCTCAAAAATTATGTGTTCTCTAGTAGCATTATTTTCTAAATGTTTTCTAGCTTCAACATACTCTTCGGAATTGTAACAATTTTTTGCTGTTTCAATATCTGGAAATTCTGCAAGTGCTACTCTCACCATTTCCCTACCTTCTAAAGTTACATTATTTGCACTTCTCGCTATTATTTTTCCAGAATATTTTTCAACCGCTTCTTTTGCTTTAACGGCATATTTTTTAAGTCTTTCGTCATCTTTTATTTCAGTGTAATTTGCAACCCAATAAGCTTTCATAATTCTCCTTTTTAAATTTTTTTAAGTATGATACCAAATTTATGTGAAAAAATTATTTTTAAATTTCTTTAATACATTATTATTTTTGATATTTTTATCATTAACCCACGTTAATGCTGATGAACTGTTTAATAAGGGAAAAGAAGTTTTTCTGGGGGCTGGGAATTGTGCAGCGTGCCATATGCTCTCCGATGCTGGATCGAACGCAATGGTTGGTCCAAATTTAAATGAAATTAGACCTGATATTCAAAGAATTATAATGGCAGTTAGAAACGGTATAGGAGTAATGCCCGCAATGGAGGGTATATTAACTGATGATGAAATAGAAGCAGTTGCGCACTATACCTCTATAGCTGCTGAACAATAATAAAAATTTAACTGTAATTTTTTATCCAATGTTTAGCTATATCTACTCTTTTGCAGATCCAAATATCCTTAAATTTTTTGATGTAATTTAAAAATTTTTTAAGAGATTGTATTCTACCAGGTCTTCCAATTAATCTACAATGCAAGCCAACCGACATCATCTTTGGTGAAGTTTTTCCTTCCTCATAAAGAGCATCGAAACTATCTTTTAAATAATTATAAAATTGTTCACCCGAATTAAATCCTTGATTGGTTGCAAACCTCATATCATTGTTATCAAGTGTGTAAGGAACCATTAATTGTTTTTTATTACCTTTTTTTATCCAGTAAGGAAGATCATCACTGTATGTGTCGCTACAGTATAAAAAATTACCATTATCAATTACTAAATCTAAAGTATTTTCGCTACACCTACCTGTGTACCAACCAGTAGGTTTATTACCAAAAATCTTTTTTATAGATTTGACTGCAAGCTCCATATCATTCTTTTCTTTTTTCTTTGATACATTTTGATAGTCAATCCATCTCCACCCATGACTAGCAACTTCATAATTTGCTTTTTTTATTGCCGAACAAACTTCTTTATTTCTTTCCAATGCCATACCAACCCCAAAAATAGTAAGTGGAATTTTCCTTTTATTAAATAGATCATGAATTCTCCAAAACCCTCTTCTTGATCCATATTCATAAATTGATTCCATATTTAAGTGTCGACCTTTAATTGGTTTTGCTCCTATAATTTCTGATAAAAATACTTCTGAAGTTTTATCACCATGAAGAGTACAATTTTCTGCTCCCTCCTCGTAATTAAGCACAAATTGCAAAGCTAACTTAGCATTACCAGGCCACTTTACCTTAATTTTTTTGGAACCATATCCCACCAAATCTCTTAGGTATTTTTTTTTCATTTTTTCAAAATAATTTTGTTTTTTTTAAATTTATAAATAACAAGATTGTTTCCTTTTCCTTTTCTATCAACAATTAGAAAATTCATATTTTTCATAGAAATCAAAGGAAAGTGCCAAATACCAGCATTGTAATTAACCCCAGTTTGTTTTGGGACTAAAAAGCATTGGATTTTATTTACATCTGGTTTATCTCCTTTTGGTGCTACAAATACTAAAAATTTTGTATCTTCCATTGGTATAAAGGCTTGGCTTCCTAAAGGATGTTTTTCCATCATGTCAATTTTCATAGGAAACCTTCTTTTTTTTGCTTTAAAAATACTAACAATTGCTTTCCCTTTGTTTTTAGATGCATCTACGTTAATCAAATTATCAAATCTTTTTGCATAACCATCATTAATATTAATAGGATTTTTTTTTGACGTATCTATTAATTGACCAAATTTAGAAAAATTTTTTTTAGTAATTTTTTTTGCTTTTATTATTTTCATCTCACAAAATTTCCGAATGCTCTTATTCTTGAAATTCCACCGTCTGGATAGATATTTATTTTAAGATAATTTTCCTTACTTCTTTTAATTAAGAATTTTTTAAAAATATGTTTCTTGTGAGCTGACAGTTTTGACTTATTTAAAATAAACTTCCAATTTTTTGAATTATTGACAATTGATTTATTGGACAGATCTTTTGAAATGCTTGCAGTTTGAATTGAACAACTATCGGGATAGTTTCCTTTAAAATGATGGGTATCTATCTCTATTTTTTTTATTAATCCTGGTTTTCCAAATTTTATTATAAGCCAATCAAAGTTTTTTCCTCTACTTCTTCTTGTTTCCCAACCATCTCCCATATTTTTCCCTTTACCAGGTGCTATGATATTTTCAGCCCTGCCGAAATGTTCATTATTACAACCAATAATTGAAGCGCCATTTAAAACAGATGTAAGGTTGATAGTTTTGTTATTTAAAAAATTTTTCTCCATTTCAATTTTTCCATAAAGCCTTAGTCTTGCAACTCCACCATCTGGAAAAATGTTTAGTCTTATATAATTAAAAACAGATTTGTTGTTTGATTTGAAGCTATGGTTTCGGCTTGGCCCAAGTTTTTTTTTGCTCAGTAAAGAAATCCATTTTGTTTTCTTATTAGGCTTTGTTTTACTTAAGCAACCCTCTAACGAAGCATGTGTGGGCTGATTTCCATTGAAATGTGTTGTGTCAATGTCTATATCAAATATCTTTCCAGGTTTACCAAGTTTTAAAATTAAATAATCAAAACCTTTTGATCTTCTTCTCCTTGTTTCCCATCCATCCATCCATTTACCATGTTTGTCAAATAGTCCATCTTTAAAAACTGGAGTTTCGATGTTTAATATTCTGTGAGCAGCCGCAAAAAAATCGTCAGTCTTAAATATTACCTTAGATCCAATTCTTGGATCTGCTAAGTTAATCATTTTTGCACTTATAAATTTTTTCATTTTTTATTTATTTCATTCAAACGAAAGGTTGCGATTTTTTTTACTTGTTTTTTCGCCTCAAGGAATTCACTTTCTACATCACTTTGTATTCTTTGTCTAAAATTATTCAAAATTTCATTTTTATCTTTGCCTTTTACAGCAATTATAAAAGGAAAATTAAACTTTTTTTTATATTCTGAATTTAATTTTTTAAATTCTTCATATTCATCATTAGAACATTGGTTTAATTTTGCAGAGGCTTGTTCTGATATAGATTCAGAGGTCATTTTTTTTGCTACAGCAAGCTCAGGATGTGCATTTAAAATCTCTAAAATTTTATTTTTTTCGTAATTTTCATAAATATCAAGCATTTTAAACACAATATCTTCAAAGTTTTTAAATGGTTTTAACTCAAAAGCTTCCATAGCAACTGACTCAGTTTTTTCAAAAACATTACCAAATATAGACAAAAAATCAGACTTGTTAAGATCGTTAATGTTATCTATTGTTCTCATATAACTTTTAAAAATTTAAGTTTGAAATTAAATGATACTATAATTTTATGACAAAGCTCACAACTCATGTTTTAGATGTTTATTCTGGTAAACCTGGCAAAGGTATCATAGTTGATTTGTTTTATATTAATAATTCAGAACGAAAAAAATTAACGTCAATAAAACTCAATGATGATGGCAGAGCTAATTCACCATTAGCAGAGGGAGATGTTTTCATTAAGGGTAAATATGAATTAATTTTTCATATTGGTGACTATTTTAAAAATATATCTTCAGCTAGCGATGTACCATTCTTGGATGATGTTGTTATAAGATTTGGTATTTCAGATCCCTCACAACATTATCATGTTCCTTTACTTGTTTCACCTTGGAGTTATTCTACTTATAGAGGTAGTTAAGTGATATCGAGTTCTGTTAAATTTCTATTAAATGATAAGCTTATAGTAATCAAAAATCCTGATCCAAATCAAACGTTACTTAATTATATTAGAACTGAATTAAAAAAGACCGGAACTAAAGAGGGATGTTCAGAAGGTGGTTGTGGTGCATGTACAATTGTTTTAGGTGAATTAGTCAATAATAAAATTGAATATAAAGCAATTAATTCTTGTATTTCGTTTGTCCCAACACTGAATGGTAAACAACTTATAATTGTGGAAGATTTAGTTTCTAAAAATGGACAACTTCATCCGGTGCAAGACGCAATGGTGAAATTTCATGGATCTCAATGTGGTTTCTGCACTCCAGGATTTGTCATGTCGTTATTTTCAATGTTTAAAAATAACAAAAATCTTAATAATGAATTAATATCAGATTCTATATCCGGTAATTTATGTCGTTGTACTGGTTACAGACCTATAATTGATGCTGCAAAAAGTTTAAATAAAATAAATAAAAATGATCAATTTTCTAAAAATAAAAATAAAATTATTCAGCAATTAAAAAAAATTAAACCAAAAAATATTTATATTAAAAAAGATGATAAGATTTATTTTTCACCAAAAAATATTAAAGATTTAAAAGGTATAATTAAAAAACATACTAATTTTAGTTTTCTTGCTGGAGGTACCGACTTATCTTTAAAAGTTACAAAAGAGAGAAAAGAAATTCCATTTATAATTGATTTAAAAGAAATTAATGAATTAGATTTTATCAAAGTAAGTAAAAATTATTTAGAAGTTGGTTCCGCTACACCTTTAATAAAATTTGAAAAAGAAATTAAAAAACATTATCCAGATTTTTATTCGGTTCTTAAGAGATATGGTTCTGTTCAAATTCGAAATGTGGGAACCATAGGTGGCAATATTGCAACCGCATCTCCAATAGGAGATACATTACCAATTTTACTCTCATTAAATGCAGAGGTTTTAATTGAAAGTTTTAATAAAAGAAAAGTATTACCTTTAAATAATTTTTTTCTTGGTTACAGGAAAACTAAATTAAAAAACAATGAGTTTATACACTCAATTAAAATACCATTATTTAAGAAAAATATTTTTAAAGCATTTAAGATATCAAAAAGATTTGATGATGATATTTCATCTGTTTGTGGATCTTTTAATTTTGAGATTAATAATAATAAAATTAAAGAGGTTTACATTGCATATGGAGGCATGGCTGCTGTACCAAAAAGAGCTAAAGCATGTGAAAAAATTCTTAAAAATAAGCCTCTTACCATCAATACTTTTGATCAAGCAAAAAAATATTTAGAAAAAGATTTAAGTCCTATTGGAGACATGAGAGCTAGTAAAGAATACAGACTAGAGATAGCAAAAAATTTATTGATGAAATGTTTTGTAGAAATAAATTCTAATAAGTTATCAAGAGTAAATTAAATGAGTAAAGAGAACTATATTGAGGAAATAAGACCACATGATAGTGCTTATAAGCATGTTAGTGGATATGCAGAGTACACTGATGATATTAATGAACCAAAAAATACCATTTATGGTGCTATTGGTTTAAGCAAAAAAGCCCATGCAATAATCAAAAATATAGACTTAACTGAGGTAAAAAAAAGTGAAGGAGTGATATCAATAGTTACTCAAAGAGATATCCCTGGTAGAAATGACGTAGGTCCTGTTTTTGAAGGTGATCCAATTTTTCCAGAAAAAAAAGTTGAGTTTTTTGGTCAGCCATTATTTGCAGTAGCTGCTACAACTACAGAACTTGCTAGAAAGGCAGTATTAAAAGCCAAAATTACCTATAAAGATTTAAAACCTGTTATTACAATAAAGGAAGCTTTAAATAAGAAGCAATTTTTATTTAAACCTAGAAAAGTTAAAAAAGGTAACCCGTCTAAAAAAATAAAAAATTCCAAAAACAACTTAAAAGGAAATTTTACAACTGGAAGCCAAGAGCACTTTTATTTAGAGGGCCAGACAGCTTTTGTTGTTCCTAAAGAGGATGATAATTTTTTAGTTTATAGTTCAACACAACATCCATCAGAAACTCAACAATTAATTGCAAAAATGTTTAATCAAAAAAGTAATTCAATAAATGTTGAAGTTAGAAGAATAGGAGGTGGTTTTGGAGGAAAGGAAACAAATTTCATGACAGCATGCATTTGTGCATTGTTGGCAAGAAAATCAGGTCAACCAGTTAAATTAAGATTGGATAGAGATGATGATATAATTTTAACTGGTAAGAGACATGAATTTTTATCTGAATATGAAGTTGGTTTTAATGATCAAGGTATCATTGAAGGGCTAAAATTAAATTTATCTTCTAATTGTGGAATGTCACCCGATTTATCAGCAGCAATAAACGAGAGAGCTTTGCTTCATGTGGATAATGCATATTATATTTCAGATATCGAGGTAACAAATAATTTATGTAAAACAAATATTCCAACCTCAACTGCATTTAGAGGCTTTGGTGGTAATCAAGGGATGATGGCTATAGAAAATATTATAGATAATATCGCAAGGTATTTAAAAAAAGATCCTATAGAGGTTAGAAAGAAAAATTTTTATCAAAAAGATAAAAAGAATGTAACTCATTATGGAATGACGGTTGAAGATAATGTCATTAATGAAATATTTAAAAATTTAGAAAGTAAATCTAATTATAAGAAAAGATATTCGGATATAAGAAAATTTAATGAAAAAAATAAGTTTAAAAAGAAAGGTATAGCCATTACACCTTTAAAATTTGGTATTTCATTTACTACAATTCACTTAAATCAAGCTGGAGCTTTAGTTCATATTTATACAGATGGAAGTGTTCATTTGAACCATGGAGGCATTGAAATGGGTCAGGGAACTCATACAAAGATTGCTCAATTAGTGGCAAACTCTCTAGGATTACCATATAATTTAGTTCATATCTCATCAACAAATACAGCCAAGGTTCCAAATACTTCAGCTAGCGCAGCTTCATCAACTACAGACCTTAATGGAGCAGCAGCTCTAAATGCAGTAGCAAAAATTAAATTGAATTTAGAAAAATTTATTAAGAAAAAATATAAGATCTACAATCAAGAGGCAGTTTATAAAGACCAATACATAATATTTGGAAACAGACAATTTGAATTTAAAAGCATAATTCAAGAGGCATATTTAAACAGAATTTCTCTTTCATCATCAGGCTTCTATTCAACACCAAAAATTAATTTTGATAAAAAAAAATTTAGAGGAAGACCTTTTTATTACTTTTGTTACGGAGCAGCTGTTTCGGAAGTAACTGTAGATACATTGACTGGTGAAAACATGCTGGAAAGAGTGGATATCTTACATGATGCTGGGAAACCAATAAATCCAGCACTAGAACTGGGCCAGATAGAGGGCGGTTTTGTACAAGGACAAGGTTGGCTTACAATTGAGGAATTGAAGTGGAAATCAGATGGCCAGATTACAACTTTTTCTCCATCGACTTACAAAATACCTGCAGTAAGTGATATTCCAAAAAAATTTAATGTAGAAATTTTTAAAGAAGGATTAAATAAAGAAAAAGTTGTTAATAAAGCAAAAACAACTGGTGAACCCCCTTTGATGCTAGCCATGAGTGTTTTTTATGCAATAAAAGATGCGGTTGCTTCAATTGGAAATTATCAGTTTGCACCAGAACTAAATGCACCAGCAACCCCTGAAAGAATTTTAATGAGCATTAACAAAATTAAAAATAAAATAAAAAATTAAAATGGAAGATAAAAAAAAATTTATGGCGAAAGCTATTGAACTTTCAATAAATAGTGCAAATACAATTGGCGGTCCCTTTGGAAGTGTTATAGTTAAGGATGATAAAATTATTGCAGAGGGTTCAAATAAAGTTACTTCTTCAAATGATCCAACTGCTCATGGAGAAATAGTAGCAATTAGGGAAGCCTGTAAAAATTTAAATACTTTTGATCTCTCTGGATGCGAGATTTATACATCTTGTGAACCTTGTCCGATGTGTCTCTCAGCAATTTATTGGTCAAGATTAGATAAAATATATTATGCAAATACTAGAGAAGATGCAAAAAATATAGATTTCGATGACTCCTTTATTTATACAGAAATCCCAAAAAAAATTGATGATAGGAAAATTAAAATGGTTCAAATGCTCAGAGATGAAGCTTTAAAAGCATTTGAAATTTGGGATAAAAAAGTAGATAAAATAAAATATTAATGGAATTTTTACCTTATACAATAAAATGGTTAGAAGTTATTCTTAGATGGGGCCATGTATTATTTGCAATATTATGGGTAGGTAATAGTTTTTTATTTAATTACTTAGATAATAATTTAAATAAAAATATAACAAGTGATGATATCGATGGTGAAGGATATCTGATGCATTCAGGTTTTTTTTACAAACTTTCAAGGTTAAAAACATCTCCACCTCAGGATTACTTAAATAGATTGGTAATCTTTAAGTGGCAAAGTTACTTAACTTTTGTAACTGGAATGTTGCTATTAGTTGTAATTTACTATTATAACGCTGGAGTATTGATGGTTGATAAGCGTGTTCTGTTAATGCCTCCAAGTTATGCTATTATTATTTCGCTTTTATCATTGATTGTAGCTTGGTTTATTTATGATCTTTTATGTAAATCAAAATTAATTGAGAATAATATTTTATTTATATCCTTAGGAATAATTTTGTTAGCAGTTGTTTCATTTGGACTTACAAAATTATTTGGACCGAAATTTGCAATTTTAAGTGTTGGATTAATCATTGGTACTAATATGTTTGGTAATGTTTTTACAGTAATTATACCTAATCAAATGAACATAATAAGTAGTAGTGAAAGAGGTGAAAAATTTGATATGAGTCTGTCTCTAGCAGCTAAACAGAGATCAATTCATAATAATTATTCCACTTTTTTAGTTTTGTTTATAATGCTTTCAGGGCATTCGAGCTTTTTAGTTTATCATCAATATAATTGGTTAATATTGTGTGCGATTGCTGTTATTTCTGGTGTAGCAAGACATTATTTTAATTTAAGAGGGAGAAACATTCATAGGTTGTATATTTTAATATCCTCAATAATAGCACTTATCGTTCTTGCAGTTTTAGTTTTATTATTTAAATAAATAGATATAAAAAATTATGTCTGAAAAAATGATTGTCAGCTGGGACGAGTACAATAAAACTGTTGAGAAGCTTGCAATCCAAATTGATGAGAGCGGATATAAACCAACCATACTAATTGGCATCATGCGTGGAGCAGCGCCGATGATAGATGTTTTAAGTAGAATTTTTAAATTAAAATGTGCGTATCTTGCCGTTGAATCTTACAGTGGTAAGGGAGTAGAGGATGAGCAAGGTGATATTGTGTTTTCAAGAGAAATGAGTTCGATAGCACCTAATATGGGTGGAAAAATACTTTTATGTGATGATTTATCTGACACAGGAATTACTTTTAACAAAAGTATAGATTGGTTAAAAAAATACGAACCCATTAAGGATAAAATAGAAGACATTAAAACTGCAACATTATTTAAAAAAAAGAAATCAACATTTGAGCCAGACTTCTGTGCAAATAGACTTCCTGATAATCCTTGGATAGTACAACCCTTCGAAATTTATGAAGAATTAAGGATTGAACAAATCAAAAAAAAACATCAGATATAAAAAAGGCCAGTTAAAAAACCGGCCTTTTAAATTTTTTAAATTGAAAACTGATTACTTAGGTATATCTCCTTCAACACCTTTAACGTAAGTCATCATTCCTGCAAGCATTCCATCATCTGCAGTTTTTCCTTCAGCAACCATCAAGTTACCTTTTTGGTCATAAATTGGTCCTGTGAAAGAATGAACTTTTCCAGATGCTAAATCTGCCTGAAGTTTTTTAACTTTTGATCTCAGATCAGCTGGCATTTGTGAATCCAAATCTGATATCACAACCATACCATCTCCAATACCATGCCAAGTATCTTTTTGACTCCATGTACCATTTGCAACTGCTTTAACTCTGTCTACGTAATATGGTCCCCAATTGTTCTCAACTGAAGTTAATACAGCTTTAGGAGCAAACTTGTCCATATCACTTGCTTGTCCAAAAGCATATACTCCAGCTTTTTCAGCCATTTGAACAATAGCAGTACTATCTGTATGTTGAGCAATTACATCAGCACCTTGATCGATTAAAGCTTTTGCTGCCTCTGCTTCTTTACCCGGATCATACCATGTGAAAGCCCAAACAATTTTAGTTTTAATATTTGGGTTAACTTTTTGAGCTGCTAAAGTAAATGAATTGATACCTCTGATAACTTCAGGAATTGGAAAAGATGCAACATAACCAATAACATTTGATTTTGTCATAGTTCCAGCAATTGTTCCTAAGATAGTTCTACCTTCATAGAATCTAGCTGCGTATGTTGAAACATTTGGATGTTCTCTTTTGTATCCAGTAGCATGTTCAAATTTTACATTTGGAAATTCTTTTGCAACTTTGTTAGTTGGATTCATATATCCAAAACTAGTTGTAAAGATAACATCATGACCAGAGTTAGCTAATTGTCTAAGAACTCTCTCAGCATCGGCACTTTCTGGAACACCTTCTACGTAAGTTGTTTTAAATCCGGCAGCTTCAACAGCTTTTCTACCTACATCATGCTGATATGTCCATCCATGGTCACCAGTTGGACCAATATAAACAAATGCTGCCTTAACATCTTTGGCAACTGCAGCTACAGTTAATGTAAATAATAAAACTAAAGAAGAGACGAAAGATCGAATTAAAAATTTATGCATAAATTTATTTCCCCTTTTAATTTTTTAATTATCTAAATTTAGATTAAATTATCTTAAAAAAAATAATTATTTTAGAATTAATTGTCTTTATGAAAAGATTTCCCCAGAGAACTAGGAGTACTTAGCCTAATTTTTCTACTATCACGAGAAATTACAACTAAAACTATTATTGTAACGATGTAAGGTAGAGCTGTTAAAAATTGCACAGGAATTCTTACTCCAATTGCTTGCATATGAAATTGAATAATTGTTAACCCACCAAAAATCATAGCACCAATCAAAATTTTAATAGGATTCCAGGTTGAGAAAACCACCAAAGCCAATGCGATCCAACCTCTTCCACCTGTCATATTTTCAATCCACTGGGGAGTATAAATCATGGATAAATATGCACCAGCAAGTCCACTCATTGCGCCTCCATAAAGTATACAAGCGTAACGAACTAGCCTAACATTTATTCCTTGATTAGATGCAGACTCAGGTGAGTCTCCTATAGCTCTTACAATTAATCCAATTTTCGTTTTTTTTAAAAAATAGCTAGTTATGAAGGGAAGGGCAAAAGCAAAATAAAAAACAATTGAATGTCCAAATAATATTGGACCTAAAAGTGGTATTGTATCTTTTAAACCCTCAAATAAAACAGGAAACTCTTTTCCAGGAATACCTACAAAATTTTTTCCTATCATCGCAGAAATACCAATTCCAAATATGGTAAGCGCCAAACCAGTAGCAACATGATTTGTGATCAATGTTTGCGTCAGGAATGCAAAAATAGTTGAAATTAAAACTCCAGCTAACATTGCACCAAAAATTGCAATAATTAAACTTCCTGTAACAGTCATTAATGCGAAACCTGAAATAGCACCAATGATCATCATTCCTTCAACACCAAGGTTTAAAACTCCAGACCTTTCTGTAATCAGTTCACCACAAGACGCTAGGATTAAAGGAACAGCGGAGGCCATGATTGATGCAATTATCAGTCCAATAAAATTTATATCGATGATCATTTTTTTAAACCTATAAATTTAATTTTGAAAAAAAGTAAATAATCTGATGCAAGAAGAAAAAATAAAATCATTCCTTGAAAAACCTGACCAGTATATTTAGGTATTTGCATAAATATTTGAGCTGTCTCAGCACCCAGATAAGTTATTGCAACGACTAGAGATGCAAAGATAATACCGACAGGATGTAAACGACCCAAAAACGCTACAATTATAGCAGTAAAACCATAATCTGGAGAGATTTCTCTATGAAGCTGTCCAATAGGTCCAGTTATTTCTCCAACTCCAGCTAAACCTGCGCAAGCACCACTTATTAGAAAAACAAGGATGATCATTTTTTTACCTTTGTATCCGGCATATTTTGCTGTCTTTAAACTAAAACCCGAAACTTTCATTTGGAACCCTAAATACGTTTTATAAAAAACAAACCAACTGATAACCACCGCAGCTAAAGCTAAAAATATTCCCGCGTGAATTCTCAGTCCTTCAAATAACAACGGAAGTTTAGCAGAGTCACTGAACTGTCTAGTTTCAGGAAAATTAAACCCCTCTGGATTACTCCAAGGGCCAACAACAAGATAGTCTAAAATTAATTTTGAGACATATACCAACATAAGACTTACTAATATTTCATTTGTATTAAAGTAAGTTTTTAATATTGCGGGTATTGATGCATAAAGCATACCACCGATTGCACCAGCTAAAATTACTGTTGGAAGAATGTAAAATCCTTCTTGCTCATAAAACAATAATGCAACTCCTCCAGAAACTATCGCCCCGAAAGTTAATTGTCCTTCGGCTCCAATATTCCAGTTATTACTTTTAAAACAAAAAGATAAACCGATTGCTATTAAACAAAGAGGTGTAGCTTTTAATAGTAATTCACTGAAACCATATTTATCTGCAATTGGAACTATGAAAAAAAATTTAAGAGCTTCAAATGGTTTAAAACCTAAAATAAAAAAAATCAAACCTCCTGCTACTAATGTTAGAATAATAGCTAATACGGGTGTAAAGAAAAAAATAGCTCTTGATGGTTGATCTCTTTTTACGATTTTAATCAATTTGCTCCTCCCATTAGTATCCCAAGTTTTTCAGAGGTAACTTCTTCAGAATTCATAATTTTTGACAACTTTCCTTTATGAATTACTGAAATTTTATCACTTAATTTTAATAACTCATCAGTGTCTGTAGATATTAATATAATTGATTTATTTTGTTCATTGATTTTAATCAATGTTTCGTGGATATAATTTATTGCTCCAACATCTAGACCCCAAGTTGGATTAAAACAAATTAATAAATCTGGAGATGTTATTAATTCTCTTCCAATAATTAATTTTTGAAGATTACCTCCGGACAAAAATTGGCTTTTTAATTCAATGTTGTCCGTATTAACATTAAAATCTGAAATTATTTTTTTTGAATGTTCTTTAATTTTGTTTTCGTTTATTAATCCATTATTAAAAAAATTTGATGATTTAAAATTGTTTAGAGCTACATTTTCAAAAATTTTCATTTGTGGAATTGCAGCCTGCTCAAGCCTATCCTCTGGAGAAAAGGCCATCAAATATTCTCTTCTTTCTTGAGGACTTAAATCTCCTATGTAATTATTGTTAAATTCTATAGAGTTCTTTTCCGAAATAATTTCACCACTTAATACTTGAAATAATTCACTTTGTCCGTTTCCTGATATACCAGCAATTCCTAAACACTCCCCTCGATTAACAGAAAAATTAATATCCATTAAATTTGTTTCAAAAGGATCTTCACTTGTAAAATTAAGATTCGTTATTTTAATTAATTGATCTGATGAAGTTTTTGCCTTTTTTTTCTTAATTGTTTTTAGGTTCTGACCCACCATTTTGTTAGCAAGTGACTCAATGTTTTCGTTCTTTATTTCACTTACAGAAACTAACTTTCCTCTTCTCATTACAGCAACTTCATCACAAAGCTGCATAACTTCCTTTAGTTTATGTGTAATATAAATAATTAAAATTCCTTCATCTGAAAATTTTTTCAACGATAAGAATAATTCACTCGTTTCTTGTTCTGTTAATACAGATGTTGGTTCATCCATAATTAAAACTTTTGGACTCCTTATTAGGCATCTTATTATTTCCACTTTCTGTTTTTGACCTGCTGATAGATTTAGAACAGGAATATCAAGATCAATTGAAAAATTATATTTTTTCATAATTGCATCAATTTTTTCTCTTACACTTTCCCTTTGTTCATCTGAGTCTATTATTAAGTTTTCAAATACGGACAAAGTTTCAAAAAGATTAAAATGCTGGAATACCATTCCGATATCATTTTTTTTTGCATCTAATGGTGAATTAAGCTTTAGATTATTTTCATTTAAATAAATTTTACCTTCGTCAGGAATGATGACTCCTGATAGAATTTTAACTAGTGTAGATTTTCCAGCACCATTTTCTCCGAGAAGAGCATAAATTTTACCACTATTAAATTCGAGTGAAATATTGTCGTTTGCAACACACCCAGGATATATTTTAGTTACATTTGAAATTTTAAGATTTGTATTCATTAATTAATTTAATGGTATAGAATTTCCATCCTTATTCTCCTGATATTGATTTGATAATTTTTGATATTTTTTTTTAATTTCGTCTAATTGATTTAAAATATTTTCATTTTTTGAAGAAGGTATATTTTCAATAAGTAAATCTATATTCTGACTTTTCCAATATGAATTTTCTTTATTATATTCTCCATCATTAATTTTAAATACTTCTTTGAGTATATTTAAATCATGTGGAATATTAAATTGATCATTTGTGGCAGTATACGGAAACAAATAATAAAAATTATCAAATCCAGAAAATGTGATTGCACTTAGACACATACTGCAAGGCTCATGTGAACTTAAGAACATGCAGTCTTTTTCTTTTGGTCTTTTATTTGCATCTAATTCATAAAATTTTTTAAGAGTATGCATCTCACCATGCCACAATGGATTTTCTATTTCATTGTTTGTTTCTGCAACTACAAGAGATAAATCATCTTTTTTAATTATTGCGGCACCAAATATTTTACTACCTTTGGCAACACCTTGTTCAGTTAAGGGTAAAACTTCTTTTAAAAATATATTTAGTATCTTTTCTAGGGCTTTTTCATTCATATGCTTGGACCATCAAATAAAGAACACAATTGTTACTATAATTAAACTATAAAGTAATAAGAAATAAATTATTTATACAACTTAAAAGTTAATAATTTGTGAAACAAAAAGTGTTAATTTAAACTTATGTCAAAATTAAAATCAGCAATAAGTCTTGTAATTATATTAATTTTTTTTTCAGGGTGTCAAACTGTTAAAGATAAAACAGATGCTATTGTTGAAAAGGAAAATGAAAAATTAAGTAAATTTCTTGGAAAATCAGCTAGTGAACTTCAGATGGAGCTTGGAAAACCAGACGAGGACTTTAAAAATGCTAAAGGCAATTTTGAGTTTGTTTATAATAGTAAAAAATACCTTGTTCCATGTGAACGTAGGTTTGAAATAAATTCAGAAAATATAGTTGTGGGTTTTGTTTCAAACGGTTGCTTTTAAAATCTATTAATTAAAATAAATCTGCTCATTATAGGTTTTTTTTACTATCTAAAGTGGAGTTGTTCTAAACTAATCAGTTTTTTTATATTAATTCATAGCCAATAATGTAACGTCTATTTAGTTAACGACGGAGGTTATATGGCTTCAAGAAAAACAAGAGCGGGCTCTACAAACAGTCCGGATAAAAAACTTCCATTAAATAAATCCATACCTTTAGGAATTCAACACGTACTAGCAATGTTTGCTGGTAATATAACTGTTCCTATTATTGTGGCTGGAGTTTTTGGTCAAACGCCTGAGCAAAAAATATTTTTGATTCAAATGGCTTTGTTTGTAGCGGGAGTTGCAACAATTATCCAAACAGTTGGATACAAAGAAATTGGTGCAAGACTTCCTATTGTTCAAGGAACAAGTTTTGCGTTTATACCAATCATGCTACCATTTAAAGCAGCAGGATTAGGTGCAGTATTTACAGCAGCGTTCATTGGAGGAATTTTTCAAATTTTTATTGGAAAAGTTTTAAAACCAATAAGACATCTATTCCCGCCATTAGTCACAGGTATAGTTGTGCTAATGATTGGATTTAGTTTGCTTAAAGTTGGTTTTATGTATGCTGGTGGAGGTGGATGGTTAATGAATAATAAACCTGAAATCTTTGCAAATGCAAATCACTTAACAGTTGCCGCTTCAGTATTCATAGTTGCTATCTTTTTTAATCTTAGAGGTAAAGGGATGGCTTCTGCAGGATCAATTTTAATTGGAATAGTAGCTGGTTTCATAGTTGCAGCTGCACTAGGAATGGTTAACTACGGCAAAATTGCATCTGCAGCATGGTTTGCTTTTCCAATGCCACTTCAATATGGAATTGATTTTGTACCCGGTGCAATAATTCTAATGTTGTTTATGTCAGTTGTTACAACAATTGAAACAATTGGAGACATAAGTGCTACGACAATGGGTGGTGCTAAACGAGAAGCAACGGATAAAGAAATATCAGGTGGAATTATGGCAGATGGTGTTGGTACTGCATTTGGTGCAATATTTAATGCTATGCCAAATACATCCTATTCACAAAATGCTGGACTAGTTGCGTTTACAGGAGTGGTAAGTAGACACGTTGGAACTATTGCAGGAATAGTTTTAGTTCTAATGGGATTATTTCCAAAATTAGGTGGAATAATCGCAGCAATGCCAGAGTCCGTGATTGGTGGAGCAGCAATCATTATGTTTGGTATGATTGTAGCTGCTGGTATAAAATTAATTTCAAGAGCAGAAATGGATCAAAGAAATTTATTAATCTTAGCTCTTTCTTTGTCTTTTGGAATTGGAATGTCATTGCTACCAGACTTTGTGAAAAATATTCCAGATTTTGGAATAAGTTTAAAATTACTTTTAACAACTGGACTTATACCTGCTGGATTATTAGCATTTGTTTTAAATGCTATAATGGCAAAGAAATAATTAATTTAAACTTGTGGGGAGAAGTCCCCACAAGCAAGGTTTAAGACTTATTTAATTTCAATAAGCTTCTTTTTTTTATGTTCTGGAATTATTCTTTCACAAGATATTGTTAAAAGACCGTCTTTAAGTTCAGCACCATTAACTTTTACATCGTCAGCAATAGTGAATGATCTTGCAAACTGTCTTTGAGAAATACCTTTATGAATAATTTCTCCATTAACGTCACTGTCCTCAGATTTATTAACTTGTTTAGTTCTGACAGTTAATAAATTATCTTCGAACTCAACCTCAACGTCTTTTTTGCTAAAGCCAGCTAATGCTACTTCAATTGCATAGTTGTCTTTACCTGTCTTTCGGATGTTGTATGGTGGATAATTTGACTGCATTGTCAAATTTCCATTTCCCAACATATTTTCGAATTGGTCGAACATATCATCAAAACCAATTGAAAAAGGTCTAAGTGAGTTAAATATAGATAGATCCTTACTTGTCATAATATCCTCCTTTGTTAAGCAAGTTTATTTTTATAAGCCCCATTAGGCGACTTACTCAATTTATATGGTAATTAATTCGTTTTTTTCAAGATTTAAAATGTACTAAATTTTTTTAGAAATCTTTAATGCAAATGCATAGTCAATAGCAATTTCTTCTATAGCCCCATCTCTTCCAGATTTTCCACCATGACCAGCATTCATTTCGGTTTTTAAAAGAAGTAAATTGTTATCTGTTTTATATTCTCTAAGTTTTGCTGTGAACTTTGCAGGCTCATCAAATAAAACTCTATTATCACTTAAACTTGTTGTAATAAAAATATGCGGGTAATCCATTTTTTTAATATTGTTGTAGGGCGCATATGAAAAAATATAATCAAAGTGTTCTTTATTCTCTTTTGCATTTCCAAATTCGTCAAATTCTCCCACAGTTAAAGGTAAAGAATGATCAAGATTTGTTGTTAAAGAATCCACAAAAGGAACAGCCATTATAATTCCTAAAAATAATTCAGGAGATTGATTGACTACAGCCCCCATTAATAATCCTCCAGCTGATCCACCCATTCCAATAATATTTCCTTTTGACGTATAATTCTTTTCGATCAAATATTTTGCTGCGTAAATATAATCTTCAAAAGTATTTTTTTTGTTTGTTAATTTTCCCTCTTTCCACCACTTCATACCTTTTTCCATACCACCTCTAATATGAGCTGTAGCCCAAATTATATCTCTATTTATAAGACTTAATCTTGTAGAAGAAAAACTAGGGGACATAGAATTTCCATAAGACCCATATCCATACAATAAAACATTTGCAGACCCATCAATTTTTGTTTTTTTGTGTCTCGTGATTGTTAGTGGTACCATTCTTCCGTCATGAGATTTAAACTCGACTCTTTCAACTATGTAATCATCTTTATTATGACCTGATGGGATCTCTTGTTCTTTAACAAGTTCTTTAAATTTTGTTGCTAAATTATATTTAAATACTCTAGAAGGAGTTTTAGGTGATGAGTATCCTAAATGAACTTCATCAGTATTTCTATCTTTTTGAGTTAAGCTTACTCCTGGAACATAAACTTTTTCATCAGAAAAAATTAATTCTTCTTCTATATTTGTAGAAATATTTTTGACAAATAATTTATCTAGTGCATCTGATGTTTCACCACGAATAATCCAATTTTTAAGGAATGTTAATCCACCAATTAAAACTTCATCTTTTGCTGGAATATATGTTTTCCAATTTTTATTTTCTAAATTTTCACAAATATCAATTTTAAAGTCTTCAGCATTTTTATTTGTATGATTATAAAATTTATCATCCCATGAATTAACAGAATACAGAACACCTCTTTCTCTTTTAATAATAAGTTTTGGAGATGGATTTAATTCATCTGATTTAAAGTAATATTGCTCTGAAGTATTATGGTCAGAAGTATTTATAAAAAAATATTTTTCATCTGAGCTTTTTCCAATTCCTACTGTAAAAGCCTCGCTTTTCTCCTCAAATATTAATTCATCTTTGCCCTCAAAATCACCTATTCTGTGCCTGTATATTGTTCTTGCTCTATGATTTTCATCAAGCTTAGAATAAAAAATATATTTATCATCCAAACTAAATGTTATTCCTCCTGATGTTTCTTTAATTTCTTTTGAAATAATTTTGTTTGTTTTTATATCTCTTAAATAAATTGTATAATATTCAGATCCTTTAAGATCTAAAGAGTATCCTAGATATTTATCATTGTTACTTACTTCTAAATCTCCAACCCCAAAATATTTAGTTTTAAGTTTTTCTTTTTCTTTATCTCCATTCCATATTTCCTCAATATTTTCTGAACCAATTTTTTTTCTAAGTTTTATGGAATAGTTTCCTTTTGCTGTAGTTTTTGTCCAATACTCATATGTATGATCTTTATAAGGTAAAGACTCATCATCTAATTTTATTCTACCTTTAATTTCATCAAATAATTTTTTTTGAATATTTTTAGTGTCTTTTAAGTGATGATCGGTATAAGCGTTTTCTTCTTCTAAATATTTTTTAACTTCCGAGTCTAGTTTTGATTTATCTTTTAGAACTTCTAAAATATTTTTTTGATGTATCCAGCTGTAATTATCTTCCCAGTTTATATTGTGACAAGATTTTATCTCTAGTTTTTTTTTCAGTTGTGGTACTTTCATTTTTATAGGAAATATATGAATATTATAATTTATACAGTATTAATTTTAGTAGGTTTATATTTTTTACTAAGATATTTAACTGGAGTTGCATCAAAAAAAATATCCAAGGGACTAAGAATTTTATTATTTCTAATATTGGCTGTTTTTGCAGTATTATTTGCAATAGGTGGAAAAGTTTTATTAACTCTACCTCTCACACTTGCAAGTTTAGCACTTTTAAAATTAAAGGGTCTTTCCATTTTTCAATTAATTTCTCTATATAGATTAATCCAAACTTTAAGAAATTCTGGAAGGTTTTCTTTTAACAATCAAAATCCCTCGAATTTAAGTACGATGTCAACTCAAGAAGCATATAGAATTTTAAATTTAAATCCTTCAAAAAATTTAACAAAAGAAGAAGTAAATAAAGCATACATTAAAATTCAAAAAAAAATACATCCAGATATTTCTCCAGAAACATCAAGATTGTCTTCTTTGGTAAATGAAGCAAAAGAAATTGTTTTAAGAGACATAGCTTAAATTATTTAATCTTTACTAAATTTAATTTTTATATAAATTTTAATTATGGATAATATTAAAGGAATATACGCTGCATCAATGTCAGTATTAAATGGAAATTTGACATTAAACATCGATAAAACAATAGAGCATGCAGAGATGGTTATTGATAAAGGATGTCATGGGGCTGCAATCTTTGGAAGCACTGGGCAGGCACAACTTATTCCTATTTCAGAAAAAATTAATTTATTAAATAAACTTGCTACAAATAAACACAAAGATAAATATTTAATTGGAACTGGCATTAATTCATTAGGAGATACAATAAATTTAATGAGAGTAGCCAAATCATTAAATTTTGAAAAATTTTTAATTATGCCTCCTGCTTATTATTTGTATGGAGACAATGAAGTAATTGATTTTTATAGCAAAATAGTTGAGGCAATTCCTGAAAGTAAAATTATTCTTTATAATTTTGAAAAATTATGTGGATATAAATTTAGTGTAGAATGTGTCAAAGAACTTGTAAAAAGATTTCCAAATCAAATAGTTGGAGTGAAAGATAGTTCTTATAATCTTTTTGAAAATTTAAAGTTAGACAATTTTTCAGTAATGCCTGGCTCCGAATCAAAGCTACTAAAAGGACTTGAACTAGGATGCTCTGGCATCATTACAGCTACTTGCAATGCTACAGCTGGATTGGCAAGAAAAGTTTATGATGATTTTAGCAATGGTACAACCCAAACAGTTAATGAAAAACTTTGTGAAGTTAGAGGGGAGTTTGAAAAGTATAATCTTATTTCTGGGCTTCATACTTTTTATAAACAAAAGGAAAGTATCTACGAAAATTTATTACCTCCTTTAAGAGTTTTAGATACTAAACGTGAAAAAGAACTTATTAACAATTTAGAAAAACTTAACTTTTCAATTAAATCTTTAATGGCAGCATAAAATGCAATTAGCAAGATTCCTTAACAGTGTTTTTAAGAAAGATGGATTTATATTAGTTGATGCTAATTCAAAAAATTATATTATTGGAAATCCAAAAAGTAACAATCCTATTAAAGTAAAAATTTTAAACAAAAATCTTCATTATAAACTGTTATTTCATCCAGATCTTTATTTTGGAGAAGCTTATACCGATGGTGAGATAATTATTGAAAATGGAAGTCTTACTGATTTTCTAGATTTATCATTAATGAATTTTGGAAGAGGAGATTTAAATTTTTTTAGTTATTTAATCAACAGATTGAGGGGTTCTTATAGATACTTAACTAATTTCAATTTTATTAAAAAATCAAAAATGAATGTTTCGCATCACTACGATATCTCAGATGATCTTTATGACTTGTTTCTAGATCCCAAAAGACAGTACTCTTGTGCTTATTTTAAAAGCGAGACCGATAGTTTAGAAACTGCACAAAACAACAAAATTCAACATATAATTAAAAAATTAAATATAAAACCAAATCAAAGGGTTTTAGATATAGGATGTGGATGGGGTTCACTAGCAATAGATATTGCTAAAAGTGCAAATTGTGAAGTTACAGGAATAACACTCTCAGAAAACCAATTTAATTATTGCAAAAAAAAAGCGAAGGAACTTAATTTAGAAAATCAATTAAATTTTAAATTAATGGATTATAGAGAGCTTAATGAAAAGTTTGACAGAATTGTTAGCGTTGGAATGTTTGAACATGTTGGTAGAAAATTTTATAAAAAATTTTTTTCACAAGTTGAAAAATTATTAAAAGATGATGGTGTATCTTTAATACATACTATTGGATCAGTAAATCCACCAAGGGATCCACACCCATGGATTACGAAGTATATATTTCCAGGTGGTTACACTCCAAGCTTGAGTGAAGTTACAACGCCAATAGAAAAAGTAGGTTTAATCGTTGCAGATATTGAAGTTTTGAGGATGCATTATTCGCATACCCTAAGACATTGGAAAGAAAATTGCCTCAAAAATAAAGAGAAAATAATTCAAATGTTTGACGAAAGATTTTTCAGAATGTGGGAATTTTATCTTGCTGGTTGTGAGATGGCATTTAAATGGGGTGATCAAGTTGTATATCAATTTCAATTAACAAAAGATTATTCATCAACTCCAGTTACAAGAGACTATATTTATCAATAAATTATTGATAGATATTAATTTCCTTAAAATGAAAAAAAAGAAAAAAAAGTTAAAAAAAAACGTTTCTAAAAACAAAACTAAACGAAAAAACAAAAAAACTTTTAAAAAGTTAAAAAAAAGAAATAAAAAAAAAATAAAAATAAAACAGAAAAAAACTCTAAAAAAAAGTAAAATTAAAAAAACAAAAAAAGTAATAAAAAAATTTAAATCAATTAAACCAAAGCAAACAAGTTTTCTTTTAAAGTTAATAAATTTTCAAAATTCTTTAAAACCTGAAATAAAGTTTAAAATAAATTTAGGTTTTGAAAAATATATTCAAGCATTTTTTGACAAAATATCAGATACAATTTCTCAATACAGAGTGCTTAAAAAGGATGAAGCAAGAAGGTTAAAATTAGAAAAACAAGAAAAAGAGAGATTAGAAAAAATTGAAATTGCAAAAGAAAAACAAAAAGAGGCTGAATTAAAGGTTAAATTAAAAGAACAAGCTCTAAAAGATGAAATTAGGTTAGAAAAACAAAGAACAAAAGAAATAAAATTATTTTTAAGAAAAGAACAAGCTCTTTTAAGAATTGAACAAGCAGAAAAACAAAAGCAATTTTTACAACAATTAAAATTAGATAAGCAAATTGAAAAATTTAGAGTTAGAGAGGTAAAAGAATTAGAAAAATTAGAAAAAATTTCCTTAAAAGAAAAGAGAGAGGATTATGCTGGCTTACAACAAAGAATAGAAAAACTAAAAGAAAAATATCGAATTATTAGAGATCAAAAAATCAGGGAAAGAGTAGAGGCTTTAGGAGTAAAAATTCAAGGAGACGAAGATAGAGAAACACTTCTACAAAAAGAAAAAGAATATACTTTAGCTAGACAAAAAATTGAGTTTGCTCTCGAAAGTTTTTACAGAAGTGCTAGCAGTTTAGTGTTTCAATTAAACAAAAGACACATAACAAGGCATATGTCTATCTTTAGATGTATAGACAGAAGGTTTGAAACAGGAGAAATATTTGTTAAATGGGATGAAGCTTTAGATGATGAATGGCTTTTATTAATTTATATAAAAAATAATTCACCAGATGAAGGAATAGTTATTGAAGATAAAACCAATCCTGAAAAAAATATATCTCACGAGTTTAAAAATAATGAAATATTTAAGGCCTCAGATACTATGGTTGATGCGCTCACTCAATTAATCGCAAGAAAAAGAGCCAAAAATATCAATTAAATTATCTTATATAATTAAGTATCATTAAGAATGTTATTTTCTTCAATACTAATGATTATTTTGTATCTAATATTAAAATATGTTCTTGCGTGGATAAGGTATTTTAATAGCCTCGATTCTAGATTAGGCCAATCTACATGGCGATGGAGTTATGATTATCCTGTAGTTGGTGAAAGAGATATTTCGGATTTAGATGATAAAATTTTTGTAAGATTGAGGAGAAAAAGAAATAGAGTTATAACTCTTATGTATTCAATACTATTGATAATGTTTTTGCTATCAATGTCTTTACTAAGTGAATTTTTAATATTTTTCTTAACTTAGTTTTTAAGTTGCTTTTTATTTTTTAAATATAAAAAAAAAGCAATCATTTCGTAACCATATTTAAAGATTGTGAAAACTATTGGTAGTTTAAAAAATTTATACAAAAATTTATATTTAGGAATTTTTTTCCAAACATAAAGAAATGCCTCTGCGCCCTGAATAATTTTACCATTTTCTTTAACATGTAGTCTTCTTAATAATTCTTTATCATTTCTTGAAGTTTCTTTTTCAGCATCTGAATTATTAGTTATATCTATCCAGTCAATATCTTTGATATTTTCTTTTTTATATAAGTTAATTTCCGATCTACAAATTTTACAAGAATTATTAAAATATACTTTCATATAATAATAATTAACTTTTAGTAAGAAATTGTACATGCGTAAAATGATCAGTTGAAAATTATCAACAAACCACTATTTAAGATGAATGAGTAATTTCTTTAATAAATCTGATTTAACAAGACAAGACGCAGATAAAATAGTATCTGAAACACTAAATAATTGTGATGATGGTGAGCTTTATTTAGAGGAGTCTAAATCAGAGTCAATTATGTTAGATGATAATAAAATAAAAAGATCAAATTATAGTTCTGATTTAGGATTTGGTTTAAGAGCTATCTCAAACGAGGTTGTTGCTTATTCCTATTCAAATGAAATCTCAAAAGATTCACTAAAAAAATCCTCAGAAAATCTTAAATCAACTCTGAAATCAATTAACGGGACATATAATCATGAAATTCCAAAATCTAATAAAAAATTTTATGAAGATATTAATCCAATTGAACAAAAAACTTTAGACTCAAAATTAGAAGTTTTAAATAAAGTAAACAATTTTTTAAGAAAAAAAGATGGATCAGTAAAGCAAGTGACTGCCAGTTTTGCTGGTGAGCAAAAATCAATAGAAATTATTCGATCAGGTGGAGAGGCGCTTACTGATGTACGTCCATTAATTAGATTTAACGTCTCTGTGATGTTGGAAAAAAATGGAAGAAAAGAAACAGGTGTATATGGAATTGGTGGCAGACAATCTTATGATGATTATTTAAAAAATGATAATTGGAAAAATGTTTGTGAGGAGGCTTTTAGAATTGCATCAGTAAATTTAGAAAGCAAACCAGCACCTGCTGGTGAGATGAAAGTAGTCCTAGGACCTGGTTGGCCTGCTATATTAATTCATGAAGCAATTGGTCATGGTCTAGAGGGAGATTTTAATAGAAAAAAAACATCAGCATTTCATGATCTTATGGGAGAAAAAGTTGCAAGTGAAGGTGTAACAATTGTTGATGACGGAACGATAGATAATAGAAGAGGAAGTTTAACTATTGATGACGAGGGAACGCCAACTGAGCGAACAGTTTTAATTGAAAATGGTATTCTCAAAAATTTTATGCAAGACAGACATAATGCAAGATTAATGAATACAAGATCTACCGGATCTGGAAGAAGAGAAAATTATAGACATATTGTTTTGCCAAGAATGAGAAATACAATGATGTTAAGTGGCAATCAAACTCAAGATGAAATGATCAAATCTGTTGATAAAGGAATTTTTGCAGTAAGTTTTGGAGGTGGCCAGGTAGATATTACTTCTGGCAAGTTTGTATTTAATTGTACTGAAGCTTACGAAATTAATAATGGTAAAATTGGATCTCCAATTAAAGGCGCAACACTTATTGGTGACGGACCATCAATACTTAAAGAAGTATCGATGGTAGGAAATGACATGATGTTAGACCCAGGCATAGGAACTTGTGGAAAAGCAGGACAAGGAGTTCCTGTGGGAGTCGCTCAACCTTCAATTTTGATTGATAAAATGACAGTTGGTGGAACAAAACTTTAATTATGGTTAAGGATCAAGAATTTCTAAAATCCAAAGCTTCATATTGTTTAGATTTGGCAAAAAAAATGGGAGCAACTGATGCAAGTGTTACAGTTGGTCACTCAATTTCAGAAACAGTTAATTTTAGAAATAAATCCCTAGAAGCCTCAGATAGATCTGATGGATTGGCACTAAGTATAGAAACTTATTTAGGTAAAAGAAGATCATCAATTTCATCATCAAATTTACTAGATGAAAATATTAAAACTTTAATTGAAAAGTGCTTTGAAACTACAAAAATTACACCTGAGGATGAATTTAATTCTTTGCCTGATAAAAATTTATTAGCCAAACAAATTAGTAGTCTTAATTTGTATGATGAAACAAGATTCGAAAATGATAAAAAAATAAAATATTTAAAAGATTTAGAGGAATCTGCTTCATCAATTAATCAAATCATAAATACAGAATCTAGTTTTACTGAAAATAAATCAAATTTTATATTAGCAAATAGTGACGGTTTTTGTGACGGTTATAAAACTTCTTCTTTTGCGGCTTCTTGTGTGGCAGTTGCAAAAGATGAAAATAGCATGGAAAGAGACTACGAATTTTCTAGCAAACGTCATTTGTCTGATATTAAGCAAGCAACAGATCTCGGAAATAAAGCCGCCAAGCAAACTATTAGAAAATTGAGCCCTAAAAAAATTGGAAGTGAGAAGATCAGTATAATTTTTGATAAAAGAATTTCAAAGGGAATGTTAAGTGTTTTTGCAAGTGCAATATCTGCCTCCGCAATTGCAAGAGGCACTTCATTTTTAAAGGATAAAATTAATGAACAGGTTTTTGCTGATACGATAAATGTTATTGATAAACCAGATATAATTAAAGGAATGGGTTCTCAAAACTTTGACTCAGAGGGTGTAAACTCAAATACATTACAACTTATAGAGAATGGAATACTTAAAAATTATCTTGTCGACACATACAATGGAAAAAAATTAAATTTAAAATCAAATGGAAGAAGTGGTGGAACTACCAATTTATATTTTGAAAAAGGAAATATGAGTTACGAAGATCTTATGAAAAAAAATTCAAGAAGTCTTTATATTACCGAAACTATTGGTCATGGGTCTAATATTGTAACTGGAGATTATTCAGTAGGTGCAACTGGTTTTTTAGTTGAAGATGGAGAATTTAAATATCCTGTAAATGAAATAACAATTGCTGGTAATTTTAAGGATATGTTCAAAAATATTATTTTAGCTAATGATTTAGAATTCGAATATTCAGTCAATTCACCAACTATGATGATAGAAGGTATGACTGTTGCAGGAAAATGAGTAGTTATTGTGTAATTGGCTCTGGAATTTCTGGAGCAACAATAGCTAATTTATTAAGTAAAAAAAATTCTGTACACATTTATGATAAAGCTCGGGGCCCAGGTGGCAGATCTTCTTTTAAAAGATTAAATAAGTCAAAAGGATTTGATCACGGGGCACAATATATTTCTCCAAAAACAATTCAATTTAAAAAATTTATTACCAATTTATGTAAAAAAAAAATTCTAAAAAAATGGAGCGGTAAACATATTTTTTTAAACAAATTAAAAAAAGAAAATAAAAATCATGTTAAAATAATTGGCCACAAGGGTAACAATGATATTAGCAAACATTTAATAAAGAATATAAATTGTAATTTTCAAAGTGAGTTAGAGAAGATTAAATTTGTAAACAAAAAATGGAAGCTAGTCTTTAAGAATAATAAAACAAAATATTATGATAAATTAGTATTAACTTGTCCATTCCCACAATTAAAAAAATTATCAAAAAAATTTATAAAAGATCCATTCATCAAACAAAAAATCAAAATGGATGCAAATATTACAGTCATGATCGAAATTAAAAAAACAAATAAAAACATATCAAGTTATTTATTTAACGATAAAATTTTAGGTTGGGCGGCTAAAGAAAATAGTAAAAAAAGATTTAAAAGTAATAATGATTTATGGACTTTACAAAGCACAAACCTATGGGCAAATAAAAAAATAAATAAAAATAGAGAGAATAAAGAAAAAAATTCAAAGATTTTAATTGATCGTTTTTTTAAACTTACCGGAATTAAAAAAACAAAAATATTAACTTCATTAAATCATGGTTGGAAATATTCTTCAAATTCAAGATCCCTAAAAATTAAAAGTTATTGGAATAATAAATTAAACTTAGGTGTGTGTGCAGATTGGTTTGTAGGTCCTAGAGTAGAGGCCGGATGGATAAGCGCAAATGATCTTTATAAAAAAATAAATAAATAATTTTATTCAAGATTTTTTAAGCGATATTCCCAATTTCCCATTCTCTCATATGTAATTTTAACAATCACTGAAGTTTTTTTATCAAGCCAAATGTCAAAATTTAATTTTTTATCTTCAGGAAGAGACATA
This sequence comes from uncultured Pelagibacteraceae bacterium, assembly GCA_902594605.1. Lineage (GTDB taxonomy): Bacteria > Pseudomonadota > Alphaproteobacteria > Pelagibacterales > Pelagibacteraceae > Pelagibacter. The sequence goes on from CACJMR010000004.1 coordinate 29,897, forward strand.
TCTTTAGATGTAAGTTTGAAATGATCTGTTTCATATTGCTTTCCATTAATTGAAATGTTTTCCTTACCAATAAATGTAACAATTTGTTCTTTAATACTTCCAGAAATTGGACTTATTTGGCTTTCTGCTTGTAAAATTTTATGACTCCACCAATTTCCAATAATATTTTTAACAGAAGCTTCACCTGTGTATGAAGACCCTTTGATGTCAAATTTCTTATTATTTTTATCCAGTTTCAAGTTTACAAATTTTTCTTTTTTATTTTGAAGCGTCTTTGATTGAAAAGATATTAAATTATCTTTTAAATAAATTTCTTCCCCATATCCCTCTACTTTAAATATTGTTGCAGATAGGAGTTTTACCTCAAATTTATATTGATTTTTTACTATCGTTTTTTCACCATCTCTTTTAAAAAAATAATTGTTATACCCAATTACTTCATCATTTCTCAAGATCTCCATTTCTATTTTGTCAAATTTGTTATAATGACCAATATGAGCTAAAGAAATTGATGAGAAAAATGTTAAAAGTAAAATAATTGCAATCTTTTTCATTTGCTGATTACAATATTAGAATTTTTCATTAATAGATATAGCTTATTATAATTATGTTTTTAAAAATAAAAAAAATTCCAAAAGTAAAATGGAGCTCAGAAAAACCATTTAATTTTAAACCAAAGTTTTCTACATTTTTTTTCTTATGTTTTGGTTTGTCTTTATTTGGATTAGGTGAAGGATTGTTAATTGTTTCATTCACAGGAGCCTCTCCTTGGAGTGTTTTAGCGCAAGGTATTTCTTTGAATGTTAATTTAAGTATTGGAACTATCACATTATTAATAAGTGTTGCAGTTTTAATTTTATGGATACCTCTAGGTCAAAAACCAGGGATGGGTACAATATTTAATGCTCTGATAATTGCAATTATGATTGATCTTTGTATCAAGTATGTTCCAACACCATCAAATTATATTCATCAATTATTATTAGCTGTAATTTCTGTCATCATGGTTGGAATAGGTGGGGGTATTTACTTAGTATCAAATTTAGGAGCCGGTCCTAGAGATGGACTTATGATAGGATTACAAAAATTAACTAATTTTCCTATAGCTGTAGTAAGAGCAACATTAGAAATTTCAGTTGTAAGTATTGGATGGTATTTAGGAGGAACAGTAGGGGTTGGAACTTTATTGTTCGCCTTTGGCATAGGTCCTTGCGTTGCTCTAGGACTTTATTTAGTTGATAAAACTTTTGATTAGGCTGCTGCTATAGCTTTTTCGCTTTTTTTTCTTTCGTGGGGATCAAGAATTGCTTTTCTCAATCTACATGAGTCTGGAGTTATTTCTAAAGCTTCATCTGTATTAAGCATACTTAATTGTTCTGCAATTGACATTTTTCTTACAGGTGTAAGTACAACATTCTCATCTGTGCCCTGAGTTCTCATATTTGTAAGTTTCTTACCCTTCATTACATTAATGATCATATCACCTGGTTTTGGTGAAAGACCTACGATCATTCCAGGATAAACAGAGTCGTTATGTGTAACAAACATTTCTCCTCGTGCCTGTAGGTTAAAGATTGCAAATGCAACAGCTTTTCCTTGTTCCATTGAGATTAACGCTCCATTTCTTCTACCTTCCATTTCTCCTTCAAAAGGACCATAACTATGGAATATTCTGTTAATAACTCCATTTCCTTTTGTAAGTGTAAGAAATCTACTTGTGTATCCCATCAGGCCTCTAGTAGGCGCATGAAAAATTAATCTTTTTTTGTTAGTTCCAGTATCTTTTAATTCTATTAGTTTACCTTTTCTTCTATTCATTGAGTCTATTACTTTTGATGAATGTTCTTCATCAAGGTCCATAGTAATTTCTTCAATTGGCTCAAGTTTATTTCCACTTTCATCAGTTTTGTATAAAACCTTCGGAGGGCTAACTGTCATTTCAAAACCCTCTCTTCTCATTTGAGTTAAAAGAATTTCTAACATTAGCTCACCTCTACCACTAACAACAAAAGAATCTTTTCCCGTGTTTTCTGAAAATGTAATACCAACATTATTTTGAGCTTCTTGAACCAATCTATCTCTTATTTGGGTGCTGGTTAGTTTTTTACCTTCAGTTCCAGCTAAAGGTGAAGTATTTACAGTAATCGTAATTGACATTGTAGGTGGATCTATTGGAGTCGCAGGGATCGGCTCATTTACCTCTAGATCGCATATAGTATCAGCAACGTTTGCTTTTTCTAACCCAGCAACAACTACGATATCTCCAGCTTCGCCAACATCTATCGGAACTTTTTTTGTTCCTTCATATCTAAAAATTTTTGTTAATTTTCCTTCATCAACTTTTTCACCATTCAAATTGATCGCTTTTATTGATTGATTAGCTTTTGCAGTACCTTGTGTAATTCTTCCAACTAAACTTCTTCCTAAAAAACTATCTGCGTAAAGCAGCGTTGACAACATAGCAAAAGGTTTGGTTTTATCCAGTTCAGCAGGTTTTACGTGATCAACAATTAAATCTAACAAAGGATTTAAATTTTCTCTTGGACCATCAACTTCATGATCAGCCCAACCTGATCTTCCACTTGCATACAGAACTGGAAAATCTAATTGTTCTTCATTTGCATCTAAGCTAACAAATAAATCAAATGTTTCATCTAAAACTTCATTAGCTCTTTGATCAGCTTTATCTAATTTATTAATAACAACAATTGGCTTTAATCCTTGTTTAAGTGCTTTTGATAATACAAATTTTGTTTGAGGCATAACACCTTCTGCAGAGTCAATTAATAAAAGTGCTCCGTCTGCCATACTTAAAACTCTTTCAACTTCAGCAGCAAAATCTCTATGGCCTGGAGTATCGATTATATTTATTCTTGAATTGTTCCAATTTATTGAAGCAGGTTTTGCTAAAATTGTAATCCCTCTTTCTTTTTCAAGCTCACCTGAGTCCATTAATCTTTCATCAACAACTTCATTCTCTCTAAATGAACCGCTTTGTTTCATTAAATTATCAATTAGAGTAGTTTTGCCATGATCAACATGGGCTATGATTGTGATGTTTCTGATGTTATTGCTCATAAATTCTGGCTCTTATACATATTTAAAAGGATATTAAAACTCAAAAAAACTCATAACTGGCTTGAATAATTTTCAAAATTTAGGATTAATTCGGCTTTTTTTGCCTATCTTTTTTAAGTTTTCTTTTTTCTTTAAAGCTCAATTTAGGTTTTTTCTTAACACTAGAGTCTTTAAATGATTTACCGCTATATCTTTTTGACATTATTAAACTTCATATAAAAAAAAGGCCATCTTGAGATGGCCTTTTAAATTTTGTTTTAGGAAATGAGGGATTACATTCCCATTCCACCCATTCCTCCCATGCCGCCCATTCCACCAGGCATTCCACCAGGCATTCCGCCAGCAGCATCTTTTTCCTCTGGTTTGTCAGCGATCATTGCTTCTGTAGTCACTAATAATCCAGCAATTGAAGCAGCATCTTGTAAAGCAGTTCTTACAACTTTAACTGGGTCTATGATACCTTTTGCAAACATATCACAATACTCTTCGTTTTGAGCATCGTAACCACTAGTTTTTTTCTTCTGCTCTAATAATTTACCAACTACCACTGAACCATCTACACCAGCATTTTTAGTAATTTGTCTAATTGGAGCTTCCAATGCTTTTCTCACTAGGTCAACACCTGCTTTTTGGTCATCACCTTTTGCTTTAACTTTGTCAAGCTCTTGAGCAGCATAAAGAAGAGCACATCCACCACCAGTTACAATACCTTCCTCAACGGCAGCTCTAGTAGCATTCAAAGCATCTTCAACTCTGTCTTTTCTCTCTTTTACTTCAACTTCAGTCGCTCCACCAACTTTAATAACTGCAACTCCACCAGCTAACTTAGCAAGTCTCTCTTGAAGTTTTTCTCTATCGTAATCAGAAGTAGTTTCTTCAACTTGTTGTTTGATAGAAGCACATCTAGCTTCGATATCAGATTTTTTACCACTGCCATTAACGATTGTACTGTTATCTTTATCAACTTTGATTTTTTTACAAGATCCAAGATCATCAAGTTTAACATTTTCAAGTTTGATACCTAGGTCTTCAGATATAACCTGACCTCCTGTTAAGATTGCAATATCTTCAAGCATAGCTTTTCTTCTATCACCAAAACCTGGAGCTTTAACTGCTACAACTTTTAAACCACCTCTTAGTTTATTAACCACTAATGTAGCCAAAGCTTCGCCTTCAACATCCTCAGAAATAATCATTAATGGTCTACCAGCTTGTACCACAGCCTCTAAAAGAGGAACCATTGGCTGTAAATTAGTTAATTTCTTTTCATGTAATAAAATAAAAGGATTATCTAACTCTGTAGTCATTTTATCACTGTTAGTGATAAAGTATGGTGATAGATATCCTCTATCAAATTGCATACCTTCAACAACGTCTAATTCAGTTTCAATACCTTTATTTTCTTCAACAGTAATTACTCCTTCATTTCCAACTTTTTGCATTGCTTTTGCAATCATCGTTCCAATTTCTTTATCACCATTTGCAGAAATCGTTCCTACTTGAGCAATTTCATCACTGTCTTTTACTTTTTTTGCAGATGCAACAAGGCTTTCTTTTACTGTTTCTACAGCAGCATCAATTCCTCTTTTTACATCCATTGGATTCATGCCGGCTGTTACATACTTTACACCTTCTTTAACAATTGCTTGTGCAAGTATAGTTGCAGTCGTAGTTCCATCACCAGCTTCATCGTTAGTCTTGCTAGCAACTTCTTTAACCATTTGAGCACCCATATTTTCAAATTTATCTTCAAGGTCTATTTCTTTTGCTACAGACACACCATCTTTAGTAATTCTAGGTGCACCATAAGATTTATCCATTACGACATTTCTTCCTTTTGGTCCTAAAGTTACTTTAACAGTGTCAGCTAGGATATTTACACCTCTTATCATTGCTGCTCTTGCTTCAGCATCAAATTTAACAACTTTTGCCATTATTTTTCTCCTTTAAATTAAATTACTTACCAGAAATACCCATAATGTCTGACTCTTTCATTATGCTGTACTCTTTACCATTAATTTTGACTTCAGTTCCTGACCATTTGCCAAATAAAACTTTATCACCAACTTTAACGTCCATTGGAATTATTTTTCCATCTTCTGTTTTTGCTCCACCACCTACAGCAACTACTTTACCTTCTTGAGGTTTTTCCTGAGCTGTGTCAGGGATAATTATTCCTCCAGCAGTTTTTTCACTGCCGTCCAATACTTCGATTAAAACTCTGTCATGTAACGGTTTAAATTTCATAAATTCTCCTTTATAAATCTTTATAAATATGAGCCTCATATAGATATTTCACCGCCTATTTCAAGATCAGAAAGACTTAAGGATATTAATAATGCTAGTAAATTCGGGATTTTATGGTTTATACCTTAAAATATGACCAAAAATTTAGATTCAAATGGCTTACAATCAATTGCTGATAACTACGATCTTTTTTATATAGACCTATGGGGTGTTGTTCATAATGGGGTTAATCTTCATGAAAAAGCAATAGCTGTTTTAAATGAACTTTTAAAAAAAAAGAAAATGCTAGTACTTTTAACAAATGCCCCAAGACCAAATAAAACTGTTCAAAATTTTTTAGAAAAGATGGGAATGGACAAAGCACTCAGAGATCACGTATTTACTTCAGGAGAAGCAGCATTGAATTATTTGAAAAAATCTTTCTTATCTAAAAAGTTTTATCACATAGGTCCACCTAGAGATTTTGATTTATTTTATTTATTTGAAAAAAATAAGTGTGAAGATATTAGCGATAGTGAATATTTATTGTGTACTGGGTTATTTGATGATCATGATAAGGATTTAGAATTTTATAAAGATTTACTTGAAAAACATATTAACAAAAAAATGATTTGCACAAATCCAGATTTAATCGTTGATCGTGGTGAAGTTAGAGAGTTGTGTGCAGGTTCTGTTGCAATGGTTTTTGAAAAAATGGGTGGAGAAGTAGTATATTTTGGAAAACCACATCCAGAGGTTTATAATCAGTCAATTGATAATAAAAATAAAAAAATATTAGCAATTGGTGATAATTTAAATACTGATATCAGAGGTGCAAATCTTTTAAATTATGACTCTTTATTAATTAGTAACGGAATACATAGAAATGAAATAAAAAATAATGGTATTCAAGACGTTTCAAAAGAGTACGAGGCAATAGTTAATTTTATTCAATCAGATTTAAAATGGTAAAACATTATAAAAATTTTAATATTAATAAATTACACAGAGGATCAATTATTTTAATTGGTAATTTTGATGGTTTACATTTGGGACATCAAAAATTATTTCAATTAGCACAGTCATTTAAGAAAAAATATAATTTAAAGATTGGTGTTGTAAATTTTGATCCAATGCCAAAAATGTTTTTTAATAAAAAACTAAAAAATTTTCGACTTTCAAATATTGATCAAAAAATAAAGTTACTTACAAATTTAAAAGTAGATTTTGTTATTACAAAAAAATTTGATAAAAAATTTTCAAAAACTAAAGCTCTAGATTTTATAATTCAAATTTTGAGTAAAAAATTAAACTCTAGATTTATTTTTGTGAGTAACAATTTTAGATTTGGAAATAGAAGAGAGGGAAATGTTAATTTATTAAAAAAACATGAGAGATCGTTTAATTACAAAGTTATAAAACCAGAACCATTAATTAAAAACAAAAAGATAGTTTCCTCATCTTTAATAAGAAATCTTTTAGAAAAAGGTTTTTTAGCTAAGGCCAATAATTTTTTAAACAGAAATTGGACGATACAAGGAATTGTCAAAAAGGGAAGACAAGTTGGAAAAAAAATTGGCTTTCCGACGTGTAATATAGATATTAAAGATTACGTTCTAGCAAAACCAGGAGTCTATGCTGTCAAGGTTTTGAGGAAAAATAGCAACAAATATCTTAAAGGAATTGCTAATCTTGGATATAGACCAACATTTAATCAAAAAAAAATATTACTAGAAGTTCATTTATTTAATTTTTCTGGAAATCTTTACAATAAGCTTTTATCAGTAGAGTTTTTAAAGTTTATAAGAAAAGAAAAAAAATTTAAAAATGTTAATCAATTAAGAGCTCAAATTAAAAAAGATTTAAATATTGCAAAAAATACTAAATGACTAAATCACAAATAAATCTGCCAAAAACTGCTTTTTCTATGAAAGCTAACTTGCCTATTAGAGAGCCAGAAACTCTTGAATATTGGAAAAAAATAAATCTTTACGAAGAGTTGAGAAAAGGAAGTCAAGGAAGGGAAAAATTTGTTCTGCATGATGGACCTCCATATGCCAATGGAAATATCCATATGGGAACGGCTCTTAATAAAATTCTTAAAGATATAATTGTAAAATTTCATCAAATGGACGGAAAAGACTCGATTTATGTTCCAGGTTGGGATTGTCATGGCTTGCCTATTGAGTGGAAAATTGAAGAACAATATAAAAAAAACAAAAAAAACAAAAACGATGTTCCGATAGTTGAGTTTAGAAAAGAATGTAGAGCATTTGCTGAGAAGTGGATTGAAGTTCACAAAAGCCAATTTAAAAGATTGGGTGTTATGGGGGATTGGGAAAATTATTACTCTACGATGAGCTTTGGAGCAGAAGCACAAATAGTTAGAGAGCTTGGTAAATTTTTAAAGGAGGGAAGTCTTTATAGAGGCTTCAAACCAGTTTTATGGTCAACAGTTGAGAAGACTGCACTTGCAGATGCTGAGGTAGAATACCAGGATCATAAATCAGATACAATTTATACGTCATTCAAAGTAAAATCATCTGATTTAAAAGATTTAGCTGGAAGTGAAATAGTTATTTGGACAACGACTCCTTGGACAATACCAGCTAATAAGGCTTTAGCATATAACGAGGCTCTTGATTATATAATATTAGAAATAAATGACGAAGGTGATTTTAAAAATAGAAAAATTGTTATCGCAAACGCTTTGCTAGAATCAGTTGTTAAAGAGTGCGGACTAAAAAATTATAAAAAAATTCATTCCTTTAAGGGAAAAGAATTTAATAATACTATTTGTAGTCATCCTTTTTTAAATCTTGGCTATAATTATGATATCCCAATGCTTGAGGCTAGATTTGTAACTACTGAGCAAGGAACTGGAATAGTTCACTGTGCACCTAGTCACGGACCTGATGACTTTAACCTTTGTTTGAATAACGGTATCAAAGCAATAGAAACAGTTGATGGAGATGGAAAATATACAAAGAACGTGAAATTATTTGAAGGAATTCATATTTTTAAAGCAAATCCTATAGTAATTGAAAAACTCAGAGAACAAAAAAATTTGTTATTTAATGGCGAATTAGTTCATTCATATCCACATTCATGGAGATCAAAGGCTCCACTTGTTCATAGAGCTACACCACAATGGTTTATTTCAATGGAAAGTCACGAATTAAGAAATAAAGCATTAAAGGCTATTGATGAGACTACTTTTTATCCTAGTAAAGGTAAAGAGAGATTAAAATCAATGATAGAAACAAGACCTGATTGGTGTGTTTCAAGACAAAGAGTTTGGGGTGTACCTCTGCCAATATTTGTGAACAAAAAAACAAAAGAAATTTTAGTTGACGATGAGGTTACAGAAAATATTGCATCTATTTATGAGAAAGAGGGTTCTGATTGTTGGTTTTCAGATGATCCTCAAAGGTTTTTAGGCGCAAAATATGAAGCTTCTGAATATGAAAAATTAAGTGATATTGTTGAGGTTTGGTTTGATAGCGGATCTACTCATTCGTTCGTATTAGAGAAAAGAGAAGATTTAATATGGCCAGCATCAATGTATTTAGAGGGATCAGATCAACATAGAGGTTGGTTCCACTCTTCTCTACTTGAATCTTGTGGGACACGGGGGAGGGCACCATTTGAATCAATTTTATCACATGGTTTTGTAGTCGATGGCAAAGGCCTTAAGATGTCAAAATCGTTAGGAAATGTAATAGCTCCTGAGGATATTTTAAAAAAATATGGAGCTGATATTTTAAGAATATGGGTAGCATCTTCTAATTATGCAGAAGATTTAAGAATAGATTATTCAATATTAGATCAACATGCCGATTCTTATAGAAAAATTAGAAATACATTTAGATATTTACTTGGAAATATAAATGATAATTTTCAATTAATAAATTTTGATGAACTAAATATTTCTGATTTACCAGAGTTGGAACAACTAATTTTACACAAAATTTTTATTTTGAATGAAAAATTTAATGAATATTTTAAGAATTATGATTTTCATAATTTATATAAAGAATTATTAAATTTTTGCACGGTCGATTTGTCAGCATTTTATTTTGATATTAGAAAAGACACTTTATATTGTGATCCAAAAGACACAAAAAAAAGAAAGTCAACAATTATTCTACTAAACATTATTTTGAATACTTTGTTAAAATGGTTTGCACCTATACTTTCTTTTACAACTGAGGAAATTTTTAGATTACTATTTAAAGACAAAAAAAGTATTCATCTAGAAACATTCTTAAAATTTCCTTTAAAATTTAAAAATGATAAACTAAATGAGAAGTGGACTGAATTAATTAAAATTAGAAATATTTGTAATGTAAGTATAGAGGAAAAAAGAGCTAATAAAGAGATTGGATCAAGTTTAGAAGCAAATTTAAAAATACAATTAAATCGAACTTTAAAAGATCTAACAGATAATATAGATTTTTCAGAGCTCTGCATTACTTCAAAAGCAGAAGTTGTTTACAAAGATGATATAGAGACAAATGCAATTGCAATTAAAGCTAAAGGGACTAAATGTTCAATTTGCTGGAAGATCAAAGAGAACTCATGCGGCAGACTTAATTGCAATATGAATAAAGAATGATAACTAAAAACTTACCTAATAATTTTTTTATTAATTTATCTGTAATTCTATTTATTTTTTTATTTGATCGAATTACAAAGTTATATGTAATTTATCTATATAAGCAAAACTTAAATTCAGAAATTTTTACATCAAAATTTTTAAATATTTATTTAGTGTGGAATGAAGGAATTGCTTTTGGTTTTTTTTCTTTTAATCAAGATTACTTATATAATATTTTAACACTGATAATTTCAATTGTAGTTTTGGTTATTTTATATTTTATTTTTAAGTCTGATGGATTAAAAAAATATGCACTAATTATGATATTTGGTGGAGCAATAGGTAATTTGTTTGACAGGGTGGTATATGGAGCAGTTGCAGATTTTATTGATTTTCATGTTGGTAATTTTCATTGGTTTATTTTCAATGTATCAGATATATTTATAACTTTAGGTGTGATTATTTTAATGTACCTAGAATTTTTTAGTAGCAAACAAAACGTCTAGATTATGAATAAGTTAAAAATTTTTATTTTGTTAATCTGCCTATTTTTATTTCAAGCATGCAGTACTTTATCTGAGGGTTTTAATTCACCAAAAAAAAATAAGAGCGATGAATTTCTGGTAGAAAAAAAATCACCCTTAAAGCAACCACCAAATTTTAATCAGTTACCAACTCCAACTGAAAATATTAAAAATGAAGCAGAGGAATTAAGCATAAAAAATTTATTAAATGATAAAAAAAAAAATACTAAAACCCAGAATAAAAGTAATTTAGAAGATTTGGTCTTAGATAAAATAAAAGAAAATTAATGTTTACTAGCCATATAAACTTTAAAAATTTCGATTTAAAAAAAAATACAAAAAAATTAAAAAAAGATCTTAAATTTTTACTGAATCAAGAAAATGAGGTAATAAAATCATTAGGAAAAAAATATGAATACACTTTTAATACTAAAATACTAAAAAAATATAAGTCATATTCAAATTTCAGATTATTTGGTATGGGTGGTTCGATTTTGGGAGCTCAGGCAATTTATGATTTTTTAAAGCATAAAATAAAAAAAAAATTTACTTTTATTAATAATTTAAATTCATCTAACAAAAAAAAAAATAATTCAAGATTTTTAAATTTAATTGTATCCAAGTCTGGAAACACTCTTGAAACTATATTTAATACAAATATTTTAATAAAAAAAAAACAGGAAAGTATATTTATAACTGAAAATAAAAAAAATTATTTGTTTTCATTAGCTCAAAAATTAAAATCTGACATTATTCATCATAACAATTACATCGGTGGCAGATATTCTGTTTTGTCAGAGGTAGGAATGCTTCCTGCAGAGTTAATGGGCTTAAATACAAAAAAATTTAAACAACTAAATAATTTAGTAAAAAATAAAAAATATCTAAATAATTTGATTTCTAACGTTCAAGCGATAATTTACTTTGTAAAAAAAAAAAAATTTAACTCAATAATTATTAATTATGACGAAAAATCAATTAATTTATTTAATTGGTATCAACAATTAGTTGCTGAAAGCTTAGGAAAAAATAATAATGGTATATTGCCAATTGTTTCAAATATGCCCAAAGATAATCATAGTGTTATGCAATTATATTTAGATGGATTTAAAAATAATTTTTTTACATTTTTTTATGTTAAAGAAAAAAACTCATTAAAATCTAACAATGATAACATTTTAAAAGATCAAAGTTATCTTAAAAATAAAGATGTAGATAAAATTGTTTTTGCTCAGAAAAAAGCCACAGAAAATGTTTTTAAAAAAAAAAAAATACCGTTTAGAAGTTTTGAGATAAACAAAAGAGATGAGAAAACCATGGGTGAACTATTTAGTTTTTTTATATTAGAAACAATTTTAATTGGAAGAGCTTTAAAAATTAATCCTTATGATCAGCCTGCTGTTGAACTAATTAAAACTGAAACTAAAAAAATTTTAGTTTAGTCATAAGTTCCAATTAAAATTTTTGATATTCCATACTTTTTTTCTTCAATAACTTTAAAGTATTTAGGAAATAAATCTTTTTGTTTATAGTGTCGATGAATAATTATTATCCCATCAGACTTTAAATTCTTATTTTCAAATAATAAATAAATTAAGTTTTCTATGTTCTTTTCTTTATAAGGAGGATCTAAAAAAATTATGTCGAATTCTTTGTTAAAATTTTTAAAATTAAAATTATCAAAAATATCTTTTTCTATAATTTCAAAATTATTTAAATTTTTTAGACTAGCTAAATTTTTTTTGAGTATTGGCAATACACCACTATAGTTTTCTACAAATGTAACGTACTGGGCTTCTCTTGATAAACACTCAATTCCAAAAGAACCAATTCCAGAGAAAAGATCTAAAATTTTAGACTTTTTTAGATTAATCGAAAATTTATTTGAGTGATTTATAATATTGAAAATAGATTCTTTTGTTAGATCTTTTAAAGGTCTTGTTAATCTATCTTTTGGTTCAATAATTTTTTTTCCTTTAAAATTACCTGAAATAATTCTCATTTTTTAATAACTTTGAATGCAATATCTTTTCTGAAAAAGCCTTCATTCCAATTAAGACGCTCTATATTAGAGTGAATATTTTTCCTTCCTTCAAAAAAATCATTTGATAGTGAAACAAAATTTAATACTCTTCCACCAATAGCTAAAATCTGATTATTGTCAGTTTTTGTTCCTGCATGAAATAAATAATTGTTATTATCTAAAATTAATTTACTAAAATTTTTAATCTCAATATTTTTCTTGTACATTTCTGGGTATCCTTTAGAGCACAAAACCACGCAAATACTTTTTTGATTATTCCATGAGATATTTATCTCTTTTAATTTTTCATTAACACACGACAAAATTATATCAACTAAGTCAGTATTTAATTTTGGAACTATTGTTTGACACTCCGGATCGCCCATCCGAACATTATATTCTATTAAGTAAGGCTCATTATCTACAATCATTAAACCTGCATATAAAAAACCTTTGTACCTAGTTCCTAATTCAGAAATACCTTTTAATGTAGGTTCTATTATTCTTTTTAAGATTTTTTTTTCCAGATTATCATTCATTAATCTAGATGGGGAATATGCACCCATTCCACCAGTATTTTTGCCTGTATCTCCCTCACCAACTCTTTTGTGATCTTGAGCAGAACCAAAATTTCTAATAGTAATTCCATCAGTAATAATAAAGTAGCTCATTTCTTCACCTTCTAGAAATTCTTCAAAAAGAATATTTTTTGCATTACCAAATTTTCCATCAAATATTTCTTTCACAGCCAAAAAAGACTCATCTTTATTTTTACAAATATAAACGCCTTTTCCTGCCGCTAAATTATCTGCTTTAATTACAAGAGGATGTTTAGCTGTTTTGATATATTTATTAGACTCCTTTTGATTTTTAAAAACCCCAAAGGATGCAGTTGGTATATTATATTTTTTACAAATTTTTTTTGTAAAGATTTTTGATCCCTCTAATTGTGACGCAAGCTTGTTTGGTCCAAAAACTTTTATATTTAATTTTTCTAAATAATCTACGATCCCATTTACTAGTGGTTCTTCAGGGCCTACAACCACTAAATCAATTTGTTTTTTATCTAAAAATTTATGAATTTTTTCAAAATCATTCAAATCAATTGAAATATTCTGAGCAATTTTAGAAGTACCAGCATTTCCTGGTATACAATAAATTTCTTTCGTTTGTTTCGATTTTGAAATTGAAAAAGCTAACGCATGTTCTCTACCGCCACTTCCAAGAATTGCAATTTTCATATTATTATTTATATATCTTATAAATGAAAAATAAGTTAGCTAAATTAAAATATCTTCCAAATGATTTTAATATAATTGAAGAGGGCGATCATGTCATTTGTGCAGTGTCTGGTAAAAAAATTTTATTAGAAAATTTAAATTACTGGGATGTTGATGCGCAAGAACCTTATTTTTCTTATGTTGAAGCTTCAATAAAACGAGAGAAAAATTTATAAAAAAAAGTTTAATTTTTCCAACGATCATGTGTCCAAATCCATTGGTCGATATTCTTTCTAATCATTTTTTCAAGAATTTTATTAAGATGGGCTGTAATTTCAGAAATATTTTTATTTTTATTTATCTTGATTGGCTCAGAAACATACATTTTAAAATGATTTAATTTATATCTTTCAATATAGATTGGCACCAAATCACAGTTATATTTTTTTATTAATTGTGCTGGAATGGAAGTGGTGGTAGCTAAATGTTTAAAAAATGGTACTTTTAAACCTTCTCGTACTCTTTGATCAATCATTAGTGCGATTGAAGTTCCTTTATTTAAATTTTTAATTATTTCTCTTGTGCCGGCTCTTCCTTTTTTAATCTGTTTTTTGCAGATATATTTTATTCTTATCTGTTCCATAGTTTTATTGAGAAATGGATTATTCAGCGGTCTATAAATAGTTGCAAGATCTATACCTGATTTTTCAATTTGCATAGCCATTAACTCAAAATTATTAAAATGACCTGATACAAATACAATTTTTTTTTTGCTTTTTTTAATTAGATCTAAATATTTATAACCATCGATTGAAATATATTTATTTAAATTATTATTTCTAAAATTTTTTAAATGAACATATTCTGCAAAAATTCTCCCATAATTACCTAATACATTATCAGCAATTTGATTTAGATTTAAATTATTATTAAAATTTGCTCTTTTTAAATTTTTAATAATCGAATTTTTTGATCTAAAAAGTGGACCAATAAATTTTCCTATAATAAAACCTAAATTTGATGATGCCCTATATCCTATAACTTCAAAAATTAAAAAAATAAATTTGATTATAATAAATTGAACAAAGTGATTTATTTTTTTCATAGTTTAGAAGACAATATTTTTTTAAATTCTTTTATTTTGTTAATTTTTAAACTTGTTGCTAAATAATTAATGTTTTTTCTTTGAGATCTGTTCAATCTTAAGTAATCTTTTTCAGTCGTAATAATACTTAATTTTTTTTTAAGGCTAAATTTTTTTATTTTTCCTATTTCGTCTGAAGATATTTTATAATGATCAGGAAAAATTGTTTTATATTTTATATTGAATTTATATTTTTTAAGAGTATTTTTAAATTCATCAGGATTTCCAATACCACAAAACATGTAATATTTTTTTTTTCTATTAAGTTTATTTAAATTCTTTGGGATATATTTTCCCTCAAATATTTTAATGTTTTTATTGATAGATTTGATTTTATAATAAAGTTTTTTATTTCTTTTTTCACCATTGATAAAGGCAATATCATATTTTTTAATTTCATCTATACTTTCCCTTAGTGGCCCAGCAGGTAATAAAAATTCATTTCCAAATCCTTCATCAGAATTAAAACAAAGAATTTTAATATCATAATTTATATTTTTTTGTTGTAATCCATCATCAAATATCGCTATTTGATATTTATTACTTAATGCGTTTTGGAGAGCGTTTATTCTATTTTTATTAATTTCTATATTTCCATGTTTCTTTAGCAATTTAATTTCATCAATTTGATCTGCGTAATTTTTTTTAATAAAGACTATTTTTGATTTTTTATTTAAAATTTTATAAATCTCTATTGCTAAAGATGTTTTTCCAGTACCACCGACATTTATGTTCCCAATACAAATAGTTTTTATAGAATATTCATTTCTTGTTGAGTAATTTTTAATTTTATTAATCAAAAATGTAATTAAAGAAAAGGGATAAAAAAAATATGAAATTATATTTTTGTTGAGCCAAAAATTTGGTTTTCTCATTTTCATTTAATGAAACCTATAATTTCTTTAAAATTATTAATTAAAATATTATTACCAATGTAAATTATTTTTTTTTGCAATTGATTTGATATTTTTTGATTAATTTTTGATCGAATTAATTTTTCTAATTTAAGAGGGTCAGAGCTTGTTGTGGATAATTTAATTTGTCTTAAAAAAGCATAAACTTCTCTAAAATTATCTATATTTGGGCCACTAAGAATATAATTTCCTTGCCTAGCTGGTTCCAACGGGTTTTGTCCTCCATGCTTTATAATAGACCCTCCCAAAAAGGTTATGTTTGTTAAATCATAGAATTTTGATGTTTCTCCATATGTATCAACTAAATATATATCAATATTTTTTTTTATTTTTTGGTTTGATGAATGCTTAATATAATTTAAATTATTCATTTTTAAGTTAGAAATAATTTCATCTATTCTATTAACATGCCTCGGAATTAAAATTGTAACAAGGTTCTTATGGTATTTTTTTATATTTTTATGCAATTCATATATTAATTCTTCTTCACCCTCATGAGTACTTGCAGCACACCATAATTTCAAATTTTTGAATTTGTTTTTTATATTATTTTTGTTTTTTACTTTTTTATCTCCAAAAAATTTTAAATTTCCTATAAATTTAATTTTCTCTACTCCTAGAATTTTTAAATATTTTTGTGTTTCTAAATTTGAGGGTAATGCTATTGTAATTTTACTAAATACTTCATTCGCAAATGTTTTGAAAATTTTCCACCTTTTGAAACTTTTATTGGTGATTCTGGCATTTATAAGAATAGTTGGAATTTTATTATTCTTTAAGTTTTTAAGCATGTTAGGCCAAATTTCTGAGTCAACAAATATTGCTAATTGTGGTTTCCAATAAGAAATAAATTTTTTAGTTATATGATTAGCATCCAAAGGATAAAATTTATGAAATGTTTTTTTTAATTTAATTTTTTTAAATACTTTTGCTGAGCTTACAGTAGAAGTCGTTAACAAAATTTTTTTAACATTATCTTTTTTTTCTAATTTTTTTATTAAAGGAACCACACTTAATAATTCACCTATACTTGCTGCATGTACCCAAATAATTTTTGAAATATTTTTTTTATTTGTGTAAATACAAAATTTTTCTAAAAACCTTTTAGGATCTTCTTTTTTATTAATAATTCTCAATAAAAAAATAAACGGAGATAAAAAAATTAGAAATGTTAAAACTATGTTATATACAAAGTACATCAATGGCTTTTGATCTGCTTTTGGTAAAAACTTTTATAGGCCTTAGATTGAATCAATAAATCTTCATGATTTCCAGAATCTTTTATTTCCCCTTTTTCCATAACATAAATCTTATCAGAGTTTAAAATTGTTGATAATCTATGAGCGATCACAATAGTTGTTTTATTGTGAATTAATTTGTCTATAGCCTTTTGTATTTTTTCCTCTGTTTCTGAATCTAATGATGATGTAGCCTCATCAAGCAGTATTATCCTGCTTTTTTTCAGAAACGCTCTAGCAATAGATAATCTTTGTCTTTCTCCTCCAGATAATTTAACACCATTTTCTCCAATTTTTGTTTCAAACCCTTTTTCAAGTTTATTAATAAATTCATCACACATTGAAAGTTTTGCAGCTTCATAAATATTCTCATTTGATGCATCTGGTTGAGCATATTTTATATTATTAAGAACTGTATCATCAAATAAAGTAGTATTTTGATCAACAATAGATATTTGTCTTCTTAAAGAGTGTAAATTGATACTTGATATGTTTTCATTATCAACTTTTACTTCTCCACTAGTTGGATTGTAAATTCGAGGTATCATATTTAAAAGAGTTGATTTTCCTGACCCACTATGACCAACAAGTGCAGTCATTTTTCCACCATTTATTTTAATTGAGATATTTTTTAAAACTTTGTTTTCTAAATTTGACTTATATGCAAAATTAACTTTGTCGAATATGATATCGCCACTAGTTAATTTAAGGTTTTTGCTCTCTTTGTTTAAATTAATTTCATTCTTAGTATCTATGATTGGAAGTATTCTTCTAGCAGCTGATAAGCCTTGTCCTATGGAAACATTTACTTTTGTAAGAGATTTTACTGGTTGGTAAGCAAGCATCATAGCAGCAAGAAAAGAAAAAAAGTTATTTATATTTAATTCACCATTAATAATTAGTTTCCCTGAATAGAAAATAAGTAAGGCAATCATTAAACCAGTTAAAACTTCCATGATTGGTGCTGACCTGAGATAAACAGAGGCAATTTTAACGGACTTTTCCTTTAGCTGGTTTACATATTCCTCAGATCTCTCGTTTTCAAATTTTTCTCTTTGAAAAATTTTAATTATCTTATGATTTTTAAATAGATCAACTAAATATCTATTTAGGTTTCCAGATTTTTCTTGAGCTTCAGTTGTGACTTTGCCCATTCTTTTACCAAGTTTTCTTGCAGTAATTGTTGCTAAAGGGATCATTATGATTGCAATTAAAGATAACTTCCAGTTTTGAAAGAACATTACAAGCAAAAGACCAAATAAGGTTAATCCATCTTTAAATATACTTAAAAAGGCCTCTGCTAACATTCTTGTAATTTGATCTACATCAAAATTTAAATTTGAAATATATTTACCGGTATGTTTATTTTCGATAGTTTCCGTGTCTGCGCTTATAAATGAATTTAACATATTAACTTGAATCATTTTTTTTACTTCTTCTGATACTTTTATCATTATCATTTTTGCATTATAAAGAGCGATACCTTTTGTTGAAAATGCAACAATTATCGCTAGGGGAATTAAATAAATAAGTGTTTTATCTTTTTCTAAAAAAATTTTTTCAATTGCAGGATCTAATAGCCAGGCTGTTGCAGATGTGCTGCCCGCAACTAAAATAGAAAATACTCCAGCTAAAATAATTTTATAAATAAATTTTTTTATATAATCGCTATAAATTCTAGAAATTATTGTTTTTGTATTCATTTAATTAAAATATTTTTCCAATTATAATATTGATAAAAACTAATAACCCAACAATGTTATTATTTTTAAATTTAATTAAACAATCTTCTGGTAAGGAATAATTAAGTTTATTAATTTGAAATATTAATAGATAATAAGTGGGGATTATTAAAAAAATATAATAAAAAAAATTAAATTTCATTAAAATTCCTATCGTAATTAAACAAAAAATAAAAATTGTATAGCAAGTATAAAGAAATTTTTTTGGATCATTTTTAAATTTTATCGAAGTTGATTTTACCCCTATAATTTCATCATCTTTAATATCTTGAAAGCCATATATAGTGTCGTAACCTAGTGTCCAAAATATGGCCCCAAAATAAAATATTAAAGGTATTACTGAAATTTCATTTTCAATTGATATCCAAGCTAGAACCAAACCATAATTGAAAGTAACACCTAAAAATAATTGTGGCCAATATGTAATTCTTTTCATTAATGGATATATAAAAGCCAGAGGCATGGAAGCTAAAGCCATTAAAATTGTAAAAAAATTAAAATTAATCAAAACTAAAAAAGCTAAACTACAAAGAATTACTGAATAAATTATTGCTAATTTTAAAGAAATTTTCCCTGATGCTATTGGCCTATATTTAGTTCTTTCAACTTTTTTATCAAAATTTTTATCTGCAATATCATTTACTATACATCCTGCAGAACGCATAAGAATTGAACCAGCAAAAAAAAGAAATGCATAATAAAAAAATATTTCTAAATTTGAATTTAAATCATAAGCAATTGTAAGACCCCAAATACAGGGCCAGAATAATAACATAAATCCAATTGGTTTTTTCAACCTTGTTAATTCAATAAATAAGTTTAGTTGGTTCATAATTTACTTGTAAATAACAAAGGGTAGATTCATAATCAAATTGATTCGTATGAATATAGATTACACAGTCACAGCTTTAATGTTTCCTGCAATTCCTTTAATGATGGCTGTTTATAGTAATAGATTTCATTCTCTAAGTATATTAATCAGACAGCTACATGATGAGCATGTTTATGAAAAGCATATCCCACCAGAATGGAAAAAACAGTTTATCAATCTTAGTGGAAGAATAACTCTTTTGAGATGGACAATACTTTTTGCTTCGTTTGGATTTCTTTTTAATATGTTGACTGTATTTGCTT
This sequence comes from uncultured Pelagibacteraceae bacterium, assembly GCA_902594605.1. GTDB lineage: Bacteria > Pseudomonadota > Alphaproteobacteria > Pelagibacterales > Pelagibacteraceae > Pelagibacter. The sequence continues at coordinate 49,740 of CACJMR010000004.1, forward strand.
TGTATTTGGATGAGCTTTTTTTAGCTAGAGTAATTTTCGGATCTTGTTGTCTATCAATGATTGTATCTATCATTTTTTTTATAAGAGAAATTCAAATATCAACGAATGCGCTTAAACTCCATATGTCAGATATGGATGTTGATGTTAATTAGGCACTAACACTGCTGGGCCTAAAATTTTTCTTCCTTCGAGATCTTGATGAGCTTGAACGACCTCCTCTAACTTATACTTTTTATAAATTTTAATTTTTACTTTCCCAGAACTAATTTTTTCAAACATTGTTTTTGAGGCTTCATCTAATTCTTCTCTTGTAGAAAGGTATTGTTGCATAGAGGGTCTTACTAGATACAAGCCTTTTGGTTGAATAACTTTTGGCACATTAATATCTGACAAGGGTCCAGATGCATTTCCAAAAGAAACCATCATTCCTCTAATTGCTAAACATTCAATTGAACCATCCAATGTATCTTTACCAACACCGTCGTAGACAACAGGAACACCCTTACCATTAGTGATTTCCAAAACTTTTTTTGCAAAATCTTCTTTATTGTAATTTATTACGTGATCATAGCCATTTTCTTTTGCTATATGTACTTTTTCATCTGAACCAACTGTACCAATAACAGTGCAACCTAAACTTTTTGCCCATTGTCCAAAAATTTGACCAACACCACCAGCAGCTGCATGGAATAAAATTGTTTCTCCTGATTTAACTGGATAAGTTTTATGTAAAAGATAAAAAGTTGTTAATCCTTTTGTCATTAAAGTTGCAGCTATTTCAAGATCAATACCTTCTGGTACTTTTACCAAATTTTTAGTTGGGTAGTTTCTGTGTGAACAGTATGAACCCAAAGGAATGCCTGCATAAGAAATTTTATCTCCAACTTTAAAGTCTTTTACATTCTCACCAACATCAGTAATAACTCCAGCGCCTTCCAAACCTAGGCCAATTGGTAGTTTTAATGGGTACAAACCTGACCTATGGTAAGTATCAATGTAGTTAAGACCAATTGCTTTTTGTTCAATTGTTACTTGATCAGGACCAGGTTTTTCTAAAGATATATCCTTTACTTCTAAAACTTCAGGTCCACCGGTTTTATTAATTTCTACTGCTTTCATAATTTATTTCACAAATGTACCATTATGATAATCTTGAACAGCTTGCAAGATTTCTGCTTTAGTATTCATTACAAATGGTCCACCTCTAGCTATTTCTTCATTAATTGGTTTCCCTGAAATTACCAAGAATTTGGCATTTGATTGAGCCTTAACTGTTAAATCTTCACCCTTAGTTAAAAGAATTAAAGTACTGTCTTTAACATTTTCATGTTTATTTTTACCAATTTCGATTTCTCCACTAATTAAATAAATAAAAGTATTGTGAGTAGATGGTAATTTAAAATTGAACTCTTTATCTTTGTTTAATTCTACATCAAAATAAACTGGCTCAACATTGTGTCCTTTAACAGGACCTTCAGCTTTTTCAAATTTTCCGGCTATTACTTTTACTTGTTTATCATCATCTTTATGAACACTCATTTTATCTGCATCAATATAAATATATTCAGGCTTACTCATTTTTAATTTAGCCGGCATATTTATCCACAATTGAAATCCATGAAGTTTACCTTCTTTCATTGCAGGCATTTCAGAATGAATAATTCCACTACCTGTTTTCATCCACTGAACATCACCAGCAGTCATTCTACCTTCACCACCTGTACTATCTTTGTGCTCAAAATCTCCAGCCAACATATAAGTTACTGTTTCAATTCCTCGATGAGGGTGGGGTGGAAAACCAGCTATATAATCCTCACTATTTTCTGAACCAAATTCATCAAGCATTAAGAAAGGATCAAAATAATTTGGCTCAACACCAATACTTCTTTTTAATTTAACTCCAGCACCATCAGAAGCTGGAATAGGGTCAATAATTTTACTAACTTCAATATTTTTCATATTTCGTAAATAAGAATTTTTTATAATATTTCAAGTAACTTACCAAGATCTTTGATTTGATGTTTTGGAATATAATCTAGATTATCAAAAGTATTGTTGCTTCTATTAACCCAAATAGAATTATAACCATAGTTTCCACCACCTGAAACATCCCAAGTATTTGCACTTAAAAAAGCAACTTCTTTTTTTTGAATTTGATATTGATTTACTGGAAGATCATAAACTTTAGAGTCTGGTTTATAAACTCCAACTTCTTCAATTGAAAAAATATTATTAAATATATTTTCCAAATTATTACTCTTAACTAATTCATTAAGAAGAGCAGGAGTACCATTAGAAAGAATAGCAAGTTTAAAATCTTTTTCTTTTAATGATTTTAAAACTTCAGGAACTTCTTTGAAAGGAGAAAGAATTTTATAAAGATCTAATAACTCATTTCTCATTGAAGAATCTATCTTATAAGCTTTCATAGATTTATCTAAACTATCCTCTGTTACCTGCCAAAAATCCTTGTGACGTTTCATTAAACTTCTTAGCCAAGTATATTCTAATTGTGTTGTTCTCCAATAATTGGCGAAACCTTCCCACTTATCACCTATTTTATCTTTACATTTTTCAGCAGCTGAATTGACATCAAATAAGGTGCCGTAAGCATCAAAAATTATTGCTTTAATATTTTTCATAAACTAACTTATCAATATGAGTAACATTAGATTATTTTATTCAAAAAGTTTATCTCTTAATTTGACTGACAAACTTGATAAATCTCAATCACACTATGTTTCAAAAGTTATGAGACTTAAAGAGAAAGAAGTTTTTTCTCTTTTTAATGGTAGTGGCGAATGGGAAGCGAAAATTGCAAATATCAATAAAAGCATAGTTGAATTTAATGTTACGAAACAATTAAGACAGAAAGAAAATACCATAGATCTCTGGCTGGCTTTCTCTCCTATCAAATCAAATTACTTTAATTTCATGATCCAAAAAGCTACAGAGCTTGGTGTAACTAAGTTTTTACCAATTATCTTTGAAAGAACGATTGTTAGGAAGATTAATAAAGAGAGATTGGAAAAAGTAATCATAGAAGCTGCCGAACAATCAAACAGAATAACTGTTCCATCAATTGAAGAGCCTCAAAAATTAAAAAGCTTTCTAAATAATGATATGGATTTAATTTTTACTGATCTCAACACTACTAATACAAAAATTGACATTAAAAAGTTAACCACCAAGCCTACTTGCGTAATCATAGGACCAGAGGGAGATTTTTCTGAGGAGGAGAGGGAAGAGATTCTTAAATTTAGTGGTGTTCAGCCTATTAAAATCAATGAAAACATATTGAGATCTGAAACGGCTGTAATTTCTGCTCTATCGATCATAAATTACGCCATTAATTGATATTTTGTCGCTAAAAGTAAAAGTGTATTTTTTTAAAAGACGCTCTATATAGGGTAAAAAAATGAAAAAAATTTTATATATATTTCTAACATTCTCTATCACTTCAAGCGCGTTCGCTAATCAACCTGTCGATTGGCAACTAGGATTTCAAAAGGCTGCTTCCGAGACTATGAGAGATATCGTTAATTTTCATGATAAATTGTTGTTACCAATTATAATAGCAATCAGTGTTTTTGTTCTATTTTTGATGGTTTATGCTTGCATTAGATTTAGAGCTTCAGCAAATCCAGTTCCATCAAAAAGAACTCATAATGTTGCTGTTGAAGTTTTATGGACATTAATTCCATGTTTAATTCTAATCGTGATGGCAGTTCCATCATTTAAAATTTTATACAAACAAGATGCAATTCCAAAAGCAGACATAACTGTTAAAGCTATTGGATATCAATGGTACTGGGGATATGAGTATCCAGACGAAAATATTTTCTTCGACTCTTACATGATCGAAACTAAGGACTTAAAAGAAAACGAGCCAAGACTGTTAGCTGTAGATAATGAACTGGTTGTTCCAGTAAATAAAGTTGTTAAGGTAATGATCACTGCTAATGATGTTCTACATGCTTGGGCGCTCCCTTCATTTGGAGTAAAACGAGACGCTGTGCCTGGTAGAATAAATGAAACATGGTTTAAAGCAGAAAAAGTTGGAACTTATTATGGTCAATGTTCTGAATTGTGTGGAATTAAGCATGCGTTTATGCCAATTGAAGTTAGAGTTGTTACCGAAGAGGAATATCAAGAGTGGTTGTTAGACGCTAAAGTCAAATTTGCAAAAGAAATTAATGAAGAAGATCAATTTAAAAAACTAGCGAGTAAATAATATGTATACACAAACAGCATCACACGACGATCATCATACACCAACTGGTTGGAAACGTTGGGCTTATTCAACCAACCACAAAGATATTGGAACTATGTATCTAATATTTGCAATTATTGCAGGTGTAATTGGTACAGCATTCTCAGTTTTAATGAGAATGGAATTGATGCATCCAGGTGATGGAATTTTAGGTGGAAACTATCATTTATATAATGTCTTAGTTACTGGTCATGGTTTGATAATGATCTTCTTTATGGTGATGCCAGCAATGATTGGTGGATTTGGTAATTGGTTTGTTCCAATAATGATCGGTGCACCGGATATGGCTTTTCCTAGAATGAACAATATTTCATTCTGGTTATTACCCACATCATTCATTTTATTAATCATGTCGATTTTTATGGATGGCCCTCCAGGTCAAACAGGTGTTGGTGGTGGATGGACTATTTATCCTCCGTTATCATCTACAGCAGGTCAACCAGGTCCAGCAATGGATTTTGCAATTTTAAGTCTACACTTAGCTGGAGCTTCTTCAATTTTAGGTGCAGTTAATTTTATTACAACAATCTTGAACATGAGAACACCCGGCATGACATTACACAAAATGCCATTATTTGCTTGGTCAATATTAGTAACTGCTTTCTTATTATTGTTATCATTACCAGTGTTAGCAGGAGCAATTACTATGCTTCTTACAGATAGGAACTTTGGAACAGCATTCTTTGATGCACAAACTGGTGGAGACCCAGTTCTATTCCAACATTTATTTTGGTTCTTTGGTCACCCAGAAGTTTATATTTTAATTTTACCAGGTTTTGGAATGATCAGTCATATTGTTTCAACATTTTCTAGAAAACCAGTTTTTGGATACTTAGGAATGGCTTATGCAATGGTTGCAATTGGAATAGTTGGTTTCGTTGTTTGGGCTCACCACATGTATACAGTTGGTTTAAGCACAGATACTAAAGCATACTTTTTAGCTGCAACTATGATTATTGCAGTTCCAACCGGTATAAAAATATTTTCATGGATAGCAACTATGTGGGGTGGTTCGATTTCATTTAAAACCCCAATGGTTTGGGCTTTAGGATTTATATTTTTATTTACAGTCGGTGGAGTTACAGGTGTAGTTCTTGCGAATGCTGGTGTTGATACTGCAATGCATGATACATATTATGTTGTTGCTCATTTTCATTACGTTTTATCATTAGGAGCTGTGTTTGCCATTTTCGCTGGTTTTTATTACTGGTTTGGAAAAATGACTGGTTACGAGTATTCAGAATGGATGGGTCAATTACACTTTTGGTTAACGTTTATTGGAGTAAACTTAGTTTTCTTCCCTCAACACTTTTTAGGCCTTGCAGGAATGCCAAGAAGATATGCTGACTATCCAGATGCTTTTGCGGGATGGAATTATATTTCTTCAATTGGTTCTTATATATCTGTAATTGGATTGGTAGTATTTTTTATAAACCTTGCTTATGCGTTTTATAAGAAAAAGGCTGCAGCACAAAACCCATGGGGAGAAGGCGCTACAACTTTAGAATGGACAGTACCATCTCCACCTAATTTTCATACTTTTGAAGAACTACCAAAGTTTGAAGATGAAGAGGGTGTTGAAAAATCTACTAGCTAAATATAGCAAACAAGATTTTTTAACTTTAAATTAATGATTAAGTCTAAATTAAAAAATAGAAACTTATCTCAAGAAGACGCCTTTAATTTATCTGAATTATTTAAATTAATGAAACCAAGAGTCATGTCTTTGGTTATCTTTACATGTGCAGTTGGTTTGTTAATGGCTCCAAACATCATACCAACAAAGGATGCAGTTATTGGAATAATATTAGTTTCAATTGGAGCAGGCGCTGCTGGGGCCTTAAACATGTGGTATGAGTCTGATCTTGATGCATTAATGACAAGAACTTGCCTTAGACCAATACCCACGGGCAAGGTAAATAAAAATCAAGCTCTAGTATTTGGAATTTCTCTTTCGATTTTTTCTGTAATTGCGCTTGATTATTATTCAAACAGAATATCAGCTAGTTTATTACTTTTTACTATTTTGTTTTATGTGTTTGTTTATACAATTTGGTTAAAAAGAAAAACTCCACAAAATATAGTGATAGGAGGAGCTGCGGGAGCATTACCCCCAGTGATTGGTTGGACTATAGCTACCAATTCTTTAACTTTTGAGCCAATTACATTCTTTTTGATTATATTCTTTTGGACGCCTTCACATTTTTGGGCTTTAAGCTTGTACAAATCTGACGATTATAAAAAAGCAAAAATACCAATGCTTCCACTAACAAATGGTGTTGAGAGTACAAAATTAAACATATTTGTCTATTCTTTAACAATGTTACCAGTAATTGTTTTACCTTATGCCATTGGTTTTGTGGGCATAACTTTTTTAATCCCATCATTAATTTTGACAATTTATTATAATTATTTATGTTTCGAACTTTATAAATTTAAAAAAAATAAATTTGACGCAAAAAAAGCAAAATCTATTTTTGGATATTCAATTTTGTATCTATTTTTAATTTTTGTTCTTTTTTTAATTGATAAAATTTTATGATAACACCTGACAAGAAAACAAAGAAAAAAAATATTATAACTGCAATAGCAATTTTAGCGTTTATGGTATTTTTATTTGTTTTTACTTTATACAACGTTGGTGTATTTGATAGACAGATATGATTAAAAGCAAAACATTAACTCCTTTACTTTTAGCTGGGATTTTCGTCCTTATGTTGGGATTGTCTTTTGCGGCAGTGCCCTTGTATGATTTGTTTTGTAGAGTTACAGGTTTCGGTGGAACAACACAGGTATCTAAAGAAGCTCCCAAAATAGTATTAGATAAGGTTATTAGCGTGAGGTTTGATACAAATGTAAATAATCTTGAATGGAATTTTAAAGCAAAATCAAACGTGATTGATGTAAAAGTTGGCCAAGTCAACAGAATAGAATTTGAAGTTGAGAATATTGGAAACGAAACGACTTATGGGGTAGCAAGTTTTAACGTGTCACCAGCAAGTTTTGGTAAATATTATAGTAAATTAGGATGTTTTTGCTTTGAAAAACAAGAGTTGAAGGCTGGTGAGAAGGCTACTTATGTGATGACTTTTTATTTAGACCCTGAACTTGTAAACGATCCAACAACAAAAAATCTACAAGATGTAACCATGTCGTACACTTTTTTCTCGACAGATTACTATAAACAATCATAATCACGAAAAATGTCAGCAGAAAAAAAACACGATTACCACTTAGTTGATCCAAGCCCTTGGCCAATCTACACATCCTTTGCATGCCTTGTATTAGCCATTGGTGCAATTTTTTATATGCATAACGGTATTTCATGGGGAATGTATCTTGGTTTAGCACTATTAATTTATGGTGCATATATGTGGTTTAGAGATGTAGTAATCGAAGCTGAACATCAAGGTCATCACACTCCTGTTGTTCAAATTCATCATAGATATGGGATGACTTTATTTATTGCTTCAGAGGTAATGTTCTTTGTTGCATGGTTCTGGGCTTACTTTGATATAAGTTTATTTCCAAATGAATTTGTTGGAAATGTATGGCCACCAAAAGATATTGAAACTTTTGATCCTTGGGACATTCCTTTAATAAATACTTTAGTTTTATTATTATCAGGAACAACTGTTACTTGGGCTCATCACGCTTTATTAGAAGATGATAGAAAAGGATTTATTCAAGGTTTAACATTAACTGTTATTCTTGGTTTCTTTTTTACATTATTACAAGCATACGAATATCATCATGCTACTTTTACTTACTCAGGCCATATTTATGGAGCTGTATTTTATATGGCAACAGGTTTCCATGGTTTTCACGTCATAATTGGAACTATATTTTTAGCAGTATGTTTGTGGAGAGGAAGACTTGGTCATTTTACTAAAGATCATCATTTTGGATTTGAAGCAGCTGCTTGGTACTGGCATTTCGTTGATGTAGTGTGGCTATTCTTATTTGCTGCAATTTATATTTGGGGAAGTTAATATTTATCCTTGAAGAATAAATTACTATTTTCAGTTTTTGTTTACTTTATTATTTTAACTCTGCTCTCTCTTGGGTTTTGGCAAATTTATAGATTAAATTGGAAATTAGAGTTAATTGAGCAAATAGAAAATTCCCTAAAAAATGATCCTGTGGAATTAACTAGTATTGAAAAAAAAAATTATCTTAGAATAAAGACAAGCGGAGAAATTGATTTTGATAAACAAATTTACTTATATAATTTAAATGATGTAGGGAAACCTGGGTTTGAGGTAATTAATCCAATAAAAATTGGTGATGAAAATTACTTAATGAATAGGGGATGGATACCTTTTGAAAAAAAAGACTTGCCCGAAATAAATTTAGTTGATCAAAATCAAATAGTCGGCACTCTTATGCTACAAACTAAACCAAGTTCATTCAAACCAGAAAACGATATTGAGAAAAATTATTGGTTTACTTTAAATAGAGAAGATATTTTAAAATTTACTGGAAGAAATTTTTCAGAGTATGTAATTTATTTAAACGGTTATTATAAAATTCCAAAACCAAGAGTGATTACTGCTAAAATTTCAAATAATCATAAGAAGTATGCAATTACTTGGTTTTCTATGGCGATTTCAATTCTTTTAATATATTTATATTTTAGGAAAAAAAATTATTAAATGAAATACGTAAGTACAAGAGACACATCAAAAACCTTTGAATTTAAAGACGTTTTTATCAAAGGCCTTGCAGATGATGGAGGCTTATTTATTCCAGAAAAATTAGCGAAATTTACTGAAAATGAAGTTAAAGACTTTAAAAAACTAAGCTACCGAGAGCTAGCTAAAAAGATAGTTTATCCATTTATAGGTAATTTCATGTCACAAGCTGAATTAAGTAAAATTATTGATAAATCTTACTCTACATTTAGAAAAGATAACGTTGTAGATTTAATGAAGCTTGGAGACAAAGCGGTATTAGAACTGTTTCATGGTCCGACTTTAGCTTTTAAAGATGTTGCTATGCAACTTTTGGGAAACTTTTACGAGTATTACCTAAATAATGAAAATCAAAAGATTAATATTGTTGTTGCTACATCTGGAGACACTGGTGCCGCAGCAATTGATGCAATTAGAGGTAAAAAAAATGTCAATATTTTTGTGCTTCATCCGGATAATCGTGTTTCACCAGTTCAAAGAAAATTAATGACAACAGGTAAAGACGAAAACGTATTTAACATTGCCATAAAGGGAAATTTTGATGATTGTCAAAACTTGGTTAAATCCATGTTTGCAGATAAGAAATTTTCAAGTGACATTAAAATGTCAGGTGTAAACTCTATTAACTGGGCGAGGATTATTGCTCAAAGTGTTTATTATTTTTACAGTTATTCATTAGTTGAAGATACAAGTGAACCAACAAATTTTTCAGTACCGACAGGAAATTTTGGAGATGTATATGCAGGATATTTAGCCAAAAAAATGGGCTTGCCGATAGATAAATTGATTGTTGCAACTAATCAAAATGATATTTTACATAGAGCAATCTCAAAAGGTAGTTATGATGCAGAAAAGGTTTCAGAAACTATTTCTCCTAGTATGGATATTCAAATAGCTAGTAATTTCGAGAGACTTATATTCGATCTTAATAATGAGGATGATAAACAGACTACATTAGATATGAAAAATATTAAAGAGAATGGAAAATATTTAATTGATGATGACAAATTAAATAAAATTAGAGAAAATTTTTTATCAGCTAGTCTGGGTGAGAATGAGACTTTGGAGGTTATTAAAAAGGTGTATGAAAAATTTTCTGTAGTTTTAGATCCACACACAGCAATTGGATATGGTGCTTTCGACAAACACAACCTAAGAGGAAATAATATTGTACTAGCAACTGCACATCCATGTAAATTTCCTGATGCTGTTTCCAAAGCTATTAATTTAAAATCTGATTTACCAGAAGAACTCGAGTTTATTTTGAATGAAAAAGAAGATTATGATATATTAGAAAATAATTTAGAAAAAATTAAAAACTATATTATAGGTAAAACAAAATGAAGATTAAAGAAGGCGAACAACTTCCAAATTCAGAATTTTATTATTTAGACTCAAGTGGAGCAGCAAAAAAAATAACTACAGCAGAAGTTTTTAAAAATCATAAAACAATTGTGATTGGTGTTCCTGGAGCATTTACAAAAGTTTGTTCTGCAAAACATCTGCCGGGGTATGTTAATAATTATGAGGAAGCAAAGAACAAAGGGATTACAAAAATTATTTGTGTCTCCGTTAATGATCCAAATGTGATGAAAGCATGGGGTGATAGTCAAAAAGTTGAAGATAAAATATTTATGGCTGCAGACCCATATTGTGAATTTACTAAGTCAATCGGAGCAGAAATAGATAGACACGACAGAGGTCAGGGAATGAGATCAGCAAGATATACAATGTTAATTGACAACAATGTTGTAAAGAAAATACAAGCAGAAGAAGATACTGCCACTTGTGAAATTTCAGCAGCAGAAAATTTTTTAAATTTAGTCTAAATTTGCAGCTTTTTTAGCTAGTAAGTCCACCTCTTCATTTAAAGGGTTTCCATCATGAGCTTTAACCCAATTCCATTGAATATTAAGAGATTTATTTAAATTATAAAGATCAATCCATAAATCTTTATTTTTAACATCTTCTTTTTTTGAGGTTTTCCAATTATTAGCTAACCAAGTATTAATCCATTCAGTTATTCCATTTTTTACATATTGAGAGTCGGTATAAATTTTTATTTCAACACCAGGTTTCATTTCCTTCAGTGCATTAATTGGAGCAAGTAACTCCATTCTATTATTTGTAGTGTTTTTTTCACTACCACTAATTTTTCTTGTTTCTTTTTCATCACTTATAATTGCAGCCCATCCACCATTTCCTGGATTTGTTAAACAAGAACCGTCTGTATAAATTGTAATCATTAATTTAAATAGTCTTTAAATGAACTTAAATTGTTGTGAGAAAGCAATTTTTGATAATATTCATTAGGGTCTTTAATTTTAATTAATGCTGTTTTTGGTGTATTTGAGTAGTCATACAATCTTGTTAACAAATATCTTAAAGCTGCACCTCTACATAAAATATTTATAGATTTCTTTTCCTTTGTTGAAATTTTTTTAATGCTTTCATATCCTTTGATTAAATTTTTAATTTTTTTATGATTCATTTGGAATTTTCTCTTTTTATGGTCAAAACAAAGAGCATTGATGCATATAGCAATTTCATACATGAAATAATCATTAGCAGCAAAGTAGAAATCAATAATTCCAGAAAGTTTATTTTTTTTAAAGAAAATATTATCTATAAATAAGTCACCATGGATAATACCTTTGGGTAATTGTTTAGGCCAATTTTTATTAATATCTTTTAGGTTATTTTTTAAGAATACTTTTAAATTTGAAAGCTTTTTTGACTTAAATTTAATACTTTCCAACAAAGGTTTTAAATTTCCAATACCCATTGAATTTTTTCTATTAAGCTTCATTTTATTTGTGACCACATGCATTCGAGCAATTGTTTTACCAATTGCATAACAATCATTTATATTTAATATTTTTTTATCTTTACCCTCTAAGAATGATACAATACATGCAGTTTTATTTTTTAATTTAATAAGGTATTTATTATTTGTAGTTTTCAAAGGTTTGGGACAGTTTATTTTTGAATTATTCAAATTATCCATTAACTTCATAAAAAAAGGTATTTCTTTTTGTAAAACTCTTTTTTCAAAAATAGTTAAAATGTATTTTTTATTTTTTGATTTAAGAAGATAGTTTGTGTTTTCTATTCCTTGCTTAATACCTTTAAAACTTATTATTTTATCGATATTAAAATTTTTATTAATAATATTAATTTCTTTTTGATTTATTTTTGTATAGACAGCCATTTTTAATTTAATTTTTTGGGAACTTTAAATACTACATCTTCTTTAATTATTTCAACTTCATCGATACTTATAGAAAATTTATTTTTTAAATCATTAAGAAAATTTTCAACTAATATTTCTGGTGCAGATGCTCCTGAAGATATACCTATAGTATTACAATTTTCTATTTGATCAAATGGTATTGAGCTTTCTGAATGAATAAGTTGTGAATTTTCACACCCTGATTTTTTTGCCACTTCAACTAGTCTAACAGAATTTGAAGAGTTTCTACTTCCAATAACAAAAAACATATCACAACTCTTCGCAATATTTTTTACTGCCATTTGACGGTTAGTAGTTGCATAACAAATATCTTCTCTCATTGGCTCTTTTATATTAGGAAAATTGGTTTTTAAAATTTTGATTATTTCTTTTGTGTCATCAACTGACAAAGTAGTCTGAGTAATATATGCTAATTTTTTTTCTTCTTTATTTTGATAGTTTATAGCTTCTTCCTCATTTTGGATTAGATCTATAGAACCTTCTTTTAATTGACCCATAGTCCCAATTACTTCCGGATGATTTTCATGACCAATTAAAATTATATGGTAACCGGCTTTATTAAGATTTTCTGCTTCTCTATGAACTTTAGAAACAAGTGGACATGTGGCATCCACATAAGTCATTTTATAATTTTTTGCATCTTCAGGTATTTTTTTTGGAACACCATGTGCTGAAAAAATTACTGGTCTTGATTTATCTTTTATCTCCTCCAGCTCTTCGACAAATATTGCCCCTTTATTTTTTAAATCATCTACTACGTGTTTGTTGTGTACAATTTCATGACGCACATAAACAGGAGCACCAAACTTTTGTATAGATTTTTCTACTATTTCAATTGCTCTTTCTACCCCGGCACAAAATCCACGGGGCGCAGATAATAATATTTTTAATTCTTTATTTTTCATTTTTTTCTAGAAAATATTCCAGCAATATATGTGGAAAGGTTAAAGACGCCAAACCTATAAATATTATTTTTAAAATTGCACTATCCAAATTGTATGAATTTTCTAGCAGATATAGAGCAATTAAAGAAAAAATAGCTGTCAAAATTGTTAATGGTAAAGCTTTTTTAACAAACAATCTAAATCCATTAACTAAACTATTTGGATCAAGATCAATAGCTAGTGAAATTGAATGTCTAATCGAGTGTAAAAAACAGAAATAAAAAGTAAAAGCTATTAATGGAGATAAATAGTAATTTAAAATTAAAATAGAAAAATAATCTAAAAAAACTACAAATTTTTTGATTTCAAAATTCTTTAGGAAAAGAAAAATACTAGACAGGGTGCTACAGAATATTCCTATTTGAATTACATTATTTGTCTCAATAAAATTTAAACTTGAATAAAATGCCTCATTATCAATTAATAATAATTTAAAAATCGCTATTGTTTCCTGAAAATGAAAATACAAAGGAGCAAGTATAATTAAAAATCCCTTAAAAAAATAAAGTATTTGAGTGAAATAAGATCTATCATTAATCAAAAATTGTGTATCCTCTTTTCCAAAGTGATAAGAT
>CACJMR010000005.1 GCA_902594605.1 uncultured Pelagibacteraceae bacterium
TTAATTCATGTTCAAACTTTTTTAAAAATAATTTTGTTTCGATACTTCTGGTTGCTAGTTTCACTAAAGCTAGAGTATGTTGCTCTCTAGACATGTAGTCAGTTGAAGCATCTATAATTCCAATAGTTTTACCATCATAATTAATTATTGGACTTGCGAAACAAGATATATTTTCATGCGCTATAAAAAAATGTTCTTTACCAGAAACAATTGTTGGTTTTTTTAATTCAACGGATAATCCTAAACCATTTGTACCACAGACTTTCTCAGCCCAAATAGATCCAGGTATTACAGTTTTACCTACATCTGTTTGAAGACAAGTTTTGTCATATATTGTATCAAGCACTAACCCATTCTCATCTGAATATGCGACCATAAAATTAGTTCCAGCAATTTGTGAGTATAAAAGTTCCAATTCTGGGAGAACTATTTTTCTAAGAGCTTCATTTTTTTCTTTGATCTCTTTTAATTGAATAGAGGATACTACACTTTGTTTTGGATCTTTAAATGGATCCAGACCTTCAGCAATACACCTCGACCAGCTATCAGAAATTTCTTTGCCCATCTCATAGGACACCATTCCTCTTTTTTTTAGAATATTTTTAAATTCTTTACTTGTTGAAGATAAATTTCCCATTTTTGAAAGATAAATAAAATTAAAGTGTTCAACAACTAACCACAGGTTGTATTTGTAAACTATTTGGACACTTAAAAGCGGCATTGACTCCATCGGACTTCGATTTTTTAATAAGGTTTTGAAAATTAAAAGGGAGAGAAAACGATGAAAGCACAGGTTTTGCACAAGTATGACCCAGAAATGAAAGAAAAAGTTTGGGTTACAGGCGAAGAAATGCCAGATCCAAAAATTGAGAAGGCATCAGATGTAATTGTTAAAATTGGTGCTGCAGGAGTTTGCAGAACAGATTTACATATTATTGAAGGAGTATGGAAACATATTCAAGATCCAGATGGAACTTTATTACCGTGTGTAATGGGGCATGAAAATGCTGGATGGGTAGAGGACGTTGGTAAAGACGTCACTGATTTTAAAAAAGGTGATCCAGTTATTTTACATCCATTAATTTCAGGAACAGGTGGTACTTGTTTGGACTGCAGAAGAGGTAACGATATGCATGCTGCTGCTGGAGCATTTCCTGGATTAAGTATTAAAGAAGGTGGATACTCTGAACTATTAAAAACAAGTGTTAGAAATTTAATTAAACTTCCAAAAGTTTTAGCACCTAAAGATGTTGCACCTTTTTCAGATGCAGGTCTTACAGCTTATAGAGTTGTTAAAAAGGCAACTAGACATTTATTGCCAGGTCAAAGCTGTACGATAATTGGTGCTGGAGGTTTAGGACATATTGCTATTCAATGTTTGAAAGCGATGTGTGCAGCTGACATTATTATTGTTGAGAAATCTGAAACAGCCTTAAAACATGCAATGGAACTCGGTGGTGATCACGGAGTTTTAATTGATGGAAATGAAATTGAAAAAGTTCAAGAACTTACTAAAGGAAAAGGTTCAGAAGCTGTTATCGATTTCGTAGGTGAAAAAGGATCTACTGCCATGGGAATTCAAATGACTTCTAATGGTGGTTTTTACTACATTGTTGGATACGGAGAAGAAATTAAATCATTAGCAGTTGATTTAATTATTTCTGAAAAAACAATCGTAGGTAATTTAGTGGGAACGTGGTCTGAGTTATATGAATTGATGGAGTTAGCTGATCGAGGAAAAGTGAAGCTATCCATGCAAGAATATAAATTGGACGATGCTAATAAAGCACTCCATGATCTTAACGACGGTAAAGTTAAGGGACGAGCTGTTTTAGTTCCGTAATTAAGTAAAGGAAGAGAGAGGTAATAATGAAACTAATGAAAACTTGCTTGACGGCTTTAATATCAAGTTTGATGATATTTAGTCCTATGGCATATGCTGATAAGTGGAGCGATCAGTTTCCACATATCAAAGCTACAGGAGATATTCCTGGTGACTGTTCTTATGAGAAGATGTCTAAGAAAAATTACAAAGGAAAAACTCTTAAAATAAACACTCACGCAATACCGGTAATGGGTGAGCCAACAGCTCTACACGCTGAACAGTTTGAGAAATTAACTGGTGCAAAAGTTGAAGTTACACATACACCAGCAGGTGATTTGTACTCAAAAGCAATGGTTCCTTTCCAAGCTGGACAAGCTCCTTACGATGTTGTGTTTGGATTTTCTAACTTCATTAATGACTGGAAAAGATATTTAGCACCAGTTCCTAAGAAGTATATGAACTCACCTGAGATGAAAGACGTAACAAAATCTCACATGGGTGTATCATCTTGGGATGGAACTATGTACCAATACCCAGTTGATGGTGACAGACATTATCTTAAATACAGAAAAGATGTCATTGATAATCCAGAAATGCAGAAGAAATATAAAGCTGACACAGGTAATGAGTTAAGAGTTCCAAGAACTTGGAAAGAATACGCTCAAATGGCTAAATATTTCAATGATTGGGATTGGGATGGAGATGGTGAAAAAGAATATGGTTCAGCTGAAGTTATGAAAAAAGATGACTTAATGTTTGCAGCTTTTTTCAGCAGATCAGTTGCTTATGCTAAAAACCCTAGAACTCCAGGTGGTTTCTTTTTTGATTTAGAAACTATGAAACCAAACATCAATAACCCAGGTTTTGTTGAAGCATTAACTGATTGGGTTGAAGCTACTAAATATGTTCCTCCGGGAGGAACTAACTTTGGTCTAGGTGATGAAATCGGATCATTTGGTGGTGGACAAACTTTATTTAGTTTCTCTTGGGACGATGCATTTATTGCAGCAATGCAAGATGATAGCCCAATTAAAAATAAAGTTGGTGCAGCTCCACTTCCAGGCGCTGATAGAGTTTGGAACAGAGTTACAAATAGCTGGGAAAACCAATACAACCAAGCTCCTTACATTGTTTGGGGTTGGGCTGTAGGTGTTGCTAAGAAAAGTAAAGTAAAAGATATGGCATTTGATTATCTTTGCTTCTTTTCTAATGGTGCAAACCACCAAGCTGATTTAGCTATTGGTAGATTTGGTGTTAACCCATTTAAAAACTCAGACTTTGACCCTAATATCTATATTAATAGTATGGGTTGGGATCCAGAGATCGCTAACAGTTACACTCAAACACTTTTAGATATGGAAAAAAGTAATAACAGAGTTTTCCCTCTAAGAGTTCCAGGTGTATTTGAATTTACAAGTGCTGTTGCTACAGGAACTTCAAAAGCTTTAGCAGGACAATTATCTCCTCAAGAAGCTTTAGACGAAGTTGCTAAAGAGTGGGAAGCAATTGTAAGCAGAGTAGGTAAAAAAGCAGTTCAAGATGCCTATGCTGTTGGTGTTAAAATGGAAGACAACAAGCTATAATTATAAAATACTTTACGTGGCCATTAATTAAAATGGCCACGTAATATAAAAGTAATATAATCCTTTTTATATAAATGAATTTTAAGCATAAATATTTCTTTCTGTTTCCAGGTTTATTTGTATTGATAGGAATATTAATATTTCCAATTATTTTCGTAGTTAGATTAAGTTTATCAGGATGGAATAGTTATAATCCTGGTTTAGATTACATAGGATTAGAAAATTACATAAGATTATTCACTGATGACCCAAGATTTTGGGAATCATTTTTTAGATTAAGTTTTTTATCAGTCACAACAGTTATTTTACAATATGTGATTGGTTTTGCATTGGCACATATGGTTTGGAAAGATATTAAATTTAAAAGATTTTTTAGAGTTCTTTTTTTAGTTCCAATGATGACAACTCCGGTGATCATGACAGTTATTTGGAGAACTTTTTTTCATGAATCTTTAGGACCAGTAAATGATTTGTTATCAGTTTTTGGTGTAGCTCCCAAGTGGTTGACAGATCCAGTTATTGCAAAATTTACAGTAATTATAGTTGAGGTATGGCAATGGACACCATTTATGTTTTTACTTTTATTAGCAGGGTTATTGTCATTACCTAAAGAACCATTTTTGGCTGCTGCGATTGATGGTGCTAGCCCAGTTAGAAAATTCATTTATGTAACATTTCCATTAATGGCCCCCATCTCAATTGGAGCAATAATTATAAGGTTAATTGAGGCATCAAAGATTATGGATACAGTTTATGTATTGACTTCAGGTGGACCAGGTACTTCTACGGAAACTTCAAGTTTTTATATCTTTATTAAAGGATTGAGAGAATTTCAGATGGGTTATGCAGCGTCGATGTCATTTACTTATTTAATAATTATGATCATAAGTCTAACTATAATAGCAAAAGTATTAACTAAAGTTTTATTGAAAGAATAGATAATGAATAAACTATATATTTTTTTGAAATATTTTTTTATTGTCGTTTGGACAGTATTTGTAGTTGCTCCTTTTCTTTGGGCTTTAACAACATCTTTTAAAGATTTCCAGTCTGTTAATGGGGGAGTAACATATATTCCATGGGTTGATTTTGAGCCAAACTTAGAAGGTTGGAAGGTTTTAATTAAATCTCCGGCTAAAGGAGGAGTAGATATAATTGAACCATATTTTAATAGTTTGTTTGTAACTTGTACTGCAAGTTTAATTAGTATTATTCTTGGAACATTATCTGCTTATGCATTATCAAGATATACATTTAAGGCAGGGTTTGTAAAAAATAATGACATTACTTTTTTCTTTATCTCACAAAGAATAATGCCACCTATTGTTTTATCTATTCCATTTTTTTTATTTTTAAGTTCAATAAATTTATTAGATAGTCTGACTGGACTTATTGTTGTTTATATTGTTTTATTAATGCCAATAGCGGTTTGGATTATGGTCGACTTTTTTAATAAAGTTCCAAGAGAAATTGACGAGACAGCTCTAATTGATGGTTGTAACCCTTATCAAGCATTTTTAAAAGTGGTCTTACCAAATTCAATACCTGGTTTAATTGTAGCAGGAATGTTTTGCATAATATTTGGATGGATTGATTTTTTCTTTGCTTTTATTTTAACGTTTACAGAGGTCCAGTTATTACCGGTTAAAATTGTTGCATTAAATTCGTCTGTAACTCCTTGGTGGAGCTTATCAGCATCAGCTTTAGTTTCAGTAGCACCATTAATTATTGTTGCATTTATAGTTGAACGATATTTATCAAAAGGAAATTTATCAGGAGCTATTAAGTAATGGATTTAGTTGCTAATAATTTATCATATAAACCAGATGATCAATATCATTTAAACGAAGTATCGTTTAATTTTAAAGAAGGGAATCTATATACAATTCTAGGAAGAACGTTATCTGGAAAGACAACTCTATTAAAAACAATAGCTGGTCTCTTAACACCAGATAGTGGTGAAATTGAATTTGATGGTAAAAACTTTTTAAAAATTCCTGTCTGGGAAAGAAATGTGGCAATGGTTTATCAGCAATTCATAAACTATCCTCATTTAAATGTTTTTGAAAACATAGCCTTTCCTTTGAAACAAAGAAAAATAGATCAAAGTATTATCAAAGAAAAAGTAATGGACGCTTTAAAATCTGTAGGCTTGTTAGGTTATGAAAATAGAAAGATCCAAGAGCTTTCTGGAGGGCAACAACAAAGGGTTTCGCTTGCAAGATCTTTAGTCAAAAACGCTAAAATACTGTTGTTAGATGAGCCATTAGTAAATTTAGACTATAAATTGAGAGAGCAACTTAGAGAAGAGTTTAAGAACCTATTTTCTAAAGGTTTAGCAGATGAAACAATATTAATTTATTCGACCACGGATCCAAGAGAAACTATGGAATTAAATGGTGAAGTTATAGTTCTAGATGAAGGCAAGGTCTTACAAGTTGGTCCGGCAAAAGAAATATTTGAAAATCCAAACTCATTGAAAGTTGCAGAAATTTCTAATGACCCGCCAATGAATATTATCGAAGCTAAAATTTCAGATAATCAGATTAGATTTGAAGGCATAGATGTAGAGGCTCCACAACATTTATCTAAATTAACCGAAGATGGTTTAAAAATCGGATTAAGATCTTCTGATATTGAATTAAACGAAAACGGACACGAATTTGAAGTTGAGCTTGCAGAAATTAGTGGTTCAGAAACATTGCTACATTTAAAAAGAGGAGATACAAAAATTATAGTTTCAATAGAAGAAGTTCTTAACTTTAAAATACACGATAAAGTAAAAATTAATTTTAAAATTGATAAAGCTTATGCGTTTCATGCTGATGGAAAATTAGCATCTTCACCTTTTGGGGGTTTGAATGGCTAAAATCGATTTAAGCAACATATCTCACTCATACAATCCAAATGATCCAAATCCTGTTTATGCTTTGAATCCTTTCTCAATGACATGGGAAAATGGAAATAGATATGCAATTTTAGGTCCTTCTGGATGTGGAAAAACTACAATGCTAAATATTGTATCTGGCTTAGTAAGACCTTCTGCTGGAAGAATATTATTTGATGATAAAGATGTTACAGATTTAAAAACAGAAGATAGAAATATTGCTCAAGTTTTTCAATTTCCAGTTATTTATAATACAATGACTGTTTATGAAAATTTAGCTTTCCCACTTAAATGTAGAGATTTTTCTAAAAGTAAAACGGATGAAAGAGTTAATTCAGTTGCTGAAACTTTAAATTTAAAATCTTTTTTAAATTCCCCTGCAAGAAAATTAACAGCAGATCAAAAGCAATTAATATCTTTAGGAAGAGGTCTTGTAAGAGAAGACGTTGCTGCAGTTCTAATGGATGAGCCTTTAACTGTTATTGATCCAGATTTAAAATTTAGATTAAGAAGAAATCTTAAAGAAATTAATGAGCAATATAAAACAACATTAGTTTATGTAACTCATGATCAAAACGAAGCGATGACTTTTGCAGATAATATAATAGTAATGAGTGAAGGAGAAGTGGTTCAAACCGGTTCCCCTAAAGAACTTTTTGAAAGACCTAATACAACATTTGTTGGTTACTTTATTGGATCGCCAGCTATGAACTTATTTGAAAGTGAAGTTTCCTCAAACGATAGTGTAAAAATAAACAATAATTTAATTAAAACCCGTACAAATTTGTCAAATATAAAAACGAAAAATATTAAATTAGGAATTAGATCTGAATTTATTAAAATTGCACAAAACCAAAATGAAAACTTAATTAATGTTAATGTTGAAAAGGTTGAGGATCTAGGAAATTATAAATTGATCACCGCCAAAATGGGAAACTTTACCATTAAATCAAAAGTTACTAGAGAAACTGAAATACCTAATCAGAATGTTAAACTTCACATACCAGCTGAGAAATGTTGTGTTTATGAGGACAATAAATTAATTTAAACTCAACTTAAGATAGAAAATTTCAATCTAAAGTTTTATTGTGACAATCTGTACCTCTTTTTAGAAAGACTCTAATCTGAATCTGTGTTTTATTTTTAATAGTTAATTAACTAGAGGAGAATAAAATGATAAAGAACAAAAAATCATTGAAGGGTTCAAAAACTCCTTCAAGAAGAAAGTTCTTCAAAGCCGCAGCAGCAACTGGTGCAGCCGCAGCAACAGCTGTAGCAATGCCAAATGTTGCTTTTGGTGCTCCATTAACATTAAAGATGCAAGCAGCATGGCCATCAGGTGCTAACATCTTTTTTGAAATGGCTGGAGACTATGCCAAAATGGTTAGCGACATGTCTAACGGTGAATTGAAGATTGATCTTCAACCAGTTGGAGCAGTTGTTAAAACTTCAGAAATTGGTCAAGCAGTGAGTTCTGGAGTAGTAGATATGGGTCACTGGGTGACAGCATATTGGTATGGAAAAAATCCAGCTGCATCACTTTTTGGAACTGGTCCATCATACGGAATGTCATCTCAAGAAGTAATGGGATGGATAGAGTATGGCGGAGGAAGAGCTTTATATGATGAAGCTGTAAAAAGTGTAGGATTTAACTACTACGGTATGTTCCATATGCCAATGCCAGCACAACCATTTGGTTGGTTTAAAAAGAATGTAACTAAAGTATCTGATGTTAAAGGTATGAAGTATAGAACAGTTGGTTTAGCGACTAACGTTTTAACTGCTATGGGAATGGTTGTAAGACAATTGCCAGGTGGTGAAATTCAACCAGCAATGAAAACTGGTTTGATTGATGCCGCAGAGTTTAACAACCCTACATCAGACTCACAGTTTGGAATGCAAGATGTCTCTCAACATTACCACTTAGGAAGTTTCCACCAATCTCAGGAAATGTTTGAAGTTCCGGTAAACAAAAAGAGATTTGACAGCCTTTCACCTGCTCATCAAGCTATCTTGAAGAACGCTGCTTATGCTGCTAACTCAGATAACTACTTCAAAGCGTTAGTGAGATATTCTGCTGACTTAGCGAAGTTGATGAATGAGCATAAGGTAAATGTCTACCAAACTTCTGACGCTATCTTAGCCGAACAATTAAAAGGTTGGGATAAAATCGTTGCTGAGTTTTCTGGTAAGGACGCTTTCTTTAAGAAAGTAGTAGACTCACAAAAAGCATACGCTAAGAGAACAATGAAGTATCTGTTGATGAATCAACCGAACTACAAATTAGCTTATGAAAATGAGTTTGGACCAATTGAAAAAGTTAAAATTTAATTAACTTTAAAACTATTATAAAAGGGGGTTTAAAAACCCCCTTTTTTTTTAGCTTAATTTAATATACTTTTCTATGATGAATTCTTTCATTAAATTTGCAGACACTTTAAGCACTTCAATGGGAAAAGCTTTTTCCTGGTGTATTGTAATTTTAATGGGAGGTACGGTTTATGAAGTAGTAATGGCCTATGTTTTTAATAAGCCAACTTTGTGGAATTTTGATTTTAGTATGCAGATGTATGGTGCAATATTGATGATGTCAGGTGCATACTGTTTGGCTACAGAGGCTCATGTAAGAGGAGATGTAATTTATAGATTATTTAGTCAAAAAACTCAGGCTTGGATTGATTTAGTACTTTATTTTATATTTTTTTTCCCTGGTGTAGTTGCTTTGGCTTTTTATGGTTACGAATATGCAGCTTTGGCCTGGAAAATAAAAGAAACTAGCTGGAGTAGTCCCGCGCAGATTCAAATTTATATGGTGAAAACTATGATACCTGCTGCAGGAACTTTGTTGGTAATTCAAGGAATTGCAGAAGTTTTTAGATCTTTAATTTGTATTAGAACAGGACAATGGCCAGCAAGAATGGTTGTTGCTGAAGAAACGGAACAAATGTTAATGAGAACATCACAAGAGGAAGATAAAAATAATGTTATTTAGTCTTACAAATCCAGAAGTAGCAATTTTAATGATGGGCATATTTCTATTCGCAGTGCTTTTAGGTTTCCCAATAGCTTTCACATTAATGGCAATGGGAATTGGTTTTGGATATTACGCTTATTACGATGCTACTATGATGGAGCATATTTTTGATAACAGAATTTTTCAGTTATTCGTTCAAAATACTTATACAGTTATGGATAACAATGTTCTTACAGCTGTACCGTTGTTTTTATTTATGGGTTATTTGGTTGAAAGAGCTGGAATAGTTGCAAAACTATTTTTTGCGATAAGATTAGCTGCTCATAGACTTCCTGCATCGATGGCTGTAGCTGCTTTGATTACTTGTACTTTATTTTCTACAGCAACAGGAATCATAGGAGCAGTTGTTACTTTAATGGGATTACTAGCCTGGCCTGCGATGGTAAAAGCTGGTTATGATAAAAAATTTGCTTCAGGAATAATTTGTTCAGGTGGATGTTTGGGTATTTTAATTCCCCCAAGTATTATGTTAATTGTCTATTCAGTAATTGCTCAATTATCACCTTTAAGACTTTTTGCAGCAGCAATTTTTCCAGGACTTTTATTAGCTGGTCTTTATATTGCATATGCAGTTACAAGAGCTTGGTTAAACCCATCGATAGCACCAAGACCACCGAAAGAAGATATCCCACCAACAGGTGAAATTTTAAAAGAGGTTTTAGTTTCTTTTGTTCCTTTATTTGGATTAATTATGTTAGTTTTAGGAACAATATTGGCTGGAATAGCAACACCAGCTGAAGCTGCAGCAGCAGGAGCATTTGGGGCTTTAATTCTATCTTGGTTCTATAAAACTTTAAAATGGCAAAATTTTAAAGAGTCAGTATTTTTAACTGCAAAAACAACTGCAATGATTATGTGGTTGTTCATTGGTTCTTGGACTTTTTCATCTGTATTTTCATATCTGGGTGGACATGAAATATTTGAGCATTTTTTCACATCAATAAATATTTCAACCTGGCAATTTTTAGTAATTACACAAATTATAATTTTTCTTTTAGGTTGGCCTCTAGAATGGACAGAAATTTTAATTATTTTTGTACCTATATTTTTACCTTTGCTTGAAGTTTTTGGTGTTAATCCGTACTTCTTTGCAATGTTAATTGCATTAAATTTACAAACATCTTTTTTAACCCCACCGATGGCAATGTCGGCATATTATTTAAAAGGTGTGCAAAAAACCAATGTTGAGCTTTTAGATATATTTAGAGGAATTATGCCTTTCTTAGCAATTGTTATTTTTGCAATGTTTTTAATGTACATGTTTCCAGCAATAGCCCTATGGTTGCCAGAAACATTATTTGCAAATTAAATGATAGATATTTTTTCCTTAAAAGTTGAAGAAATCGCTTCAAAAATAAAAGATGCTCAACTTACTTCAGTCGAAGTATGTGAGAAGTATATTGAAAGAATAAATAAATTTGAAAAAGATGTTAAGGCTTGGGCACATTTTGATAAAAAACTTTTACTAGAAAAAGCTTCTGAGGCTGATGAATACAGAAGATCAGGAAAACCCACAGGACCTTTGCATGGCATTCCTGTAGCTGTAAAAGATATTGTTGGAACAGTTGATATGCCAACAGAATGTGGAACAGTTATTAGAAAAGGAAAATCTTACTCACAAAATGCAGAAATTATTGATTTGCTTTTAGCAGCTGGTGCAATTGTAATGGGCAAAACTGCTACAGCTGAATTAGCTTATCTTGGTCCTGCTAAAACAACTAATCCACATGATTACTCTAGAACTCCAGGTGGTTCATCGAGCGGGTCTGCTGCTGCTGTTGCATCATTTATGGCACCTTTATCAATAGGATCACAAACAGGTGGTTCAGTTATTAGACCTGCATCTTACTGTGGAGTTGTAGGTTATAAACCAACCTACGGATTAATTTCAAGAAATGGAGTGCTTAAAACTTCAGAAAAATTAGATCATATAGGTGTATTTGGAAGAACTGTTGAGGATGTAGCACTCCTTGCAAAGGTTTTAATTAAAAAAGATAAATTTGATAATGCATCTGTTTATTATTCAGTTGATAGTATGCTTGAAGAAACAAAAAAGGGACCACTGTTTGAACCAAAATTTATTTTTTATAAAACAGACCATTGGAAAAATATTGAGAAAAAATCTAAAGAAGCTTTCGAATATTTTATTAAATCTTTTAAAAAAAATATCGAAATTTTTGATACACCATCTTATTTTAAAGACATTCATAAATATCATCAGATAATTTATGAAACAGATTTAGCAAACAATTTTGGATTGTATTACAAAAAATATAAAAAAAAATTATCTAAACCCATGCAAGATGCTATTGTTAAAGGTAATAAACATTCAGCAAAAGAATATGCCGGTGCCATAGATTTTATGAAAAGAAGTTACGAGTCTTATGAAGAAGTATTTGAAGATTATCATGGGGTATTGTCACCTTCTAGTCCAGGTGTTGCTCCTAAAAGCTTGAAGAGTACTGGCTCTGCAGAATTTAATAAAGTATGGTCTTATTTAGGAACCCCATGTATTTCTCTGCCTCTATTACAAGGAGAAGGCAAAATGCCACTAGGTGTTCAATTAATTGGTGCAAAATTTGATGATCATAGATTTTTAGGTGTTGCTAATTGGCTAGAAAAGGAATGTAATAATTAAATGCAAAGGTTTACAGTATTTTTAGGAACTTTACTTGCAACTGCATTTCTAGTTGGCTTGGCTACTACTTTAACTAGATCAACTATGATTGGTTTTTTTGATGTTTTGCCAGTTTATATATTGATGGCAATCGCAATCTTCATGATGATCTATGAAGCTTTTTTTGACAAAAAATAATTTTATTTAATTCAAAATTTACTACCTCAGATTGTAATACAATACTTTAAAGCTATTTTAATCTAGACTTAAACGCACATTTGTAATTTACTCTGTACAGTTAATTAACAAAGAAGAGGAGATACTAATGATTAAAGAAAAAAAATCATTGAAGGTTTCTAGATCACCTTCAAGACGTAAGTTCTTTAAAACTGCAGCTGCAACTGGTGTTGCTGCTGTTGCTTTATCTGCTCCAGCCGTTGCCAAAGAAAGAGTTGAAGCTTCTATGGTAGCTACTTGGCCTAGAGATTTTCCAGGCCTAGGAACTGGTGCACAAAGACTTGCTCAAAGATTAAGCGATATGAGTGACGGTAGAATTCAAGTTACTTATTATGCTGCTAATGAAAGGGTAAAAGCATTTGACTCATTTGACGAAGTTGCATCAGGTAACTCTCAAATGTATCACGGTGCTGATTACTACTGGGTTAAAAAACACCCTGCTTTTGGATATTTTACTGCGGTTCCATTTGGTTTCACATATGCTGAAATGAATGCGTGGTTAAAATTTGCTGGTGGACAAGAATTGTGGGATGAATTGACTGATGATTTTGGAACACAAAGTTTTGCAGCTGGTAATACTGGAGTGCAAATGGGTGGTTGGTTTAATAAGAAAATTAGATCAGCGAATGACTTTAAAGGTTTAAAAATGCGTATGCCTGGATTAGGTGGACAAGTACTTGGAAAACTAGGTGGTTCTCCAATTTCACTTCCTGGTGGACAAATTTATGAAAACCTTGTTTCAGGTGCAATTGATGCAACAGAATGGGTAGGACCTTGGAATGATGAGGCTATGAAGTTCCAGGAAGCTGCTAAGTATTATTACTATCCAGGAATGCATGAACCAGGATCTACACTAGCTTGTGGAGTTAACAAATCTTGGTTTACTAGTTTGTCAAAATCAGATCAGTTAATTATTAAAACTGCATGTGATTGGGCTGACACAACTACAATGGCTGAATACAATGCTAAAAACGGAGCTGCACTAGCGCGATTAGTTAACGAAAGTGGAGTTAAACTAGAGAAGTTTAACGATAAAGTTTACGATGCTTTCGCTAAAGGTGCTGCTGAAGTTTTCGATGAAGTTCAACAACATAGCGCTCTTGCTAAGAAAGTACATGCTGCCTTTGTTAAAGGTCGTAAGGAAATTGGTGCTTGGACTAACTTGTCTGACGGGCCATATGTTGCTCAAAGAAATAGAGCATTAGGAGTATAATTTAATTCTAATTATTACTAGAGGGCCCTTAAATGGGCCCTCTTTTTATATATCAATAAAAGATTTAATATGATGGCGAAAAATAACTTATCTATTTTAATAAGAATATTTAGTTATTCTATCTTAGCTTTAACTTTTGTTTTTTTAGTCAATAATGTTTTAACAGTTTGGTTTGATTGGCCAGGAGTTAAAAAACTTTTTGCTCATTATGAATTATTTGGATTTAAAAAATTAAATAAGCCTTTAGAGGGGCTTGCAATAAATTTATCGTATATTCAATTACTATTTTATTTTGTATCTTTAGTAGGAGTTATATTTTTTGTTTTAAAATCTATAAAACAAACATTACAAACAGACTCTGAGATCTTATCGAAAATTACAGCTTACGTAGTAAGGTCCTCTTTCTGGGCTGTACTAATTGTTGGGGTAGCAGACTTTTTAATCTCATTCATGGTAGTAGAAAAACTAGTTGAGCCAATTTTTGGCGAACAACTTAAAATTAATTTAGTAATACCTGCTTTTAGAATTACATATATACACTTTCCTTTAATATTAGCTTCTTTTGTAATTGGTTATTTTACAAGATCTGTAGGGTTTATTTGGTTAGCAGTTTTAGTAGTTGGAAGTGAATTTTTAATTGTATTATCAAGATTTATTTTTCAATATGAACAAGCATTCCAAGGTGACTTAGTTCGTTTTTGGTATGCAGCCCTTTATTTATTTGCAAGCGCTTATGCGTTAATTCACGAGGGCCACGTTAGAGTTGATGTTCTTTATACTGGTTTTAGCGAACGTAAAAAAGCATGGACTAATGCAATTGGGTCATTAATTCTAGGAATTCCTTTATGTTTGATTGTAATATTTTTAGGCATGGGGGGTAAAGCTAGTATCATCAATGGTCCTGTAATTTCATTTGAAATTACGCAGCAAGGTTCAAACGGATTATATCTACTTTATCTAATGGCAGTTTATTTAGCTGTGTTTGCAGTAAGTATGTTAACTCAATTCACTAGCTACTTTATGAGTAGCAGTCATAAACTTTTAAAGAATTAAATAATGGAACATCTTTTTTTAGCTTTACTTGTAATTATAATGATTGGAGCATTAGCTTCTGGTTTTCCAGTAGCTTTTGCATTACCTGGATCAGCAATAATTTCAATCGGGCTAGCTGCTTTTTTTGGTTATTTGTTTGCAGGAGATAGTAGCGCTTATTTTGCTGTTGATGGCCCTAAAGAATGGTTAACCGCCGGTATTACAAACTTTAGGAGTAACTACTGGGATGTAGAAACTGATACTTTAATTGCAATTCCTTTATTTATTTTCATGGGGATCATGCTGCAAAAATCAAAAATTGCGGAAGATCTTTTAGTTACAATGGGGCAGTTGTTTGGACCTATCCCTGGAGGTTTAGGAATATCAGTAATTTTTGTTGGGGCATTACTTGCAGCTACAACGGGAATTGTTGGCGCAACAGTAATAGCAATGGGATTAATATCATTACCCACAATGCTTAATAATAAATACGATAAAAGTCTTGCAAGTGGAATTGTTTGTTCATCAGGAACTCTTGGACAAATTATACCTCCTTCAATTGTATTAATTATCATAGCTGACCAATTAGCAAGTGCGGCTGATGTTGCAAATACTATGCGTCAGACTGATTACAAAATTTTAACTGGTGAATTTAATATGCCTGGAGAATTTAGAGTGGGTTCTACTTCTGCAGGTGATATGTTTTTGGGAGCACTATTACCTGGTTTAGTATTGGTTGGTTTATATATGATTTATGTATTTGTGTATGCAAGACTAAACCCCAAGGCAGCTCCTCCCGTTCCATTTAAAGGAAATTTTGACTCAAAGTTTTGGATTAAGGTTTTAATAGTAATTATTCCTCCCCTTGCTTTAATTTTTGCGGTTTTAGGATCTATACTTTTAGGTATTGCAACCGTTAATCAAGCTGGATCAATTGGAGCAATAGGTGCAACCATGATGGCTGGTTATCGTTTACATAAAGGAAAAAAAGATGCTTACTATCCAATTATAATTGCAATTTTATCTGTCATTCCAATTTATATTTTATCTAAGAATTACAATTTAAATATTAAGGCTGTAGAAACTAGAGATCTTACAGCAATTTTTATTACAGGATTTTTTACAATTACTTTTTTAATTGGAATTGTTTGGAGTTTTTGGAGAGCATACAAAATTGAGAATGTTTTAAGAGAGGTTGTTACAGAAACATGTGTAACGACTTCAATGGTTTTTATAATTTTATTAGGTGCTGCAATGTTAACCTCTGGATTTAGAGCATTTGGAGGTGAAGAGCTAGTAAGAGATTTTCTTCAAGATTTGCCAGGGGGATTTTGGACACAGTTTATTGTTGTAATGGCAGTGATTTTTTTACTAGGTTTCTTTCTTGATTTTATAGAAATAGCCGTTGTTGTTGTTCCTATCATTGCTCCGATATTATTAGCTGAACCAGGAGCTAATGTAAGTGCAATTTGGCTTGGTGTAATGATTGGAGTAAATTTACAAACCTCATTTTTAACACCACCATTTGGTTTTGCATTATTTTACTTAAAAGGTGTAGCTTCAAAACTTGTTACTACTTTAAATATTTGGAAAGGTGTGGTTCCATTCATTATTTTACAATTAATAGGCCTTGGAATTGTCGGTTTCTATCCATCATTAGTAAACTATCTACCAGCAAGAACATATTTAACATCGAACGTTGCTCCACCACCGATGAATCCAAAGTTACAATATTGCTTACAAGAGTACAAATTTGCGATTTACAACACTGAAGAACAAAGAATTACTAATGCAATAAAAGAAATGCAGAAATTAACTCCCGCAAATCTTCCAATGGATAAATTAGATATTTTTGAAGAGCATTTTGATAATGCGCTTGGAACTTTTGCTATTGTTAAAAAACTTCAAAAAACGGAGGAAGAATACGAATTATTTACAAAAGACTATAGAGACTTGCATTTCAATGTAAGAAAAATTGAGAAAAAAATTAGAAAAATAGACCAGAAAATTAAAAAAACAAAAGCTGAAATTAGAAATTTAGATGATGATAACTTATCAGGTAAAAATAAATTAGAATTAAAGATCGAGAATTACGAGCTAGAAATTAAAGAACTTCAAAATAAAGTTCCTGAAAGCTGGAAAGCTAAAAATGGAGAGTTTGAAATATTGCACAAAGCAAAAAACACAAGAACTAAAAGATATAGAAAAAACGTTGATGAAGCTTATGAAACTCTGGATCAAATAGTGATGTTTATAAATGACAATGAAAAATTAAAAGAACTTTCACCAGAAATAAAAGAATTAAAATATAATATTGATAATAGAAATTACGAAAACGCAATATCAATAATTGATAATCTTTTTGAAAAACTAGGAGAAATTTCTGGAACCGAAGAATTTGCAAATAAATTAGATGACCTAATATCTGTTATAGATAATGATGAGGTCGATGAGCAAAAATTGTCTGAAGTAAGTTCAGAGACCTTTGATCTTTTCAATTTAGAAGTTTCATGGAGAGATGATGCTAATAAGAATTTGATGCCTGAATTAATTAAATATAATGATGTTATCAAACATAATATTGGTCTTAGACTTCAAAACAGATTAACTAAAGAACAAGCTAAATTTGTTGCTAGGTGTAACTCAGTTCATAGAGATATATCTTTAAACTTTTAATTAATGGAAAATTATATTTTACCAAAAAAACAGGCTATTATTGTTTTTTTTGTATTTGCATTTGGTTATTTTTTATCATGTTTGTTACGTGCAATTACTGCAACACTTTCACCAATATTAACCTCAGAATTTAATTTATTAGCAGCTGATTTGGGATTATTAGCTGGAGGTTATTTTTTAGGTTTTGCTTGTATGCAAATACCGCTTGGATATTTGTTAGATAAATATGGACCAAAAAAAATTGTCTCTTCTTTTTTATTTATCGCATTGGTTGGAACAGGATCATTTGCTTTAGCTGAAAGCTTTTCTGGATTGTTAGTTTCACGAATTCTAATTGGTATAGGTGTAAGTGCTTGTTTGATGGCTCCGTTAACGGGTTACAGAATATGGTATGCAGAAAATCAGCAACAAAGAGCAAACTCATGGATGTTAATGATTGCATCATTAGGTTTTTTGTCATCCACATTGCCTGTACAACTTTTATTGCCTAGTTTCGGATGGAGATGGATATTTGGCGGTATCGCTATCTTAATTTTAATTAGTATTTTTTTAATGTTATTTTTCATTCCAAAATGGAATTTAACTAAAAATAAAGAGTTAGAAGAGCCAAGTAATACTGGAACTTTATCAGAAGTTTGGAAAAATAGATTTTTTATAAGTGTAATTCCAATGGGTTTATTTAATTATGGGGGCTTAATGGCTATTCAGACTTTATGGGCAGGCCCATGGATGACTAGAGTTGCTGGTTATACACCACTTCAGAGCGCTACAGGATTATTTTGGATCAATGTAACTATGTTGGTATCCTTTTTTTTGTGGGGTTATTTTTTACCAAAAATTTCAGTAATAGGGTTTAGCGCTAAAAGAATACTTAAATTAGGTTTGCCAATTAGTTTTTCTGTAATGTTAGTGATAATTTTATTAGGTCCTAAAGCCGGAGCTTTTTACATAACTTTATTTATTTTAAGTTCAATTTTTTTATCAGTTACACAGCCAGCTGTGGGCCTTTCTTTTTCAGGTTATTCTGCTGGTAAAGCACTAACTTCATTCAATTTATTAATATTTGCAGGAACATTCATAATGCAATGGTTAATGGGCTTAGTGATAGATATTGTTAAAGGGATGGGTCATACAGAAATATTTGCTTTTAAATCAGCTTTTTCAGTTTTCTTAATCTTAAGTATTATTTCTTATATATTTTTTTTAATATTAAATAGAAAAAAATATGAAAATAAAACGTAGGAATTTTTTTTTGGAATTATTTATTGGAATTGTTGCTATTTACTTAATCGTTTTAATTTTCTTATTTTTTTTTCAAAGAAATTTAATGTATCATCCTGATGAGAATAATTATTCTGGAGATAATTTAGAAGTTAACATTGAAAAAGTTAACATCAAAACAACTGATAATATTAATCTTTTAGGCTGGTTTCATAATAAAAATTTAAAAAGTTATAAAACAATAGTTTATTTTCACGGAAATGCAGGGACACTTGAAAACAGGATCCATAAGTTAAATCATTTTAAAGACATGGATGTTAATTTTTTAATTATTGCATGGAGAGGGTTTAGCGGTAATAAAGGAAAACCAAGTGAGGAGGGTCTTTATACAGATGGTGCTAGTGCAATAAACTGGCTTAAAGAAAAAGGTCTAAATGAAGAAGATATAATTATTTATGGAGAGTCATTAGGAACTGGCATTGCCACTGAAATTACTCAGAATAAAAATTTTGCAGGGTTAATATTAGAAACGCCCTTCACATCAATGATAGAGGCTGCGAAAAATTTTTATCCATATATTCCAGTAGGTTTAATTTTAAAAGATAAGTACGAAAATAATGAAAAAATTAAAAATATTAATATTCCAGTATTAGTAATGCATGGTGAGGCTGACCAAATAGTTCCATTTTGGATGGGTAAAAAAATTTTTAACTTAGCAAGTGAACCTAAATATTCATATTTTACAAAATATGACGATCATATGATGGAATATGATGATAAACTTGTATTAGCTCTTAAATCTTTTGTTGATAGTTTAAATTAAGCCATAATCTAAACAAAGATAATTCAAATTTTTTTTTTAAGTTAATTTATGAAAAATTTTTTCTTATTTTTTATTGTCCTTTTTTCTTTAAATAATTTATCAAATGCCAAAGAAAATTTAGCATCTGTAGACAGCCTTTTTCATATTGATCAAATGAATTCTCACGACGAAAATTTTGCATTATATTTTAAAACCCGTGAAAAAGCTGTCTTGGCTCGAGGAGAAAATTCAAATTATATAAATGATTTTCCAAAAGATCTTTATATTTATAACTACAAAACAAAAGAGTCTTTGCCATTAATTTCTTATGAATGGTTTCCTAAAACGGCAAAATATTTTTTGCAAGAGTATGATTTCCCAGTTTTTCCAGATGATTTTGCATATTATCTTTTAAAAGATAACAAAACTCTGGTGATGATTAGTGCTGTAAAAAGTCTAAAAGCTAATTTTAAATTTGATATTGTTGAAAAAAAGTTAGAGCTTTATCCTTTAAATGGAAAATTTGATTTTATTATTTCTTCAATAGCTAAAAATTGTGGACATTATGAATTTAAAGAACACTACAAATGTAGTTTTTATAAACCTTTAATTTCCAGTACCTTAATTAATTAATTTGAGTAAATGCTTCGGCGAATTTTTCAGCCTCAAAAATTTGTAAATCATCTTCTTTTTCACCTAATCCAAGCGCAATAATTGGTAGTTTATATTTTTTAGCAACAGCTAAAAGAATACCTCCTTTTGCTGTGCCATCTAATTTTGTCATAATAAGACCAGTTATTGGAATAATTTTGTTAAATTCTTCAACTTGATTAATTACATTTTGGCCAGAAGTTGCATCCAAAACTAAAATAACATCATGTGGAGCATCAGGATCAATTTTTTTAGTAACGTTTGCAATTTTTTTATATTCTTCCATCAAATTTTTTTTATTTTGTAGTCTTCCAGCTGTATCAATTAAAACTTGGTTAAAATTATTGTTTAATGCTTCTTCAATAGCCTTGTAAGCGACTGATGCAGGATCAGAACCTTGAGATGATTTTGTAATTTGAACATCAACTTTGTTTGCCCAATTTTCTAGTTGTTCTATAGCTGCTGCTCTAAAAGTATCTGATGCAGCTAGCATTACTTTGTTTCCATTACCCTTTAATATTTTGCTTATTTTTCCAATAGTAGTTGTCTTTCCAACACCATTGACACCTGAAATTAATGTTGCATTTAATTTTTCTTTTTTTTTAAAGAATTCAATATTTTCTAAAGGTTTCATAATTGAAATAATATAATTTTTTAAAATATTATTTATTTCGTCGGTTAAATCTTTATTGGGATCAATTTTTGTTTGAGAAATTATTTCTCTTATTTCTGAAGCAGAAACAATACCAACATCGGATTGAATTAAATAATCTTCAATTTTGTCTAATGTTTTGTCATCAATCTCTTTTTTTACAACTATATCTCTTAAACCCGTTGTAAAAGCTGAAGCACTTTTTTTAAAACCTGATTTAAATTTTTCAAAAATTCCCATTAAATTTTAAAATTTATCTCCTCAATATCTGAAACTGGTCCTTTCATATGAATACTATTGTTTTCGTCAATTGAAATTGTCAATCTACCTGTAGAAAATTCAATATCAACTTTATCATTTACCAGTCCGTTTTGTTTTGCGGCAAAAGCTGTTGCGCAAGCTGCAGTTCCACAAGCCTTGGTAAGCCCAGCTCCTCTTTCCCACACTCTAACTTTTATCAATTCTTTGTTAACAACAGTTGCTAAAGTAACATTACATTTTTCTGGAAATAGAGAGTGGGTTTCAATTTTTGGTCCAATTTTTTCAATTTCAAAATTTTCGTTATTATCAACAAAAAAAACTACATGTGGGTTTCCAACATTTATAGCAGTTCCGCCAGAAAATTCGTTATTATTTTTGTCATTAATTTTAATTCCTAAATTATTCGTATTTAATTCTTTAGACAATGGAATCTCATCCCATTTTGTTTTTGCAACACCTATTTCTGTAGAAACCATTTTTTCTCCAACAATATTTGATTTTAATTTGCCGGATAAAGTTGTTAGGATAATTTCTTTTTTGTTATTTTCTTTGCCTAATAAATCAGCAATACATCGTGTACCATTTCCACACGCGCCAGACATTCCTCCATCTGAATTATAAAATTCAAGTGAAGCATCTGAAATATCATTTTTTTTAATCAATATTAGTTGGTCACAACCAATAAATTTTCTGTCACAAATCTTTATTATTTGCTCTTTCGTCAAATTTGTAATTGTTTGCCTATTATCTATGATGACAAAATCATTACCTAAACCGTCCATTTTAAAAGCTTTAATATCCATATATAGATATTTAACTTATTTATTGACTTTTTGAACCTCTATTATAGGTTGTTGCCGTTTCCGCAAAAACATTAACTTTGCGGTGTCTTTGGAAACAAAGAGATCGACACTAGTCAGCGAGGGTTCGCCCACTAGTGCGTTACTGCTATGCGTAATAAATATGTTTGAAAATTTAACAAATAAATTTGAAGAAATTTTTTCTTCTCTGAAAAAGGCACCTTCCCTTGATGAAGCTCAAGTAGATGAAGGTTTAAGAGGTATTAGACAAGCCTTACTTGAAGCAGATGTCTCTTTGGATGTTGCAAAAGATTTTATTGAAAAAGTTAAGCCAAAAGCATTAGGCCAAGAGATAATAAGGTCTACCTCTCCTGGGGATATGGTCGTTAAAATTGTTTATGATGAGCTTGTAGACTTATTAGGTGCAACAAACAATGAGATAAACTTAAACGCAGTACCGCCCGTGCCAATGATGTTAGTTGGGTTACAAGGTTCTGGAAAAACAACAACAACAGCAAAATTAGCAAAATTTTTAGAAACTAATAAAAAGAAAAAAGTAATGATGGTCAGTCTAGATATTTACAGACCAGCTGCACAAGAACAACTTAGATCTTTAGGAGAACAAAATAATATTTTAACTTTACCTATTATAGAAGGTCAGCAACCTGCTGATATTTGTAGAAGAGCAATAAGTGCCGCTAATTTAAATGGAGCTGAAATAATTTTATTTGATACTGCTGGTAGAACTCAAATCGACTTACAAATGATGAGCGAGATTAAGCAAATTGAAGCCGTCATTAATCCAACAGAAACTTTCTTAGTTGCAGACTCTTTAACAGGTCAAGTTGCAGCCTCAGTGGCAAAAGAATTTAAAAATACAGTTAATTTATCTGGAATTATTTTAACTAGGGCTGATGGTGATGCAAGAGGTGGAGCCGCAGTGAGTATGAAATATGTTTCAAACGTACCAATTAAATTTTTAGGGATAGGAGAAAAAATAGATAATCTTGAAGTATTCCATCCAGATAGAATTGCAAACAGAATACTAGGTATGGGGGATATCGTATCCCTTGTAGAAAAGGCGGCTCAAGATTTAGGAGAAGAAAATCTTAAAAAAGCAGAGGAAAATTTAAAAAAAGGTCAATTCTCTATGGAAGATTATTTATCTCAATTAAGACAAATGAAAAAAATGGGTGGCATTGAGGGAATTATGTCTTTTATGCCCGGAGTTTC
Organism: uncultured Pelagibacteraceae bacterium; assembly: GCA_902594605.1. Lineage (GTDB taxonomy): Bacteria > Pseudomonadota > Alphaproteobacteria > Pelagibacterales > Pelagibacteraceae > Pelagibacter. Next base: position 22,725 of record CACJMR010000005.1, read on the forward strand.
TAAAATTAAATCCCAAATGGATTCAGCGGGAATTGATGAAAGTATAATTACTAAAAATGAAGCTGTTATTTTATCAATGACAAAAAAAGAAAGAGAGAACCCAAAAATAATAGATGGTTCTAGAAAAAAAAGAATTGCTAATGGCTCTGGCACAGATCCGGCCACTATCAATAAATTGCTTAAGCAATTTAAAATGATGTCTGAAATGATGAAAAAGATGTCAAAAGGAAATCTGAAAGGTATGTCAGATAAAGGTATACCGCCAGAGCTATTTAACCAATTAAAGTAAAAAGGAGAAGAAATGTTAAAATTAAGATTATCAAGAGGTGGAACAAAAAAACGTCCTGTTTATAAAGTTGTTGTTGCCGACAGTCGTTTTGCAAGAGATGGAAGATTTATAGAAAAGGTTGGTTTCTTTAATCCTCTATTACCAAAAGAGAAAAAAGAAAGAGTGGGCCTAGAAGCTGAGAGAATTAAATATTGGCTTGGTCAGGGAGCTCAACCAACAACTAGAGTAGCAAGAATTTTAGGTGAGAACGAACTAATGCCTATGCCTGCAAATGGAAATAATCCAAATAAAGCAGTGCCAAAAAAAGAGAGAAATAAAAAAGAAGAGGATAATAAAGAAGCTCCAAAAGCAGAAGCAGCTCCAGCAGAAGCAGCTCCAGCAGCAGAAGCTCCTAAGGAAGAAGCTCCAAAAGCAGAAGCAGCTCCAGCAGCAGAAGCTCCTAAGGAAGAAGCTCCAAAAGCAGAAGCAGCTCCAGCAGCAGAAGCTCCTAAAGAAGAAGCAGCTCCAGCAGAGGAAAAAAAATAATTTAAAGATTATTTATGTGGCAAGCTCAAGTGTTTACACTTTATCCAGAGGTTTTTCCTGGTCCTTTATCTAAAGGACTTTATGGAAAAGCGTTATCAAATAATTTATGGAAACTTAAAGTTGTAAACATAAGAGATGCAGCTGATGACAAACACAAAACAGTAGATGATACACCTTATGGGGGCGGTTCAGGGATGTTATTAAAAGCAGATGTTCTTGCAAAGTCTTTAGATGAAAACAAAAATGAGAGTGAGAGAATTTTATACTTATCGCCAAAAGGAAAAAAATTTGATCAAAATTTAGCAAAAGAGCTAGCTAATGAAAAATCTCTGTCTTTAATTTGTGGTCATTTTGAAGGTGTGGACGAAAGAATACTTTCAACAAGAAATATTGAGGAAATTAGTATTGGAGATTATGTTTTGTCAGGCGGGGAGTCAGCAGCATATGTAGTCATAGATAGTATTTTAAGATTGCTTCCCGGTGTATTAGGAAATAAAAACTCTAAATTAGATGAAACCTTTGAAAATGGTCTTCTAGAGTACCCTCAGTATACAAAACCTCAAATTTGGGAGGAAAAAGCTGTGCCAGACGTACTATTATCAGGTGATCATAATAAAATTAAACACTGGCGTTTATCTCAATCTGAGGCTATAACACGCGTCCGAAGACCAGATTTATGGGAAAAATATAAGAAGAATTAATTTGATAAACATTAACATGAAAACAATTGAAGAAATAAACCAGCATAACGTTAACAAAATTCTTTCAGAGAAAAAAATTCCAGAATTTTATCCTGGAGATGTTGTTAAAGTTGGAGTGAGAATTACCGAGGGTAAAAAAGAAAGAATTCAATATTTTGAGGGAGTGTGTATTGCTAAAAAAAGCAGAGACCTAAACTCATCTTTTACAGTTAGAAAAATTTCCTTTGGAGAGGGTGTTGAGAGAACTTTCCCATTATTTGGAACTTTAATTGATTCAATTAAGGTTATTAGATCAGGAAAAGTAAGAAGAGCAAAACTTTATTATCTAAGAGACAGAACTGGTAAATCAGCAAGAATTGCAGAAAAAATTAGAAAAAAAATTGGTATTGATATTGAGGCAAAACCAGAAACTGTTACAGAGGAAAATGTAGCTCCTGCAGTAGAAGTACCAAAAGAGGAAGCTCCTAAAGCAGAAGCAGCACCTAAAGAAGAGGCGGCTCCAGAAGCAGAGGCTCCTAAAGAAGAACAAAAATCAGAAAGCTCTACAGAAAAAAAATAATTTTTTTTTCAATGTCTACAACATTATACGATAAAATTTGGAACGATCATCTAGTTGATCAACAAGATGATGGCACATCTTTACTTTTTGTAGATAGACATTTAATTCATGAGGTGACAAGCCCCCAAGCTTTTGAAGGATTAAGAAATTCTAATAGAAAAGTTAGACATCCAAATTTAACTTTAGCAGTTGCAGATCATAATGTTCCAACAACTGACAGATCAAAAGGTATTTCAGATGAAGAGTCAAAAATTCAAGTAGATACTTTAGAGGCAAATTGTAAAGAATTCGGTGTTCAGTTATTTGGTATGGATGATAAGAGGCAAGGTATCGTTCATATCATAGGACCTGAACAAGGTTTTACTCAACCAGGTACAGTTATTGTTTGTGGAGACAGCCATACCGCAACGCATGGAGCATTTGGTGCTTTAGCATTTGGAATAGGAACTTCAGAAGTTGAACATGTTTTAGCAACCCAAACATTAGTTCAGAAGAAAGCTAAAAATTTTAGAATTAATGTCAATGGTGAACTTCCTTTAGGAGTTACTTCTAAAGATGTAATACTTCAAATAATTGGAAAAATAGGTACAGCAGGTGGAACAGGATCTGTTGTAGAATATGCTGGAGATTTAATAAGATCTTTAAGTGTTGAGCAAAGAATGACTATTTGCAATATGACAATTGAAGGCGGTGCAAGAGCAGGATTAATTGCACCAGATGAAAAAATTTTTGAATATTTAAAATGGAAACCAATGTCTCCAAAAGGTGAAAATTGGGATAAAGCTTTGAACTATTGGGAAACTTTAAAAACAGACGCTGATGCTAGTTTTGATAAAGAAATTAGCCTTAATGCAAATGAAATTTTACCCATGATTACATGGGGTACGTCACCACAAGATGTAATAACAATTAATGGAAAAGTTCCAAATCCAAATAATGAGACCGATGAAGATAAAAAAAATTCAATTGAAAGAGCTTTAAAGTATATGGGTCTAAAACCTGACATGGCAGCCACAGATATAAAAATAGATAAAGTATTTATTGGTAGTTGTACTAATGGCAGAATAGAAGATTTGAGAGAAGCAGCAAAAATCCTAAAAGATAAAAAAGTATCATCGCATGTTAATGCTATAGTAGTTCCAGGGTCAGGCTTAGTTAAAGAACAAGCAGAGCAAGAAGGACTAGATAAAATTTTTGTTAGCTCAGGGTTTGAATGGAGAGAACCAGGTTGCTCTATGTGTTTAGCGATGAATGCCGATAAATTAAAGCCAGAAGAAAGATGCGCCTCTACATCAAATAGAAATTTTGAGGGAAGACAAGGTAGAGGTGGTAGAACCCATCTAGTTAGTCCAGGAATGGCTGCAGCAGCTGCAATTTCAGGTAATTTAGATGATGTCAGAAAGTATCAAAATTAAATGCAAAAATTTAATAAATTAAAAAGTATCCCAGCTTATTTACCAATTGTAAATATTGATACAGACATGATAATTCCAAAACAGTTTTTAAAAACTATCAAAAGAACCGGTCTTGGAAAAAATTTATTTTTTGAAATGAGATATGATGATCAAGGCAAAGAAATAAATGATTTTGTATTAAATAAAGATCCATTTAATAAATCTAAAATTTTAATTGCTGGAAAAAACTTTGGGTGTGGTTCATCAAGAGAACATGCTCCATGGGCTTTATTAGATTTTGGAATTACTTGTGTAATAAGTTCAAGCTATGCAGATATTTTTTTTAGTAATTGTTTTAAAAATGGAATTTTGCCGATAATCCTTGAAGAAGAAAAAATCAAAGAGCTATCTGAATACGCAAATAGACAAGAAGAAATTTCTATTGATTTGCAAGAGGAAAAAATAGTTTATGGAAATAATGAGCTAAAATTTGAAGTCGACCCATTTAAGAAAAAATGTTTGTTAGAAGGGCTTGATGATATCGCTTTATCACTAAAAAAATCAGAAAAAATAGAAAAGTTTGAAACAAATTTAAAAAACGAAAAGCCTTGGGTATTTAATGATTAAAGTAAAAAAAAGAAAAATACTTTTACTTCCTGGTGATGGTATTGGTCCGGAGGTAATAACAGAGGTAAAAAAAATTATTAACTGGTTTAATGATAAAAAATCTTTAGATTTTGAAATTGATCAGGAGCTAGTTGGTGGTTGTTCTTATGATAAACATGGTACCCCAATTACTGATGAGGTTTTTTACAAAGCACTAGAAAGTGAAGTAATTATGCTTGGAGCAGTTGGTGGTCCTACATGGGATAACCTAGAATTTTCCAAAAAACCAGAAAGAGCATTATTAAAACTCAGAAAAGAATTAAAGCTTTTTGCTAACTTACGGCCTGCAATTTGTTTTAAACAATTAGTCGATGCTTCAACCCTAAAGCCAGAAATAGTTTCAGGACTAGATATAATGATAGTAAGAGAGTTAACAGGGGGTATATATTTTGGTGAACCTAGAGGAATTAAGCCAATTGAAAATGGAGAGAGAAAAGGAATTAATACACACACTTATACGACTAGCGAAATTACTAGAGTAGCTAGGATCGCTTTTGATTTAGCTAGAAAAAGATCAAATAAGGTTACTTCGTGTGAAAAATCAAATGTGATGGAAGCAGGACAATTGTGGAAAGAAGAAGTCCAAGAACTTCATGAAAAAGAATACAAAGATGTAGAATTAAGTCATATGTTAGCAGACAATTGTGCTATGCAGCTCTTAAGAAACCCAAAACAATTTGATGTAATCGTAACAGATAATTTGTTTGGAGATATGTTGTCAGACCAAGCTTCAATGTTAACGGGATCTTTAGGTCTTTTACCTTCAGCATCTTTAGGTGCAAAAAATAAAGATGGTGAGATGAGAGCAATGTACGAGCCTATACACGGGTCAGCTCCAGATATAGCTGGTAAAGGGATAGCAAATCCAATCGCTTCTATTTTGAGCTTTGCTATGGCACTAAGATATTCTTTAGATCTTGATAAAGAAGCAGATATTTTAGAAAAAGCAGTTCAAGATGTTTTAAATGATGGATTAAGAACTAAAGATATAATGTCAGAGGGTATGAAAGAGACTTCCACGTCAGCAATGGGTGATGCGATAATTTCAAAATTGCAATAAAACTAGAATTATTCTAAGCTTTAAATATGCCAAGTTACACCGCACCAGTAAAAGATATGATGTTTCTCTTTGAAAAATTAAGAGATAATAAGAATTATAATGAGCTTGAAAAATATAATGAGGTGAGTGCTGATCTTGTTAAAGATATTTTAGAAGAAGCAGCTAAAATAAATCAAAATTTAATTTTACCTCTTGCTAAAGCAGGTGATGAAAATCCAGCAATTTTAGAAAATGGTGTTGTCAGAACACCACCGGGTTACAAAGAAGCATATCAGAAATACATTGAAGATGGTTGGACGTCATTGTCTTGTGACCCCAAATATGGAGGCCAAGGAATGCCAAAAACAGTAAGCGCGTTCTTTGATGAAATGCTTTCCTCAGCCAGTTTGTCATTTAAATTATATAGTGAACTTAGTATTGGTGCCTATAATTGTATTAATCATCATGCTTCAGATGAAATTAAAGATAAATATTTACCAAAGATCGTCGAAGGTAAATGGAGTGGCACTATGTGTTTAACAGAACCAGTCTGTGGTACAGACTTAGGTTTGTTAAAAACCAAAGCTGTCAAACAATCTGATGACACCTATAAAATTAGTGGTCAAAAGATTTTTATAACTTCTGGTGATCATGACTTAACTGAAAATATTATTCATTTAGTTTTAGCAAGATCAACGGACTCTCCTGCGGGGACTAAAGGAATTAGTTTATTTTTAGTTCCAAAATTTATTGTAAATAAAGATGGTAGTGTTGGTCAAAGAAATGGAATTTCAACAGGATCTATTGAAAGCAAAATGGGAATTAAGGGTTCAGCAACATGTGTTTTAAATTTTGATGAAGCAACTGGGTATATGATTGGTAACAAAGACAAAGGTCTTAGCGCTATGTTTACTATGATGAACCTTGAGAGAATAGTGGTAGGTATTCAAGGTTTAGGAATTTCTGAAATTGCTTATCAAAACTCACTTGCCTATGCAAAAGAGAGAAAACAAGGCAAAACAAATAATTCAAAATCTACTAATGGAGCAGATTTTATTATTGAACATGCAGATATTAGAAGATCTTTACTTAATATGAAGTCAATCATTGAAGGTGAAAGAGCTTTATGTTTTTGGTTATCACAACAAACTGAGGTGAGTCTTTATCATCCAGATGAAAAAATTAAACAAGAAGCTTTGGATTATGTTTCATTGATGACACCAGTTGTTAAATCATTATTTACAGATTTAGCTATGGAAATTACGAATGACGCGATGCAAATACATGGTGGATATGGGTATACTAAAGACCAAGGAATAGAACAATTATATAGAGATAATCGTATTACCCCAATTTATGAAGGAACAAATTCTGTTCAGGCAGCAGATTTAGTATTTAGAAAATTATCAAATAAAAATGGCGATATTATCAATAAGTTTTTAGATATGATTAAATCTGAGTGTGATAGTAAAAATGAAAAAGTAAAAACATTTTCAAAAGAATTAAATCATTATTTAGATATTTTATCTAAGTTCACCGACTGGATTAAGGATAAACATAAAATCGAAAAAGACGATGTTAGTGCTGCAGCAAACGATTATTTGAGAAGTCTGGGATATGTTTCAATTGCTTATGCTTGGATTAAAATTTTAGATGTAAGTTTTAGTGATTTTGAAAAAAATAAAGAATTTTATAGTGATAAAATAAATACCGCAAAATTTTATTTTGATAAGGTATTGCCTAGAGCTGAGTATCATTACAAATCTGCTATCTCTGGAAGTTCCAATATAATGAATTTTAATTTTAATTAATAATGAATCATTACGAGACAAATTTAGATAAAAATAAAGCTAACTACGTACCACTTACCCCATTAACGTTTCTTAAAAGAGCAAGGGAAATTTATCCAAATTATGAAGCTATAATTTATGAAGATAGGAAATATACTTGGAATGATGTTTACAAAAGAGCTGTAAAATTTGCTAGTGCACTATCAAAAATTGGAATTAAAAAAGGAGACACTGTTTCATTCTTAGCCTTTAATACACCAGAGATTTTCGAAGGACATTACTCAGTACCTATGGCAGGTGCAGTATTAAATACAATTAATATAAGATTAGATGCAAATACAATTTCATATATTTTAGATCACAGTGATGCAAAGGTACTAGTAGTTGATAGACAATTACATGGAGAAGTTAAGAAAGCATTAAAAACTTTAAATAAAAAAATTATAATAATTGATATAGATGATAAAAATGCTGATCAATCGAAATTAGAAAAAATTGGCGATTTAGAATATGAAAGTTTTTTAAATACAGGCGATGAAAATTTCGATTGGCAAATGCCAGAGGATGAATGGCAAGCAATATCATTAAGCTATACATCAGGTACTACAGGAAATCCCAAAGGAGTAGTTTATCATCATAGAGGTGCATATTTAATGTCTACAGGAAGTTCGGTAGCTTGGAACATGCCAAATAGATTAAATTTTTTAACAGTGGTTCCAATGTTTCATTGTAATGGTTGGTGTTATCCATGGACAGTTCCAATGTTAAACGGAAGGACAATTTGTTTAAGAAATATTGACATAAAAAAAATTTTTGAATTAATCGATAAATATGAAGTAACTCATTTTGGCGGTGCCCCAATAGTATTAAATATGATTACAGGAGCTCCTGAAAGTGACAAAAAAAAATTAAAACAAAAAGTTTATGTTTTGACTGCTGGAGCGCCACCACCAAGTATAATTTTCAAAAAAATGAGAGCATTAGGTTTTGAGGTTATGCATGTATACGGTTTAACGGAAACTTATGGACATGTTACTCAGTGTGCGTGGAATGATGAATGGAACAATTTCGATGAGGAAAAACAAAATGAAATTAAGGCTAGGCAAGGTGTGAGATATCCAAATACTGAAGGTGTCGTTGTTTTGGATCCAGAAACAATGAAAGAAGTTCCTAAAGATGGAAAAACAATTGGTGAAATTATGATTAGAGGGAATGTCGTAATGAAAGGTTACTTTAAAGACAAAGATGCTACTGATAAAGCCATGAAAGATGGATGGTTTCATAGTGGTGATTTAGCTGTAATGCATCCTGATGGGTATGTAAAAATACAAGATAGATCAAAAGATATAATTATTTCTGGAGGAGAAAATATTTCTTCAATTGAAATAGAAAATACACTTTCTAAACATCCATCAGTTTCTATTGCGGCAGTTGTTGCAAAACCAGATGAAAAATGGGGAGAAGTTCCTTGTGCATTTATTGAAATGGTTAAAGATAAGCCGGTATCAGAAAAAGAATTAATTGATTTTTGTAAAGAAACTTTAGCGGGATTTAAAGTTCCCAAGAAAGTTGTCTTCTGTGAGTTGCCAAAAACTTCGACAGGAAAAATACAAAAGTTTGAATTAAGAAAACAAGTTTAGGTAATTTTTGAATTTTCAATTGGAAAATAAAAATGTCTATGCGTCTGATGCAGGACAGGGTATTGATCAAAATAAAGAAACAATAGTATTTCTTCATGGAAGTGGTCTTTCGCATATTGTTTGGTCTCTAACTGAACAGTTTTTTTCAAATAATAATTTTAACGTACTATCTATAGATTTACCTGGGCATGGTAATTCAGATGGTCCTTGCTTAGATAGTATTGAAAAAATAGCTGATTGGTTAGAACGGGTTTTTAACGAACTAAATCTAAATAATTTAACTTTAATTGGTCATTCCCAAGGTTGCTTGGAGATACTTGAATATGCTCACAAATATAAAGATAGATTAAAAAAGTTAGTCTTTATTGGAGGCTCAAATAAAATGCCAGTGCATCCAGATTTAATTGATCTAGCAAAAAATGGGGACTCCGATGCAGTTAAATTAATGATGAAGTGGGGTTATGAAGGTTCAAAAAGATTTATTGGAGGTAACCCAGTAGAAAAAATAATACAATCACCTCGAGATATAAGAGACATACTGGCGGTAGACCTTGTTGCATGTAACAATTACAAAAATGGAACAAAGGCAGCAGAATCAATCGAATGTCCATCACTAATGATATTTGGATCCTTAGACAAAATGATAAATCTAGAAGCAGGAAAAAAATTTTCTAGTCTAATTAACAACTCATCTACACACATAATAGAAGGTTGTGGCCATATGATTATGATTGAAAAAGCATTTGAAATGAGAGACAAAGTTTTAGAATTTTTGAAAAAATGAAAAACTTTTTAATTGCAAAATCAAGAAGACTTAGAGGTACTCCATATACTTCTCGAATTGAAGAACAAGGTGTTACAGCTTATACAATTTATAACCATATGTTGCTTCCAGCTGCCTTTGGTTCAATTGAAGAATCTTACCATCATTTAAAAGAGCATGTTCAGATCTGGGATGTAGCAGCTGAAAGACAGGTAGAAATTTCAGGAAAAGATTCTTCAAAACTAGTTCAGCTAATGACTTGTAGAGATTTATCAAAGTCTAAAGATGGAAGATGTTATTATTGTCCGATTATAGATGATAATGCTGGATTAATTAATGATCCAGTTGTTTTAAGAATTAATGAAAATAAATGGTGGATTTCTATTGCAGATACGGACGTAATATTATTTGCAAAAGGATTAGCAATTGGAAATAAATTTGATGTTGAAATCATAGAGCCAAAAGTTGATATCATGGCTGTACAAGGTCCAAAATCATTTAAATTGATGGAAAAAGTATTTGGAGAACAGATTACAAAATTAAAATTTTTTGGTTTTGATTATTTTGAATTTGGAGGTGCAAAACACCTTATCGCACAATCTGGATGGTCTAAACAAGGAGGCTATGAAGTGTATGTTCAAAATACAGAAGCAGGCTTAAAACTGTATGATCATTTATTTGAAATTGGAAAAGAATTTAATGTTAAACCAGGATGTCCTAATTTGATTGAACGAATAGAAAGTGGACTGTTATCTCATGGTAATGATATGGATAATGGAGATAATCCTTATGAATGTGGTTTCGATAAATATATTAACATAGATAGTGATGTTATCTTTTTAGGAAAAGAAAAACTAAAGACAATTAAATCTGAGGGAATAAATAAAAAATTAATGGGAGTTAAATTTGATATAGAGAAAATAAGTTTAACAGGATCTTTAGATCTTACTGATGATCAGAACAACATCGTTGGAGAATTACGGTCAGCATGCTATTCACCACATTTTAAAAAAGTGATTGGTATTGCTATGATGAAAAAATCACATTGGAATGTAGACCAGAAGGTAAAAGCAAGCATAAATGGTGATATTTGCAGTGGTAAAGTTTGCGATTTACCTTTTATTTAGTATAACAGCTTTAAAATGAACATAGCTATAGTAGGTGCAACAGGAAATGTTGGTAGAAAAACTCTTGAAGTATTTGATAAAAAAAACTTCAAGTTTGATGATCTATATTTAGTTGCCTCAGAAAAAAGTGCGGGAAAAAAAATCTCTTTTAGAGATAAAGAGTATGTTATTGAAAATTTAGAGACATATGATTTTTCAAAAGCAGATATAACTTTTTTTGCAGCTGGAGGAAAAATTGCTGAAAAATATGCAGAAAAAGCTGCCAAGCACACAATTGTAATTGATAATTCGAGTTTTTTTAGAATGGATCCAGATGTTCCATTGATCGTCCCACAAGTGAATGCAGCTGAAATTAAAAATATGAAAAAAAATATTATTGCAAATCCAAATTGTTCTACAGCACAACTTGTTATAGCACTTAAACCACTACATAATTTGTTCAAAATTAAAAGAGTTGTAGTTTCAACTTACCAATCTGTTTCAGGTGGTGGCAAAAGTCCAATGGACGAATTAATAGATCAAACTAAACAATATTTAGATGGAAAAAAAATAGAGTCAAAAAATTTTACTAAACAAATCGCTTTTAATGTTATTCCACATATCGATGTTTTTGCTGATGATGGATATACAAAAGAAGAATTAAAAATGACAAATGAAACAAAAAAAATATTAGATGATACAATAGAACTTACAGCTACATGTGTAAGAATTCCTGTTTTAGTTTCTCATTCAGAGTCTGTTAATATAGAATTTGAAAAACCATATACTTTAGAAAAAGTGAGAGATGTTTTAAGTAAAGCAGATGGTTGTGAGGTTATTGATAAAAGAGAAAATGGAGGTTATAGCACACCATTTGAAGCAGCTGGGAGTGATGAGACATATATATCTAGAATTAGAGAAGACAAAACTAAAAAAAATTCATTAAATTTGTGGATTGTATCAGATAACCTACTTAGAGGTGCAGCACTTAATTCTGTTGAAATTGCTGAAACAATTATTAACTCAAAATAAAATATGGAAGACAGACCTTTATCACCACACATACAGATTTATAAATGGCATATTTCTTCATTAGTATCTATTTCACATAGAATTACAGGAATAATTAATTTTTTTGCAATTACTTTAATTTGTATTTGGTTTGCTTTAATGCTTCTAGGAGAAAGTAATTATCAAACTATTAAAATTTTTTTAGAAACTTTTTTAGGTAAATTTATTTTAATTGGAATAACTTGGTCATTTAGTTTTCAAATGTTAAGTGAAGTAAGACACTTGATTATGGATTTGGGTTATGGATTTGAATTACAAACAACAAAAATTACAGGTTTGTTAGTTATTTTTGGTTCGATTGTTGTAACTATCTTAATTTATTTAATTGGCAGGGGATTAATATAATGCTGCCAGTAACAAAAAAATGGTTATTCTTAAAAATTAGTTCTGCAATCTTATTACCTTTAATGCTTTGGTTTATTATAAATTTAGTGAATATCTATGATAAAAGTTATTTTGAAATAGTGAATTTTTTAACAACACAACCATCTAAATTCCTAATTGGATTATTTTTAGTTATTGCTTATTTTTTTTCAGCTTTGACTATAAGTGAGGTTTTTGAAGACTATATTAACGATAAAAAAACCAAAAATGCCGCAAACAAAGTCCTAAATTTTTTTGCTATAACAATTCCAGTAATTACTATAATTGTAATTTTTAACTTAAATACATGAAAGCATATAATATTATAGACCATGAGTACGATGTTGTTGTACTTGGTGCAGGTGGATCAGGTTTAAGAGCGGCAGTAGGGCTCAGCGAAGCTGGCTTAAAAACAGCTTGTATCTCAAAAGTATTTCCTACCAGAAGTCATACATCAGCTGCACAAGGCGGAATATCAGCAGCACTAGGAAACATGGGAGAAGATGATTGGAGATGGCACATGTATGACACTGTAAAAGGTGCAGATTGGTTAGGTGATCAAGATAGTATTGAATATCTTTGTAAAGAAGCACCTAAAGCAGTTTTAGAATTAGAGAAATATGGAGTTCCATTTAGCAGAACTGAAGAAGGAAAAATTTATCAAAGACCATTTGGTGGAATGACAAAAAATTATGGAAATGGAATAGTTCAAAGAACTTGTGCAGCAGCTGATAGAACAGGACATGCTATTTTACACACATTATATGGACAAGCGTTAAAGCATAATACAGAATTTTTTATAGAATATTTTGCATTAGATTTGTTGATGAAGAATGGAGAATGCAAAGGTCTAATTGCTTGGAATTTGAATGATGGCACAATTCACAGATTTAGAGCGCACACAGTAATTATTGCTACAGGTGGTTATGGAAAAGTTTATTATTCAGCAACATCAGCACATACTTGTACTGGTGATGGTAATGCAATGGTTTTAAGAGCTGGACTGCCGCTTCAGGATATGGAGTTTGTTCAATTTCACCCAACAGGAATTTATGGCCACGGCACATTAATAACAGAAGGTGCGCGAGGAGAAGGTGGTTATCTTACAAATTCTAAAGGTGAAAGATTTATGGAAAGATATGCTCCAAATGCAAAAGATTTAGCATCAAGAGATGTTGTTAGCAGATCTATGTCTATTGAGATTAATGAGGGAAGAGGTGTTGGAAAAGATCAAGACCATGTTCATTTGAACCTAAGTCACTTAGATAAAGATATTATTGAAAGCAGGCTTCCTGGAATTACTGATGCAGCGAGATTATTTGCAAATGTAGATGTAACTAAAGAACCAATTCCTGTTGTGCCAACAGTTCATTATAATATGGGTGGTATTCCAACAAACTATAAAGCAGAAGTATTAACTATAAATGGCTCAGAAAAAACTGTTCCAGGTTTAATGGCTATAGGAGAAGCGGCATGTGTCTCTGTTCACGGAGCAAATAGACTTGGTTCTAATTCTTTAATTGATTTAGTAGTATTTGGAAGAGCAGCAGCAAAAAGAGCAGCTGAATTAGTTAAGCCAGGAACACCTCATGAAGAAATTCCTGAGTCAGAAACACAAAAATGTTTAGATAGATTTGATAAACTTAGAAATGCACAAGGAAATAATAGTACTGCAGAACTTAGACTTTCAATGCAAAAAACCATGCAGTCGAAATGTGCAGTTTTTAGAACAGAAAAAAATCTTAAAGAAGGTGTTGATGAGATTAAAAAAACCTATGATGGTATGGACTCAATTTCAGTTAAAGATAGGTCTTTAGTATTTAATACTGATTTAGTTGAAACATTAGAATTTGATAATTTAATAAGACAAGCGGTAACTACTGTAGAATCTGCATATCATAGAAAAGAGAGCAGAGGTGCTCACGCGAGAGATGACTATCCAAAAAGAGATGATGAAAAGTTTATGCAACATACTCTTGCTTGGTGTGATGGAAAAAATACAAAGATTAGTTACAGAGCAGTTCACAAATCAACTTTAACAAATGAAGTTCAATATTTTCCACCACAAGAGCGAGTATATTAATGGTTCAGCTAAGCTTACCTAAAAATTCAGAGGTTAAAAAAGGCAAATATTTTAAAGACAAAACTGGATCTAAAAATTTAAGAAAAGTAAATATTTATAGATGGGATCCATCGACAGAAGAAAATCCTAGGATTGATACATACGAAGTTGATATGGATAATTGTCCATCTAAGGTGCTGGATATTTTAAATAAAATTAAAAACGAAATTGATCCTACATTGGCCTATAGAAGGTCTTGTGCTCATGGTGTTTGTGGCTCTTGTGCTATGAATATGGGAGGAAAAAATGGACTAGCTTGCACAACTCCTCATGCAGAGATAGACGGTGACATTGATATTTATCCTCTACCTCATTTAAAAGTTAAAAGAGATTTGATTGGTGATTTAGATGGCTTATATAAACAATATCAATCCATTGAACCTTGGTTAAAAAATAACTCAACAAAACAGACAACAGAAATTTATCAGTCTAAAGAAGATAGAGCAAAACTTGATGGTGCTTACGAATGCATTATGTGTGCTTGCTGTTCTACATCTTGCCCAAGTTATTGGTGGAATGGAGATAAATATTTAGGTCCTGCAGTTCTGCTACAGGCTTATAGATGGATTATTGATAGTAGAGATGAAGAGAGAAAAGCTAGATTAAAAAAAGTTTCAGATGAATTAAAATTATATAGATGCCATACAATATTAAATTGTACAAATGCATGTCCTAAGGGCTTGAATCCAGCAAAAGCTATAGCTGAAATAAAAAAAATGTTAGCAACAGCTAATGTTTAAATAGACTATTCGATATTTTTGATCTAAAACACCGTATTCATGAAATTAATAGAACACTTCGTAAACGGTAAAATAATTCCGGGATCTTCAGATAAAAAAGGAAAAGTTTTTAACCCAGCAACTGGTGAACAAGAGTCTGAGGTAAGACTTGCCTCAAAATCTGATCTAGACAGTGCTGTTGAGGTAGCAAAAAAAGCATTTGAAACTTGGTCTTTAAAACCTGCTCTACAAAGAGCTAGAATAATATTTAAATTTAAAGAATTAATTGAAAAAAATTCTGATGAATTAACGAAGTTAATAGTTTCAGAACATGGAAAAGTTTATGAAGATGCAAGAGGCTCTTTAACTAGAGGACTTGAGGTGGTAGAATTTGCTTGTGGAATACCACATTTATTAAAAGGTGAGTTTTCAGAAAATGTTGGAACCAATGTTGATAGTTGGTCAATAAGACAACCATTAGGAGTTGTTGCAGGTATTACACCTTTTAATTTTCCTGCTATGGTACCAATGTGGATGTTTCCAATAGCAATAGCTTGTGGAAACACTTTTATTCTTAAACCATCAGAAAAAGACCCTTCTTGCGCAATAAGATTGGCAGAACTACTTACTGAGGCTGGTCTTCCAGAAGGAGTATTTAATGTAATAAATGGAGATAAAGAAGCTGTTGATGCAATTTTAGAAAACAAAGATATCAAAGCTGTTAGTTTTGTAGGATCTACTCCTATTGCAAAATATATTTATGAAAATTCAGCTAAAAATGAAAAAAGAGTTCAAGCTTTGGGTGGAGCAAAAAACCATTTAGTTGTTATGCCAGATTGTGATTTAGATGGTGCAGTAAATGGTTTAATGGGTGCTGCTTATGGTTCAGCTGGAGAAAGATGTATGGCTCAATCAGTTGCGGTTGCGGTTGGAGATATTGGTGATGAACTTGTATCAAGATTATCAAAAAAAGCTGAAGCTTTAAAAGTTGGTCCTGGAATGGATAAAGCATCAGAAATGGGACCTTTAGTTACAAAAGAACATTTAGAAAAAGTTACAAGTTACGTTGATTTAGGTGTCAAGGAAGGTGCAAAGCTAGTAGTTGATGGAAGAGGTTTAAAACTTCAAGGTTATGAAAATGGTTTCTATATAGGTGGATGCTTGTTTGATCATGTAAATAAAGATATGAGAATTTACAAAGAGGAAATATTCGGTCCAGTCTTATCAGTTGTTAGAGTAAAAACTTTTGAAGAAGCTGCAAAATTAATTAACGACCATGAGTACGGAAATGGAGTTAGTATTTATACAAGAGACGGTGATGCAGGTAGAACTTTTGCAAGTAAAATTCAAGTAGGTATGGTTGGTATTAACGTGCCGATCCCAGTTCCAATGGCATTTCATAGTTTTGGTGGTTGGAAAAGATCATTATTTGGAGATAGTGGAATGCATGGTATGGAAGGAATAAAATTTTATACTAAACTTAAAACAGTAACATCCAGATGGCCTTCAGGTGTCCGATCAAATGCGGAATTTGTTATGCCAACAATGAAATAAAGGAAATAAATGACAAAAATATCTTTAATTGGTGCAGGCCAAATAGGCGGAACTCTTGCACATTTAATAGGAACAAAAGAATTAGTAAATGAAGTGGTTTTATTTGATGTAGCTAGTGGTATTGCAAAAGGAAAAGCATTAGATATTGCACAATCTTCATCTGTAGATGGTTTCAATGTTAGATTTTCAGGAACTGATAACTATGAGGATATAAAAGATTCAGATGTAATTATAATTACAGCAGGTGTTCCAAGAAAACCTGGAATGAGCCGAGACGATCTTCTTGGAATTAATTTAAAAATAATTAAACAAGTTGCTGAGGGGGTAAAGAAAAATGCTCCTAACGCTTTTGTGATCTGTATCACCAATCCTTTAGACGTTATGGTTATGGCATTTCAAAAATTTTCAGGCTTGCCATCAAATAAAGTTGTTGGTATGGCAGGTATTTTAGATAGTTCGAGATTTAAATTATTTTTATCATTAGAACTTAATGTGCCAGTAAGAGAAATTGAGGCAATGGTTATGGGTGGTCATGGTGACACCATGGTTCCTATGCCAAGATTTACAAAAATTTCAGGTAAACCATTGTTGGATCTTGTAAAGGATGGAAAGATTTCTTCAGAGAGAGTTGAGGAAATTAATCAAAGAACACGAGATGGTGGTGCGGAAATAGTTAGATATTTAGAAAAAGGATCGGCCTTTTATGCACCAGCAGCTTCAGGTGTTCAAATGGCAGAAGCATATTTAAATGATCAGAAAAAATTATTACCCTGCGCTGTACAATTAAATGGAGAATATGGTGTGAAAAATGTTTATGCAGGTGTTCCTGTTGTCATTGGAAAAGATGGTGTAGAAAAAATTGAAGAGATTGATTTAGATGAAAAAGAAAAAAAAGAATTTATGCATTCAATAGATGCTGTAAAAGCTTTATGGGAAGCTGCATCTAAAATAGATCCTGATTTATCTAAATAATAATGAATATTCACGAGCATCAAGCTAAACAAATATTAAAAAAATATGGAGCTGTAGTTCCCGGAGGAGTATTTGCGCTTAATGTTGATGAACTTGTTGAAAAAGCAAAATCACTCAAAACTGAGAAATATGTGCTTAAAGCACAAATCCATGCTGGAGGTAGAGGAAAAGCTGGTGGTGTAAAAATTTTAAACTCTATTGAGGAACTAACGGTAGCAGCTAAAGAATTACTTGGAAAAACACTAGTTACTCATCAAACTGGCCCTGAAGGTAGAGAGGTAAAAAGATTATACGTAGAAGAATCATCAAATATAGATAAAGAATTTTACTTATCGTGCCTGGTTGATAGGGCAAGTTCTAAAATTGCATTTATATCAAGTGACCAAGGAGGGATGGACATTGAAGAAGTTGCAAGCAGTTCACCTGAAAAAATTATAACTACAAAAGTTGATATGGGTGATGAAATTTCTGATTCAGATTGTGAAAAAATAATTAATATTTTTAATTTAAATGAAGACGCAAAAAGACAAGCAATAACATTAATTAAATCAATATATAAAATGTTTGTAGGTACTGACGCAAACATGGTTGAAGTAAATCCGTTAATTTTGACAAAAGAGGAAAAAATTGTTTGTTTAGATGCAAAAGTTAATTTCGACTCTAACGCTTTATTCAGGCATCCAGAAATTGTTGAATTAAGAGATTTAAATGAGGAAGATCCTACTGAGATAGAAGCTAGCAAGCATGATCTTGCGTATATCAAGCTAGATGGAAGTATTGGCTGTATGGTGAATGGGGCAGGATTAGCAATGGCAACAATGGATATAATTAAATTGTATGGTAAAGAGCCAGCAAATTTTTTAGATGTAGGTGGTGGTGCATCCAAAGAAAAAGTATCTGCTGCATTAAAGATAATTCTCTCAGATAAAAATGTTAAAGGTATTTTAATTAATATTTTTGGAGGAATAATGAGATGTGATGTTCTTGCCCAAGGAGTAGTTGATGCAGCTAAAGAAATTAATATTAGCGTACCTTTGGTTGTAAGATTAGCAGGCACAAATTTCAAAGAAGGAAAAAAAATTCTTGATAATTCTGGATTAAAATTAATTTCTGCAGAAAATTTAGATGACGCTGCTAAGAAAATTGTTGAGGCGATAAAATAAAATGTCGGTTTTGGTAAATAAAAATACTAAAGTAATTTGTCAGGGATTTACTGGCTCACATGGAACATTTCATTCAGAGCAGGCTATAAAATATGGAACCAATCTTGTTGGTGGAGTTACGCCAAAGAAAGGTGGACAAAAACATTTAGACAGACCAGTTTTTAATAGCGTTTTAGAGGCAAAAAATGAAGTAGGAGCAGATGCAACTATGATTTATGTGCCTGCTAAATTTGCAGCAGCAGCAATCATTGAAGCTATTGATGCATCAGTTGAACTTATTGTTTGTATTACAGAGGGTATTCCAATTCAGGATATGCTTAAGGTCAGACAAAAATTAAGTGGATCTAGTAGCAGATTAATTGGACCTAATTGTCCAGGAATAATCACACCAGATGAATGTAAAATTGGGATTATGCCGGGAAGTATTCACAAAAGAGGAAGTGTTGGAATTGTATCAAGGTCAGGAACATTGACATATGAAGCAGTAGCTCAAACAACTGAAAATGGACTCGGTCAATCAACTTGTATAGGAATTGGTGGAGATCCTATTAACGGAACAAATTTTATAGACTGTTTAGATTTATTTTTAAATGACGATGAAACAGAGTCTATTTTAATGATAGGTGAAATTGGAGGAACTGCGGAAGAGGAAGCTGCTGAATTTGTAAAAAATAACAAGATCAAAAAGCCAATAGTTGGATTTATTGCAGGAATTACTGCTCCTCCAGGCAGAAGAATGGGGCATGCTGGCGCTATAATTTCAGGTGGGAAAGGTGGAGCTGAAGATAAAATTAAAAAAATGGAAGAATGCGGCATTACTGTTGCCAAATCACCATCAATCATTGGAAAAACTTTATTTAATAAACTGTCTAATTGAAAAAAAATATTAGAGGGATATATTAAATAAAAAAGATGTCTTCATCAAAAAATCTTGATTTCGAAAAAACTTCATTTTTAAATAAGTCTAATAGTGCATTCATTGAAGAAATGTATTTAAAATTCATTAATAAAGATACAGATCTTCCAGAAAGTTGGGCAAATTATTTTGAAGGAATTGGCGAAGAATTAAATGTAATAGCAAAAGAAATTAATGGTCCATCATGGGGACCAACTAAAAAAAAGATTGATATTGATGAATTACAAAAAAAAATAGAAGAACAAGATAAAAATGATTTTGATAATGTCAAATTAGACACTTCAGAGAAATTTAATTTTCAATTACTTGCTGACTCGAACAAAGATTCTATAAGCGCTGTAGCATTAATTAGAGCATATAGACTAAGAGGACATTTATTAGCAGATTTGGATCCTTTAGAAATGAGAGAGTCAGAATATCTAGATGAGCTTCATCCAGATTTTTATGGTTTTAAAAAAGAAAATTACGATAAGAAAATTTTTCTGAACG
Source organism: uncultured Pelagibacteraceae bacterium (assembly GCA_902594605.1). Taxonomy (GTDB): domain Bacteria; phylum Pseudomonadota; class Alphaproteobacteria; order Pelagibacterales; family Pelagibacteraceae; genus Pelagibacter. The sequence continues at coordinate 42,566 of CACJMR010000005.1, forward strand.
GGGTAATTAATCGTAAGTATGCAAATATAAGAGAAATACTTAAGTTTATGAAGAAAACTTACTGTGGAAAAATAGGTTATGAGTTCATGCATATTTCAAACCCAGATGAAAGAAAGTGGTTTAGAGACAGGATAGAGCAAGATAAAAATGCACTTCAGTTTACAAAAAATGGTAAGGAGGCAATTTTAAATAAATTAGTACAAGCAGAAGGATTTGAAAAATTTTTAGCTACTAAGTATGTGGGAACAAAAAGGTTTGGTTTAGACGGTGGAGAAAGTTTAATACCTGCTCTTGAACAAATAATAAAAATTGGTGGCCAAAATAATATAAAAGAAGTTAAGATAGGTATGTCTCATAGAGGCAGACTTAATGTATTGGCAAATGTTTTACAAAAATCTTATAAAAGAATTTTTAACGAATTTGCTGGTGAGTTTAGTTCTGACAGCGAAGATAGCGCTGGAGATGTCAAATATCATCTTGGAGCATCATCAGATAGAGAGTTCGATGGAAACTCAGTTCATGTAAGTTTAACAGATAATCCCTCACATTTAGAGGCTGTTAACCCTGTAGTTTTAGGACAGACAAGAGCTAAACAATTTTTCCATCAAGATAAAGAGAGAAACAAAGTTATACCAATACTCATTCATGGAGATGCAGCTTTTGCTGGTCAAGGAGTTGTAGCTGAATGTTTTGCGATGTCTGGATTACCAGGTCACAACACTGGTGGAACAATTCATATTATTGTAAATAATCAGATAGGATTTACTACTAGTCCAAGATTTGCTAGGTCCTCACCTTATCCATCAGATGTTGCAAAAATGGTAGAAGCACCCATCCTTCATGTTAATGGAGATGATCCAGAAGCAGTTGTTTATGCGACTAGAATAGCAACAGAATTTCGATTAAAATTTAACAGAGACGTAGTTGTAGACCTAATTTGTTACAGAAGGTTTGGACATAATGAGGGAGATGAGCCTTCATTTACCCAACCCTTAATGTATAAAAAAATTAGATCACACCCTAGCGTTTATAAGATTTATGGAAATAAACTTGTAAATGAAAACTCTATAACTCAAGAATTATTAAATCAAAACGTTAAATCATTTAAGGATTTACTTGATGAACAATATAAGAGTGCAAAAGATTATAATCCTAAAATAGAATGGTTTGAAGGAACTTGGTCAAGATATAAACCTGAAAGAGGTAAAGATAAAAGAGGAATAACGGGCTATGATGAAAACAAATTAAAATTAATTTCAGATAAAATCAATTTTATCCCTGAAGAAAAAAATATTCATAAAACTATCTCTAAAATATTTAATGCTAGAAAAGAAAATATTGAAAAAGGTACTGGAATTGATTGGTCTTCAGCAGAAGCGCTTGCTTTTGGATCATTGCTTGAAGAAGGATATCCCGTCAGACTTGTAGGACAAGATTCTGGTAGAGGGACATTCAGTCAACGACACTCTGTTTTAAGAAATCAACTAGATAACTCTAGATATGTTCCTCTTAATAATATTTCTGATAATCAAAAGCATTTTGAAGTAGTAGATAGTTTTTTATCTGAACTTGCGGTTTTAGGTTTTGAATATGGTTACAGTCTTGTGGAACCAAACACTCTTACTCTTTGGGAGGCTCAATTTGGTGATTTTGCAAATGGAGCTCAAGTAGTAATTGATCAATTTATTGCATCTGGGGAAAGAAAATGGAATAGAGCATCTGGTATAGTAATGTTGTTACCTCATGGATATGAAGGACAAGGACCAGAACATTCTTCAGCAAGATTAGAGAGATTTTTACAATTATGCTCAAACGACAATATGCAGGTAATGAATTGCACAACCCCAGCAAATTACTTTCATGCTTTGAGAAGACAAATGCATAGAAGTTTTAGGAAGCCTCTAATTATAATGACACCAAAATCACTATTAAGAAATAAATACTGTGTATCAAATTTAGAAGATTTTAACAAAAACAATACCTTTCATAGAGTTCTATGGGACCATGCTATTGACCCTAAGTCTAAAGGATTTATTGAACTAAAAGAAAGTTCTAAAATTAAAAAAGTAATTCTTTGTTCTGGAAAAGTATATTTTGATTTATTAGATGCTAGAGAAAAGCTGAAAAGAGATGATGTTGTGATGTATAGAATAGAACAATTATATCCGTTTCCAGCAAAAGCTTTGGTTAAGGAGTTAAAACCATACACTAAAAATGCTGAATTCTTTTGGTGTCAAGAAGAACCAAAAAATATGGGTGCTTGGTTTTCAGTTAGAGATTATATCCAATGGACATTAGACACTTTAAAGGCTAATAATAATAAAATTTCTTATATAGGAAGAAGCCCAGACGCAACTCCTGCAACAGGATATGCCAAAAGGCATAATTCTCAACAACAAGAAATAATTAACAAGGTATTTGATTAATTTAAATGAGTGAAAAAATAGTAGTACCAGTTCTTGGTGAAAGTATAACAGAAGCGACTGTTGCAAAATGGTTAAAAAACGCAGGTGATACAGTCGAAGCAGATGAGCCAATTGTAGAACTTGAGACAGATAAAGTAAACTTAGAAGTGCCATCTCCAATTTCTGGTGTGTTAACAGAGATAAATTCACAAGATGGATCAGTCGTTGAAGTAGGGGCATTATTAGGTTCTGTATCAGCAAAAGGTGGAGCGGTTAAATCTGCGCCAAAAAACCAAAAAAAAGTCAAGCAAGAGGAAATAGTTCCTGCAGAGAGCAATGTAATAAAACTAGATGCAAATAAAAAAGAACCAAAAGTATTTGAAGAAAAAGATATAGAAAAACCCAAAGAGAAACCATTTGTTTTAACTGAGGAAGTTAAACCAGATGTTGCTCCAAAAAGAAATGTTAATACAACCTTGTCTCCAGCAGTGAGAAAAATAGTAACTGAAAATAATATAGATATTAATTCAATTCAAGGTTCAGGAAAAGATGGGAGAGTTTTAAAAGGAGATTTAATAAGTTTGATGGGTGCAAACCCAAAACCATCTGAAAGAAAAATTCAATATGGTGAAGAAGAACGAATTAAGATGACTAGGTTGAGACAAACTATTGCAAAAAGATTAAAGCAAGCTCAAGAGAATGCCGCTCTTTTAACAACATTTAACGAGGTTGATATGAGCAGTGTGATGGAAATGAGGAAAGAAAATCAAGAGGATTTCCAATCCCGTTATGGGATAAAATTAGGATTTATGTCTTTCTTTGTAAAAGCATGTGTAGTTGCTTTAAAAAATTTCCCTGCGGTGAATGCTGAAATAGACGGAGATGAGATTATCTATAAAAACTATTACAATATTAGCTTTGCTGTCGGAACAGATAAGGGTTTGGTTGTTCCAGTTTTGAGAAATGCAGATGAATTATCCTTTGCAGATATTGAAAAAAATATTAAAGAAATTTCAGAAAAAGCGAGAGATGGAAAGCTAACGATTGAAGATCTTCAGGGAGGAACATTTACAATAAGTAATGGAGGTGTGTATGGGTCTATGCTCTCAACCCCAATACTAAATTTACCTCAATCTGGTGTGTTGGGCATGCATAATATAGTAGAAAGACCTGTTGTTGTAGACGGTGAAATCAAAATAAGACCAATTATGTATTTAGCATTATCATATGATCACAGAATTATTGATGGAAAAGAATCTGTATCTTTCCTTAAAATGATTAAAGAAAACTTAGAAGACCCTAGAAGGTTGTTTTTAGATATTTAAATGTCAGAAAAATTTCAAGCTGTAGTTATTGGAGGTGGACCGGGTGGTTATGTGTGCGCAATCAGACTTGCTCAATTAGGATTAAAAACTGCATGTATAGAGTCTAGAGGGTCTTTGGGAGGTACTTGTTTAAATGTTGGTTGCATCCCATCAAAAAGCCTACTTAATCTGTCTGAAGAATTTCATAAAGTAAAAAGTTTAGCAAACAAAGGTATTGAAGTTGGTGAAGTAAAATTAAATTTAGACAAAATGATGAAAAGCAAAGATAAAGCTGTAACCGTTCTTACAAAAGGTGTTGAGTTTCTTTTGAAAAAAAACAAAGTTACTTATTTTAAAGGACACGGAAGTTTTAAATCTAAAAATGAAATTTTAATAAAGGATGATAAAAATAAAGAAACTATCATCCAAACAGAAAAAACAGTTATTGCAACTGGATCAGTTCCAGTTTCATTACCAGGAATAGAAATAGATGAGAAAACAATTGTATCATCAACAGGTGCTTTAAAGTTAGAAAAGGTGCCTAAGAAAATGGTTGTAGTAGGAGGAGGCTATATAGGATTGGAGATGGGATCTGTATGGTCAAGACTTGGAGCAGAGGTGCAAGTTGTTGAATTTTTAGATCATATTACACCTGGAATGGATAAAGAAATCTCATCAGAATTTATGAAAATATTAAAAAAACAGGGAATTAAATTTAATATGCAAAATAAAGTTGAAACAATTAAAAAAAATGCAGCTGGTGCAGTGGTTTCAACAGTAGATAAAGACGGTAATAAAAATAATTTTGAGTGTGATGTTGTTTTGATTTCTGTTGGTAGAAAACCTAATACAGATGGTTTGAACCTAGAGTCTTTAGGAGTAGATCTTGATGAAAGAAATAGAATTAAAACTGATAAAATTTTTAAGACTAACGTTGAAAATATTTATGCAATAGGCGATGTAATTGTTGGTCCAATGCTTGCACATAAAGCGGAGGACGAAGGTATAGCAGTTGCAGAAAATATAGTTGGTCAATCTGGACATGTAAATTACGATACAATCCCAGGAGTAGTTTATACAACACCAGAAGTAGCATCAATCGGCAAAACTGAGGAACAATTAAAAGAATTAAATAAAAAATATAAAGTAGGGAAATTTTCGTTTATGGCTAATTCAAGAGCTAAGGCCATAGATGATGCGGAAGGTTTTGTTAAAATTTTAGCTGATGAGCAAACAGATAAAGTATTAGGTGCACATATAATTGGACCTCACGCAGGAGAATTAATTGCAGAGATCGGTGTTGCAATGGAATTTGGCGCAAGTGCAGAAGATATCGCCCGAACTTGTCATGCTCATCCAACGTTTTCTGAAGCAGTTAAAGAAGCTGCTTTATCAGTAGATAAAAGAGCAATACACTCTTAATTTTTTTTCATATTATAAAAATATGAAATATCCGATTCTTTTACCAAATATTTTTAATCATCCATTCACTTATGAAAGTAGTTTAAAACTTAAAGTTGGTGATTATGTAATGGTACCTTTTGGAAAATCAAAAATTACCGGTGTTGTTTGGGACGAATTTGAAAAAAATAATAATAAAAAATTTAAGACTAAAAATATAATCAAGAAATTAAACGTCACTCCGTTAAAAAAAAATATAATAAATTTTTTAAATTGGTTTGCAGAATATAATCTTATACCAAAGGGTATGGCTTTAAAGTTAGTACTCTTAACTAGTAATGCTGTAGAGAATAAAGAAACTCAACTTTATCAAATATTTGATAGCAAAATTAAACAAACCTTAATCAAGCTATCTATTGATCAAAATAAATCTCTAAAAAAAATGAACGCTTCAAATAAAAAATTTAGAGTTCATGTTTTGCAAGGCACAACTGGATCAGGAAAAACTTTAGTTTATTTTGAAGCGTTAAAACCACTGATAGTGAAGGGTTTTCAAGGATTAATTTTATTACCAGAAATAGGTCTCACCAGTCAGTTTGAACAAAAATTTTTAGAATATTTTGGCTTTAAACCTGCAGTTTGGCATTCTGGCATTTCAAAAAAAAAGAAAGAATTAATTTGGAGTGGTGTTTCTAACGGTAAAATAAAAATAATTATTGGAGCAAGGTCTTCACTATTTTTACCATTTAAAAAATTAGGAATGATAATAGTTGATGAGGAACATGATCAATCATTTAAACAAGACGAAGGTATAACCTATAATGCAAGGGATATGGCAATTTCCAGAGCATCTTTCGAAAATATTCCAATCAATTTGATTACCGCTGTCCCGTCCATAGAAACTTTTGAAAATATTAAAAAAGGTAAATACGAAGTATCTAGATTAAATGAAAGATATCAAAACGCAGCATTACCTAATTATGAAATTATTAATTTGAATAATACAAAACTTGAAAAACAATCATGGTTATCAAATAAAATTATTGAAAAAGTTAATTTACATTTGGAAAAAAAAGATCAAGTTTTGTTTTTTTTAAACAGAAGAGGTTTTTCTCCAAATGCTTTATGTAATAAGTGTTTTACTAGTTTTATATGTCCAAATTGTAGTATCAATTTAGTTTATCACAAAAATAAAAATAACCTATTGTGCCATTATTGCGGATATAAATCTGATCTTAAAAGGAATTGTACAAAAGAAGGCAATTGTGAATTTATTTTTAGTGGTCCTGGTGTTGAGAGAATTTCGGAAGAAGTAAAAAGAAAATTTCCTGGTAAAAAAATAGAGATTTTTTCAAGCGACACAATGAATAAAAAAGATTCTAGAGAAAAAATATATAAAATTATTAATAATGAAACGCATATTTTAGTTGGAACTCAATTGATTTCAAAAGGTTTTCATTTTCCAAGCTTAAATTGCATTGTAGTTGTTGATATTGATCTTACATCTCAAGGACATGATTTAAGAGGTGCAGAAAAAAATTTACAGCTTTATCATCAACTTTCAGGACGTGCAGGAAGAACAGGAAAGCCAGCAACCGTATATTTTCAAACCTACGAAAATAATACTAAGATGATTTCAGAAATTACAAGTAAAAATCCAGATATTTTTTTAGAAAGAGAACTGCAGATAAGAAAAAAAAATAAACTACCACCATTTCAAAGATTTATTTCTTTAATATTAACAGGAGACAATGAAATTAAATTAGAAAAAGAAGCTATTAATTTTAAAAATTTTATTGAAAATAAAATAGAAGGAAAAATATTAGGGCCAGTGAATGCTCCATTGTTTAGATTAAAGAGAAAATTTAGAATTAGATTTTTAATTAGAGGCGTAAAATCTATGAAACTACAAAGTTCTCTGGCAAAAATTATTCCAAAATTTAAATTTTCTTCTGGAATAAAACTTTCAGTTGATGTTGACCCAATTAACTTCAATTAACCGCAAAAAAGAGGCCTTTTTTACGAATCCGCTACTTGAAGACATAAGGGTCATATGCTATTTAGGGCGTGATTTTTAAATAATCTTCAACATTATAGAGGAACCAAGTTGAGTAAAGACACCGAATTTTCAATAACTTCAGCTGAAAGGTACTCTCTTGCGCTTTTTGAACTTTCAGAGGAAAACAATCTTTTAAGTCAGATCGAAGATCAGTCTTCATCTATTCTTAATTTAATTGATCAAAGTAAAGATTTTTCTAATTTGATTAAAGATCCAACTACAAGCCAAGAAGATTTACTGAAAGTAATCAATAAAATCACTGAAAATAATAAATTTGAGTCTTTATTTAAAAATTTTTTAAGTTTTTTAATACAAAAAAGACGTTTCTTTTTTATCGAGCGTATACTTAAAAGTTTTATTGAAATTTGTTCAAGAAAAAGAGGTGAACTTAAGGCAGAATTAAAATCAGCAAAAGAATTATCTAATGAAGAAATTGCAAAAATTACAGAGGAGTTAACAAAAAATTTTAGCTCAAAAATAAAATTAAACTACAAACATGATAAAAGTTTAATAGGAGGTCTGGTAGTACAAGTTGGAAGTACTATGGTCGATACCTCAATTAAAAATAAATTACAACAAATCGAAAATAGAATGATAGAGGCATAAATGGAAATAAATCCTTCAGAAGTTACGAAAATATTAAAAGAACAAATTAAAAATTTTGGTGATAAAGCAGAAGTTACTGAAGTTGGTCAAGTTTTATCAGTTGGTGATGGTATTGCTAGGATTTATGGTTTGGATAATGTTCAAGCTGGTGAAATGGTAGAGTTTGCAGATGGTTCAAAAGGTATGGCTCTAAACTTAGAAAGTGAAAACGTTGGTGTCGTAATTTTTGGTGACGACAGAAATGTTAAAGAAGGGGATGTAGTAAAAAGAACTGGTAATATTGTTGATACTCCAGTTGGAAAAGAATTATTAGGAAGAGTAGTGGATGGTTTAGGAAATCCTATTGATGGAAAAGGACCATTAGATAAAGGAATTAAAAAAAGCAGGGTTGAAGTAAAAGCTCCTGGTATTATTCCACGACAATCAGTAAGTGAACCAATGCAAACTGGTCTTAAATCAATTGATAGTCTAGTTCCGATTGGAAGAGGGCAAAGGGAATTAATTATTGGTGATAGACAAACTGGCAAAACAGCAGTTGCAGTAGATGCAATTATTAATCAAAAAAAAATCAATGAATCTGGAGATGAAAAACAAAAACTCTATTGTATATACGTTGCAGTTGGTCAAAAAAGATCAACAGTAAGACAAATTCAAAAAACATTAGAAGAAGCTGGAGCTATGGAGTACACAACAATCGTTGCTGCTACTGCATCTGACTCTGCTCCTTTACAATTCTTAGCACCATATACAGGTTGTGCTATGGGTGAGTATTTTAGAGATAATGGAATGCATGCATTAATAATTTATGATGATTTGTCTAAACAAGCAGTTGCTTATAGACAAATGTCATTGCTATTAAGAAGACCCCCAGGACGTGAGGCTTATCCTGGAGATGTATTTTATCTTCATAGTAGATTGCTTGAAAGAGCAGCAAAATTAAGCGATGAACATGGTGGTGGGTCACTTACAGCACTTCCAATTATTGAAACACAAGGTGGAGACGTATCCGCGTTTATTCCAACTAACGTTATTTCAATTACAGATGGACAAATTTTCCTTGAAACAGAACTATTTAACCAAGGTATAAGACCTGCAATTAACGTAGGATTATCAGTATCTAGGGTTGGTTCATCAGCTCAAACTAAAGCGATGAAAAAAGTTTCTGGTTCAATGAAACTAGAGTTAGCACAATACAGAGAAATGGCAGCTTTTGCTCAATTTGGATCTGATTTAGATGCATCTACCCAGCAACTTTTGAATAGAGGCTCTAAGTTAACTGAACTTTTAAAACAAAAACAATATTCACCCATGACTGTTGCAGAACAAGTTATTTCAGTATTTTGTGGAGTAAAAGGTTATCTGGATGATATTGATTTAAAAGACGTTGCTGAATTTGAGAGCAAGATTATTGAAAAATGTAAATCAGATAAGCCTGAAATTATCGAGTCAATTTTAACTTCAGGAAAACTTGAGGAAGATAAAGAAAAATTACTTGTTGAGGTAATCACTCAATTAAAAGGAAATTTTAAATCTTAATAATTTATGGCAAGTTTAGATGACCTAAAAAAAAGAATAGCTAGTGTAAAGTCTACACAGAAAATTACTAAGGCTATGAAAATGGTTGCAGCAGCTAAATTAAGAAGAGCTCAAGAAAGTGCTGAGAAGGGAAGGCCATATTCTGAAAAAATGAATAATGTTATTTTAAATTTATCAAACGGTATATCTGATAAAGAAAATTCACCAAAGTTATTGTCAGGTACTGGTCAGGATAAAACTCATCTTTGTGTGGTGATGACTTCTGATAGAGGTTTATGTGGCGGATTTAATTCTAATATTATTAAAAAAGCTAAAAGTTATTTTGCGAAAATTTTAGATGAAGGTAAAGAACTTAAAATTATTACTGTAGGCTCAAAGGGAAATGATCAATTAAAAAGAGTTTATGGTGATAAAATAATTGAAAATATTTCTTTCAAAGAGTCTAAAAATGCAAATTATTTCGATGCTGACAAAGTTGGGAAAATGGTAATTGAAAAATTTGAGGCAGGTGAATTTGATGTTTGTACAATTTTTTACAATCAATTTAAAAATGTAATCACTCAAATTCCTCAAGCACAGCAAATTGTCCCTTTAAATAATGAGGGAGAAGAAAATAGTTCAGAAGAAAGTTATGAATTTGAACCAGATGAAGATGAAATTTTAAGCAATTTATTGCCAAAGAATATTTCTACGCAAATATTTAAAGCAATGTTAGAGAATTCAGCTAGCGAGCAAGGGTCTAGAATGAGTGCAATGGATAATGCAACCCGAAACGCAGGTGAAATGGTTGATAAACTTACTATTGAATATAATAGAAGTCGTCAGGCAGCAATTACAAAAGAACTAATAGAAATCATATCAGGAGCAGAAAGTTTATAATTATGAGAAAAGGAATAATCACACAAGTTATTGGAGCGGTAGTAGACGTGAAATTTGATGGTGAACTACCAGAAATTTTAACAGCATTGGAATGTAAAAATGGTGATAACAGACTAGTTTTAGAGGTAGCACAACACTTAGGTGAAACCACTGTTAGAACAATTGCTATGGATGCTACTGAAGGACTAAAAAGAGGTGATGAAGTTATTAATACAAATGCTCCTATTCAAGTTCCAGTTGGGCCTGAAACACTTGGAAGAATTATCAATGTAATTGGCGAACCAATAGATGAAAGAGGTGAGGTTAAGACTAAAGAAAGTTGGCCAATTCATAGAGCTGCACCTGAATTTAATGACCAATCAACAGAAACTGAAATACTTGTAACAGGTATTAAAGTTATCGATTTGCTTGCACCTTATGCAAAAGGTGGAAAGATTGGATTATTTGGTGGAGCAGGAGTAGGAAAAACAGTTTTAATTATGGAATTAATTAATAACGTTGCAAAAGCTCATGGTGGTTTTTCAGTTTTCGCGGGAGTTGGAGAGAGAACTAGAGAAGGAAATGACCTTTATCATGAAATGATTGAATCTGGAGTAATTAAAAAAGAAGGAGCTGGTTCAAAAGCTGCTCTAGTTTATGGACAGATGAATGAACCTCCTGGAGCGAGAGCAAGAGTTGCACTTACAGGATTAACTGTTGCTGAATACTTTAGAGATCAAGAAGGTCAGGACGTACTTTTCTTCGTAGATAATATTTTTAGGTTTACTCAGGCAGGATCTGAGGTTTCAGCCTTGTTAGGAAGAATTCCATCTGCTGTTGGATATCAACCGACATTAGCTACTGACATGGGTAATCTACAAGAAAGAATTACTACTACAAACAAAGGGTCAATCACATCTGTACAAGCAATTTATGTCCCTGCTGATGATTTAACAGACCCCGCTCCAGCAACATCGTTTGCTCACTTGGATGCAACGACTGTACTTTCAAGACAAATTGCAGAAATTGGTATTTATCCTGCTGTAGATCCACTTGATTCTACATCAAGAATTTTAGATCCAAGAATTGTTGGAGATGAACATTATAGAGTAGCAAGAGATGTTCAACGAATTCTACAATCATATAAATCACTACAAGATATTATAGCTATTCTTGGTATGGATGAGTTATCAGAAGAAGATAAATTAGTTGTAGCAAGAGCAAGAAAAATCCAGAGATTTTTATCTCAACCATTCTTTGTTGCAGAAGTATTCACTGGTTCTCCAGGAAAACTTGTTGATCTTGACTCAACTATCAAAGGTTTTGATGCAATCTGTAAAGGTGAGTATGACCACTTACCTGAAGCTGCTTTTTATATGGTTGGAACAATTGAAGAAGCTATAGAAAAAGCTAAGAAAATGGAACAAGAAGCTGCTGCTTAATGAGCGAAGAGTTTAAAGTTGAAATAGTAAATCCTGAAAAATCTTTTTTAGTAAAAGATGATGTTTCAGAAGTTGTGGTCCCTGCTTTTGAAGGAGAGATGGGAATATTAAAGGATCATATTTCTATTATTTCCTTTTTAAAACCTGGGATAATAAAGATTTTATCAAAATCAGGTGATGAAAATTACTATGTTGAAGATGGGATTGTTGAGTTTAAAAATAACAATCTATCTATTCTAACAAGTACAATTTTTAATCTTGCTGATATGGATAAATCAAAGCAACAAGATTTACTTAAACAGGCAGAAGAAGAGGCTAATAAAACCGATATTAACGATCAATCTAAATATTTAGCAGACCAAAAAGTTGAAGTTTTAAAAACTTTAAATTAATTTTTTCACTTTTTCTTTGAGTTCCTTGTAAACATGATGTTTAAAGTCAACAACAACATCAGTAATTAAATCTAAGTCAATCCACTTCCAATCTAAAAATTCTGGATTAGATGTATTAATATTTATTTCATTATCATTTCCAATAAATCGCATTAAAAACCATTTTTGCTTCTGACCTTTGTACTTACCTTTCCAAATAATACCTAGTAATCTATCAGGCAAATCATAGGTTAATGTACCATCTAATTCTTTTATAAGTTCTACGCTTTTGATACTTGTTTCTTCCTCTAGTTCTCTAAATGCAGCTTTTAAATTATCCTCTCCCTCATCAACACCACCCTGAGGCATTTGCCAAAAATTTTTAGGATTATCTATTCTTTTCGCTACGAATACTTTATTTTCTTTATTTAATAACACAATTCCGACCCCACTTCTCAGTGGTAAATCTTTTAAATTTTTATTCATATTATCCGTTAAGTAACTTAATAGCGTAGCTTAATTGATTATCAGTATCAGTTTTTATTCTAAAATCATCACCTTCTTCATTTACTTCAATATCTGGTCTAACACCTACTTCAGAAATAGATTTTCCAGAGGGAAGATAATATTTTGCGACAGTTAATCTGATAGCACCACGATTTTTTAAAGGAATAATGGATTGGACAGAACCTTTACCAAAGCTATTTTCACCAACGATGATTGCTCTTTTGTGATCCTTTAAAGCTCCAGCAACAATTTCAGATGCAGATGCTGAACCATAGTTAATTAAAACCAATAGTGTTTTTCCATCGGTAATATCTCCTTTTTTTGCAAACCATTTTCTATTTTCAGATTTTTTTCTGCTTTTTGTTGAAACTATCTCTCCATTTTCCAGAAAAAAATCTGATATCTTTATTGCTTGAGATAAAAGACCTCCAGGATTATTTCTTAAATCTAAAATAAATGAATTTAAGTTTTTATCTTTCTTAAGTTTTTTAATTTGTTTTTCTATTTGATCACTACTGTTATCGTTAAATGAAGTAAGCCTGATGTATCCAATATTTTCATCTATAATTTCAGATTTTACAGATTGAACCTGAATAACTTCTCTTATGATATTAAATGTTAGCGCTTTTCTTTCACCTCTTCGTCTTACTGTTAACTCTATTCCAGAACCTACAGGTCCTCTCATTAAATCAACAGCTTCACTTAATGATTTTCCTTGAACCTGGACATCATTTATTTTGACTATGTAATCACCAGCTTTTAATCCAGCTCTAGATGCAGGTGTATCATCTATTGGTGAAATTACTTTTACCACACCAGCCTCCATGCTAACTTCAATTCCTAGTCCACCAAATTCACCACTGGTTTCTGTTTGCATTTCATCAAAAATTTTAGGAGACATGTAGGATGAATAAGGATCTAAGGATTGTAAAAGTCCATTGATAGCAGAGTCCATACTCTCAGATTGGTTGAACTCATCAACATACTCTTTATTGATTTTTTCTAGAACCTCACCGAAGAGATCAATTTTTTTATAAATATCAATTTCAGCTGAAATAACTGTTTTATTTAAATAAAAAACGGAAAAAAAAATTAATAATAAAAATTTAATTTTTTTCATATCATTACTTTTTCTTTTGGAATTAGCTCTGACCAAATTTTTTCTAATTCATAAAATTTTCTTTTTTCTGGATGAAAAATATGAATAATCAAATCAAT
>CACJMR010000006.1 GCA_902594605.1 uncultured Pelagibacteraceae bacterium
CGCATTTTATTAATTAAATTTGGCTACTTTAAAGACATTTTGTTGTCATTTTTACAAAATAAATCTTAATTTACATTCAAAATATATATATTATATAAGACGCAATGTTTAGAAAATTGGTATTAATAGCTACTATAATTTTTTTTTCAGCATTTAACGCAAATGCTGGATCAGATGGTGAATTAATTTTAAATAAGAACAAACCAACTGAGGTAAAAGACTGTTTTGAAAAATTAAATAGAGCTACGTTTGCTTTTAATCAAGTATTAGATGGTGTATTATTCAAACCAGTTGCAGGTGTATATAAAACTTTACCATCGCCGATAAAAGCTGGTGTAAGTAATTCCTTGGATAACCTGTCAAATTTAGTTACCATTCCTAACAATGTTTTACAAGGTGAATTAAAAAAAGCTGGAGTTAATTCAGGAAGGTTCATTCTAAACACTACAATTGGTATTTTAGGTTTAATTGATGTGGCATCATACTTTGGATTGCCAGAATACGAAAAAGAGGATTATGGTCAATCTTTAGCTGCAATGGGAGTTGGACCAGGTTGCTACTTAGTCTTGCCAGTTTTAGGTCCAAGCACTGTCAGAGATACAACTGCCTCTGTGATGAATTTTATTGGAGGTGATCCTTGGTATAATGTAACTGTTAATAATGATACACAGTATTTTAGTGATTTTGATTTTTATGCTTCGAAATTAACTTCAGGTATTGATTTCAGAGCAAAGAACTTCGATGCAATTGAAAACTTAGAAAAAAATTCTATAGACTTTTACGCTTCAGTTAAAAGTTTATATCTGCAAGATAGGCAACAAAAAATTCTAAATACTAACAAAATTATTGAAACTCAAGATGATAGTGACTGGGAAGAAATTGAAAGTCAATAAACACACAAAAAAAAATAATGTTTCCTAAAAAAACTTTAATAATTTTTGTTTTATTAATTTTTAAGTTAAGCTATGCACATTCAATTGAACCAGATGTGTTTGTTCAGTCAACGGTTAATCGTGCATCTCAAATATTATCAGAAAATATTACAAAAGAAGAAAAAATAAATAAATTAAAATTAATAGCAAAAGAAACAGTTGATATAAAAGGTGTGGGTTTTTATTCCTTAGGTTCTGCTAGAAAAAATTTAGATGATATTCAAAAAAAAAAATATATTAAACTATTTGAGGCTTACTTTTTAAAAAGTTTTTCTAGTAGGCTAGCAGAATATACCAACCCTGAAATTGATGTAATAGGTAAAGAAAAATTGAATCAAAATTATACGATTGTAAATAGTTTACTAATTGGCACATCTGAAAGACCAGAAATTAAAATTGATTGGAGAATTTATACAAAAAATCCAGAAAATCCTTTAATTAGAGATTTAATTATAGAAGGTCTTAGTTTAGCAAGAACTCAGAAAGAGGAGTTTTCTTCAATTTTAAATTCTAATGATGGGAATATTAATTCTTTATTTAAAATATTGGATGAATTTTCTAAAAATTAATTGGTGGGCCCGCCAGGACTCGAACCTGGGACCAATACATTATGAGTGTACTGCTCTAACCAACTGAGCTACAGGCCCAAAATATAAATTAGTTATATCATTTTTTTCGAGTTATCAATTAAGATAATTAAAATATGGTGGGCCGTGTTGGTTACGCTCCAACTACCCCTGCAATGTCAATGCAGTACTCTACTATTGAGCTAACGGCCCGATTAGCTCTCTAAAAAGCTTTTTAACTGTTTTGATCTGCTTGGATGTTTTAATTTTCTAAGTGCCTTTGCCTCTATCTGTCTAATTCTTTCCCTAGTCACAGAAAATTGCAAACCAACTTCTTCTAAAGTATGATCAGTGTTCATTCCCACACCAAATCTCATCCTTAAAACTCTTTCTTCACGTGGAGTTAGTGTAGATAAAATTTTAGTCGTTGCTTCTCCTAAATTTGATTTTATTGCCTGTTCTAATGGAGCAAGAGCTTTGGTATCTTCAATAAAGTCTCCCAAACTACTATCCTCTTCATCTCCAACTGGTTTTTCTAATGATACAGGTTCTTTTGAAATTTTAAGAACTTTTCTCACTTTATCTAGCGGCATTCTAAGTTTTTGTGCTAACTCTTCGGGAGTTGCTTCTCTTCCAAATTCACTTAATATTAATCTTTGAGTTCTAACTATTTTGTTTATTGTTTCAATCATATGAACAGGTATTCTTATAGTTCTTGCTTGATCAGCAATAGATCTAGTTATAGCTTGTCTTATCCACCATGTTGCGTAAGTTGAAAACTTGTAACCTCTTCTATATTCAAATTTATCAACTGCTTTCATTAGACCTATATTTCCTTCTTGAATCAAATCTAAAAATTGAAGTCCCCTATTTGTGTATTTTTTCGCAATGGAAATTACTAGCCTTAGATTTGCTTCCACCATTTCTTTTTTTGCTAATCTAGATTCTTTTTCCCCTTTTTGGATTCTGCTAACTAATTTTTTAAATTCTGTTACTGAAATCCCAAGTTTATGGCTGATTTCTACTAATCTTTCTCTTATATTTTTAAAATCATCTTTATTTTTATTAAAAAATTGTTTCCAAATTAAATTTGTATCTAAGAATTTTTTAAGGTGAGGGTTAATTTCATTACCTACATAAAATTTTATAAATTCATTCCTTGAGATATTATGATCCATCGCAAGTCTCAACAAATTTCCCTCTAGAGAAATAATTTTTTTATTTTCTATATAATGTTTTTGGACTAATTCCTCAAGAACAGAGGGGGATAATTGCAAAGACTTTATATTTTCTAAAATATCTATAACAATTTTTTGATAACCTTTTTCTTTAGCACTAGAGAAACTATTTGAGAGCAATACACATTCAAGTTTTTCTTTTTGATATTTAATTAATTTTGAATATTCTTTAGTTAACGTATTAACAGTTTTTAAAACTTTTGGTTTTATCTCCGTTTCCATTGCCGCAAGAGTTGGATTAAAGTCATCTTCATCATTAGAAGTTTCTTCTTTATCAGTTTCGCCTGCATTCTTTTGTTTCGCACTAGGACCCGTTGACTCATCTTCCATGTAATTGGTATCAATGTCGATTATTTCTCTAACTAAAATTTCGTCTTTTTGTAATTGTTCATTCCAGGTAAAAAACTGTTGCGCTGTAATTGGGCTCTGTGAAAGGGCAATCAGCATCACATCTTTTCCAGCTTCTATTCTTTTTGCAATTGCAATTTCACCTTCTCTAGATAGTAATTCAACTCCTCCCATCTCTCTTAAATACATTCTTATAGGATCATCACTTTTTTCAATTGTTTTTCCTTCTTCTTTGCTAGACCCTTCTTTTTTTCTTAAAACTTTAAAGTCAGACTTCTTCTCAACTAATGAAATATTTTCGTCTAAAATATGGATAAAAGCTTGAGCTAAATTTTCATCAGACAGATTTCTTTTACCTAGTGATTTACT
The DNA here is from genome assembly GCA_902594605.1 of uncultured Pelagibacteraceae bacterium. Taxonomy (GTDB): domain Bacteria; phylum Pseudomonadota; class Alphaproteobacteria; order Pelagibacterales; family Pelagibacteraceae; genus Pelagibacter. Next base: position 3,454 of record CACJMR010000006.1, read on the forward strand.
TAATTCCTCATAAGTAATAAAACCTCTATGGGTTCCTCTACCCATAAGTCTAGCAAATGATTTAGTTATAATTCTTTCCACGATAATTTGAGTTTAGATGTCTTATATAATGTCAATTACATAAAAATCTATTACTAATTTAGTCAGTTTAATTGAGATTCTGCTTTTTTTTGAGCTCTTTTAACTCATTAAATGTGGACTCGCTCATATCTATAGAAAACTTCGATTCTAATTCCTGGATTCTAAACTCAAGATCATAATTCATCAAATCTCTAGAGATGTCCTCTAATAATTCTATTATTTTTTGATCATCATCAGATTGAGTTTTAAGGATATGTTTAATTGGAGCAAATTTGTTTATTTTTTCTATTAATTGAACGTCCATATTAAGATCTTGAATTGTAATTTCTGAACCAGATTTCAATTTTTCAACAATCATTTCAAATATTTTTTTATTAAAATCAGTAAATAATTTAATGTTTTCAATCAAATGAATATTTGCTTGCAACAAATCTAATTTATTTATGACTAGATATAATAAAGAAAATTCTTTTAATTCAACTCCAGTCAAAGACTGGCTTTCTTGAAAATATTTTTTTGTACTTTCTAAAGATTTTGTTTTCTTTGCATAAAATCTTTTATTATTTTGATTGGAATGTGGTGTTAGCTCAGCAATTTTCTCTAAAAAATATTCTAAAACATATTTTTTTATAAAATCATCTTTAATTGTATTTGCAATTGCTCTAAGTTTTTTCTCAAAAATAGCCATAGATGATGGGTTATTTTTAGTTTGTTTTTTGTAATGACTAAAAATAAATTGATGTATTGATAATTTGGTCTGCTTTGTAAAATCTATAAAATTAGCCTTGCCATTTTTACTTACATAGCTATCTGGATCTTCTTTATCTGGCAGAAATAAAAAAGAAATTTGTTTTTCAGGTCTCAGATCTTTAATTGAATTTTCTGCGGCTCTAACAGCAGCTTTATATCCACTTTCATCACCATCAAAACAAATTATGATATCGTCAAAAAATTGGTTTAAAGTTAAAATTTGCTTATCAGTTAAAGACGTACCTAGATTTGCTACTACATTATCAATTCCATTTTTACTCAGACCTACAACATCCATGTATCCTTCAACAAGATAAATATGATCGATTTTATTAGAAAGCTTTCTTGCTAAGTCTAAATTATATAAATTTGATCCCTTTTTAAAAAAATTTGTTTCAGGTGAATTTATATATTTTGCTAAATAATCTAAATTTTCAATTATTCTTCCACCTAAAGCGATTGGTTGACCTGAAATATTATTGATTGGAAAAATTAATCGACCTCTAAATCTTTCGACATAAATTTTTTTTTTCTCGTCAAAATAGAATAAACCAGTTTCTACTAAAGTTTGTTCACTATAATCCTCTTTTAATTTTTCGAAAAAATTTGGATTTTTTTCTATGTATCCTATTTTAAATTTTTTTACTTCATCTTTACTTAGTGATCTATTTTTTAAATAATCTCTAGCAATTGAATAATTTTCATTTTTTAAAAGTTCATTATGGTAATAGTTTACGTAATCACTAAAAATAGATTTATACTCATTCCACTTTTTTTCTCTTAATTCATCTTGTTTAGAAAACATATATGGCTGCATCCCCGCTAATTGAGCTAGATATTTAACTGCTTCTCCAAATTTTAAATTTTGAGTTTTCATCACAAAATCAAAAATATTGCCATGTTCTGAAGTTGCAAAACAATGATAAAACTCTTTTTCATCATTAACAGTAAATGAGGGTGTTTTTTCATTTTTAAAAGGCGATAAACCTACAAATTCTTTACCTCTTTTTTTTAAGGAAACAGTTTTTGATACTACTGTTGAAACTTTCAACCTATTTTTAATTTCATCGAGATACTCTTTCGGGTATTTCATTATTTATTCAACAATTCTTTAATCATTGGTCCTGCTTTGGAAAAATCAATTTCATCTGCATGAGTTTTTTTAAGTTCACCCATAACTTTTCCCATATCTTTTAATGAATTTGCTCCAATTTTCGAAATAACATCCGCACAAATTTTCTTAGTTTCTTCTTCACTAAGCTGCTTTGGTAAGAAGCTTGTTAAAATATCATATTCATTTTGCTCAACCGCTAAAAGATCAGTTCTATTATTTTTTTTATAAATATCGATCGATTCGGCGCGCTGTTTAACCATTTTTTTTAAAAGTTTCTTGATATCCTCATCATCAGTTTCCTTTTTATTTGGGCCTGATCTGTTAACAATGTCCAAATCCTTAATCGAAGATAATATTAACCTATAGGTTGATATTTTATTTTTATCTTTAGATTTTAGAGCATTTTTATATTCGTTTTCGATAGTCTGTTTTAATGACATAATTTTTTAATCTACTTTAAAGAAAAAATTCTTCAAAAGAAAAATTGTTTTTTTACAATTTTATATTACATCTCTGTTGCGATAATAAAGCAATTATTGTATTAACCTTTAACTCATGAGTTGTAATTGAACAAAAAATCAAAAAAAACTAACTCAAAAATAAAATCTCAAATCAATACAGGCGTTTTAGTTCTCGAAAATAAAAAGGTATTCAAAGGAATTGGAATTGGTTACCAGGGAGAAGCCACAGGCGAAGTTTGCTTTAATACATCCTTAACAGGGTATCAAGAAATCATCTCTGATCCGTCATATGCAGGTCAAATTATTAACTTTACCTTTCCCCATATTGGAAATGTTGGAACCAATAAAGAAGATCATGAATCTGATAAAATATGGGCAAGAGGAGTGATAATTAATTCTGAAATAACTTCACCCTCAAATTACAGATCATTCCTACATTTAGATACTTGGCTAAAGAAGAATAAAATTGTTGGAATTACTGGCTTAGATACCAGAAGCCTTACAAACTTTATAAGAGACAAAGGCGCCCCCAAAGGTACTATTAGTTATTCAAAAAAAGGAAAATTTAATATTAATAAATTGACCAACTCTACAATAAAATGGAGTGGATTAAAAAATCTTGATCTTGCAGAAGTAGTTTCAACCCAGAAAAATTATATTTGGAAAGGTCTTAAAACCTGGAAAAAAGAACTTGGATATAAAAAAAATAATAAGAACTCATTTCATGTTGTTGCCATTGATTATGGAATTAAAAAAAACATCTTAAGATATTTCTCTGACTTTAATTGCAAGGTAACTGTTGTTTCTTGTAAAACTAATTCACAAAAAATTTTAGCTTTAAAACCAAATGGAATATTTCTATCAAATGGTCCTGGAGATCCAGCTGCAACAGGTAAATATGCTATTGAAATTATTAAAGATTTAATTAAAAAAAATTTACCAATATTTGGTATTTGTTTGGGTCATCAAATTTTAGCATTAGCATTAGGAGGCAAAACAAAGAAAATGAAGCTTGGTCATAGAGGAGCAAATCACCCTGTAAAAAATTTAATTCATGATAATGTGGAAATAACAAGTCAAAACCATGGATTTGAAGTAGTTAAAGAAACATTACCAAAAAATATTGAGGTCACACATAAATCTTTATTTGATAATAGTATTGAAGGTATCAAACTAAAAAATAAACCAGTCTTTTCAGTTCAGTATCATCCTGAGTCTAATCCAGGACCTCAAGATAGTGTTTATTTGTTTCAAGAATTTATTAACAACATGAAAAAAAATGCCAAAAAGAAAAGATATTAAAAAAATATTAGTTGTAGGGGCTGGTCCAATAATTATAGGACAAGCATGTGAATTTGACTATTCAGGTACACAAGCGTGTAAAGCTCTAAAAGATGAAGGTTATAAAGTTGTCCTAATAAATTCAAATCCAGCAACAATTATGACAGATCCAGATGTTGCGGATAAAACTTATATTGAACCAATTACACTTAATGTATTAGAAAAAATTCTCAAGAAAGAAAAACCAGATGCAATTCTTCCAACAATGGGAGGGCAAACTGCACTTAACCTTGCAATGGAAGCGGAGAAAAAAGGAATCCTAAAAAAATACAAAATTGAATTGATAGGAGCAAATTCTAAAGCAATTTCTAATGCCGAGGACAGAAAGAAATTTAGAAAAAATATGATTGATATTGGTTTAGATTTACCAAAATCTGAAATTGTTAATAACAATAATCAAGCATCAAAAGTATTAAAAAAAATTGGTTTGCCAGCAATCATAAGACCTGCTTTTACACTTGGTGGGCTTGGTGGGGGAATAGCCAAAACTAAAAAAGATTATTTTAAGATTGTTAAAAATGGATTGCATGAGTCTCCAGTAAGTCAAGTTCTTGTAGAGGAATGTTTAGAGGGTTGGAAAGAATTTGAGATGGAGGTTGTAAGAGATAAGAAAGATAACTGTATCATCATTTGCTCGATTGAAAATATAGATCCAATGGGAATTCATACGGGTGACTCAGTAACAATTGCACCAGCTCTTACACTTACAGATAAAGAATACCAAGTAATGAGAAATGCATCTATTGCATGTTTGAGAAAAATTGGGGTTGAAACTGGAGGATCAAATGTTCAGTTTGCTATCAATCCTAAAAATGGTCGAATGGTTGTCATTGAAATGAATCCACGTGTATCAAGATCCTCAGCACTTGCATCAAAAGCAACTGGATTTCCAATTGCGAAAGTAGCTGCAAAATTAGCAGTTGGTTATACTCTAGATGAATTAAAAAATGAAATAACTAAAGTTACTCCTGCATCATTTGAACCAAGTATAGATTATGTGGTGACTAAAATACCAAGATTTACATTTGAAAAATTTTCTACTTCTCCTGCAACTTTAGGGACATCAATGAAATCGGTAGGTGAAGCAATGGCTATTGGAAGAAACTTTAAAGAATCTTTACAAAAGGCTCTGGTATCTCTTGAAACTGGTTTTTCAGGTTTAGACAGAATTTTTGATTTAAATAAAAAGCAAATTGAAAAGAAGCTTAAAGAAACTATTCCAAATAAGATATTACTAGTTGCTGAAGCTATTAGAAAAAAAATAAATTTAAAGAAAATATATAATTTATCCAAAATTGATCCTTGGTTTTTAGAGCAAATTAAAGAAATAGTCGATTGTGAAACACAAATAAAAACTAAAGGACTTCCTGTAGATTTTGCAGAATTTAACAGAATAAAATCAATAGGATTTTCAGATAAAAAACTTTCGGAATTAACTAAAACGTCTGAAGAAATTGTTAGAAGAAAAAGATCAGCGCTTAAAATACTTCCAGTTTATAAAAAAGTAGATACTTGTGCAGCTGAATTCAAATCGTTTACGCCTTATATGTATTCGACATATCAAAGAAACTTTTCAATTAACTCAGAATGTGAAGCAGATCCATCTAATAAGAAAAAAATAATTATTCTTGGAGGAGGACCAAATAGAATTGGTCAAGGAATCGAGTTTGATTATTGCTGTTGTCAGGCAAGTTTTTCATTAAAAGACGCAGGTTTTGAGACTATTATGGTTAATTGTAACCCTGAAACAGTATCAACAGACTATGATACGAGTGATCGATTATACTTTGAACCTTTAAAAGAAGAATACGTTTTTAATATAATTAAAAAAGAGCAAGAAAAAGGAAATCTGATAGGTGTAATAGCCCAGTTTGGTGGCCAAACACCGATTAAGCTTGCTAAATTTTTACACGACAACAAGCTTCCAATTTTAGGAACACAATATACCTCTATTGATTTAGCAGAAGATAGAGACCGATTTAGAAATTTATTGAATAAATTAAAACTAAGACAAGCAGAGAGTGGGATTGCAAAGACATTTAATCAGGCAATAAAAATTGCAGATAAAATAGGATTACCATTAATGGTAAGACCTTCATATGTTCTAGGTGGAAGAGCAATGGAAATTGTTCATGAAAAAAATCAGCTTAAAAAATTTGTTGAAGAGGCATTTAAAGCCGCAGAAGAAAATCCAATTTTGATTGATAAATTTATTGATCATGCAATGGAAGTAGATGTGGATGCCATATCAGATGGAAAACAGGTTCACGTTGCAGGAATTATGCAACATATCGAAGAAGCAGGAATCCATTCAGGAGACTCAGCTTGTAGTTTACCACCTGTTTCAATTAAACCTTATCTTCTTAAAGAAATAGAAGATCAAACTAAAAAACTTGCTATAGCTTTAAATGTAAAAGGTTTTATGAATATACAGTTTGCAATTAAAAAAGATGAAATTTATGTGATTGAAGTAAATCCTAGAGCAAGTCGAACAGTACCTTTTGTATCAAAAGCAAAAGGATTGCCCCTAGCTAAAATTGCATCAAGAGTAATGGCTGGTGAAAAGTTATCTAAGTTTAATTTAAAAGATAAATCTAAAGGTATGTACGCAGTTAAAGAAGCTGTATTTCCATTTAATAAATTTCCCAACAGTGACTTATTGTTAGGGCCTGAGATGAAGTCGACAGGAGAAGTTATGGGATTTGATAAAAATTTTGGAATGGCTTTTGCTAAAAGTCAGATCGCAGCAGCTAACTCGTTACCAAAACAAGGATTAGCTTTTATATCTCTCAAAGATAGTCATAAAGATGAAGGAATAGATTTAGCTAAAGAACTTCTTAAACTTAAGTTTACATTATGTGCAACTAGAGGAACTGCAGAATATATTCGAAAGCATGGGATGAAATGTAAAATTATAAATAAAGTAAGCACTGGATCACCTCACATAGTTGATGTTTTAGACTCTAAAAAAATTGCATTAGTAATAAATACTGGAGGTGGAAATAGTGAACATCGATTAAGTGATGCAATAGCTTTAAGAAGAGCAACACTAAAGAATAAAGTTCCTTATTGTACTAATATGTCTACTGCTCAAGCTTGTTTAGAGGCAATTAGATCACTAAAAACAAAAAGATTAGAAGTGACTTCTCTTCAGGAAGTTTAAGAATTTACTTTCCAATCAGTTTCAAAAGTAACATAATTTACTTGAATACATCGTCTTTCTTTAACGATCTTTTTCTTCTCCATACCATGCCAAGTGTTTGGTCCACTTGTAAAAAGATAGCCATAATTATGTTTGTAAGGAAGTGTCTTAACCTTTTCTAATTTTTCATTATAAAAATCAGTTCCTAAATCTTCAGACTCATTTGTTTTATTAACAAATATTAAGCCTGACATAAGTTTTTCTTTTATATCGCAATGAGGTTTTAACCAAAATCCCTCTCGGTCACATATGACCTCGACTCTGACATAGGAATTAGATAAATCTTTATTTATCATTTTAGAAATTGTTTCATATGTTTCTTTAGATTGAAGCTCATTTATAAATTTTACTAAATTTGGAAATTGAGATGAGTTTTCTTTATTAATAAAACATCTAAACTTTATCGCTTGTCCGCCTGAAGCTATACCTTTTCTAAATTCTGCAGCTCCACCATCTATTGCTCTTGTTCCATCGTAATTAAGATTATGTTTACTTACATCAGGAATGTCAGCTTTTACTATTTCATCAATTGCTCCTTCTGACAAAGCATCACTATACTCCCAGTGATTAAAAGGAAAACTATGTTCTTTTGAATTATTTTTAATTGAATTTAAAAATGACATTATGATTGTATTTTTTCTTTAATAATTTTTGCTACTCTATTCGTTTCATCTAATTTTTGATAGTTCCAATTTTCAATTTCTTCACCTAAGTTTCTAGTAATATTTAATTCTCTAAATAAATTTCTAAAATTCTGAAATCTGACGTCTTTCCTTTTTGGTAAAATATTAGCAACATAAATTGGTTTTCCAGTCAAAGCAGCTTCTGATATCATTGAGCTAGAGTCGCATGTTACAACTATATTTTCTGAAATAGCTAAAGCTGAAAGATAAGCTTTTTTATCAACATTCATAATCACAGTGTGATTTTCTCCAAAAAACTCTTTTGCATAATGTATAGTATTTAATGGTGTTCTCATTGAAGGTATCACCACAAGTTGAAAATCATGTTTTTTCAATAGTTTGTAAAAAATTGAAAAGATATGCTTCATATTTTTTGTTGAGTAGTCATAATATTTTGTAGGACCACCCATTATCAAACACCAAATTTTTCTATTATCCTGTTTGATATATGAATTTAAATAACTTCTATTTTCTTCAATTTCATTTTCTGTTAAATAGTGAATTGCACCTTTTGTTTTAATTACATTTGGACCACTTATCCCATCATGTTCGGGAGCAACAATAAAATCAAAATGATTAAAATCTACTTTTGGATCTTGAATATGAATATTTGAAACTTTTTTTTTTGAAATACTTTTTAAGTGGATTGAGGGAATCACACTTTTTCTTCCACATGAAATAATTATATCAAAATCAGTCTCGTTTATTTTTTTATAAACATTTTGTGATATTGGAGTTAATTTTGGAGGAACAATTTTCCAAAAATTATTTAGTTCAACCTTATGGTGTGTAAAATCAATACCCAAAGCTTTTGCTAAACCTTCTACCTGGCTTATCATGCCATGCATTCCTTGAGTTAATAATAAACCTTTTAATTTAGACATTAATCACTATATAGCTTTCATATGAGTCAAAATCCAACTAAACACACAAAAGTGTTAATAATTGGATCTGGTCCTGCCGGATACACAGCAGCAGTTTATGCGGCTCGAGCGATGTTAAATCCAATCTTAGTTTATGGTTCTGAACCTGGTGGTCAATTAACAACAACTACTGATGTCGAAAATTTTCCAGGATTTGCTGAAGTTATTCAGGGTCCTTGGTTGATGGATCAAATGAAAGAACAAGCTAAAGCTGTTGGTACAGAAATGATAGAGGACCACATAAGCAATGTTAATTTAAAAACTTCTCCGTTTGAGGCATCAGGAGATAGTGGTCAAAAATATACCGCTGATAGTATAATAATTTCTACAGGTGCTCAGGCAAGATGGTTAAATCTAAAATCTGAACAAGAGTTTAGAGGATTTGGTGTCTCTGCTTGTGCAACATGTGATGGTTTCTTTTTTAAAAATAAAGAGGTTGCTGTAGTTGGTGGAGGAAATGCAGCTGTTGAGGAAGCGATGTTTCTTACAAAATTTGCATCAAAAGTAAAATTAATTCATAGACGAGATAGTTTAAGAGCTGAGAAAATGCTTCAAAAAAAATTAATGGAAAATAAAAAAATTGAAATTATTTGGGATTCAGTGATTGAGGATGTGTTAGGTGAAAAAGATCCTAAAAATGTTAGGGGAATTAAAATTAAAAATGTCAAAACAAACGAAATACAAGAATTAAAGCTTGATGGTGTATTCATAGCTATTGGTCATGATCCAGCAACTCAACTATTTAAAGATCAACTGGAAATGGATAAAGAAGGATACTTGATCACAAAAGCAGACTCAACTGAAACCAATGTACCTGGTGTTTTTGCTGCTGGAGATGTAAAAGATAAAATTTTCAGACAAGCCGTTACAGCTGCAGGTATGGGGTGCATGGCAGCTCTTGAAGCAGAAAAACACCTCTCTCAAAATTAAATGTCAGAAAAAGTATTGCTAACTGGCATTAGTGGTTGGATAGCAAAACATACAGCCATAGAATTATTAAATTCTGGTTACAAAGTCCTAGGAACAGTAAGGAATGAAACTTTAATTGAACAAACCAAAGATACTATTAGTAAATACGCTCCTATAGATAAATTATCTTTTATTAAATTAGATCTTGTTAAAGATGATGGATGGAATGATGCAGCTAAAGGATGTAAGTATATATTTCATATTGCATCTCCTTTTCCAATAAAAGTTTCAAATAATAGAGAAAGCTTATTACCTCCTGCAGTAGATGGTACTTTAAGGGTATTAAATGCAGGTATAAATGCTGGGGTAGATCAAATTGTTAAAACTTCTTCTATTGTTGCTATGTTTAGAAAACCTAACAGAACTAATCCTTATACATTTGGAGAAAAAGATTGGACTGATGAAAACTGGGTAGAAGGGGTAAATGATTATTTTTTATCAAAAACTAAAGCTGAGAGAGTTGCTTGGGAATTAATGGAAAGCAAAGGATTAAAAAATAAATTAACAACAATTTGTCCTGGTGGAGTTTTCGGTGATGCCCTAGATAAAAAAGGAGGTACTTCAATTGAGTATGTTAGACAATTCATGGCTGGTAAATTTCCTGGAGCGCCTAAATTTGCCGTTCTAATTTCTGATGTAAAAGATATTGCAAAAGCACATGTTGCTTGTATTGGAAATGATAAAGTTGGAGGTAGAAGGTTAATTGTTGGAAAAGAGGTAAAAAAATTAGTTGAATTATCCCAATTGATGGCTGAAGCAATGCCTGCTTATGCAAAAAAGCTTCCAAAAAAAGAGCTTCCAAATTTCATGGTTAAGTTGATAAGTTATTTAGACTCAAGTGCTAAAATGATGATACCTGATCTTGGAATTTTAATGCAAACCGACCCCTCTTATGCTGAAGAGTTATTAGGTTTTAAATTTAAAGCTGCAAAAGATTGTATGGCAGAGAATGCAAAATCTGTTGTAAGACTAGGTTTAGTTAAATTATAATTTTAAAATTTCATCAGACTCAAACGTAATTTTTTGCAAATTTTCTTTAGCAATTTTGATCATTGCTTTTGCAACATATTCTGAACTGATTGGTCTCATTTTTTTAAATGGCCCAAATAACAAAGGCGACAATGCGCTAAAAGTCAAAATACCTATTTTTTCACCTACTCTGTTTTCTTTTCTTTTCCCAATTAAAAAAGAAGGTCTTAATATTCCTAATTTAGAGAAGTTTAATCTTTTTAATTCTTCTTCAACTAAACCTTTAAATTTCACATAATTCCCAGAACTATTTGGATTAGCATATATTGAAGAAATAAAAATAAATGACTTAACTGAATTAGCTTTTGCAATTTGTGCAATTTCCTTTGGAATATCTAACTCTACTTTTTGGTAATCATCTTTATCAGGAGTATTTTGCCTTGTAGTACCAATACAAAAAAAACAATCATCCCCTGTAATTTCAGTTTTATGATTTCCTAAATTATTAAAATCAATATTTATAACCTCAACTTTTTCATTATTAATTGAAGTTTGTGAACGAACAAAAATTTTAATTTTAGTGTAATAATTATCTTGAATTAATTGATTAACCAAATGACCACCAATTAATCCGGTGGAACCAAATACTATGGCTGTTTTCATTAACTTAAACTTTTACAAAAAGAGGAAATTTTTTCTAAAGCTTTTTTTAGATTTTCCATTGAAGTTGCATATGAAATTCTGAAAAATCCCTCTAAACCAAATGCGGAACCCTGAACAACAGCGACACCACTATTCTCTAAAAGAGATTGAACAAAATCAGTGTCTGATTTAATTTCTTTGCCACTAGAATCTTTTTTTCCCATTAACTCTTTACAACTAGGAAAAACATAAAATGCACCATCAGGATTTAAACAATTGATACCATCAATATCATTTAATGCTTTTACTACAAAATCTCTTCTTTCTTGAAAAGAGTCAGCTCTTTTTTTTATAAAATCTTGTGTCCCACTTAGCGCTTCAACTGATGCTGCTTGACTAATTGAGGAAGGATTAGTTGTTGATTGTGATTGAATTTTAGCAATAGCTTTAACAATATCTTTTGGACCAGCTGCATATCCTATCCTCCAGCCTGTCATTGAGTACGCTTTACTTACACCGTTCATTGTAAGAACTCTGTCTTTTAAACTTTCTATTTGAGCAATAGTAAAAAATTTAAACCCTTCGTAGGTCACGTGTTCATATATATCATCACTTAAAATGTAAATATGCTTGTGTTTTTCTAAAACAGCAGCAATTGCTTTTATATCGTGCTCTGAATAGCATGCTCCAGTTGGGTTTGAAGGAGAATTAAGAATAATCCATTTTGTTTTTGGAGTTATAAATTTTTCTAAATCTAATGGATTTATTTTAAAGCCTTGTTTTTCGTCACATTCCAATACAACTGGTTTTCCACCAGCCAATAAAACTATATCTGGATAAGACACCCAATAAGGAGCTGGAATTATTACCTCATCTCCATCGTTTAGTGTTGCCATCATAGCATTATAGATAACGTGCTTTCCTCCTGCACCAACTGTAATTTGATCAGTAGTATAATCTAAATTATTTTCTTTTTTAAATTTTTCTACAATTGCTTTTTTTAATGCTGGTGTACCATCAACTGCCGTGTACTTGGTGTCACCTTCATTAATTGCTTTTATTGCTGCTTCTTTAATATTATCTGGAGTATCAAAGTCTGGTTCTCCAGCACCAAGACCAATAACATCTTTTCCAGCAGCTTTTAATTCTCTTGCTTTTTGAGTAACTGCAATAGTGGGGGATGGTTTAATCTTCTTTAAACTGTCAGATATTATGCTCATTGAAATATAAATAAATTCTACTACGTTGTTTAATATATGGAAAATACTTATCAAGATTTAATTACAGATATTCAAAGTAAAAATCCTAAAATAGGTGGAAAACTAGAGGGTGGAAAAAAATTCAAAATTAAATCTGATTTTAAACCTGCGGGAGATCAGCCTGAGGCCATAAAAAAATTAGTTAATGGTGCTAATAAAGATCAATTTAACCAAGTTTTACTTGGAGTCACGGGGTCAGGAAAAACTTTTACCATGGCTAAAGTTATTGAAGCTACTAATAGACCTGCCTTAATTTTAGCTCCAAACAAAACTCTTGCTGCTCAACTTTATGGGGAAATGAAAACCTTTTTTCCAGACAATGCTGTTGAATATTTCGTTTCATACTATGACTATTACACTCCAGAGGCTTATGTGCCGAGATCAGACACATATATAGAGAAAGAAGCCTCTATAAATGAACAAATTGATAGAATGAGGCACTCAGCAACTAGATCTCTTTTAGAAAGAGATGATGTTTTAATTGTAGCAAGTGTTTCGTGTATCTATGGATTGGGTTCAGTTGAAGCGTACAGTAAAATGACGCTAACTCTTCAAAAAAATTATGACTACAACAGAGAAGAAATAATCAAATCTTTAGTTGCACTACAATATAAAAGAAATGATCAAAATTTTTATAGAGGAACATTTAGAGCAAGAGGAGAATATTTAGAAATATTTCCTTCTCATTTAGAAGATAGAGCTTGGAGACTTTGTCTATTTGGAGATAAATTAGAACAGATAGAAGAGTTTGATCCGTTAACTGGTGATAAAGTAAGAGAATTAAGTTTAGTAAAAGTTTATGCAAATAGTCACTACATCACTCCTAAGCCTACAATCGAACAAGCAGTAATTAATATAAAAAAAGAATTAGAAGTAACTTTAAAGAAACACCGTGCTGAAAATAAATTATTAGAAGCACAGAGATTAGAAGAAAGAACTAAGTTTGATCTTGAAATGATTGAAGCCACTGGTTCTTGTGCTGGCATTGAAAACTATTCAAGATTTTTGTCAGGAAGAAAACCTGGAGAGCCCCCACCTACTCTTTTTGAATACTTTCCAGACAATACTTTAATATTTGTGGACGAGTGCCACGTTACAGTTCCTCAGCTGAACGGAATGTATAAGGGTGATAGATCAAGAAAAAGTACTTTAGCAGAATATGGTTTTAGACTTCCTTCATGCATGGATAATAGACCATTAAAATTTGAAGAATGGGACTTAATGAGAACCCAAACTGTTTTCGTTTCAGCAACACCCGGTCCATGGGAACTAGAGCAAACTAAAGGGAAATTCATTGATCAAGTTATCAGACCAACTGGTCTTATAGATCCAGTCGTAGAAATACGACCAGCCAAAAATCAAGTCGACGATTTAATGCATGAATGTAAAAAAGTAATTGAAAATAATCATAGAGTATTAGTCACAACACTAACCAAAAAAATGGCTGAAGATTTAACTGAATATCTTCATGAGAATGGAATTAAAGTAAGATATCTACACTCTGATATTGATACACTTGAAAGAATAGAAATTATGAGAGATTTGAGGATGGGTGTATTTGATGTTCTAGTTGGAATTAATTTATTAAGGGAGGGATTAGATATTCCCGAATGTGCCTTAGTTGGAATTTTAGATGCTGATAAAGAAGGTTTTTTAAGATCAGAAACATCTTTAATTCAAACCATAGGAAGAGCAGCAAGAAACGTTGATGGCAAAGTAATCTTGTATGCAGACAAAGAGACAAAAAGTATAAAAAAAGCAATTGCTGAAACTGATAGAAGAAGAAAAATTCAATTAGCTTATAATAAGAAACATAAAATAGATGCAAAGTCGGTAAAAAAAGAAATTAGCGATATTCTTGAAAGTGTGTATGAGAAAGACTACGTCAAAATAAGTGAAGGCTCTAATGTTGGAGGCAATCTTAAAAAACACCTTAAAGCACTAGATAAAAAAATGAAAGAAGCAGCATCTAATTTAGAATTTGAAGAAGCGGCTAAAATACGAGATGAAATAAGAAAATTGGAAAGCACTGAATTAGAAATTACATTAAATCCAAAAATAAGGCAGTATGATGTAAAAAATAAGCTTTATCCAAAAGGTAGATCAACCATGGGTATGCCAGGAACTAAAGTTACAAAAAAAAGAGATAAGAAATGGAAGCACGGAAAATAATAATTACTGGTGGGGCTACTCGAATGGGGGCAGCAATTGCCAGAAAATTATCTGGTCCAAATAAAGAAATCTTAATCCATTACAACAAGTCAAAATTAAAAGCAGAAAAATTAAAAACAGAATTATCTAACAAAGGTACAAAAGTTTACACTGTAAAAGGTGATTTAAGTAAAGAAAATGATATAAAAAAAATAATTAAATTTGCAAAATCTAAATTAAAGTTTTTTGATTGTCTTATTAATAACGCCTCTTTGTTTGAAAATGATAAATTAGAAAATTTTTCATTGGATAGTTGGAGTAAGCATTTAAGAACCAATTTAAGAGCTCCCGCATTATTAACGAAAGAATTTGCTAAAAATGTTAAAGGTAAAAATAATAATATTATAAATATTATTGATCAAAGAGTTTTCAAATTAACCCCTTACTTTTTTTCCTACACTCTTAGTAAAACTGGTTTGTATACTTTAACAAAAACTAGCGCTATGAGTTTGGCTCCAAATATAAGAGTAAACGCAATTGCACCTGGACCCACTATAAAAAATCAAAGACAATCTGAAAAACATTTCAAAAAGCAATATTTAGCAACACCTCTTAAAAGACAAGTTGATGTGGAACAAATATGTAATGCTGTTGACTTTTTTATTAAAAATATATCTATTACTGGTCAAGTTTTGGCTATTGATAGTGGTCAAAATCTTAACTGGCAAACCCCAGATGTAATGGGCAAAGAATGAAAAAAAATAATTTAAAAATTGTCAAAATAGATAAAAATAAAAGCTTATTTAACTATGAGAAAAAAATCCTAATTAACGAATTAATCTTAGATTTAAAACTTGGTTATTACGATTTCGAAAAAGAAAAACCACAAAAAATTAAATTTAGTCTTGAAATAGACTATGAAGACAAAAAACCTTCAAGCGATAAAGATATCAAATCCATTGTTAATTATGGAACTATAGTAAAATTAATTACGAAACTTGTAAAAAAGAAACATTATAATTTCCTAGAAACTTTAGCAGAAGCTGTTTTTGACGAGTTATTTAAAGACAAGAGGATTGGTAAAATAATGTTGAAAATTGAAAAATTAGAAATTTTAAAACAGTGTTCATCTGTTGGTATTCAAATTACCAAAAAGAGAAGCCATGATAAGCTCTGAAATAGGAAAAGAAGTAATTAAAAAAGAGCTACCTCTAGTACCAAAACTTCCAGGCGTGTACAGGATGCTAAATGAAAAGAATGAAATTCTTTATGTAGGTAAAGCAAAAAATTTACCAAATAGATTAAAGAGTTATGTTTCAGAAAAAAATCATATAATTAGAACTGAACGAATGTTGTCTCAAACAAGAAAATTAGAGATAACAACAACATCTAATGAAAGTGAAGCTTTACTACTAGAAGCAAATTTAATTAAAAAACATAAACCAAAATTTAATATCCTTTTACGTGATGATAAGTCATTTCCATTTATATTTATTGGTAATAAAGATAAATGGCCTCAAATAAAAAGACATAGAGGAAAAAAAACAAAAGAAGGTTTTTACTTTGGACCTTTTGCCTCTGCTGGTTCAGCTAATTGGACAATTAAAATGATACAAAAAATTTTTCATTTAAGAGTTTGTGATGACACCGTTTTCAAAAACAGAGAAAGACCTTGTATTTTATATCAAATAAAAAGATGTTCTGGACCTTGTGTAGGATATGTAAAAAAAGAGGAATACAATCAAACAGTAGAAGATGCTATTGAATTTGTTTCAGGCAAATCTAGGAAAATTCAAAAAAATCTTTCTAAACAAATGGAAAAAGCAAGTGAGGACCTTGATTTTGAAAAAGCTGTAATTTTAAGAGATAGAATTAAAGCATTAAACATAATTCAATCTTCTCAGAGAATTAATGAAGCAAACTTAGTTGAGGCAGATGTTATTGCTGGATATAAAGAGTCTGGAAAAACTTGTATTCAAGTATTTTTTTATAGATCAAAACAGAATTGGGGCAATCAAGCTTTTTTCCCAAAACACGATCCAGATGAAAAGTTTAGTGAAATCCTTAATTCATTTGTTTCTCAATTTTATGAAAATAAAAGTGTTCCTTCGTCGGTTATCCTTTCAGAAGAAATAAAGGAAAAAGCACTAATTGAAAAAACACTGACACAAAAAGAAGGTAAACAGATAAATATTTCAGTTGCAAAAAAAGGATCAAAACTAAAAGTAATTAATCAAGCAATTAAAAACGCAAAAGATAGTCTAAATAGAAAACTTTATGAAAGTCAGAATAATAAAGAATTGTTCGATGCAGTAGCTAAAAAATTTAATTTAGAAACCAATATAAACTTAATTGAGGTTTATGATAATAGTCATATTCAGGGCACAAATAGTGTTGGTGCTTTAATAGCCTACGGCGATGAAGGATTTATCAAAAAAAGATATAGAAAATTTAATATTAAGCATAAAAAAAATGAACAAGACGACTATGGAATGATGAGAGAGGTATTAAATAGAAGGTTCAAAAGAGCAGTTCAAGAAAAAGATAATTACCTTGCTTTTCCTGATTTGGTTCTAGTAGATGGGGGAAAAGGACAATATTCAGTCGCCAGAGAGAGCCTTAATGAATTAGGACTTCACGACATTCCAATCATTGCAATAGCAAAAGGTAAATTTAGAAATAGTGGAAATGAAACCTTTTTTCACAATGGCAAAGAATATAAATTCACTAGAAATGACCCTACTCTATTTTTTCTTCAAAGAATAAGAGATGAGTCGCATAGATTTGCCATAAGCGCTCACAGAGCAAAGAGAAAAAAAGGTATAAGCAAATCTCTGTTAGATCAAATAGAGGGGATTGGGGCTATAAGAAAAAGAGCTTTATTGAACCATTTTGGGTCTGCAAGATCTGTTGAGTCTGCTAGCTTAGATGAAATAAAATCTGTAGAAGGTGTTGAAGAAAAAGTAGCCAAAAAGATATATAACTTTTTTCACGAATAATTATGCTAAAAAAAATTCCAAACATATTAACTATAGGGCGAATAATAATTGTTCCTTTTTTTGTTTTAGCTTTTTATCTTCCAGGATTTTATGGTGATCTTACTGCTTTAATATTATTTATTATTGCATCATTTACAGACTTCTTGGATGGTATGTTGGCTAGAATGTTTGGAGTAGAGTCAAAACTGGGTGAATTATTAGATCCTATAGCTGATAAAATCATTGTTGCTACAGCATTAATACTTCTGGTTATGGATGGAACGATCAGAAATTACGAAGTAATTGCAGCAATAATAATTCTTACAAGAGAAATTTTAATTTCAGGTTTGAGAGAATTTTTAGCAAAGGGAAAAATAAAACTTCCTGTTTCAAACCTTGCTAAGCTTAAAACAGTATTACAAATGGTATCGATAGCTCTTTTATTATCTGGAGATACAGGAAATAAAGTAATTAATTTCCAAGATTATAACGCTCAAACAATAGGTATAATTCTTTTGTGGTTATCCGCTGCTTTAACACTTTTTACTGCATATGATTATATGCGAAAAGGTATTGATCACGCTATGTCTGAAGACAGTAAAGACTAGGCTGCTTTTTTCTTCCTAACTAATGCCTGATAACTTTCATTTAAATCAATAATAGTATCACAAACTTTAAATTGATTTTCAGCAATACAAGATACTGGAGTTACTTCTGCTGCTGTTCCAGTTAAAAAGCATCCAACAAAATTAGGTAATTCAGTTGGACTAATTTTTCTTTCATGCACTTTTATATTTTTTGATTTTGCAATTCCAATTACAGTTCTTCTTGTGATACCATCTAAAAAAGAATCTGGTATTGGAGTGTGAATTTCTCCATTTTTATCTTTGAAAAAAATATTTGCTCCAGTTGCTTCAGCAATATTTCCTTCGTGATCAAGCATTAAAGAATCTGTATATCCTTGTTTTTCTGCCTCATGTTTTGAGAGAGTACAAATCATATAAAGACCTGATGCCTTCGTATCCCATGGGATTGTATTAGGCGCTGGTCTTCTCCAATTTGAAATATTTAATCTTATTCCTTCTACTTTAAGTTTAGGATCAAAATAAGATCCCCATTCCCATGTTGCAATCGCAACATGTATTTTTGTTTGTTGAGCAGAAATAGCCATCATCTCACTACCCCTCCAAGCAACAGGTCTTACATAACCATTTTCTACTTTTTGAGTTGCTATAATTTTATTTGATGCATTATTGATTTCTTCTTCTGTATATGGAATTTCAAAACCCATTCTTTTTGCAGAATGAAAAAATCTAGCTGTGTGTTCTTCTAATTTGAAAATTGAACCATCATATACTCTCTCACCTTCAAATACACAACTTGCGTAGTGCATACCATGGCTTAAAACATGTAATTTAACATCAGCCCAATCAACTAATTCGTTGTTGTACCATATTTTTCCAGATCGCTTGTCGTAAGGTATCATGTGTGAAAATTTTTTTTAATTTATAAATGAAAAATATCTTTGTATCTTTAATATGTCAATATAACTTACCTATTATGAAAGAACTTTTATATTTAAAAGATGACCAGCTTAAAGATCTTATTGAAAAACTATTCGTAAGCTACAGAGAAACCTTTTCTGACTCTAAAAAAATATTAGATAGATATTCAATTGGATTAGCACACCATAAAGCAATTCATTTACTTTCAATGTATGAGGGGATCTCAATTTCTGAGCTGCTTAAGAGGTTAAAAGTCACAAAACAAAGCTTAAATCGTGTTCTCAAAGATTTGATTAAACTTGAAATCGTCATTTTTAAAAAAAATGAACAAGATACTAGAATAAAGCACGTTTTTCTTAATGATAAAGGTAAAAAAATTTTTAATGAAATTTTCAATTTACAAAAAAAAAGAATTTATAACGCTTTATTAAATTCAAGCTCTGAAGAAGTTATAAATTTTGATAATGTAATAAGTAAAATAATTAATGGATAAGTTTATTGCACATATACTAGTGGTTGATGATGATGATGGAATTAGATCTCTTGTAAAAAAGTATTTAAATGAAAATGAATTTTTAGTTACTACTGCTGAAAATGCAGAAAATGCATTAGAGAAATTAAAAATAATTAAGTTTGATTTAATAGTTTTGGATATCATGATGCCAGGTAAAAGTGGGCTTGAATTTTTAAAAGAAAATAAGGAAAAATTAAATACACCAGTTATACTTCTTACTGCTAAAGGTGAAGCAAATGAAAGGGTTGAGGGGTTAGAGATTGGTGCTGATGATTATTTACCTAAACCATTTGAACCAAAAGAATTAATTCTAAGAATAAAAAACATATTAAATAAAACTATCAAAACAGATCAGAAAAGGGTTATAGAATTTGAAAATGTGAAAATTGATTTGAATAAACTTTTAATATTTAAAAATGATAAAGAATTTAAAATTAATGCAACTGAAAAAACAATTTTAGAAAAAATGATTAATAACCCGGGTAAAACATTTTCTAGGGAAGATATTGGTCAACTAATCAATTTAGATAAAGAAAGATCAATAGATGTGATTATTACTCGGCTTAGAAAAAAGATTGAAATTGATCCAAAAAATCCAAAATTTTTACAGACAATAAGAGGTGTGGGATATGTTCTCTGGATTGAGTAATTACTTAAAAAAAATATTACCAAAAAGATTATTTTATAGAGCACTCCTTATTGTTGCTATTCCAGTTTTAGTTTTGCAACTAGTAATTACAATTGTTTTTTTTGATAGCCTTTGGATTAAAACAAACAAAGGTATGACAAGAACTTTAGTAAATGAAATTAGTACATTTATTGAAGCCTATGGAAGTGAGCAAGAAAATAAACAAGAGTTGCTAGATCTGTTTTCCATATTTTTAGATTTAAACATTGAATTCATCAATAACGAAAAATTACAAAATACAGATACCGAAAGATGGTTTAGTCCTATAGATAGAACTTTAAGAAGAGAGCTAAAATCTAAATTTCGATTAGATCAATACTGGTTTAATACAACAAGTTATAAAGAATTAATTGATTTAAGAATTAAATATAAAGATGGTTATTTTAAATTTTTAGTGCCTAAAGATAGAGTTGCAAGTTCTTCAGCAAGAATTTTTGCACTTTGGATCACAGTACCTGCGATCATAATGGTGATAATTTCTCTAATATTTTTAAAAAATCAAACTAGACCAATCACAAACCTAGCTCGTGCGGCTGAAAGGTTTGGTAAAGGAGAAAATATTGAAGAGTTCAAACCTTCTGGAGCCCTTGAAATAAGACAAGCAGGACATGAATTTGATAAAATGAGAAAGAGAATTGAAAGACACATTAATCAAAGAACAGAAATGTTGTCTGGAATAAGTCATGATTTGAGAACGCCCTTAACAAGGATGAAACTACAATTGGCTTTTATAAAAGATAAAGAAACTGTTAATAAATTGACTGAAGACATCAATGAAATGGAGAAAATGTTAAATGAATATTTGCAATTCACCAGCTCATCATATGTTGAAAAAGATGAAATGTTTAATCTATCTGAATTAATTTCAGAAGTTATTAAAAAATATAATAATGAAAATATTTCACAAAACTTATCACCAAGAATTTACTTTAATGGTAGGAAAAATTTAATTAATAGGTGTCTAAATAATCTAATTGATAATTCACTGAAATATGCAAATAAAGTTGAAATTAGCTTAAGTAAAAAAAGTTCAAACTTGTTCATTATTATTGATGATGATGGTCCCGGAATACCAAAAAATGAATATGAAAATGTATTTAAACCTTTCTATAAAATAGATAAGGGTAGAGCAGAATCTAAATCAAGTGTTGGTCTTGGCTTATCAATTTCATCAGACATTATCAAATCTCATGGAGGAAATATAATGTTAGAAAAGTCGAAAATGGATGGTTTAAGAGTTAGGGTTTTCTTGCCTGTTTAACTGTTTTAATTTTTTTTTTCTCAAGTTTTTTTATTTTATTTTCAAGATTCTCAACACGTTTTGAGAGTATTTCAAATTCATCTTTACTTGTAAGTTTCATTTTAAATACAAACTCATCTCTTTTAGATTTTAAGATATTAAATAATTCAGCAGTTAAATCTTTTGAAGATACTAGTCCCTGCTCTATTAATTTAGCAAACTTATCAATTATAAATTTAGAATTTTTCATATTTAAGATATATATTATTATTATTAAAAATGTTCATTAATAATTTTGACCCAGTAGCCTTAGAAATATTTTCTTTAGAAATCAGATGGTATTCTTTAGCTTATATATTTGGAATTATATTTGGCTGGATATTAGCTAAAAAATTATTTATCCAAGACTTAGAAGTTAAAAATAAATTTGATGATTATTTAACTTATTTAATTATAGGTATCGTTTTAGGAGGAAGACTTGGTTATATTTTTATTTATAATTTAAGTTTTTATTTAAATAATCCATTAGATATATTTAAAATTTGGCAAGGTGGAATGTCCTTCCATGGCGGTCTAATTGGAGTTGTTTTTGCGTCTATATTTTTTGCTAAAAAAAATAATCAAAATCCATATATATATATGGATGTTGTCTCTTTAGTAGCTCCAATCGGGTTATTTTTTGGACGAACAGCAAACTTTATAAATTCAGAGTTATATGGAACTATAACTAACGTACCCTGGGCAGTCACATTTGTTCAGGTAGATAATTTTCCTAGGCATCCCTCTCAATTATATGAAGCACTATTAGAGGGTTTATTTCTATTTTTATTGTTAATTTATTTTAGAAATAAATTTTTGCTCAAACCTGGTATAATTTCAGGATTATTTTTAATAATTTACTCGACCTTCAGATTTATTGTTGAATTTTATAGAGTACCAGATGAACAGCTAGGTTATATATTTTTAAACTTAACGATGGGGCAAGTAGTAAGTTCTATGTTTATATTATTAGGGGTAATCTTAATTTATTTAAAATATGAAACTCGCTAAAACAAATAATTTACCATTAGATCAATTTATAAATTTTGCTCTTTACGATAAGAATAAAGGTTTTTATATGAAAAAGAATCCTTTTGGTGAAGATGGAGACTTTATTACTGCTCCCAATATCACAAGATTATTTTCAGAGATTATTGCAATTTGGACGATTACTTTTTGGAAAAGTATAGGCTCTCCAAAAAAATTTAATTTGCTAGAACTGGGAGCTGGAAATGGCGAAATGATGAAAGTCATAGATGAGACACTTTTAAATTTTCCCGAATGTTACAATGCATGCAGTTTTGTAATTCATGAAAAAAGTAAATTTTTAATAAATGAACAAAAAAAAAATTTAAATTCTAAAAAATTTTCGTGGTTAAAAGACATTGAAAAAATAAACTCTAACCCAACAATTTTTTTGGCTAATGAATTCTTTGATGCCATACCAATCAAACAATTTTTTAAAAAAAAAGGTGATTGGTTTGAAAGATTTGTAAATTTGAGTGATCCAAACAAAGCTGAGTTTAAAGAGGAAAAAATTGATATAGAAATAATTGAAAAACATCTTAATTTCGAAATTTCAAAAGATCAGAGCTTTATAGAATATTCGCCAGATACATTTAAATATTTAAGAACAATTTGTGATTTAATACAAAAAAATGATGGGGGAATGTTAGTTATTGATTATGGTTATGCAGACAGCAAAATGCATGAAACCCTTCAAGCAGTAAATAATCACAAATATTCTAACGTTTTAGAAAATATTGGAGACTCTGATATTACTTACAATATAAATTTTGATTCTTTTGAAAAATTTATAAATCAGTTTAATGAAATTACTTCAATTTTTACAAATCAAAAAAAATTTTTAACAAGTATGGGTATTCTTCAAAGAGCAGAAATAATTAGCAAAAATATAGCATTTTCTAAAAAAGCAGATTTATTTTTTCGGGTAAGACGTTTAATAGATGAAAAGCAAATGGGTGAATTGTTCAAAGTCATGCTTATAAAAAATAAGAAAAATAATTTTAGAACAGGTTTTCAAAATTGATAAAATCAAAAAAACTCTCGAAAATTAAAATAATTAAACATGGTTTTTTTAATAAAACTGGTGGTAAATCAAAAAAAATTTATAAGAGTTTAAACTGTGGTCCTGGTTCTAAAGACAAACCATCAGATGTTAAAAAAAATTTACAAATAGTAAAAGAAAAAATAAACAGTGCCGCTAAAAGTATTTTTTTACTTCATCAAATACATAGTAATAAGTTTGTTTACATTGGTAAAAAAAATGTATTTAAATCAAAACCGAAAGCGGACGCAGTAATTACAAACCAAAAAAAAATACCTATTGGTGTTTTAACTGCTGATTGTGTGCCGATCTTAATTTGTGATGAGAAAGCAAAATTAGTTGCAGCTGTTCATGCAGGGTGGAAAGGTGCATACAAAGATATAATTAGCAAAGTAATACAATTTATGATCAAAAAAGGATCTAATCCTATGAATCTTACTGCAGCTATAGGTCCTGCTATAACGGTTAAAAATTATGAAGTCAAAGAAGACTTTAAAAGAAAATTTATCAAAAAAGATAAAAAAAATAATAAATTTTTTAAAATTAAGCACAAAAAGCTTTATTTTGATTTACCTAAATATGTAAAATCATGCCTTTTAAAGAATAAAATAAAAAATATAGAATCTTTAAATATTGATACATTTGATGTTAAAAATAATTTTTTTAGTGCGAGAAGAGCGTTGAGACTAAATCACAATGATTATGGTAGAAATATTTCAATAATTATGCTTAATTAGGTTTTTTTAATGAAATTATTATCCGGAAATAGCAACAAACCATTAAGCAAAAATATTGCTAAATATCTAAAATCTAAATTGGTTAACTCTAGTATTAGAAATTTTTCTGATGGAGAAATTTATGTTGAAATAAATGAGAATATTAGAGGAAACAGTATTTTTTTAATACAATCTATATCTTCGCCTGCTAATGATAATTTGATGGAGCTTTTGATATGTATTGATGCACTAAAAAGATCTTCTGCAAAAAATATAACTGCTGTAATTCCATATTTTGGTTATGCTAGACAGGACAGAAAAGTAGTGCCTAGAACTTCAATTTCTGCAAAATTAGTATCAAACTTAATTACAAAAGCAGGTGCTAACAGGGTAGTTACTGTTGATTTGCATGCAGGTCAAATTCAAGGTTTTTTTGATATTCCGGTCGACAACTTGTTTGCAACACCTATTTTTGCAAGACATGTAAAAAAAAAGATAAAAAGTAAAAACTTAATTTGTGTTGCTCCAGATGTGGGTGGAACTGAGCGAGCAAGAGCGCTAGGTAAACTCTTAAATGTTGGATTAGCGATTGTAGATAAAAGAAGACCTAAACCAGGTCAATCTCAAGTCATGAATGTCATAGGAGATGTAAAAGGTAAAACATGTATTATTGTAGATGATATAATTGATTCTGGTGGAACAATAGTAAATGCAGCCAAAGCTCTTAAAGATAGGGGTGCTAAAGAAGTTTATGTTTATATAACTCATGGTGTACTTAGCGGTGAAGCTGTTAAAAAAATTAAAAATTCTGTAATTAAGAATTTAGTAATAACTGATACAATCGATAACATAAGTAGAACTAAAGGTGCTAAAAACATTGAGGTTCTGTCAATTTCAGGTCTTATGGGAGAAGCAATTAAAAGAATATCTAATTCAACCTCAGTATCAGATTTATTCAAATAAATACCTTGAGTTATTAAGAAACTTAAGCTAAAAACCCTTGTTTTTATGAATTCATTAAACGCCAATATCAGAAATACCAAAACTAAAGGTGAATTAAATTCATTAAGGGATAACGGTAATGTACCTGCTATAATTTATGGTGGAGAAGCTCAAAACGAGAAAATTTCAATATCTAAAAAAATACTAAAGTCACTAATTGAAAAAGAAAATTTTTTATCAAGCATTATAACTTTAAATGTTGATGGAAAACCTCAAAAAGTTCTACCAAGAGAAATAAAATATGACATTATTTCAGATGAACCAATTCATGTAGACTTTTTAAGAATAGTTTCAGGAGTTAAAGTTAGAATTGAAGTTCCAGTAAAATTTTTAAATCATGAAAAATCTCCTGGTTTGAAAAGAGGTGGGGTTTTAAACATTGTAAGAAGAAAAGTTGAGCTAAAATGTCCAAGTGAAAAGATTCCTGAAAGTCTTGTAATAGATCTTGATGGAGTTGATATTGGAGAGAGTTTTAAGATTTCTTCTATAAATCTTGACAGTGAAGTTGCTCCTACGATTCAAGGAAGAGATTTCGTAATAGCAACTCTAGCAGCTCCAACTGTTATGAAAGAACCTGAAAAACCTGCAGAAGCCGAGGCGGCTGAGGGAGAAGGTGCTGAAGGAGCAGAAGCAGCGGCAGCTGAAGGTGGGGATAAACCAGCAGCTGATGGTGATAAAAAAGAAGCTGAAGATAAAAAACCTGCTGAAGAAAAAAAATAAGCTAATTAAAATTGAATTTTATTTTCCATTATTAATATTTTATGCTTCTACTTGTAGGTTTAGGCAATCCAACCCCAGACAGTGAAAACAATAGACACAATATTGGTTTCAAAATTATAGATTCAATAAATAAAAAATTTGGACTTTCAAAACAAAAACCAAAATTTAAAGGACTTCTCACAACTGGTAATGTGAGAGACCAAAAAGTTTACGCAATTAAACCTTTAACCTTTATGAATAATTCTGGAATATGTATTAGAGAATTAATTGAATATTTCAAAATAGATGCTGAGAATGTTATCGTTTTTCACGACGATCTTGATGTAGAATTTGGAAAGATAAAAGCAAAATTTGGTGGATCTGATGCAGGACATAACGGAATAGCATCAATAGATAAATTTATTGGTAAAGATTATTCAAGAGTGCGAATAGGAATAGGTAAACCAAAAGATAAAATGGAAGTAAGTGATTTTGTTCTTCAAAATTTTGATGAGGATGAAATGCTCAGATTGGAAAAAATTACAAATAACATCACAGATTCTATATCAATACTAATCGACAAAAAATTAGATTTATTTTCTAGTACTGTAAATAATAAATAATGAGTTTTAAATGTGGAATTGTTGGTTTGCCTAATGTAGGTAAATCTACACTCTTCAACGCTCTTACAAACTCAAGCAAAGCCCAAGCTGCAAATTTTCCATTTTGTACGATAGATCCTAATGTGGGAGTAGTTCCCGTCCCAGATGAAAGATTACAAAAATTATCAGAAATTTCAAAATCAAAAAAAACAATAAATACAACCATTTCATTTGTGGATATTGCTGGTCTTGTGAAAGGTGCATCTAAAGGTGAAGGATTAGGTAATAAATTTCTCTCACACATAAGAGAAGTTGATGCTGTTATTCATATGATTAGATGCTTTGACTCGGACGATATTCAAAATGTTAATCCTAATGTTGACCCAATAAGAGATCTTGAGATCATTGAAACTGAAATGATGTTGGCTGACCTAGAGTCTATACAAAAAAGACTTGAAAAAAATAATAAGAAAAATGTAGACGAAGATCAGCTTGAAATTTTAGAGATTGCATTAGACTGTATTAATAATGATAAAGATATATCAACATTAAATTCTCAATTTGATACAAAACAACTTAATCAAAGTGGTCTTTTATCAATAAAACCAAAGATTTTTGTTTGCAATGTAGATGAGCAAAGCGTACAGGATGGAAATCAATATACTAAAAACTTTATTGAAAAATTTGGAAAAGATAACACTCTGATTGTTTCTGCAGACATAGAAAATCAAATAAATGAATTAGCAGATGATGAAAAAAAAAATTATATGGATATGATTGGTTTAAAAGATACAGGTTTAAGTATTTTAATTCAAAAGGGCTATAAAATATTGAAACTTAATACTTATTTTACATCTGGACCTGAAGAAACAAGGGCTTGGACTATACAAAAAAACTGTACAGCTCCTAAAGCTGCAGGTGAAATTCATACAGATTTTGAAAAAGGTTTCATTAGAGCTGAAACTATATCTTATGAGGATTTTGTAGCCAATAATGGATGGGCAAATTCTAAGGCTAACGGAAAAATGAGATTAGAGGGTAAAGACTACATTGTTAAAGATGGAGATGTATTAAACTTCAGATTCAACACGTGACCAGATTCTTTTCATACTAAAATAAACTAAAACAGTTAAAATAATTAAATAAACAATCGCTTTAAAGCCCATCTGATGTCGAGATTCTAAATGAGGTTCAGCTGACCACATTAAGAAGGTAGTTACATCTTTTGACATTTGTTCTACTGTTGCATTTGTTCCATCGCCATACTCTACTAATCCATCCGATAATGGAGCAGCCATTCTAATTTTATTACCATACATATACTTGTTGTAGTAAACTCCGTCATCTAAAGATACGTTGCTAGGAGCTTCTTCATATCCTTGTAATAAGGAATAGATATAGTCAACTCCACCTCCCCTAGCTTTAACCAAAACAGACATGTCTGGAGGGTATGCACCACCATTTGCTGCTTGGGCAGCTTTTACATTATCGTATGGCATTACAAATTTATCAGATAATTTGCCTGGTCTTGTAAACATTTCACCATCAGAATTAGGACCATCAGTTACTTCAAATGAAGCTGCTATAACTTTAGCTTGTGCTTCAGAGAATTCTGGCCCTCCTGGCTCTGCTAAATTTCTATAACTTAAATACTTCATCGAATGACATGAAGCACATACTTCAGTATAAACTTGATAACCTCTTTGAAGAGAAGCTCTATCAAATTTTCCAAATAGACCCTTAAAACTCCAGTCAGTTTTTAGATATTCTACTTTTTCAGCAGCAAAAGAATATGAATTTGAAGCAATAATTAAGGCTATTATAGAAAAGAATTTATATAAATTTTTCACCTTATTCTATTTTACTTTCTTTATTTCTAGCAGCAGCTAAATTTGGTGAACCACCTAGAACAGGTTCGGTAATACTTAGAGGCACTGGTAAAGTTTTTTCTTTAAACCCTAAAACAGGTAAAATAACTAAAAAATGTAAAAAATAATAAGCCGTTGCAACTCGTGCTATCAACAAGTAAAGTCCTTCAGCTGGCATCGCGCCCACATAACCAAGTATCAAAACATCTGCAACTAGTATCCAGTAAAATTGTTTATACAATGGTCTAAATACTGCTGATCTTATTTTTGAGGTATCCAACCAAGGTAAGACAGCTAAAATTAATATTGCAGATAACATAGCCACAACTCCTAGCAATTTATCAGGAACTGATCTTAAAATTGCATAAAAAGGTAACAAATACCATTCAGGAACAATATGTGCAGGTGTTACCATTGGGTTAGCTTCAATATAATTATCAGCGTGACCTAAAATATTTGGTGCATAAAATACAAAGAAAGCAAAAACAATCATGAACATTAATAAAGCAAAACCATCTTTAATTACGATGTAAGGATGGAAAGGCACAGTGTCTTTTGATGGTTTTTTGATGTCTATTCCAACTGGATTATTATTTCCAGGAACATGCAAAGCCCAAATATGTAAAACAACTAATCCTAAAATTAAAAATGGGATTAAATAGTGCAAAGTAAAAAATCTAGTTAACGTTGGGTTATCAACTGAATAACCTCCCCACAACCAAGTAACAATACCCTCTCCTACTAAAGGAATAGCACTAAATAAATTTGTAATAACAGTTGCACCCCAAAAACTCATTTGACCCCATGGCAACACATAACCCATAAAAGCTGCAGCCATCATTAATAAATAAATTATTATTCCTAAAATCCATATTATTTCTCTTGGAGATTTATAAGAGCCATAAAACAAAGATCTAAAGATATGAATATAAACAGCTAAAAAAAACATTGATGCACCATTTGCATGAATATATCTAATTAACCAACCATAATTGACATCACGCATGATATGCTCAACACTCTCAAAAGCCATGTCGGCATGAGCAATATAATGCATTGCAAGAGTTAATCCTGTTACAATTTGAGTAATTAAACAAAAAGTTAAAATTCCACCAAATGTCCACCAATAGTTTAAATTTTTAGGAGTTGGGTAATCTGTTAAATGATTTGCAAGAGTTAATAGTGGCAATCGATCATTAAACCATTGTCCTACTTTCGATTTTGGTCTGTAATCATGGTCACTCATTTTTCTTTATCCAATTTTAATTGTATTTTCATTAACAAATTCGTATTTAGGAACTTCCATATTCCAAGGTGCTGGTCCTTTTCTTATTCGTCCAGACGTATCATAATGTGATCCATGACATGGACAGAACCATCCATTGTAATCACCTTTGTCATTTAAAGGTACACATCCTAGGTGGGTACATACACCTAACATAACAAGCCACTCGGGGTTTTTTGCTCTATCTTCATCTTTTTCAGGATGAATTAAATCCTCCATCTTCACAGATCTTGCTTCATCAATTTCTTCTTGAGTTCTTCTTCTTATAAATACTGGTTTCCCTCTCCATAAAACAGTCAATGTATTTCCAGGTGTTAATGAACTTACATCAACCTCTGTACTAGCTAATGCTTTAACAGAAGCATCTGGATTCATTTGATCTATCATTGGCCACACTACTGCTGCGGCACCAACAGCTCCTACCGCTGTGGTAGCTGTAAATAAAAAATCTCTTCTTTCCGTTTTTTTTTCAGACACTTTTAGTAGCTTTTATTATTATCTCTTTTTGATTTAAAATAGTTAATATACGAATTCATATAATATAAAATAATTATTTTACTACTGAAAGAATGACACAGAATTCACCAATTTTAGGACCCAAAATAGCTTTGTATGAGCCCGATATACCTCAGAATACTGCAGCAATCATTAGAACCTGTGCTTGTTTGGGTGCTAAATTAGAAATAATTGAACCATGTGGCTTTCTATTATCAGACAAACGTTTTAAAAGAGTGGTTATGGACTATATGGACTATAGTCAAATAGAGTTCTATCAAAGTTCGGAAAAATTTTTTGAGGCAAAGAATAAACAGAGAATCGTATTGATGACAACTAAGGGTTCAATAAATTATACTAAATTTAAATTTAAGCCTGATGATACTATTTTGTTTGGAAGAGAAAGTGCTGGGGTACCCGAAAAGGTTCATAAAATTATTAAAAATCGTTTAAAAATACCAATGAATAACCAAGTAAGATCTCTTAATATTGCATCGTCTGTTGCCATTGTTTTGGCAGAAAGTTTGCGTCAAAT
>CACJMR010000007.1 GCA_902594605.1 uncultured Pelagibacteraceae bacterium
CCTTAAAAAAAATTAACAAAAATAATAAAGCAAGAGATGATGTAGAAATTATATTAAAAGGCTTATTGTTTGTATCATCTCTTATTGCAATTTTAACAACACTAGGAATAATTTTTTCATTATTATTTGAAAGTATTAAATTTTTTTCTGTAATTAATATTTTTGATTATTTATTTGGAACAAATTGGAGCCCACAAAGAGCTTTTGTAAGAGATGCCTCTTCAATTACTGCAGCAGAATTTGAAGAATTAAAAGATGCTTTCGGTTTTATTCCTTTAATTGCTGGAACAACTTTTATTGCATTCATAGCAATGTTAGTTGCAGTTCCAATTGGACTTTTTTCAGGAATTTATATGGCAGAATACGCCTCATTAAAAATAAGAAGGATTTCAAAACCAATAATCGAAATTTTAGCAGGTATTCCAACTGTTGTTTATGGTTTTTTTGCAGCTTTAACAGTTGGACCTTTTTTTAGACAAATTGGAGAAAATTTTGGTTTAACAGTTTCATCAGAAAGTGCTTTGGCAGCAGGATTGATAATGGGTATAATGATCATACCGTATGTCTCATCCTTATCAGATGATGTAATTAATTCTGTCCCTCAATCACTTAGAGATGGTTCATATGCAATTGGTGCTACAAAATCTGAAACAATTAAAAAAGTAGTTATACCTGCGGCTTTACCGGGAATAATAGGTTCTATTCTTTTAGCAGTCTCAAGAGCAATAGGTGAAACTATGATCGTTGTGATGGCTGCGGGTCTAGCTGCAAACCTTACTATAAATCCTCTTGAATCAACCACAACAATCACAACTCAAATAGTTATGATTTTAGTTGGTGACCAAGAGTTTGATAGCCCTAAAACACAATCTGCATTTGCTCTAGGGTTAACATTATTTATTGCAACCTTAATTTTGAATTACATTGCTCAAAGAGCTGTTAAAAAATATCGAGAAAAGTATGACTAAAGAACAAAGACTTAAGAAAAGACATAATGCAGAAAAAAGATTTAGGTTTTATGGTCTAACATCAATTTTTTTCGCTTTGTTATTTGTTTTGATTTTAGTGCATAACATTTTTTCTAAAGGTAGTTCTGCATTTATGAAAACAGCAATAAATGTTGAGGTTTTCTATGATAAAGATCTTCTTGAATTGGAACCTGGGGCATCCGAAGAAGAAATATTAGAGGCTGACTTTTTTGATATTACGATAGAAAGTTTGCTAAAGGTATATCCAGCAAAAAACATGGATGAAGAAGATGCGCTTATAGAACTTTTTACAACTGATGCTGAAATTGAAATAAAAAAAGCTTTTTTAAATAATAAAAATTTAATCGGTAAAAAAATTAATTTAGAAATCACGGCCTCAGATGATATTGATCAATTACATAAGGGGAATTATCCAAGAGATTTACCTGAAGACAGGAGAAGAATTTCCAATTTCCAGTTAGAAATTTACGATGTCTTAGTAGAAAATAAAACAATCACTAAAAATTTTAATAATTACTTTTTTAAAAATGGAGACTCAAGAGATCCAGAAATAGCTGGTATAGGTGGTGCTCTTGTAGGTTCTTTTTATAGTATTTTAATTTGTTTATTATTGGCATTCCCAGTAGCAGTATTAGCTTCGATCTACCTGGAGGAATTTGCGCCTAAAAATAAAATCACTGATTTCATAGAAATAAATATTAATAACTTGGCCGCTGTACCTTCAATTGTTTATGGTTTATTGGCTCTTCAAATACTTCTAGCTACAATTCAATTACCAAGATCTACTCCTCTGGTAGCTGGTATCACTTTGGCGCTTATGACTTTACCTAGAATAATAATTCCTTGTAGGGCTTCTTTGAAGGCGGTACCGCCATCAATAAGAGAAGGTGCGTTAGCAGTAGGTGCATCAAAATTTCAATCTGTATTTCATCATGTAGTTCCTTTAGCTTTACCTGGTACTTTATCAGGAACTATTATTGGATTAGCACAAGCATTAGGAGAAACAGCTCCATTAATTTTGATAGGAATGGTAGCTTTTGTTGTTGATATTCCATCAACACCAATTGATCCTTCTTCATCTTTACCCGTACAAGTCTATTTATGGTCAGAGTCTGCTGAGAGAGGGTTTGTTGAAAAAACATCAGCCACTATTATGATGTTATTAAGTTTTTTGATTGTAATGAATTTTTTAGCAGTATACTTAAGACAAAAATTTGAGAAAAGATGGAACTAATGAATAATGTAAAAATAAAATCTAAAAATCTAAATGTCTATTATGGAGAAAAACAAGCTTTGTTTGATGTGAATTTAGATTTAAACGAAAAAGAAGTTACTGCTTTAATTGGGCCATCAGGATGTGGAAAATCTACCTTTATTAGATGTATAAACAGAATGAATGATGTAATCGATATTTGTAAGGTATCTGGAAACATTGAAATAGATGGTGTTGAAATCAACGATAAAAATTTAGATGTAGTATCTTTAAGAGAAAGAGTAGGAATGGTTTTTCAAAAACCAAATCCATTTCCAAAAAGCATTTATGATAATATTTCTTATGGTCCAAAAATTCATGGAAAAGGTGAAACTAAAAGTGAATTAGATGAAATCGTAGAAAATAGTTTAAAGAAAGCTGCATTGTGGGAAGAAGTTAAAGATAGACTCGATGAACCTGGAACTGGTCTTTCTGGTGGTCAACAACAACGTCTTTGTATTGCTAGAGCAATTTCTGTTAATCCTGAAGTTATATTAATGGACGAACCTTGTTCTGCTCTAGATCCTATTGCAACGGCAAAAATTGAAGAATTAATTGATGAACTAAAAAAAACTTACACTATTGTAATTGTGACGCATTCAATGGCACAGGCAGTTAGAGTTTCGCAGAAAACAGGGTTTTTTCACCTTGGTAAATTAATCGAAGTAGGCAAAACAGAGAAAATTTTTAAAAATCCTGACAATAAAATGACACAAGACTATATTACAGGTAGATTTGGATAAATTATGAGTAATGAACATACAGTAAAGTCTTATGAAGAAGAATTAAGATACTTAATAGACTCTGTTATAAAAATGGGAAGTTTAACCGAGTCACAATTGGTCGACTCTATGGACGCCGTTATCAAAGTTGATAAAGATTCAATTGATAAAATTATTAAAAGTGATGATGAAATAAATAAATTCAGATCTAAAATTGATACTCAAATAATGACATTGTTGGTAAAGAGAGCGCCAATGGCAATTGATTTAAGAGAAACAATTAGCTCATTAAAAATATCTCAAGATTTAGAAAGAATTGGAGATTTGTCTAAAAGTAATGCAAAGAAAGTTAAACCTCTTCCATTAGATTTACCTGAGGAACTTTTAGGTAATTTAAAAAGACTAGGTGATTTAGTTATAAAGCAGTTAAACGATGTGCTAGATAGTTACGTTAATAAAAACTATGATAAGGCAAAAGAAGTGTGGGAAAAAGATGAGCAAGTAGATGACCTTACTTATATTGCTATGGAAAGTGTAATTGATTTTCTCTCTAAAGATAAAAAGAATTTAGACTTTTCAACACATTTAATTTTCGCAACAAAAAATCTTGAAAGAGCTGGAGATCATATAACAAATATTGCTGAGTCAATTTGTTATTTAATTAAAGGCGAGTATCTAAAAGGAAGCAGACCAAAAGGTAAAGTTATTCAACAATAAAATGAATGGCAAAATATTTATTATTGAGGACGAACCTTCAATAATTCAATTAGTTCAACATAATTTAGAAAAAAATGGTTTTTTAGTTTCATCGTCATTGAATGGCAATGATGGCTTAAAGGAATTAAAAAAATTTCGGCCAGATTTACTTTTATTAGATTGGATGTTACCTGATCTCTCCGGTATTGAAATTTGCAAAAATATTAGAAAAGACAATAGTTTTAAAAATTTACCTGTGATCATGTTAACTGCCAAAGGTGAAGAAGAAGATAAAATTAAAGGGTTAGATAGTGGGGTAGATGATTATTTAACTAAACCTTTCAGTTTCAATGAGCTAATGGCGAGAATTAAAGCTGTTTTAAGAAGATCTAACCCTAACACTGTATCTGATAATTTAGAGTTTGAAGATTTAGTTTTAGATAGGATTGAAAAAAGAGTTTACAGAGATAAAAAAGAAATACAACTTGGACCTACGGAATTTAGGTTACTAGAATTTTTTTTGGTAAATCCAAAGAGAGTTTATTCTAGAGATCAGATTTTAGAAAATGTTTGGCCCAACAATATAAATGTTGAAAGCAGAACTATTGATGTTCATATCAGAAGATTAAGAAAATCAATTAATATCCAAAATAAAAAAGAACTTATAAGAACTGTAAGATCCTCTGGTTATTCTCTAATTTAAAATTTAATCTAATTTTTTTGAAGTTCGTAGATAGAAACATAATGTTTCTTCTTAGGCAGTGGGATTATGGTTGGAACTTTAGTCAATCTTGGTTTTATTGATTTATTTCCTACAATTATATTTTTGTCATAATTTTCCAAATCAACCTCAGGATGAGGATTTCCATCATTGATTAATGGCCACGCATCACAAGCTCTATATCCAAATAAAATTAATGGTCTTGAGTTATTCATTTGATTGTGTCCAGACCCATGAACTGATCTACAATGAAAAAATACTACTGTTCCAGCCGTTCCAGTTATAGAAACACTATCTTTAGTTCCTATTTTATTTTTCTTAGTGTCTATTTTTCCAACAAAATAATTTTCTTTGCTGTGGTGGCTGTACAATTTCTTTTTGTGTGAATTCTTTATTATTTTAAGTGGCCCATTTTTTTCATAACAATCATCTAAATATATACCAACTGTAATTAAATCATCGTTTGTATGAGGGTAAAAAGCCCAATCTTGATGCCATCCAATTTCACTACCTTTTTTCTTATTTGGAAGCTTGAAATTTAATTTACCTAGATGGAATCTAACTGTTCCACCTAATAATTTTTTAGCTATAGATATAATCTTTTTATCTCTAGACAATTCATAGAAAACTTTATGTCTGTTCTGAGGATTATTTAGTCTTAAAATTTCTTTATTTTTTGAAGAGCCTGAATTGTAGACAAAATGGTAATTATCATAGGACTGAGTTCCATTTGCACCATTACCATTTTTTTTCTTTTTCTCTTTTGAAATTACTTCATTAACAACTTTATTTATTTTATTTATCTTTGTTTGAGAAATTAAATTTTTTTTAACAAGAAAGCCATTTTTTTTAAATAAATTTAAATCATTCATCATATCTTATTATATGAAACAAGAAAAAATTCTCTACAATAAATAACAATTTTTATTCTAAATCATTAATGTCATTTTCACTTATTTCATCTATAGGTTTATGAATTTTCCAGTTTTTAGTAGATCCATCTATTGATCTAGCAGTTATTACTGTCTCGGTTGGGGGACAATCAGGTTCATGACAATTTAATTCTGCAATGCTTAAAATTGTACTTTCTGGTATTTCATATTTTTTTATAAAATAATTTTTTAAATTCTGAATTGTTTCTAAATTTGGTTTTTTTTTATTAAACATTTTTTTATTGATCCCAAATCGAAGTCCATAAAGTATTTCCACTCATGTCACCAATAAATATACTTGATTTATCGTCAGTCATTGCGATTGCACTAACTTCAGAACCTGTGAAACTTCTAATTATTATAGTATTATTCTCATTTTCAATTTGAGATAAAAAAACAGAACCATCACTCAAACCAGCAAAAATTGCTTTTTCATCAGGGAATGGTTCTATAAATGTAACTTGTTTATTTCCTATATAAGGAAGACAGATAGGTTTACGACCCATTGGTCCTTCACCATCAAAAGGCCAACATATTGCATCTATTGCTCCTGATGTTGCCAAGTAACTTGTATCATCAATGAAAGCAAAACTTTTAACTTTTGAGCCATATCCTGACATAGCAAAATCAAGTTTATCTTTTAAACGCCAGCAACGAAGTACATTTTCTTGCATGGAAGTTACCAAGTATTTACCATCTGGGCTAAAACTCACTTTATTGTGAGAACCTTTCCAATCTAATTTTGTTGATTTCCACTTATTGCTGTAATCTTTTTTCCAAACTGTAACACCTCCGTATCTAGATACAGCCAACCGTCTTCCTTTAGCATCAAATGCCAAACCTCCAATTGTACTATCATGATTTAAAGATTTTGGTTCTTTTTTATTTTTATCCCAATAATAAACTACCTTACCTGAAGAACAAACTAGGTTTCCATTATGTGCCGCAACATGATCAACCCATCGTGAACCAAAGTTTGTAATTTCATTTATTTCTCCTTTAAGTGAAATTTTTAAAAAATAACCATCATCACCACCAGTTAAAATATTATCACCATCCTTTGCCATACAAAGAATCACACCTTTATGAGCCTTTAAAGTTTTGTGTTTTTCTCCAGAACTGAAAATTCTTATAGTACCATCGCCAAAACCAGCAGCTATATAATTACCAATTGAAACTGCGCAGGTTACTGGAACTCCAATTTCTAACTGAATTCCTCTTTGCTCAAATTTAGTTTTATCTAACTGTGGAAATTGATTTAAATCAGTTGTCATTCTGATTTACAGGCTTCAAATCCCTCTTTTAAATTCATGGTTTCTAGGTTACGTCCAATAAACACTAGTCTAGAGCTACGTTCTTTATCGTCTGGCCATTTTCCCATTGGAGAAGCGTCCATCAACATATGAACACCTTGAAATACGTATCGATCATTTTCACCTTTGAAATCAAGTATTCCTTTAGTTCTCATAATATCTTGACCTTTTGTCTGCAAAAGTTTTCCAAACCAGTTTTGAAATTTTTCCATGTCTAGAGGTTTGTCAGATACGAATGATAAACTTGTAACATCATCATCATGCTCATGATCATGATCTGACTCAAGAAAATCTGGTTCTACCTCTAAAATACGTTTTAAACTAAAAGCATCAAGATTAAGAATTTCCTTTAGTGGTGCCCCACATTTTGTTGTTTTAATAATTTTAGCAAAAGGATTAATTTTACGAATTCTCTTTGTTACTACGTCTATATTCTCATCTTTCACAAGATCTATTTTGTTTAGTAATATTACATCACCAAAAGCAATTTGTTCCTCTGCTTCGTGATGATCTTCAATTTGTGAGCTTAGATGAACTGCATCAGCAACTGTAACAATTGCATCTAGCTTTGTTTTATTTGCCACATCTTGATCTACAAAGAAGGTTTGAGCTACAGGAGCTGGATCTGCTAAACCTGTTGTTTCAACTATAATTGCATCAAGTTTATCAGCTCGCTTCATTAACCCACTAAGTATTCTAATTAGGTCACCTCTGACTGTGCAGCATATACAGCCATTGTTCATTTCAAAAACTTCCTCGTCAGCATCTACCACAAGGTCATTATCAATACCTTGTTCACCAAATTCATTTACAATAACGGCGTACTTTTGGCCGTGTTGTTCTGTTAGAATTCTATTAAGAAGTGTTGTTTTTCCAGCACCAAGAAAACCTGTTAAAACAGTAACAGGTACTTGGTGCTTGTTTTCCATTAATAACGATTAGCAACCTTTAAAGGATGCAGACATGTTTCTTATTAAATCAAAGTATAATGATTTTCCTGGATTTAAAGTAGCTCCCAAAGGATCCACTACTCCAGTTTTAATATTCATATCTTTTGCAACAGCTTTAATAATATCAGGGTTAAATTGAGGCTCTGAAAATACACATGCAACTTTATCATGCTCAATTATCTCTCTAATTTCTTTTAATTGTTCTGCACCTGGCATTACATCAGTGTTAACTGTGAAAGCACCCAAAATATTTACGTTAAATCTTTCTTCAAAATATTGATATGCATCATGAAAAACAATTGAAGCAACACTCTTATTTAACTCAGCCTTAACATCTGCAGTAAGCTTATCAATATCATTAAGAGCTTTTTTCAAGTTACTTTTATAAGTAGCCTCGTTTTTTGAATCATTTTCAATTAAGTGTTCAGCCATTTCCTTTAATATAACTTTGGCATTTACAGGATCTAACCAAATGTGTGGATCAAATTCACCGTGGTGGTGTCCTTCATGTCCATCATGGTCGTCATGATCATCGTGACCATCTTTTTTACCGTGATCGTCATGTCCATGATCGTCATGGTCATCTTCCTTTTTACCATGGTCATCATGATCGTGGTCGTCTTGATCATCTTCTTTTTTACCATGGTCATCATGATCGTGGTCGTCGTGATCATCTTCTTTTTTACCATGGTCATCATGATCGTGGTCGTCGTGATCATCTTCTTTTTTACCATGGTCATCATGATCGTGGTCGTCGTGATCATCTTCTTTTTTACCATGGTCATCATGATCGTCATGTCCGTGATCATCATGATCATCAAAAATATTTCTTTCTCTAAATTTTAATACTTGCAATCCTTTGATTTCCATTAATTCAATTTTTTCTGCTTTTTTTGCAATTGATTTTAACGGTTTTTCTAAAAAATTTTCCAAATCCTCTCCAACCCAAAAAATTAAGTCAGCATTTTGTAACATTTTTGCATGTGATGGCTTCATTGCAAATCCATGTGGAGATGCGTAGCCATCAACTATTAAATCAGGTTTAGCAACACCATCCATAAGGTAGCTTGCAAGAGAATGTATGGGCTTAATAGATGCAACTACTTTAATATCAGCGTTAGTTGGTGTAAAGAATGTCAATAAAGACAATAATGAAAGGATAAAAGGTATTTTTTTAAGTTTTTTCATAAGTAAAATATTTTATTAGTTGTTATAATATAACGCTATGTAATAATATAACATTTATAAGTCAAGTAGTATATGAGCAGAGAAAACAACATATTAGTTAAATTAAACAACGCAGGTTTTAAGCAAAATGGTAAATGGCTTGTCGAAGGAGTAACACTTGCAGTTGAAAAAGGAAAAATTGTTACTCTAATTGGTCCCAATGGTTCAGGTAAAAGTACAACAGCTAAAATTGCTTTAGGTATTTATAAAAATATAGAAGGA
Organism: uncultured Pelagibacteraceae bacterium; assembly: GCA_902594605.1. Lineage (GTDB taxonomy): Bacteria > Pseudomonadota > Alphaproteobacteria > Pelagibacterales > Pelagibacteraceae > Pelagibacter. The sequence continues at coordinate 9,025 of CACJMR010000007.1, forward strand.
AGCGTTGAAAAATATACCAATAAAGTTGGCTATGTACCTCAGAAAATTTCAATAGATTGGACTTTACCTATAAGAGTTCGAGACTTTATGTTGCTTACAGAAAATATTAAAGAAGAGAAAATAGATGAAGCTTTATCACTAACTGGAGTTATTCATTTAAAAAATAAAAGTTTAGGAAATTTGTCAGGTGGTGAATTTCAAAGAGTATTAATTGCAAGAGCAATATGTAAAAAACCAGAACTATTAGTTCTTGATGAACCAGTTCAAGGAGTAGATTATACAGGCGAGATAGCTTTATATGAATTAATAAAAAAAATTTCAGACAGTTTACACTGTGGTATTTTATTAATTTCACATGATTTGCATACAGTAATGACAGCAACAGATCATGTAGTTTGTTTAAATGGTCATGTATGTTGCTCTGGTTCACCAATGGATGTTGCAAGAAACAATGAATATAAAACTTTGTTCGGTGAACAAGCATCTCAAATCCTTTCTGTTTATGAGCATAAACATGATCATGTGCATTTAGATGAAGGTGAAATAAAAAAAAATTAAATGTTTGATGATTTTTTTATAAGAGCTTTAGTTGCAGGTTTGGGTATTGCTTTAGTTACAGGACCTCTTGGTTGTTTTGTTGTTTGGAGAAGGTTGTCATATTTTGGAGATACTCTTGCTCACTCGGCTTTGCTTGGTGTTACAATGGCTTATACACTTGAACTAAATATTGCATTATCTGTATTTATTATTTCTTCACTAATAGCTCTAATTTTGATTCAACTTCAAAAGAAAACAAACTTACCTGGTGATGCATTGCTTGGTCTTTTAGCTCATTCCTCACTAGCAGTTGGATTAGTAGTAATTGGTTTCTTAACATTTATTCGTTTTGATATTATGGGTCTATTATTTGGCGATATATTAGCTGTAACAACAGATGATTTGTTAATCATATGGACTGGTGGTGCTGTAATTTTACTAGTTCTAAAATTAATTTGGAAACCATTATTCGCTTCTACAGTAAATTACGAATTAGCTGAAGCAGAAGGATTAAATCCCGATAGGGCAAAAGCAATATTTACAATTCTAATGGCTGCTGTAATAGCAATATCAATTAAAATGGTAGGGTTATTACTAATTACAGGTATGCTAATTATTCCAGCGGCTATGGCTAGAAATATTTCAGATAGTCCAATTAAAATGGTAATTTACTCAATTATAGGTGGTTTATTGTCAGTTGTATTAGGGTTATTTTCATCTCTAGAATTTAATACATCATCTGGGCCTTCAATTATAATGGCCTCTTTGATTTTATTTATATTGTCTTTACTTAATATTAAACAATCGATTAAATTGAAAAACTGATAACTAATTGATAAGAATTTAAAGATGCAAAAAGAACATAATCTTTCCAAAAATCAAAAAATCATTTTCGATCTTATTGATAAATCTGGTGGACCAATGAAAGCTTATTCAATTCTTTTTAATGTTCAAAAAAAAGGAATTAAAGCACCATTACAAGTGTATAGAGCGTTAGATAAGTTGGTTGAAATTGGAAAAATTCATAAGATTGAAAGCAGAAATGCTTTTATTGCTTGTCAAAATTCTAGTTGTCAGGTCTCCAAAGCAACAGCTTTTTCAATTTGTGAAAGTTGCGAAAATGTATCAGAAATAAGTAATTCAAAACTTTCAAAATATTTATCTAACTTTTCAGATAACTCTGGAATGAAATATAGCAAATATAATTTAGAATTTTTTGGTTTATGTAAAAAATGTAAATCAAAATAATGAGCACTGTATCCTTAACTTTAGACGAAATATTTGAACTAGCTAAAAAAACACTTTTAGCTAACGGTTGTGATGATGAAACAGCATCAATTTTATCTGACTTAATCAGAAACGCTGAAAGAGATGGTTCTGTATCACACGGTTTATTTAGATTGCCAGCTTATGTAACAGGTCTTAAAGGTGGAAAGATAAATGGAAAAGGTAAACCTGAAGTAAAAAAAATATCTCCATCGGTAATTAAAGTTGAAGGAAATAATTGTTTAGCACCTGTTGTATTAAATAAAGGATTGCCTGAATTAGCAAAAGCTGCAAAAGAAAATGGTGTTGCGGTATTAGCAATAAATAATTCACATCATATGGCTGCTATGTGGCCTGAAACAGAAAAATTAGCAGAGGAAGGCTTGGTAGCATTTGCTTGTACATCATATAAGCCTGCTGTAGCACCTGCCGGTGCCATAAAACCTTTATTTGGAACAAACCCAATTTCATTTGCTTGGCCACGTCCAGGTAAAACACCAGTTGTTTATGATATGGCAACTGCTTCAATGGCAATGGGAGAAGTTCAAGTTGCTAAAAGAGAAGGGCACAAAGTTCCACTTGGTACTGGTTTAACTAAAGATGGTAAAGAAACAACTGATCCAGGGGAAATTGCTGATGGTGGAGTTTTATTACCCTTTGGTGGTTACAAGGGATCTGCAATTGCAATGATGGTAGAATTAATGGCAGGTGCATTAGTTGGAGATAATTTTAGTTTTGAAACTGCTGCTAAAGATAATAATGATGGAGGTCCTCCAAGTGGCGGTGAATTCATACTAGCCATTAACCCTGATAAAACATCCGGTACTAATTGGCAAAAACATGCTGAGGAATTTTTTGAAAAAATGAAATCAATGGGTGATGTAAGATTACCTGGAGAAAGACGTCATAAGAATAGAATGGACACTGGTCCAAGAAATATTAACGAAGAATTAGTAAATAAAATTAAATCTTTAAGCTAAATTAATCTCGATTGGTGTGTGATCAGAGGGCTTTTCTCTTCCACGTGGATCTTTATTAATATTAATATCTTTGATTTGATCAATTATAGAATTTGAAACTAAAAAATGATCAATCCTCATGCCATTATTTTTTTGCCATGCGCCTCTCATATAATCCCAAAATGTATATCCTTCTTTATCTTCATAAAAATGTCTGTAGACATCATTAAAACCAAGATTAATCATTTCTCTAAATTTTTTTCTTATTTCAAGTCTGTATAAAGCATCGTCTTCGAAACTTTTAACATTATAAACATCTTCTGCTGAAGGGATAATATTGAAATCACCAGCTAAAATAATATTTGAATTTTTTTTAGATAAAGTTTTTAATTGCTTTATTAGTTGATTAAGCCAATCTTTTTTATAATCATATTTTTCAGTATCTACAGGATTACCATTAGGGGTGTAAATATTTATTAATTGTATATTTTTTTTCTTATGTTCAAATTCAGCTGAAATTATTCTTGATTGTTTTAACTTATCCTTGATTAAATCTGTTTTGACATTTTTTAATTTATTTTTTGAGATGATCGCTACACCATTGTAACTTTTTTGACCAAATACATGACTTTCATAGTCCATTGATGAAAAATCATCATATGGAAAATTAACATCTTCAGTTTTGATTTCCTGCATCATTAAAATATCAGGTTTATATTTTAATAAATAGCTTTTGATATTATCAATTCTTGCTCTTACCGAGTTTACATTCCAAGATGAAATGAGCATTAAAGCGAGAAGGACACTCCACAACCACATGAAGATTTGGTTTGTGGATTAGAAATTTTGAATTGTTCACCTATTAGTTCAGACACATAATCAACCTCAGATCCTTTAAGCAAATCAGCTGAAGTTTTATCAATTAAAATATTTTGATAATTTAAATCATCATCTTGTTTTGATTTATCAAATGTAAATTCATATTGAAAGCCAGAACACCCTCCACCTTTGATAGCGATTCTGAAGAATGATCCTTTATCTTTTTTTGACAACAAATTATCTATTTGTTTTAACGCTTTATCCGTAAATTTAATTTCTTTAATCATGTTTGAACACTGATATTACTAATATAATACTTAATTATTTAAATTAAAGGATGAAAAAAGACACTTTGTTAGGCGTATTTAAAAGTAAAGGCAGACTTAATAAAGAAGCTAATTCAAAATATAGATCTCCTTTTCAACGTGACAGAGATCGTATAATTCACAGCGCATCATTTAGAAGATTAAAGCACAAAACCCAAGTATTTGTTAACACAGAGGGGGATCATTTTAGAACAAGGATTACTCATTCTATTGAGGTAGCTCAAATAGCAAGATCAATTGCAAAATATCTAAAATTAAATGAAGATTTAGCTGAAACCTTAAGTCTTGCTCATGATTTAGGTCATACCCCATTTGGCCATGCAGGAGAGGATGCTTTAGATGAATGCATGCAAAATTATGGAGGCTTTGATCACAATCTTCAGACATTAAGAATAGTAATGTTTTTAGAGAATAAATATTTTAAATTTGCTGGATTAAATTTAACTCTTGAAACTTTAGAAGGACTTTTAAAACATAATGGACCAGTAGATGATCTAAGCATGATCAACAAACTAATTGGATCAAAAGTTTTCAAAAATAAGATTAACTTTAATACCTATCCATCATTAGAAGCTCAAATATCAGCAATATCAGATGATATTGCCTATAATAATCATGATATTCAGGATGGAATTAAAGCAAACCTATTTAAGCTTGAAGAATTAGTAGAATTAGATTTTTTCAAAAATATTTACAAAAGATATAAAAATAAAATTAATAAAAAAAATTATAAAATTGCTATTTACCAAATCATAAGAGACTCAATAGATATTATGATAAGAGATTTACTAAGTAATACAGAAAAAAATATTAAAAAATTTAAAATTAAATCATTAAAAGATGTATCAAAATCAAATCAATTAATAGTTTCTTTTTCAGGTAGAATAGAAAATTCAGAAAAAGAAATTAGATCATTTTTAAGATATAGAATGTATGACAATAAATCGGTACTTAATAAGAATCAAAGAGGTAAAATGATAATTAAGAAATTATTTAAAATAATTAAATCAAATCCTAGAAAATTTCTTACTAAAGAGCAATTGACTAAAGACAAATATAGAGCTATTTCAGATTTTATATCTGGTATGACAGACAGATACGCAATTAACCTTTATAACGATAATAAATGAATATTTTTGAATTATATTTAGATAAAATTAAATCTATTATTGTTGAACTTAGTAAAAAAAATCAACTTATCGTTCCAGAAAGTTTCAATGGTATTAATGCGGAAATACCACCTCCAAAATTTGATTGTGATATTTCAACTAATGTTGCAATGGTTTTATCCAAACTAAATAAAACCTCACCAATAGAATTGGCAGAAAAACTTGCACATGAAATCAAAAATAACGATGATCAAATAGACAATATATCCGTTGCTAAACCTGGTTTCATAAATATTAAATTTAAGCCATCTTTTTGGTCAAACTTTATTAAAGAAATTATTGATAACGCTGAAAAATTTGGAATTAACGAGAAAGAGAAAAAAAATAATTACTTAGTTGAATTCGTATCAGCCAACCCAACAGGACCTTTGCATGTTGGTCACTGTAGAGGGGCTATTCTAGGTGATGTTATATCTAATGTGTTAATATTTAATAAACATAAGGTTACAAAAGAGTATTATGTAAATGATTATGGTAACCAAATTATAAATTTTACAAAATCAGTATACTTTAGAATTAGGGAAATAAAATTTAATGAAACATTTCCTCAGGATAACCCTGATCTATATCCAGGAGATTATTTAGTTGATTTTGCAAAAAATATAGTTTCGGATAATTCAGATCTAAATTTTGATAACTATGAGGAAACAAGCGATAAGTTATCAGCTTTATCTATAGAACAGGCGCTACTTTTGATTAAAAAAAACCTTAAGAGTTTAGGAATTAATCACGATAATTTCGTTAGTGAAAAAAGTATTGTTTCAAACAAAGAAGTAGAGAGTGTAATAAAATTTTTAGAAAAGAATAAATTTGTATACAAAGGAAAAATTAAAGCTCCAGCTGGGGAAGATGATAAAAACTGGGTAGAAAGAGAACAGTTACTTTTTAAATCTACTGACTTTGGTGACGATAAAGATAGAGCATTACAAAAGTCAGATGGAACATGGACTTATTTTGCAAGTGATGTTGCATATCATAAAAATAAAGTAGATCGTAAATTTGATTATTTAATAAATATTCTTGGCGCAGATCATGCTGGTTACATCAAAAGAATTTCATCCTCAGTTGAAGCACTATCAGGAAAAAAAGATAAATTGATTTGTAAAATTAGTCAGCTTGTAAAATTAATTAAAGATAACAAACCATTTAAGATGTCTAAAAGAAAAGGTGACTACATTACGGTTGATGATTTAATTAAAGAAGTTGGAAAAGATGCAACTAGGTTTATTATGCTTAACAGGAGTAGTGATGTAGAATTAGATTTTGATTTTGATGCTGTTAAAGAAAAATCAAAAGATAATCCGTTATATTATGTTCAATATTGTTATGCTAGAATTTCATCTGTCTTTAGACATATTGATAAAGATTTAAATTCAAAAATTGAATTAGATGATTTTAGTTTTGAATACTCAAATGATGAGATCAAAATTTTAAAAAAGATTTCAGAATGGCCAAAATGTATCGATGCAGCTAGTTCAAAATTAGAACCACACAGAATACCAGTTTATTTATATGATCTTGCTTCAGAATTCCATTCGTATTGGAATCTTGGTAAACAAAACCCAGAAAAAAGATTTATTAATGATCAAAAAACAGTTTCACCAGATAAATTAATTTTTTTAAAAGTAATATCTAACGTTGTAAAATCAGGAATGGATATAGTTGGTGTAGATACACCAGATAAAATGTAATGCTAAAAGAAATTAAGTATTTAATCTTTATTATTGTAATTGCTTTGTTTATTTTTTTGACTGGTAGATATTATTTTTCAGATGAAAATAAGAAAAAATCATACAGATCTTATAAAAATAATGATGAAAAAATTAAATTATATTCAAAAAATCTACCTGTTTTGGAAAACGACACACAAAATGTAATAGAATACGTTAAGCAAACAAATAAAAAAAAGAAAAAAAAGTTTAATTTTTGGAAACTTTTAGAGAATGATTAAGAATAGAAGAGCCTTTATTGTTGGTTTAAAATCATCAATATTATCCAAGAAAGAGATTACTTTTTTAAGGAAATATAAACCATGGGGAGTTATTTTATTTTCAAGAAACATAAGTTCAATTGAACAAACTAAAAAATTAACTGATAAAATAAAAAAGATATTTAAAGATAAAAAATACCCAATACTAATTGATCAAGAAGGTGGCCGAGTAAATCGATTAAGTAAAATTATCTCATTTGATAATTTAACCTCTGAATATTTTGGCAATTTATTCACAAAAGATAAGAAAAAATTTAATATTATTTATAAATTATTTATCGATAAGACTTCGTATTTACTTAAATCAATCGGTGTTAATATAAATACCGTTCCTGTTTTAGACCTTCGTGTTAAAGGAGCTAGCAACATTATTGGTGATAGGTCTTTTTCAAAAAATAAAAAAAATGTCTCTAAAATTGGAGATATTTGTATTAATTATTTTCACGAAAATTCTATTGGAACTGTGATGAAGCATATACCAGGGCATGGATTAGCTAAGGTAGATAGTCATAAATTTACTCCTATAGTTACTAAAAACTTAAATTATTTGAATAAAAATGATTTTTTTCCATTCAAGAAAAAACAAAGCTATTTTGCAATGACAGCACATGTAATATATCGAAGCATTGATAGATTAAATACAGCTACTCACTCTAAAAAAATTATAAATTTAATTAGAAAAAAAATTGGCTTTAAAAATATTTTAATTTCAGATGATTTATCAATGAAAAGTTTAAAAGATGATTTAAAAACTAATACTATTAAAATGTTTAGTGCAGGTTGTAATCTTGCACTTCATTGTAATGGCAAATTGTCTGAAATGAAGGTAGTTGGTGATAATTCACCAAAGGTTAGTAATTTTATTATAAAAAAAACATCGCTATTTTATAAAATTTTAAGTTAATATCTGAGCATGACTATTTCTGATTCTGCTTTATTTAATGTTAATATTAATAATTATAATGGCCCTCTAGATGTCCTTTTAGATTTAGCAAAAGCTCAAAAGGTAGATCTTGAAGAGATATCAATTACAAAGTTAGCAGATCAGTTTCACGATTACATTACAAAAGAAAAAGATTTAAATTTAGAAATTGCGTCAGAATATTTATTAATGGCAATTTGGTTAGCTTATTTAAAATCTAAATTATTACTTCCAGGAACACCAGAAGAAGAATTTAAAGTTCAAGAAGTTGCTGAAAAATTAAAATTACAACTTAAAAAATTAGAATTGATAAGATTGCTTTCTGCACAAATGTTAAAAAGGAAAAGATTGGGAAGAGAAATTCGATCAAGAGGAATGAAGGGAAATATAAGATCTATTTATAGCACAGAATATAATTTAAGTTTGTTTGAGCTTCTCAAGTCATATTCAACAATTATTATGACTAAGGATTTTCAAAAAATGAATATTCCTAAATTGCCTGTATTTACTACAGAAGATGGAATTAAAACAATAAGAGAATTTTTTGGCAAATTAATTGATTGGAAGAAATTAGATGATTTAATTCCTCAAAATTTTAAAAGTAATTCAAAATATAAACGTACTGGTAAAGCAGGAATATTTGCTGGATCTTTAGAGTTAGTTAAAGAGGGAAATTTAACTATGAAACAAGATAAGTTATTTGATGATATTTATGTAAAGGAAAATAATGATTAAAAAAGAAAAGATTACAAAAGATAATATTGTTAAATTTCCTTCTAAGTTATCTGATTTAGAAAAAGAAATTGAAGCAGTTATTTTTGCTGCTGCTGAACCATTAGATGTTGATACAATTGAAAGTAAAGTTTCTAAAAAAGGTAGCGTCTCTAAATCATTAGAAAAGTTGCAGCAAGAATACTCTAAACGTGGAATTAATCTGGTTTGTATTAAGGATAAGTGGTCGTTTAGAACTTCACCTAATTTATCAAATATCATGTCACAAGAGAAGACAGTAGAAAAGAAACTTTCTAGAGCTGCAGTGGAGACTTTGGCTATAATTGTATATCATCAACCAGTAACTAGAGCAGAGATTGAAGAAATAAGAGGTGTTGCCTTTGGTACAAATACTCTTGAAATATTGATGGAGCTTAATTGGGTCAAGCCAGGTGGTCGTAAAGATGTACCAGGTAGGCCAATTCAATATGTAACAACTGACGAATTTTTAAGTCATTTTAATCTCCAAAAATTATCTGATTTACCAACAATTGATGAATTAGGTGCAGCTGGTTTAATTGATAGTTCTAGTATTGATAATGCAATTTTTGGAACAGGAAAATTCTACAAAGAAAAACAAGAAGAAAAAAAAGAGGATATTTATTCTAATATTGACGAGATGTTAAATAGTACTCTTGATACAGAAGAGAAAGATTAACAAAAAAGTAACTTTTAAATTAATCATAAAAAGGTTATAAGTTTTTTATGAGCATAGGAATTTGGCAAATTGCAATCGTAGTTATATTAGTAGTCTTATTATTTGGACGAGGTAAAATTTCTAGTCTGATGGGTGATGTAGCTAAGGGAATTAAAAGTTTTAAAAAAGGAATGGCGTCAGATGTTACTGACGATACAGAGCCAAAAAATATTTCCGACGAAAATAAAGACTCAGAAAACAAAGATTAAATCACATGCCTACTATTGGTTGGTTTGAGATATTAATTGTTGTTGGTATTGCAATTGTTGTTCTTGGCCCAAAAGATTTTCCAATCATGTTAAAGAAAGCTGGTTCTTGGATAGGAACTGCAAAAAGATATGTAAGTAACATTCAAAATGAAGTTTCTAATTTAGAAATTGATGAAGAAAAAATTGATAATGAAATAAAAAAAGAAACTAAAAAAGATGAGCAATGAAGAAAATGAAGGTGGATTTGTTAGCCATCTAACAGAACTAAGAAAAAGATTAATACATAGTTTTATATTTTTAATAATCTTTTTTGTTATTTGTTATATTTTTGCAGAACACATTTATGGTTTTTTAGTTGATCCCTTTGCTCAAGCTGTAAAAGATGATGGATCTGATAGAAGGCTTATTTTTACAGCCTTACAGGAAACTTTTTTAACGTATATTAAGGTATCTTTTTTCACAGCTTTTTTCGTAACTTGTCCTTTTATTCTAATGCAAATATGGAAATTTATTGCTCCAGGTTTATATAAACATGAAAAAGTTGCCATACTCCCATATCTTGTATTAACACCCATCCTTTTCTTTTTGGGAGGTATGCTTGTTTACTATTTGATAATGCCTCTAGCTATTAAATTCTTTTTATCATTTGAAAGTACAGGGATGTCTACAAGTTTACCAATTCAATTAGAAGCCAAAGTAAATGAATATTTGTCACTTGTTATGAAGCTAATTTTTGCATTTGGAATAAGTTTCCAACTACCTATTGTCTTAAGTTTGTTAGCAAGAATAGGTGTTGTTGACAGTCAATTTTTAAAAGAAAGAAGAAAGTATGTTGTAGTAATTATATTTGCTGCTGCTGCATTACTTACGCCACCAGATCCAATTACTCAAATAGGTTTAGCTATTCCTTTATTAATTTTATATGAATTATCAATATTTTCAGTAAAATTTATAGAAAACAAAAATTTAGAAAAAACTGATGCATAATTTAAAAGAAATTAGAAAAGATTTTTCAAAATTTGAAAAAGATCTTGAAAAACGTTCAGTTAAAATTGATTTTAATAATTTAAAAAAGCTTGACGAGTTAAATAGAGATTTAATTCAAAAGAAAGAAAACTTAGAAAAGGAAAAAAAAGATATTTCAAAATCTAAAGATGAAAGTTTATTTAAAAAATCTAAAGAAATATCTAATGAATTAGAGAAGATTTCTGAGCAACAAAAAAATACTAAAACTGAATTAGATAATATTTTATCAAGTATACCAAACATACCTCATCGAGATGTTCCAAATGGAAAAGATGAAAATGACAACGTGGAAGTTTTAAAAGCAGGGAGAGTTCCTGAATTTGATTTTAAACCCAAATCTCATTATGAACTTGGTGAAAATTTAGACATGCTTGATTTTGATCTTGCAACAAAAACAACTGGATCAAGATTTGTTTTTGTTAAAAAAGATTTAGCATTACTAGAACGAGCTTTATCTAACTTTATGTTAGATACTCATATTGTTCAAAATGATTATCAAGAGATTTCACCTCCATTGATTGCCTCTGATAATACGATGTTTGGAACAGGCCAATTACCAAAATTTGAAAACGATCAATTTGAAATAAAGTTTGATGAAGGATCCGATAGAAAATTTTTAATTCCAACTGCTGAAGTAATTTTAACAAACATTGTTAAAGATAAAATTGTTGATCAAAAAGATTTACCAATGAGATTTGTTGCTTCAACACCTTGTTTTAGAAAAGAAGCTGGCAGTTATGGAAAAGATACTAAAGGAATGATTAGACAGCATCAATTTTATAAAGTTGAGATGGTCAGCATTGTAGAAAAAGAAAATTGCCTTGAAGAATTAGAGAGAATGACAAACTGTGCAACAGATATTCTGGATAAGCTAGAGTTACCTTATAGAAAAGTAATTTTATGTTCAGGTGATATGGGTTTCAGTGCAGAAAAAACTTATGATATTGAAGTTTGGTTACCATCAGAGAACAAGTATCGTGAAATTTCATCATGTTCTTCTTGTTCAACATTTCAAGCACAAAGAATGAAATCAAGATATAAAAATAAAAACAAAGAAACTGTTTTTGTTGGAACACTAAATGGAAGTGGTTTAGCAGTGGGCAGAACATTAATTGCTGTATTAGAAAATTATCAACAAAAAGATGGTTCGATTAAAGTACCTAAGGTTCTGCGACCGTATATGAATAATTTGGAATTGATTTCAGCTAAATAAAGTTGTTTTAATTACACAGATAGTATAAGTATTCACATAATTTATAAGGAGATTTATGGAAGGCTCAGGAATAGGACAATTTATACCGCTAATTTTAATATTTGTTATTTTTTATTTTTTCTTAATCAGACCACAGCAAAAAAAAGTTAAAGAGCACAAAGCAATGGTTGAAAGTCTTAAGAGAGGTGACAAGGTTGTTACTTCTGGTGGAATTACAGGTACAGTGGAGAGACTTATAGACAATGATAAAGTTGAAGTTGAAATTGCTGAAAACGTAAAGGTTGAGATAGTTAAATCAACAGGTATTCAAAGTCTTGTTAATACAAATACACAAGAAGTTAAAAAATAATTATTTTTAGTTAAGTGCTTTATTTTTCTAAGTTAAGAATTTTATTTATAGCTCTTTTTTCAGTTTTATTTATTTTAATTGCTTCATCAAATCTTTTTAAATTTGATGATAATTTTTTTGATAAAAAAATTAATCTAGGATTAGACCTTCAGGGTGGATCATATCTATTACTTGAAATTGATAATGAACCTGTAATTGAACAAAAATTACAAAACCTAACAACAACAATAAGAAATTACTTCAAAGAAAAAAATATTAAAATCAACAATATAAAAATAGATAATCAGAATATTTTTTTTAATGTAAAAGATAATGATAAGCAATCTGTCTTAGATGTTTTTCAGGACGAAAATAGTGACCTTAACCCTTATTACCCAAGATTTAAATCACATCAGTTAGAAATTGAAGACACAGGTTTAAATTTTAAAGTTAATTTTTCAAGACAGGGTTTAATTAAACTTAAAACTTCTTCTCAAGATCAAGCTATAGAAATAGTCAGAAGAAGAGTAGATGAGGTCGGAACTAATGAGCCAAACATACTCAAAAGAGGAAACAACCGAATTTTAGTAGAGCTTCCCGGATTAGATGATCCAATGAGAATAAAATCATTACTTGGTAAAACTGCAAACCTTACTTTTAGATTTGTAACGAATGACGAAAATGATCGTTTTGGAGTTGAAAAGTTAAAATTTGAAAATGGTCTAGAAGAAGCCACAGTTAGTAAAAGAATTATAATAAGCGGTGAAAACTTACTTGATGCTCAACCAAAAATGGATACGCAAGCTAACCAAACAATTGTTTCATTCACTTTAGATAGAGTAGGCGCAAAAAGATTTGGTAAGGCAACTTCAACTGGTATTGGAAAGCAATTAGCAATTGTTTTAGATGGTAAAATTATTAGCGCACCTGTAGTTAGAGATACGATTGCCAGTGGATCTGGTCAAATAAGTGGTGGCTTTACTTTTCAAACAGCAACTGATCTAGCTTTATTATTAAGATCAGGAGCATTACCGGCTCCATTAGAAATAATTGAGGAAAGAACGGTCGGACCGGATCTTGGACAAGACTCAATTAATGCAGGAATGATTGCTTTAGCCATAGGCTTTATGTTGGTGATAATTTTTATGTTCGTAAAATATAAAATTTTTGGATTAATAACCAATGTAACATTAATAGTTAATTTGTTTATTCTTTTAGGTGTTTTAACTTTATTTGAAGCAACTTTAACATTGCCTGGTATTGCAGGAATTATCCTTACTGTAGGTATGGCAGTTGATGCTAATGTTTTAATTTTTGAGAGGATTAAAGAAGAATTAAAAGACGAGACTAACAACATCCTAGCTTTTGATGGAGGTTATACTAAATCTAGAACAGCAATTTTAGATGCTAATATTACTACATTATTAGCTGCAATTATTTTATTTTTTATGGGCTCAGGCCCAGTAAAAGGTTTTGCTGTAACCCTAGGAGTTGGAATTTTTACAACACTATTTTCAGTTTATTTTATAGCAAGATTATTCACTAGTATTTATGTATCAAGAAATAAAAATAAAGAAAAATTAATTTAATGATTGCTTTTAATAAATATTATAATCACTTTAATTTATTATCATCAGTTTTGATTGTTGTTTCATTATTATTGTTAATATTTAAAGGACTTAATTTTGGGATAGATTTCAAAGGTGGTACATTAATTGAATTAAGAGCCTCAGACTCAAAAATAAATGTTAGTTCATTAAGAGATAGATTTAATCAAATGGACTTAGGAGATGTTTCAGTAAAGAAATTTGGTAATGATACTGATTTTTTAGTGAAATTTGAAAATAAAGACAATAAAAAGAACATTATTGAGGAAATTAAAGCTAACTTAGATAAATCTTTTGGAAACAATTATGATTTTAGAAGAGTTGAAAATGTTGGTCCAAAAGTAAGTGCTGAATTATTAAAATCAGGAATAATAGCAATATCTTTGTCATTAGCATTAATGCTGTTTTACATTTGGATTAGATTTGAATGGCAATTTAGTCTAGGCGCAATTCTAGCTTTATTTCATGATGTAATTGTAACACTTGGGGTTTTTTCACTATTTAGTTTAGAAATAAACTTATCAATTATAGCGGCTGTATTAACAATAGTAGGATACTCTATGAATGATACAGTGGTCATTTTCGATCGTGTCAGAGAAAATCTAAGAAAATATTCAGATATTAAAATTTTTGAATTAACAAATATTTCAATTAATGAAACTTTATCAAGAACAATCATAACATCTGCAACTACTTTACTTGCTTTATTAGCAATTTATTTTTTTGGTGGAGAAATTTTAAAAGGTTTTTCACTAGCAATGATACTCGGTGTTGTTTTTGGAACTTATTCTTCTATTTATATAGCTAATACTGTTTTGGTTAGACTAAGAGTTTCTCAAAAAACTGTTCTAAGGGAAGACGATAAAAAGTAATTTAATATAAGTTTTGAGCAATTACCATTGTAAGCAACATTGGCAATGATAAAAGAGTATTTGTTCTTGAGAAAAGCATTGCAGTTTTAGCCGACTTTGCCTTAGTGTCAGCATCACTTTCAACTATTCCTAAAGCTCTTTTTTGATTTGGCCAAATTACAAACCATACATTAAATGCCATTATAATCCCTAGCCACATTCCAATTCCAATTGCAGTATGTTTTGGTACACCTGAAACAATGCTTAAAGTCATTGCATCATGAAGATATCCATTAAGAAGAGCAAGTATTAAACCTGAAAGAACAGTAAGTGCAGCAGCCCATCTAAAGTAAAATAATGCAGCTGGTGCTATTACTTTACCAATAGCTGGTTTTTGTTCATCTGGAATTTTTCCCATATTTGGAATTTGAACAAAATTGAAATACCACAATAATCCAATCCACATAATTGCAACAATCACATGAATGTATCTAAACAACCAGCTCCAGAATAAAGTATCAAAAGCAATTCCATCGTTTAAATAAAATAATCCTAAAAACAAAATAATTGCTAACGCAAGTGATACGTGGATTGTTTTTGATAATGATGACAATAAGTTGCTCATGATTCTTTCTAAATATACACTAATTTTTCAATTTTTTTAAGTTGTTAAATCTAAGTTAAGAGAGGTTTCAAAAATTGACCGGTATAACTCTCTTTAACTTTGCATATTTCTTCGGGTTTCCCTTCGGCGACAATATTACCTCCTTTTATACCACCCTCAGGACCCATATCAACAATGTAATCTGCTGTTTTAATTACATCTAAATTATGCTCAATCACAACTACTGTATTTCCAAGTTTTACAAATGTGTGAAGTATTTCCAAAAGTTTTTTAATATCATGTTGATGCAAACCTGTAGTTGGTTCATCTAATATATACATTGTTCTTCCTGTTGATCTTTTTGAAAGTTCTTTTGCAAGCTTAATTCGTTGAGCTTCACCTCCTGATAGGGTAGTTGCTTGTTGACCGATTTTTATATAACCCAATCCAACTTTTTTAAGAGTTAATAATTTTGTTTTTATATTAGATATATTTTCAAAATACTCACACCCTTCATCAACTGACATATCCAAAACATCAGCAATACTTTTACCTTTAAATTTAATCTCTAAAGTTTCTCTATTATACCTGGTACCCTTACATTCATCACACTGTATATAAACATCAGGTAAAAAATGCATTTCATATGTAATTACACCATCACCCTCACAAGCTTCACACCTACCTCCCTTAACATTAAAAGAAAATCTTCCTGGTTTATATCCTCTTGTTTTAGACTCTGGTAGGCTTGTAAACCAATCTCTAATAGGCCCAAAAGCTCCTGTATATGTTGCTGGATTTGATCTAGGGGTTCTTCCAATAGGAGATTGGTCAATATCAATTATTTTATCAATTAACTCTACGCCCTTGTAACCTTTAAATGATTTAGGTGCTTTTCTTGCTTTATTATTTAAAGTTAAATTTAAAGCATGAAATAGTGTTTGTAATATTAGGGTAGATTTTCCACTTCCAGAAACACCAGTAACACATGTAAATGTTCCAGTTGGAATTTTAAGATTTACATTATTTAGATTATTTCCACTTGCACCATTGATCTCTACAAATCTTCCATTTTTAGCTAAACGACGTGATTTTGGAATTTCAATTATTTTTTTATTCGCAAGATATTGACCTGTAATACTACTTTTATCTTTTTTAATCTCATCATATGATCCTTGTGCAGTTATCTCACCGCCATTACTTCCAGCTTCAGGACCTAGATCAATAATATGATCTGCATTTTCCATTGTCTCAGTGTCATGCTCTACAACAATAACAGTATTACCTAGATCTCGTAATCTTTTTAGTGCATTAATCAGTTTAACGTTGTCTTTTTGATGTAATCCGATTGAAGGTTCATCCAAAACGTATAAAACACCAGTTAAACCAGATCCAATCTGTGAAGCCAACCTTATTCTTTGAGCTTCACCACCTGACAAAGTTCCAGACTCTCTAGACAATGTTAAATAATCTAGACCAACATTTAAAAGAAAATTTAATCTTTCATTGATTTCTTTTAAAACATGTTCAGCTATTTTAAATTGTCTTTTATCAAGATTATTTTCTAAATTTTTAAACCATTCTGCTGCATCTAAAATAGATTTTTTTGTTACTTCACTAATATTAAGATCATTAATTTTTACACATAATGCTTCTTCTTTTAATCTATCACCATTACAGGCTTCACAGGCAGTATCAGATTGATATTCAGCTATTGCTTCTCTTTTCCATTCGCTATCAGACTCTAAAAATCTTCGTTCAAGATTATTAATTACACCTTCAAAAGTTTTTTTATAAGAATATTTCTCGTATCCATCGTCATAATTAAATTTAATCTCATCTTCATCTGAACCATAAAGAATAATATCTTTTATTTTTTTTGGTAATTTTTTCCATTTTTCATCTAAAGAAAAACCATAATGTTTTGCTAAAGATGCTAAAGTTTGAGCATAATATAATGTGGTTGATTTTGACCAAGGTTCTATTGCTCCATCTGCTAAAGTTTTTCTTTCATCAGGAACAACTAAATTTGGATCAACATTTAACTTCATACCAATTCCTTCACACTCTTCACAAGCTCCATAGGGACTATTAAATGAAAAAAGTCTTGGCTCAATTTCCTCAATTGTAAAACCGCTCTCAGGACATGCAAACTTTGTAGAGTAAATTAATTTTTCAATTTTTCTAAATTTTTGAGGAAGTGTTTCATCTTCATATTCTACAAAAACTAAACCGTTGGCTAAATTTACAGCCGTTTCAATACTTTCAGCTAACCTGTTGCCAAGTTTTGAATTCAAAACTATTCTATCAACTAAGACTGAAATATCGTGTTTAAGTTTTTTATCTAGGTTGGGTGATTTTTCTATATCATATAAAACATTATCAATTTTAATTTTTCTAAAACCTCTTCTTTTGTAACTTAAAATATCTTTTTTATATTCACCCTTACGACCTCTTACCACTGGAGCGTAAATATATATTGTTGATTTTTTTGGTAATTTTTTAACTAAATCTACTATTTGAGTAATTGTTTGAGAGGTTATTGCTTTACCTGTAAATGGTGAATAGGGGATACCTGCTCTAGCATATAAAACCCTCATGTAATCATAAATTTCTGTTACAGTTGCAACAGTAGATCTTGGGTTTTTTGAGGTATTTTTTTGCTCGATTGCAATAGCTGGACTTAATCCCTCTATTAAATCAACATTTGGTTTTTTCATTTTATCTAAAAATTGACGTGCATAGGCAGATAAACTTTCTACATACCTTCTTTGACCTTCTGCATAAATAGTATCAAAAGCTAAAGATGATTTTCCAGACCCAGACAGCCCCGTTATGACCACAAATTTGTCTTTTGGAATCTCTACAGTAACATTCTTTAAATTATGTTCTTTAGCGCCCTTAATAACTATCTTTTTCATCATAATTTTAGTTGCTTTGAGTTAATAAAATTAATATTCAGAAGAATTGTGATATAATTCTAATTAACTAATTTAACAAATATTAAATATTATGGCTGGAAGTTTAAATAAAGTATTATTAATTGGTCGTTTGGGCGCAGATCCTGAGATTAAGCAAATGGTAAATGGTAAAAGTGTAGCCAGATTAAGCCTTGCAACAAGTCAATCCTGGAAAGATAAAAATACAGGAGAAAGAAAAGAAAAAACTGAGTGGCACCGTATAGTTGTATTTAACGAAGGTTTAGTAAACGTTGTTCAACAATACTTAAAAAAAGGAGCTCAAGTTTATATTGAGGGACAACTTACAACAAGAAAATGGAAAGATGAACAATCGGGACAAGACAAATATTCAACTGAAATAGTTATACAAGGATATAATTCTTCACTTACGATGTTGGGCGGGGGAAATTCTGGTGGTGGAATTCAAAATGACACAACTCAACAAAATAACATTGAGGATTCTTCACAAGTGTCAGATATGGATGATGAAATTCCATTTTAACTTCTATGAAAAATACTGAAGAGTTTAAAGATAAAAATATAAAATTAATCTCAATGCATGATGAGATGAGCTCATCATATCTTTCTTATGCAATGAGTGTAATTGTAAGTCGTGCACTTCCTGATGTAAGGGATGGGTTAAAACCTGTTCATAGAAGAATTTTGTATGCTATGTATAAAGGTGGATACGATTGGTCTAAACAATTCAGAAAATCTGCAAGAATAGTTGGAGATGTTATTGGTAAATATCACCCTCATGGTGATCAGTCTGTCTATGATGCTTTGGTAAGAATGGTACAAGATTTCTCCATGAGTCTACCGTTAATTCAAGGCCAAGGAAATTTTGGTTCTATAGATGGCGATCCTGCTGCAGCAATGAGATATACGGAAACTCGCTTATCTAAGGTTTCTCAATATCTGATTGATGATATTGAAAAAAATACAATTTCTTTCAAAAGTAATTACGATGAAACTGAGAAAGAACCTAGTGTTTTGCCTGCACAGTTTCCAAATTTATTGGTAAATGGAGCCGGTGGTATCGCTGTTGGTATGGCAACAAGCATACCTCCTCATAATTTAGGTGAAATTATTGATGGTGCTTTAGCCTTAATTGATAATAAAGATATTAAAATTAGGGAGTTAATGAAACATATACCTGGTCCAGATTTTCCAACTGGTGGTGTAATTATTGGCAAAGATATAATTAAACAAGGGTACAACAAAGGAAGAGGATCCTTTAAGATAAGAGGTGAAATTTCAATTGAACAACAAAAAAATGGTCGTGAAAGACTGGTAATAACTTCTATACCGTATCAAGTTAACAAATCTGTTTTAAACGAAAGGATTGCTCAGCTAGTGAGAGAAAAAAAGATCGAAGGTATAAAGGATATTAGAGACGAATCCAACAGAGAAGGCATCAGGGTAGCAATAGATTTAAGAAACGGTGTAGAACCAG
>CACJMR010000008.1 GCA_902594605.1 uncultured Pelagibacteraceae bacterium
CGAAAGATAAAAATTGTGAGGAAGGCATTTTAAAAGGTATGTATAAAATAAAAGAATTTAACAAATACAAAAAAACTAAAATCCAACTTTTAGGATCAGGAACAATCTTAAGGGAAATGATGTCTGCTGCAGAGATTTTGCAAAATGATTATCAAATTGATAGCGAGATATGGAGTGTAACAAGTTTTAATGAATTAAGAAAAGATGGAATGGAAGTAGAAAGATATAATCTTTTGAACCCAGATAAAGAACCTAAAAAATCTTATGTTGAGCAATGCCTGGGCAAAACAGAGGGCCCAATTATGGCTGCATCTGATTATATGAGAATGAATTCAGATCAAATCAGATCTTATACTAATAAAAGTTTTTATTCATTAGGAGCAGATGGTTTTGGAAGAAGTGATACAAGAAAAAATTTAAGAAAATTTTTTGAGGTAGATAAAGAACATTTGGTTGCTTATGGTTTAAGTATTTTGGCAAAAGAACAACTTATAACCTCTAAATATGCAAAAGATGCAATTAAGAAGTATAATATTGATAGTAATAAACCAATGCCAACAAAATTATAAATGTCAGAAACTGAGATTAAAGTACCTAATATTGGAGATTTTAAAGATGTTGAGGTTATTGAGGTATTAGTTTCTGAAGGTCAATCAATTAAAAAAAATGATGCTCTAATAACAATTGAAAGCGATAAATCTAGCGTAGAAATACCATCAAATTTAGAAGGTAAAATAAAAAAATTAAAAATAAAAGTAGGAGACAAAGTTTCTGAAGGCGACTTAATTTTAACTATAGAGAGTTCCTCTGAAGTGAAAAAGGAAAAGGTTAAAGAAAAAACAGAAATTGAAAAAAAGTCAAAAAATATTGAGGTAATAAAAACTGAAATCCAAGAAAAAACTTTTTCTAAAAATAATATTTCAAATATTTCATCTGCAAGTCCAAAAGCTAGAAAATTTGCGAGAGAACTTGGTGTAGATATTAATCAAGTTGCGGGAAGTCAGAAAGATGGCAGGGTTGTTGAAGATGATATTAAAAAATTTGTTTCATCTAATTCAAAAAACAACGTTGTAGTAAAAGATAGCAAACCAGATAAAATTAAAAACGAATTTGAACATTCTGATTTTGGTGAAATAGAAATTAAAGACATACCAAGAGTAAAAAAATTATCATCAAAATATCTTACAAATTCATGGACAACAATTCCTCATGTTACAAATCACGATGAAGCCGACATAACGGAGATGGAAAGTTTTAGAAGTTCATTAACAGATATGTATACTGGAGAAAAAATTAAAATTACACCTCTAGCCTTTATAATAAAGGCTTTAGTTGCATCTCTTAAGAAATTTCCTAGTTTTAATTCTTCTATCGACGAAATTGAGACTGGAAAAATGACTTTAAAAAAATATTACCATATTGGGATAGCAGTTGACACACCAAATGGATTAATGGTTCCAAAAATAAGAAATGCAAATAACAAAAAAATTTCTCTCATAAGTAAAGAATTAAAAGAGGTAAGTGAACTTTGTAGAAATTTAAAAATTGATAAAAAAGAATTGTTTGGTGGCTCGATGACGATTACGAGTTTAGGTGGTATAGGAGGTTCATTTTTTACCCCTATAATTAATTATCCTGAAGTTGCTATATTAGGAGTAGGAAGATCAGAAAAAAAACAAATTTTTATGAATGGTAAGTTTCAAACCAGGACTATGCTCCCAATTTCTTTATCTTATGATCACAGAATTATTGATGGTGCAGAAGCAGCTAGGTTTAATAATGATCTAAAAGAAAACCTAGGCAAAAATTTTGCTTATAAACTAGCTGTCTAATTAAAAATGAGTAAATCCATATCATTATTTAGTGCCTTATTGTGCACTTTCATTTGGGGAACAACTTTTATTGCCCAAGACACAGGCATGGATAATATTGGCCCTTTTACATTTAATGCTGTGAGGTTTTTTGTTGGTTTTATAGCCATAACTCCACTTTTGATTTTATTTGAATTAAAAAATTTTAAATCAGAATTTAAATTAGATAAAAAAACTTTCATAATTTATTCATTGTTAATTGGAATTTCTTTATTTTTAGGCTCTGCACTTCAACAAGTTGCTTTGCTTTATACAGATGTTGCAAATGCTGCTTTTTTTACAATTTTTTATGTGCCAATGGTACCGATTATCATTTTTTTGTTTGGTAAAAAATCAATGCATTGGAGTGTATGGCCTTCTGTAATTCTATGTTTAATTGGAGGATATTTATTAACAAATTTTCATGATGCAACAGTAAGATTGGGAGATACTTTAGTTGTTCTAGGAGCTTTATTTTGGAGCACTCATATTATTTTTACTGGGATCATTATAACTAAATACAATCTTCCACTTACCTTAGGAGCTGCACAGACTTTAATTGTGGCCATTTTTTCATTTATAATTGGAATTATTTATGAAGAATTTATTTTAAGTAATATTTTAATGGAAATTTACTCAATTTTATACGCAGGTATATTATCTGGCGGATTTGCATTTGTATTACAAATTTATGCTCAGCGTAATATTACTCCAGCGCCTGCAGCTATAATTTTTTCTCTTGAAGGTGTATTTGCCACTATAGCTGCTTGGTTTATTTTAAATCAAATTCTAGATGTTAATAATTTACTTGGATGCTTTTTTATTCTATGTGGAGTTCTCTTATCTCAATTACTCCCTTTAGTTAAGAAGAAATATACTTAATAAACTAAACTAAATAAAATCAAAGCAATTATTATTCTATAAATTACAAACGCATTCATTGAAAATTTATTTATATAAATTAAAAAGAATTTAACTGTTAGAAAAGAAAAAATAAAAGAAGATATAATTGCGATAACAACTAAGTAATTAAATTGAATTGATTGTTCAAAAACATCTTTTAAACTTAAGACACTAGCTCCAGCTAATGCTGGGATTGAAAGTAAAAAAGATATCTTACTTGAATCTACTCTATTAAATTTTAAAATTCTCGCAGCTGTTATGGTAATTCCTGCCCTACTCACTCCGGGTACAAGAGAGAAAATTTGGAAAACACCTATAAATATTATTGACTGAAAATTTAAATTTGAAGAAATTTTTTTATCAAATCGATTTTTGTCCGAGATGTATAAAATAATTGCGAATATTAAAGTAGTCCAAGCAATGACTTCTAAATTTCTTAACTGATAAATTAAATTTGTACTATAAAGTATGTATCCAACAATTATTAATGGAATAGATCCTAATACAATTAAATTTAAAATTCTTTTATTTTTTCTGATATCAAACAATTCATTTTTAAAAAAATAAATTATAGCTATTAGTGAACCTAGATGGAGGCTGATATCAATAAGCAAAGAACTGGATTTAAATTCATATAAGGTAGAAACCAAAATTAAATGAGCAGAAGAACTAATAGGAAGAAATTCAGATATTCCTTGAATTGCGGAGAGAATTAAAACTTCTATAATATTTTGAAACATTGTTTCTTCGTAACTTATAAAGTATTTATTTAAAACAATTCGATTTAAGCATAATAGCTATGCAATAATTAAAAACGTGTTAATTGGCGGTAATAATTTAAAAATTAAGGTCAATATATATGACCTATTTTATGCTTTATATACATAAATCAGGGTATATTTTGCCAAAACTTAAATAATATTATGCCAGATAAAATGCTCAAATTTGTTAAAATAGGTCAACAAACTCCACCTAAAAGAGAAGTTGATACGAGAAAGAAAGATTTTAATGAAATTTATGACGAGTATATCAATGAAAAAGCCAAAGAACAGTCAAGTAGGTGTTCGCAATGTGGAGTACCTTTTTGCCAAGTTCATTGTCCTTTAAGTAACAACATACCAGATTGGCTTAAACTGACAGCTGAGGGAAGATTAAAAGAAGCGTATGAATTATCCCAAAGCACAAACAATATGCCTGAAGTGTGTGGCCGAATTTGCCCCCAAGATAGATTATGCGAGGGAAATTGTGTAATTGAACAATCTGGTCATGGAACAGTAACTATTGGATCAGTAGAAAAATATATTACAGATAATGCTTGGGCTGAGGGCTGGGTAAAACCAATTAAGGTAACGAATGAAAAAAAACAAAGCGTAGGAATTATAGGAGCAGGTCCTGCTGGTTTAGCTGCTGCAGAACAATTAAGAAAAAATGGATATAAAATTACTGTCTACGATAGATATGATAGAGCAGGAGGATTATTAATTTATGGAATTCCAAATTTTAAATTAGAAAAAGAAGTTGTAGAGCGAAGAACAAAACTCTTAAAGGATGGAGGAATTGAATTTGTTCAAAATTTTGAAGTTGGCAAAGATGCAAGCCTAGATCAATTGAGAAAAAAACACGACGCAATTTTAATTGCAACAGGAGTTTATAAAGCAAGAGAAGTAAACTTACCTGGAAATGATCTTGATAATATTTTTCCTGCAATGGATTTTTTAACAGCATCTAATAAAAAAGGTCTAGGAGATGATGTTGAGTTGTTTGATAAGGGAATTTTAAACGCAGAAGGTAAAGATGTTGTTGTAATCGGTGGAGGTGACACAGCAATGGATTGTGTAAGAACTTCTATAAGACAGAATGCAAAATCTGTTAAATGTTTGTATAGAAGAGATAAAGAAAATATGCCTGGATCTGCTAGAGAAGTTGCAAACGCAGAAGAAGAAGGTGTTGAGTTTGTTTGGCTATCAAGTCCTAAAGAATTTAAAGGTAAAAATAAAGTAGAAAAAATAATTGTAGATCAAATTAAATTAGGTGATCCAGATGAGACAGGAAGAAGAAAGCCACAAGTACAAGAAGGCTCAAGTTACGAAACAAAAGCAGATATGGTTATCAAAGCACTAGGTTTTGATCCTGAGGATTTACCAAATTTATTTGATAGTAGTGAATTACAAGTAACAAAGTGGGGAACTATTAAAACAGATTTTGATACTATGGAAACTAATATAAAAGGGGTGTTTGCTGCTGGTGATATAGTTAGAGGAGCTTCATTAGTTGTTTGGGCGATAAAAGATGGAAGAGATGCAGCAGCTTCAATTAAAACTTATCTAGAGAGTAAATCTAAAGTGGAAAAAAGAGTGGCTTAATGGAAAATTATAAAAAAAACCTTCACCTTTTAAAAGAAAATAATGTTTATTCAGAAGACATGGAGCATGATGCTTGTGGTGTTGGTATAATTGCATCAACTGAAGGTAAAAAATCTCGTAAAGTTGTAGAGTATGGTATTGAAGCGTTAAAAGCAGTTTGGCATAGAGGCGCTGTAGATGCCGATGGGAAAACTGGTGACGGAGCTGGAATTCATGTTGAAATACCAAAAGATTTCTTCATTGAAAAGATAGAAGTGACAGGACACACACATGAGAATTCTGAAATATGTGTGGGTATGATATTTCTGCCTCGGAATGATTACGCAGCGCAAGAAAGTTGCAAAACTATTGTAGAAAGTGAACTAACAAAAAATGATTTTAGTATTTACGGTTGGAGACAAGTTCCAGTTAATCCAAAAGTTTTAGGAGAAAAGGCATTCCAAACAATGCCTGAAATTATCCAAGTATTGTTTAAACCTTATAATCCAGAATTAACAAATAAAGATTTAGAAAGAAAAATTTATGAAACTAGAAGAAAGATAGAAAACGAAGCTTTTAAAAAATCTTTAAACAATTTTTATATTTGTTCATTGAGTTCTAAATCTATCATTTACAAGGGGATGTTTTTAGCTGAAGCTATCTCAGATTTCTACCTTGATTTAAAAGATGAGAGATTTGTTTCAAGGTTTGCTATTTTTCATCAAAGATTTTCAACAAATACAGCGCCTAGCTGGAATTTAGCTCAACCCTTTAGAGCTATAGCGCATAATGGAGAAATTAATACTTATAGAGGAAATAAAAATTGGATGAAAGTTCATGAACAAGAGATGAACAGCCCCCTTTTTGAAGATGTTGAGAACTTAAAACCTGTTATACAACAGGGAGCATCAGACTCTGCTGCATTAGACAATGTTTTTGAATTATTAAATATATCTGGTCAGCCTGCGCCTTTGGCGAAGCTTATGTTAGTTCCAGACGCATGGTCTAAAAAAAATAAAACTCTACCAAAAGATCACCAACAATTATTTAATTTTTTGAACAGCACTATGGAGCCATGGGATGGACCAGCTGCTATTGCTGGAACTGATAATGAGTGGGTTATAGCTGCAAATGATAGAAATGGATTAAGACCTTTAAGATATGCAATTACAAAAGATAAATTATTATTTGCAGGTTCTGAAACAGGAATGATTGAATTAAATGAAAAAAGAATTTTGTCAAAGGGAAGATTGGGTCCTGGGGAAATAATTGGAGTAAGAATAGAAAAAGGTAAAGTATTTACAAACAAGCAAATAAAAGATTATTTAGCCAAAGAGTATAAACACTTTAATTCACAAATTATCGACCTAGATGATAAGTTAACTATTTCAGATGAAAAAAATTCTTTTTTGGGAGATGATTTAAGAAGAAGGCAATATACTTTTGGAATAAGTTTAGAAGATCTTGAGCTCATACTGCATCCTATGGCAGAAGATGCTAAAGAAGCAACTGGATCTATGGGGGATGATACACCATTAGCTGTATTGTCAGATAGGTATAGACCGTTGTACCATTTTTTTAGACAAAATTTTAGCCAAGTCACAAACCCACCAATAGACTCTTTAAGAGAAAACAAGGTTATGAGTTTGAAAACAAGATTTGGAAATCTTGGAAATATTTTAAATTTTGATAATTTAACAAAGCAAAATATTTATGTTTTAAATAGTCCAATATTATCTAATTCTCAGTTTGAAAAATTTATAAATTTTTTTGGTAACAATTCATCTATAATTGATTGTACTTTTTCTGAGGAAGAAACTTTATTTGATTCAATTAAAAAAATTCAAAAAGAAGCTGAAATTGCAGTAAGACAGGGAGTTACTCAATTGATTTTAAGTGACAAAGAGCTTTCTAGTTTAAAACTTCCAATACCAATGCTTTTAGCAGTTGGATCAATTAATTCATTCCTTATTGAAAAAAAACTAAGAGGATATGTATCAATAAATGTTCAATCTGGAGAGGCTTTAGATACACACTCTTTTGCAACCTTAATAGGAGTTGGAGCAACTACTGTAAATCCTTACTTAGCATTTGATAGTTTATTTCAGCGTCATGAAAAGAAATTATTTGGTCAATTTAGCTTTGATGAATGTGTAGAGAGATACATAAAATCAGTAAACGCAGGTTTACTAAAGATCATGTCTAAGATGGGTATTTCAGTTCTAAGTTCTTATAGAGGTGGATGCAACTTTGAAACTGTAGGTTTAAGTAGAACAATTGTTGCAGATTATTTTCCAGGAGTTGTCTCTAAAATTTCAGGTATTGGACTTACGGGTATAGAGAAAAAAATTAGAGAAATACATAAAGAGGCATTTGAAAGTTCTGAAACCATATTGCCGATAGGCGGTATATATAGATATCGTAAAAATGGTGAAACTCATCAATATCAAGGAAAATTAATTCACTTACTTCAAAGTGCAGTAGGATCTAATTCTTATGATGCCTATAAAAGATATGCAGATGGAATATATAGCTTACCACCTATTAATCTTAGAGACTTAATTGATTTCAGAGAAAAAAAATTAAGTGGGCCAATAGATATTTCTGAGGTTGAGCCAATAGAAAATATTTTAAAAAGATTTGGAAGTGGAAGTATGTCTCATGGAGCTTTATCAAAAGAGGCGCATGAAACTTTGGCAACTGGTATGAATAGGATTAAAGGTGCTTCATGTAGTGGAGAGGGCGGTGAAGATGCGAGTAGATTTAAAGTTTTAGATAATGGTGACAGCGCAAACTCAAGAGTTAAACAAATAGCTTCTGCAAGATTTGGAGTTACAGTTAATTATCTTAATAATTGTAATGAGATAGAAATTAAAATTGCACAAGGCGCTAAGCCTGGTGAGGGAGGTCAGCTACCAGGATTTAAAGTTACAGAGGAGATTGCTAAACTTAGACATTCAACTCCTGGAGTTACTTTAATATCTCCACCACCACATCATGATATTTATTCAATCGAAGATCTTGCACAACTAATTTATGATTTAAAACAGATAAATCCTAAAGCAAGAATTGGAGTTAAGCTTGTTGCTTCCTCTGGAGTAGGAACAATTGCAGCTGGTGTAGCTAAAGCAAAAGCAGATATAATATTAATTTCTGGACATAATGGTGGAACAGGAGCGACACCACAGACTAGTGTTAAGTATGTTGGAATACCATGGGAAATGGGTTTGACAGAAGCAAACCAAGTATTAACTTTAAATAATCTTAGACATAAAGTTACATTAAGAACAGACGGTGGAATTAAAACTGGAAGAGATGTGGTGATAGCTGCAATGATGGGTGCTGAAGAATATGGTGTTGCTACTACAGCTTTAGTTGCAATGGGTTGTATAATGGTAAGGCAGTGTCATTCAAATACATGTCCTGTAGGTGTTTGCACTCAAGATGAAAAGCTCAGAGAAAAATTTACTGGGACTCCAGAAAAAGTAGTTAATTTGTTTACATTTATAGCCAGTGAAGTAAGAGAAATATTAGCAAATTTAGGTTTTAAATCATTAAATGAAGTGATTGGTAGGACAGACTTGTTAAAACAGGTTAGTAAGGGTTCTCCAAATTTAGACGATTTAGATTTAAATCCTTTATTTGTTCAAGCTGATACTGGAAATAATCCAAGGTATTGTGAGGATCAAGAAATAAATAGTGTACCAGATACTCTTGACCAACAAATTTGGCCAGAAATTGAACAAGCTTTAGATAATTCCGAAAAAATTGAGAAAGAATATCAAATCAAAAATACTCATAGGGCAGTAGGCACTAGAATTTCTCATCATTTGTATAAAAAATATGGTTATGAAAAACTTGATGAAAACTTTTTAGTTTTAAATTTTAAAGGATCAGCAGGTCAATCATTTGGTGCATTTTCTTCTAAAGGTTTAAAACTTGTATTAAAGGGAGATGCAAATGATTATGTTGGTAAAGGTTTGTCAGGAGCTACTATTTCAATAAAATTACCTGAAGAGAGTAATTTAGTTTCAAATGAGAACACAATTTTAGGAAATACTGTTCTTTATGGAGCTACTTCAGGAAAACTTTTTGCTGCTGGCCAAGCTGGTGAAAGATTTTCAGTTAGAAATTCAGGTGCAGTTACAGTAATTGAAGGATGTGATTCTAATGGATGCGAATATATGACTGGCGGAACTGTAGTAATTTTAGGAGATGTTGGTGATAATTTTGCAGCTGGTATGACAGGTGGAATGGCCTTTATATATGATAAATCTCAACAATTTGAAAAGAAAGTAAATCCAGAATCAGTAGTTTGGCAAAATCTAGAGACAGATTATTGGAAAGAATATTTAAAAAATTTAGTCAGTGAGCACTTCAAAGAAACTGAGTCTCAATTATCGAAAAAAATAATTGAAAACTTTGATAATGAAGTAAATAATTTTGTTCAGGTGTGTCCTAAAGAAATGTTGGATAAATTAAAAAATCCAATTACTTTAAAAAAAGATATAAAAAAAGTTAGCTAAATTAATAATTTAAGCTCTTTTAAAATTATATTTAACCATTTTTTATTTGATAAACTGTGATCACCTTTTTTTACAATATTTAATTTTTTCTTAGCTTTTGGAAATAATCTTAAAACTTTTCTTGAATATGAGACAGGAACTGCCTCATCTTTTTCACCATGAACCATTGTTACTTTAATATTTGAATTAATTTTTTTATTTAAGACTTTGTTTTTTCTTCCATCTTTTATTAATTGTAGAGTAATTGGATATTCATAATTGCCATGTTTTAATTGATAAATACCCTTACTTATTGTTTCCTCTTTCATTTTTTTAGTAAATTTTTTCCACATTAAATTTTCTAAAAATTCAGGAGCAGCCCCTATTCCTAAAAATCCTTTAATCTGCTTTTTGAAAATTTTGAATTGATTGAGCGAAATCCATGCGCCCATACTTGAACCAATTAGCACAAATTCTTTTTTTTTAACGTATTTTCTAATTAAAATTGACGTCTCTTTACTCCATTTTGAAATATTTCCATTTACAAATTTTCCAGAAGATTTTCCATGACCAGAGTATTCTAGTGCTAAAAAACTTACTTTATTTTTTTTAGCAAATTTCAAAAAAGCATTTGGTTTTTTTCCTTCAAGATCTGACATAAAGCCATGCAAAAAAACTATAAAAGAACTATTTTTAAAAATTTTGGAAATATATCTAATTTTCTTTGTATTTGATATTTGGTGAAATCTGAAATTTGCCATAATCATTTATAAGTTTTGTCTATTAATATATAATCATATCAAATGTCATCTGATTTAAAAGTTTTACAAGTAATTCCAAAATTAGGTTATGGGGGAGCTGAAACAGGTTGTTATGATATTGCACATTATTTACCAGAAAATAATTGTAAATCATTTATTGTAACAAGCGGTGGTGAATTACTTAAATTTGTAGATAGAAAAAAAGTTAAAATATTTAGACTTCCGGTACAAAGCAAAAATCCTCTACTAATTTTAATTAATGCTTTAATCTTAATTGGAATAATTTTAGTTTATAATATTTCTCTTGTTCACGCGAGAAGTAGAGCACCTGCTTGGTCATGTTTGTTAGCAACAAAAATCACAGGACGAAAATTTGTAACTACATTTCATGGAACATATAATTTTAAGAGTAATATAAAAAAAATTTATAATTCAGTAATGACTAGAGCAGATTTAATAATTGCAGGCTCTAATTTTATTTTTTCTCATATTAAAAAAAATTATTCAAAATATTTAAATGAGAAAAAAAAATTAATGGTTATTTTTAGAGGAATAAACGTCGACTACTTTGACCCAACAACTAAAATTGAAATTGATGAAAAAAAATTATTAAAAAAATGGGACATTGAAAAAGATAAAAAAATTATACTTTTACCTGGTAGATTAACTTCCTGGAAAGGACAGGAAGTTTTTATAGAGGCTATTAATTTAGTGAATATAGAACTCGGTTATGAAGCTTTTTATGCTGTCATTCTAGGCAGTGATCAAGGTAGAGATTTATATAAGAAAAAATTAATAAGACTTTCGGAGCAATACAGATTGTCTAAACAAATAAGATTCATAGATCATTGTAAGGATATGGCATTAGCTTATAAAGTTTCTGATATTATTGTTTCAGCCTCAACCGAACCAGAGGCTTTTGGTAGAGTTGCTGTTGAAGCACAATCAATGGAAAAACCAATTATAGCGAGCAACATTGGAGGTTCTAATGAAACAATAATTGATGAAAAAACTGGTTTTTTATATGAAGCAGGAAATGCTAAATCATTAAGTAATAAAATATTAAGAACTCTTAACATGGATGAAACTCTATTAAAATCAATTGGTAATGAGGGAAGAAAAAACATAGTTCAAAAATTTAATGTTGAAAAAATGTGCTTTTCTACTTATTCAGAGTATAAGAGATTATTAAATTAAATGCCGATAATAACATTACCCGACGGAAACAATATTGATTTTCCTAACAAAGTTACTGGAATAGAAGTAGCTGAAAAAATTAGTAAATCGTTAGCTAAACAAGCCATGGTCATAAGTGTTGATGGTGAACTTAAAGATCTTGATTTTCTAATTGAAAATGATTGTTCTGTAAAAATTTTTACCTCAAAAAATCCTGAGGGCTTGGAAACTATAAGGCATGACACAGCTCATATTTTAGCTATGGCTGTTCAAGAATTATTTCCTGGTACACAAGTTACAATTGGACCCGTGATTGAAAATGGATTTTATTATGACTTTGCTAGAAAAGAACCATTTACAGAGGATGATCTTGTTAAAATTGAAAATAAAATGAAAGAGATTGTCGATAGGAATGAAACAACAAAAAGAGAAGTTTGGGATAGAAACAAAGCAATTAGCCACTTTAAAAAAAAAGGAGAAATTTATAAAGCCGAGTTAATTGAAGCAATACCTGAAAATGAAGATGTATCAATTTATTTTCACGGAGAATGGCATGATTTATGTAGAGGCCCACATTTATCCTCTACAGGTAAAATAGGGAAATATTTTAAACTTACAAAGGTATCAGGAGCATATTGGAGAGGAGACTCTAATAATGAAATGTTGCAACGAATATATGGTACGAGTTGGGCAACTCAAAAAGACCTAGATGAATATTTAAAAAGAATAGAGGAAGCCGAAAAAAGAGATCACAGAAAATTAGGTAGAGAAATGGATTTATTTCATTTTAGAGAAGAAAGCCCTGGCTCAGTTTTTTGGCATGAAAGAGGATGGAGTTTGTTTCAAAAGCTCATTAACTACATGAGAAGCAGACAAGATGCAGCTGGTTATAAAGAGGTCAATACTCCAGAGGTACTAGATAGACAACTATGGGAAAAATCTGGGCATTGGGAAAAATATGGAGAAAACATGTATACTTCTGAAACACCAGATGAGAAAGTTTTTGCAATTAAACCAATGAATTGCCCTGGTCATATCCAGGTATTTAATCAAGGCTTAAAAAGTTACAGAGATCTTCCGTTACGTTTTGCTGAATTTGGTAAAGTTCATCGTTATGAGCCATCAGGCGCTTTACATGGGTTATTAAGAGTAAGAGCCTTTACTCAAGATGATGCCCATATTTTTTGCACTGAAGATCAAATTACTAGCGAATGTTTAATTGTTACAAATCTAATACTAGATATTTATAAGGACCTTGGTTTTGAAAATGTGATTCTAAAATATGCAGATAGGCCAGAAGTAAGAGTTGGTGATGATTCAGTTTGGGATAAAGCCGAAGCCTCTTTGCTTGAAGCCGTTAAAGCTTCTAAATTAGAATATACTATTAATAAAGGCGAAGGAGCATTTTATGGTCCTAAAATTGAATTTGTTTTACGAGATGCTATTGGCAGAGATTGGCAATGTGGAACTTTACAAGTAGATTTAAATTTACCCGGAAGATTAGACGCTTCTTATGTTGATAAAGATGGTACTAAAAAAGTTCCTGTTATGTTGCACCGAGCATTATTTGGTTCTCTAGAGAGATTTATTGGAATTTTAATTGAAAACTATGCAGGCAAGTTTCCATTTTGGATATCTCCTTTACAGACTATGGTAATACCTATTTCAGAAGAATTTAATGACTATGCAGTCGAAGTATCAAATAAAATTAAAAATTCAGGCATAAGTTCTGCAGTAGATTTAAAAAATCATAATTTAAATTATAAAATTAGAGATCATTCTTTAGCAAAAATACCGCTTTTATTAATTTGTGGTAAAAAAGAAGTTGACTCCAATTCAGTAACGATTAGAAGATTAGACTCTAATAAACAAGAAAATATGGGTATAGATCAATTCTTAAAAACATTCTCCGCTTTAAATAAAGCATCATCAAACTAAGTGGCAGACTTCAAACAAAATTATTTTCAAAGAAGAACTAAGGACAGAGGTCCAAGATCTAATAATAGAATTTCTTCTCCTGATGTTCAGGTTATAGCAAGTGATGGAGAAAATCTTGGGGTGATGAATACCAATGAAGCTATTTCAATGGCAAAAAATCAAGGTTTAGATTTAATTGAAATAGCACCTAACGCAAATCCTCCTGTATGTAAAATAATGGATATGGGTAAATATAAGTATGATGCTCAGAAAAAAGCTAATCTTGCAAAGAAAAAACAAAAAATTGTTTCTTTAAAAGAAATTAAAATGAGACCTGTTACTGAAACTCATGATTATGAGTTTAAAGTCAAAAATGCTAAAAAATTTATAGCTAAAGGAGATAAGGTCAAATTTACTATAAGATTTAAAGGTAGAGAGCTTCAGCATTCCCATCTAGGAAACGAACTAATGGGTAAAATTAAAGAAGATATGAAGGATATCGGCAAGGTAGAATTGCATCCCAAGTTTGATGGAAAGCAAATGATCATGGTAATTCAGCCTTTATAAGCTTTAATAGAGGTTGTAAAATTATATCTTTCTTTGTATAAGTCCGCAGAAATATGCCAAAACTTAAAACAAAAAGCTCAGCAAAAAAAAGATTTAAAATATCCGCTAAGGGTAAAGTTATTTCTGCTCAAGCAGGTAAAAGACATGGCATGATCAAAAGAACGAATTCACAAATAAGAAAACTTAGAGGCACGACAACATTGTCTAAACAAGATGGAAAAATTGTTAAGTCATACATGCCTTACAGTTTACGAGGTTAATCATGGCAAGAGTTAAAAGAGGTGTAACTAGTAAAGCTAAACATAAAAAAGTTTTAAAAGCTGTAAAGGGTCAATGGGGCAGAAGAAAAAATACCATTAGAGTCGCTAAGCAAGCTATGGAAAAATCCATGCAATACGCTTACAGAGACAGAAGAAATAAAAAAAGAGATTTTAAATCATTGTGGATACAGAGAATCAATGCTGGAGTTAGAGCTGAAGGCTTAACTTATTCAAAATTTATCAATGGACTAAATAAATGTGGTATTGCAATAGATAGAAAAATTCTTGCTGAAATTGCCTACGATAGCCCAGAAGCATTCAAAACAATTGTACAAAAAGCTCAATCAGCTTTAAATTAATCTTCGCTATTGTTTTTATTTCTTAAGGAAATAATCTACAAATATGTCAGAGATAAAAAATATTAGAGATCAGTTTACATCAAAGCTAGAAAGTGATTTAAGTATTGATCAAATAAATGAAATCAAAACCGAGCTCTTTGGTAAAAATGGTTTAATTTCATCAAAATTTAAAACTATAGGGTCAATTCCAGAGGCTGATAGAAAAAAATTTGCATCAGATTTAAATCAAGCAAAAGACGAACTTCAGAATTTGATAACTTCTAAAATTAGTGAGATAGAAGGAAAAAAAATAAACGAAAAATTAGAAAAGGAAAAAGTTGATATAACTTTACCTGAAAGACCATTCATTAGAGGAAAAGTTCATCCAGTATCACAAACTATTGATGAAATTTCATCTATTTTCTCTGAAATAGGATTCAGTGTTGAGGAAGGCCCTGATGTTGAAAATGAATATAACAATTTTACTGCTTTAAATACTCCTGATAATCATCCAGCAAGAGATATGCATGATACGTTTTATTTAGATGAAAGCAAAGAGGTTTTATTACGAACACATACTTCACCAGTTCAAATTAGAACTATGCTAAAAGACAAACCTCCATTTAAGATCATTGCTCCTGGAAGAACTTATAGATCTGATAGTGATCAAACACATTCACCAATGTTTCATCAAGTAGAAGGTTTGCATATTGATAGAAATATTAATATGGGGCATTTGAAAGGATGCCTAAATTATTTAATTAAAGAATTTTTTGAAGTAGAAAAAATTAAAATGAGATTTAGACCTAGTCATTTTCCATTCACAGAACCATCTGCTGAAGTAGATATTGGTTATGAAATAAAAGATGGAAAAATAATTATCGGAGAAGGAGATAAGTGGCTTGAAATTTTAGGTTGTGGTATGGTGCATCCAAATGTCTTAAAAAATGTAAAAGTAGATCCATCAAACTATCAAGGATATGCCTTTGGAATAGGTATAGACCGATTAGCAATGCTTAAATATGGCATTAATGATTTAAGAGCTTTTTTTGATTGTGATTACAGATGGTTAAATCATTTTGGTTTTGATCCACTTGATGTTCCTTCAAATTACAGGGGTTTAAGTAGATGAAGATTACATTTGATTGGTTAAAAGATCATTTAAAAATAAGTGCTAAAGAAGATAAACTTCTTGAGAAACTAACAGGCATAGGTCTTGAGGTTGAGAGTATAGAAAATTTATCTGAAGGATTAGATTTATTTAAGGTTGCAAAAATCTTAAAAACAGAAAAACACCCAAACGCAGATAGACTTAAAGTTTGCGATGTTGATGTTGGTAATAAAGAAATTAAAAAAGTTGTTTGTGGGGCTGCAAATGCAAGAGAGGGTCTTCTTACTGTGTATGCTCCACCAGGTGCAATAATCCCAAAAAACAAAACTAAACTTGTTGTTGCTAAAATTAGAGATGTTACATCTTATGGAATGCTTTGTTCTGAATCTGAATTGAATTTATCAGATGAAAGTGATGGAATTACTGAATTGTCATCTTCGAAATATGCAAAAAATATTGGAAAAAGTTATTTTTCTAAATCAAGTTCTAATCTTATCGATTTATCAATTACACCAAATCGACCAGACTGTCTTGGTGTTAGGGGGATAGCGAGAGATTTATCAGCTGCAGGTTTTGGAAACTTAAAACCTGAAAAAAATAAAAAAATTAAATCTAACAAAAAACAGACTATAAAAGTAAAAATAACAAAAGAAAAAAATCAAGGCTGTTTATCTTTCGGTAGCTGCTTGATAACTAACGTCAAAAATACAGAAAGTCCTCAATGGCTGAAAGATAAATTAATTTCTATAGGTCAAAAACCAATATCTGCAATTGTAGATATTACAAATTATGTCATGATTGATATTAACCGTCCTTTGCACGCATACGATGCTGATAAAATTGATAAAGGAATAATCGTTAGAAATTCAAAATCAGGAGAAGAATTTACTGCTCTAGATAATAAAAATTATAAACTAGATGATGGAATGTGTGTAATAAGCGATAACAAAGGCGTCTTAGGTCTAGGAGGAATTATTGGAGGCACAAGATCTGGTACAGAGCTAGATACAAAAAATGTTTTATTAGAATCTGCTTATTTTGATCCAAGATCAATTAGAAAAACTGCCAAAAAATTGAATATCGATACAGATGCTAAATTTAGATTTGAAAGAGGTATAGATCAGTTATCTATTGAAGATGGATTAAATAAAGCAGCTTTTTTAATTAAGGAAATTTGCGGTGGTGAAATTAGTAAAATAGATATTCAAAAAATTAAATCCTATAAAAACAAAGTAATAAAATTTGAACCAAAAACATTTGAAAAAATAACTGGTTTTAAAATTTCAAACAATGAAATGATAAACATTTTAGAAAAACTTGGTTTTAAATTAAAAAAAGAAAAAAAATTCTTTAAATTGTCAGTTCCATCTTGGAGACCAGATATCGTTCAAGAAATTGATATAGTTGAGGAACTTGTAAGAATTAGTGGCTATGAAAAAATAAAAATTGAAAATCCTATTAAAGAAAGATCAAAAAATACTTTAAATCCAACTCAAAAGTTATTTCATTTCCTTCAAAGAGCAGTAGCATCTAAAGGGTATCTGGAGGCTATTACTTGGTCTTTTACAGACTCAAAATATAACGATCACTTTAAAGAGGACAATAAAGAAATAAAAATTGTAAATCCAATTAGTTCTGAATTGGGAGTATTAAGAAATTCTATTTTTTCAAATTTGGTGATGCACATGAGCAAAAACTTAGATAGAGGAATTAAAGATTTATCAATATTTGAAATAGGGCCAATATTTTATGGTTCACAACCTGGAGCTCAAAATACAGTTGTTTGTGGTTTGTCGGCCGGGAAAAAATCTAGACTTTCATGGATTGAAAAAGAGAGAAATGTAGATGTTTTTGATATCAAAAGGGATGTTACACAAACTTTAGTAGAAGCTGGTTATGACTCAGAAAAATTTTATATTGATGATGAAAGCCCAAATTATTATCATCCAGGAAAATCAGGAAGAATATTTTTAAATAAGGGAAAGGATAAGGTAGCTGCTTATTTTGGTGAAATTCATCCAAACATTATCAAAACGTTAGATATTAAAACAGAGTCTTTGGTAGGTTTTGAAATATTTCTAGATAATTTAAAACTGCCAAAAAAACCTCTAAAAGATCAAAAAACAAAATATTTAGTATCCGACTTTCAAAAATCTGAGAGAGATTTTGCATTTATAGTTGATAGAAAAGTAAAAGTACAAGATTTAGTAAGCGTAATATCAAATATTGATAAAAATTTAATTTCAAACATTAAGGTATTTGATGTTTATGAGGGAGACAATATTCCTGAAAATCAAAAATCAATCGCAATAAGCGTTACTATTCAATCATTAGAAAAAACTTTAACTGATAATGATTTAGAAAAAATTAATAATTTGATAATAGAAACAGTTGAAAACAAAACTGGTGCTAAAATTCGTTCCTAAAATAATTAATGAGTTCAATTGATAATATAAGAAATTTTGCAATAATTGCACATATTGATCATGGAAAATCTACTATAGCCGATAGAATTATTCATAGTTGCGGTGGATTAACTGAAAGAGAAATGAAAGCTCAAGTTTTAGACTCTATGGATATTGAACGTGAAAGAGGAATTACAATTAAAGCTCAAACTGTAAAATTAAATTATAAAGCTAAAAATGGAAAAGATTATGTTTTAAATATTATTGATACTCCGGGCCATGTTGATTTCAGTTATGAAGTTAGTAGATCTTTATATGCATGTGAAGGTTCAATTTTGATCGTAGATAGTACACAAGGGGTAGAAGCTCAAACCTTAGCAAATGTTTACCAAGCGCTTGATACTAATCATGAAATAGTGCCTGTTTTAAATAAGGTTGATTTACCTGCATCAGATTTAGATAGAACAAAAAAACAAATTGAAGAAGTGATAGGAATTGATACTGAAAATGCAATTCCCTGTTCAGGTAAAACTGGTGAAGGTGTAGAGGATATTTTAGAACAAATAATAACAACATTACCTGCACCGAAAGGAGAAAGCTCAGCCGATCTAAAATGTTTATTGGTTGATAGCTGGTATGACACTTATTTAGGTGTAGTAATATTAGTAAGGGTAATAGATGGTAAACTTTCTAAACACATGAAAATAAAAATGATGTCTACTAATCAGGAGTATATTGTTGAAAAAGTTGGGGTTTTTACACCAAAGCCAGTAGACATAAATGAACTAAAAACAGGCGAAATTGGATTTATTACAACTGGAATTAAAGTTTTGTCCGAAACAAAAGTTGGAGATACGATTTGTGATGCCTCAAAACCATTAAAAGATGCTTTGCCAGGATTTAAACCGAGTAAACCGGTAGTGTTCTGCGGGTTATTTCCAGTAGATAGCTCTGAGTTTCAAAAACTTAAAGATGGTTTAGCTAAATTACAGTTAAATGATGCAAGTTTTTCATTTGAACCTGAGTCATCTTCAGCTTTAGGATTGGGTTTTAGATGTGGATTTTTAGGATTACTTCATTTGGAAATTGTGACAGAAAGATTAGAGAGAGAATTTGATGTTAATTTATTAACAACTACGCCTGGCGTTGTTTATAAAGTTTACCTTAATAATGGAAATATTATTGATCTTCAAAATCCATCAAGTTTACCCGATCCAACATTAATTAAATATATTGAAGAACCATGGATAAAAGCAACAATAATTACTCCTGATCAATATTTAGGTTCAATTATAAAAATGTGTCAGGATAAAAGAGGAATTCAGACTAACTTAAGTTATTCAGGCAATAGAGCTGTTGTAAATTATGAGTTACCGTTGAATGAAGTTGTTTTTGATTTTAACGATAGACTAAAATCTATGACTAGTGGTTATGCTAGTTTTGACTATGAAATCATTGAGCATAGAGAAGGAGATTTGGTAAAACTTGGTATTCTAGTCAATGGCGAACCAGTTGATGCTTTAGCAATGATGATTCATAAAGATTTTGCACAAAAGACTGGTAGGGAAGTTTGTGAAAAATTAAAAGATTTAATTCCAAGACATAATTTTATGATACCGGTTCAAGCCGCTATTGGGGGTAAAATTATTGCAAGAGAAACAATTAAAGGATTTAAAAAAGATGTATTAACAAAAATTCATGGTGGCGGGGCAACAGACAGAAAAAGGAAACTTTTAGAAAAACAAAAAAAAGGAAAAGCTAGATCTAAACAATTTGGAAGAGTCGAAATTCCACAAGAGGCATTCATTGGTGTACTTAAGATTTCAAAAGAAAAATAGCTGGAGAGGTGGCCGAGTGGTTGAAGGCGCACGCTTGGAAAGCGTGTATAGGGGAAACTCTATCATGGGTT
Organism: uncultured Pelagibacteraceae bacterium; assembly: GCA_902594605.1. GTDB lineage: Bacteria > Pseudomonadota > Alphaproteobacteria > Pelagibacterales > Pelagibacteraceae > Pelagibacter. Next base: position 20,045 of record CACJMR010000008.1, read on the forward strand.
CGAATCCCATTCTCTCCGCCAATTTCCATTACTTAAGTGTTTAATTATAAATTATTTTATATATAAATTTTTATATGCAAATATGTGTATTTTATACATCTCCAAAGCTAGGCGATATAATTTTACAATTACCCTTTATTAAAGCTATCTCAGATCATTATAACACAAAAGTTATTTTGTGCATTAACAAGCATATTAATATCAAGAAAATATTAGAAAAACAAAGTTATATAGAATCTGTTATTGAAAACCCCTTTAGAAGAGGAAAATTTTTTATTTTAGATGTGCTAAATCTATCTAAAGAATTATCTAAAAAAAAAATTAATCATGCATTTATTTTGGAAAAAACAAAAGGACCTGTAATTGCTTGTAAACTTGCAAAAATTAATAAAATTTATGGATTTGGTATTGGTTCACAAAAATATTTAGTTGATAAAAAAACAAGGTTAAGCAAAGAGGATTTAAGGTATAATTATAGTGATCAATCAATAAAATTTTTAAAAAAATTAAATATTCCATTTAATTTTAATAAAAAATTTTTATTTTTGGAGGAAGATGAAAAAAATGATTTCGAAAATAGATATAAAAATTTACCCAAACCTTGGCTATGTTTCGCTGTAGATTCTACTGAAGAAAATAGAATTTGGCCACAGAAAAACTTTGCAGAATTAGCGGATAAATTAATTGAAAATAATATAGCAAAAACAATTTTTGTAATTAATTATGAAAATTATAAAGAGTATTTTAAAGAAATTGTAAAAAATTCTAAATTTCATGATCAATTTATAGATTGTAAATCTTTGAATAGATCTCAGATTTTTTATCTAATTGACATGTGTAAATTTTTTGTCGGCATAGACTCCGGACCTTCATGTGTTTCAGGAGCATTAGACAAAAAAACATTTTGTATTATTGGGCCTACAGATGCAACGCTACCTAGATTCAATTCAATGAAAAAAATAATAAGTGACATTTATGATAAAAGCAGAGAAGTTGGCATTAAAAGATGTGGTGATAATTTTGTTCAAAATGACTCAGAGGTAAAAACAATAAGTGTTTCAAAGGTTTTTGATACAATTGTTAAAAATTTATGATAAAGTAGAAATGAAGTTAATTATAAAAATCAAAATATGTCTAAAGTAAATAACAAATATCAGGCAGATTCTATAAAAGTTTTAAAGGGTCTGGAAGCGGTTAGAAAAAGACCAGGTATGTACATTGGAGATACAGATGATGGAACTGGTTTGCATCATATGGTCTATGAAGTTGTTGATAACTCTATTGATGAGGCATTAGCAGGATATTGTAAAAATATTAATGTAAAAATTAACTCTGATGGAACAATTACAGTAAATGATGATGGAAGAGGTATTCCTGTTGATATACATAAAGGAGAAAAAAAATCAGCAGCAGAAGTAATTATGACTCAACTTCATGCTGGTGGTAAGTTTGATCATGATTCTTATAAAGTTTCAGGTGGATTGCATGGTGTTGGTGTTTCAGTTGTCAATGCACTTTCAGAAAAATTACAGTTAGAGATATTTAGAGATGGAAAAAAACACTACATAGAATTTCAAAATGGTGAAGCTAAAGCTCCTTTAAAGGTAGTAGGAAAAGCAAAGCAAACTGGTACACAAATTACTTTTTTACCTTCAAAAGAAATTTTTTCTTCAATAAAATTTAGTGCAAATATTCTGATTAAAAGAATGAGGGAATTAGCATTTTTAAATAAAGGAATTAAAATAATATTTACAGATGCAAGTCAAAAAAAAGAGAAAACATCTGAATTTAAATTTGATGGTGGGGTTCTAGAATTTGTAGATTTTTTAGATGAAAAAAGAGAAAAGCTACAAAATAAAAATGGAAACGACTTATTTAGAAAACCAATTTATATAGAAGGTAAAAAAAATAATATCGAACTAGAATGTTCATTAAAATGGAATGCTGGATATACAGAAGATATTTTCCCATACACAAATAATATTTACCAAAAAGATGGTGGAACTCACTTATTAGGTTTTAGAAGTGCACTAACAAGAGTAGTGAATAAATATGCTAATGAGAATAATTTACTTAAAAAAAATAAATTAGCTATTTCAGGTGATGATATCAAAGAAGGTCTAACTTGCGTGCTCTCAGCTAAAATTCCTGATCCAAAATTTTCATCTCAGACAAAAGATAAACTAGTTTCATCAGAGGTAAGGATGATTGTAGAAACATTAGTAAATGAAAAATTATCTATTTGGTTTGATCAAAATCCATCCATTGCAAAAATTATTTTAGCCAAGGTTATTCAAGCTGCAATGGCTAGAGATGTTGCTAGAAAAGCAAGAGAAAATGTAAGAAGAAAAGGAGCCCTTGAATTAAGTGGTCTTCCTGGAAAATTAGCTGATTGTCAAATTGGCAAACAAGAAGGAACAGAATTGTTTATTGTAGAGGGAGATTCAGCTGGTGGGTCTGCGAAACAAGGAAGAAATAGAGCAAACCAAGCAGTTTTACCACTTAGAGGGAAAATACTTAATACTTATGTAGAAGATTTTAATGTGAAAAAAAATGGTAACGGCAATGGAAATGGTTCTGATCAAAGAACAAAGGCTTTGTCCAAAATGATTTCTTCAAATGAGATAGTTACTTTGATTAATGCTCTAGGATTGGACCCAAAGGCGCAAGAAATTGATTTAAAAGATTTAAGATATGGAAAAATAATAATTATGACGGATGCTGATGTAGATGGTTCTCATATAAGAGCTCTTCTTTTAACATTTTTTAATAATAAACCATTTAATAAATTAATCGAAAATGGTCATGTTTATTTAGCGCAACCACCGTTATTTAAAATTAACAAAGGCTCAAAAGGAATTTATATAAAAGATGAGAAGGAGTTAGAGGATTACATAATAAATAATAATAAAGAGTTAAAAAAAATAAAAAAAGGATCTAAAGATTTTTCAAAAAAAATTGATGAGGAAAAATCAAAAATGAATATCCAAAGATTCAAAGGTCTTGGAGAAATGAATCCAGAAGAATTATGGAGTACTACATTAGATCCAGAAACAAGAAATTTACTTCAAGTACAATACTCAAAAGATTTGAAAAAAGATCAAAGTTTAATTCATACCTTAATGGGTAATGATGTGGCATTAAGAAAAGATTTTATAGTTTCTAATGCTATAAATGTTAGAAATCTTGATATTTAAAAATGAAGTTCTTTGAAACTTCAAAATATCATTCTTTTAAAAAATCAACTTATATAACCCTTAGATGGATTGGGATTATTGGGCAATTAATTGCAGTAAATTTTGTATATTTATTTTTAAATCCTAGTTTTGATTTTGTTACCTCAAATTTAATTATATTTTTAGGAATATTAAGTAATTTGTATTTAATTTTTATTTATAAAAAAACACAATTATCAGATAGATCTGCTTTTATCTTCTTATTCATAGATATTTTGCAATTAGGTGTCCTTCTTTATTTATCAGGAGGAATAACTAATCCATTTGTAATTTTTATATTAATACCAAGTGTTTTTTCTTCATCAAATTTAAGCTTAAGAACTAATACTTTGTTAGTAATCTTAACAATAATTATAATTGTTTTTTTAACTTTTAATTATCAAGATTTGCCAATTAATTTAAACAGTGATTTTCATAACAATCATTATTTTTATTATTCTATCCCAGTTTCTCTAATTATCGCTTTAGTATTCTTAAATTATTTTGCGATGACGTTTGGTACACAATCTAGATTAAGAAAAGAAGCATTAGGAAAAATGGAAGAGGTAATGGCTAAAGAACATGAGCTTTTATCTTTAGGTGGTCAAGCTGCTGCAGCCGCACATTCTTTAGGTACACCACTTTCCACAATAACAATAATTGCACATGATTTAATGAAACAATTTAAGGGGCAAAAAGATTTAGAGAAAGATATAGAGTTATTGAATAGCCAAGTCGAGCGATGTAATGAAATTTTAAAGAGATTAACTTTAAATCCTGTGGAGGAAGATGAATTTATTGATAAAGATATTAATATTCGAGATTACTTGAATGAAATTATCTCTTCATTTAAGGAAATAAGTAAAAAAGAGTTTGTCTTCAATTTTGATCAAGATTCTAACCCAAAAAAAATAAGTAAATCTATTGAAATAGTTTATGGGCTAAGAAACTTTATAGGAAATGCGAATAAATTTGCCAAAAATTCTATTTTTATCAATTTAAAAAGTGATAGTGAATTTACAGAGCTTACAATTGAAGATGATGGTAATGGTTATCCGCGAGACATTATATCGAAAATTGGAGAACCATATTTAAAATCAAATTATTCAAAAGATAAGTCTAAAGAGGGTTTAGGACTAGGGTTGTTTATTGGAAAAACATTATTAGAAAAAAATTTTGCATCAGTCAATTGTAGAAATTCAAAAACACGTAGTGGTGCTGAAGTTATTATTAGATGGAAGAATAAAGAATTATTTAATATTTAATGGTATTTGTTCTTTGTTTCAAATAATGAGCTTAATTGAGATATCATAACATCTCCTAATTCATTCACGTCAGTAATTTTGATAGCTTTATTGTAATATCTTGAAACATCGTGACCAATTCCTATAGCCAAAACTTCAATATCTGATTTATTTTCAATAAATTTAACAATCTTTTTTAAATGTTTTTCCAAAAAATCACCTGAATTTACGGAAAGTGTTGAGTCATCTACAGGCGCTCCATCAGAAATGACCATTAATATTTTTCTTTCCTCTTTCCTCTTTTTAATTCTGTTATAGGCCCACGATATAGCTTCCCCATCAATGTTTTCTTTAAGCAATCCTTCTTTAAGCATTAGCCCTAAGTTATTTTTTGCCTGTCTCCAATGGGTATCTGCTCCTTTGTAAATTATATGTCTTAGGTCGTTCAATCTTCCTGGTGTTTTAGGTTTAGAATTTTTAGCCCATAATTCTCTACTCTGTCCACCTTTCCAATTTTTAGTTGTGAAACCTAAAATTTCAACTTTAACAGAGCACCTTTCAAGCGTTCTGGATAAAATATCTGCACAAATAGCTGCAATGGTGATTGGTCTTCCTCTCATGGATCCAGAATTATCAATGAGTAGAGTCACTACTGTATCTTTAAAATCTAAATCTTTTTCTTTTTTGAATGACAAAGAATTATATGGATCCATAATAATTCTTGGAAGTTTCGAACTGTCTAATAATCCCTCCTCTAAATCAAATTCCCATGCTCTATTTTGTTTTGCAAGCAATTGTCTTTGAAGTTTATTAGCAAGTTTTGTTATAATATCTTGAAAGCCTATTAATTGTTGATCTAAATTTCTTCTTAGTTTTGTTGCTTCATCTGCATTTTCTAAATTTTCAGCTTTTACAACTTCATCAAACTGAGTTGTAAATATTTTATAATCTAAATTGATATTATCTATTTTTTTTTGAGCTACTTGTTCTGAACTTTGTTCATCTGACTCTGTGTCTGATAACTGTTCGTCAAAGTTAAATTCATCAACACTAAAATCAGCATCTAATGAAGCCTCAGATACATTTTCATCTTTTTCATCTTTATTATCTTCTTTGTCATTATTTTCATCTTCATTTGATGGATTATCTTGTCCTTGATCTTGATTTTCTTCTTTTCTTTCATCCTCATCTTCACTCTGAAAAATATCCATTTCTTCCAATATTTCTGAAAACTTTGAACTATAAATGTTTTGATCTTCAAGATTTTTAAGTAAAAATTCTTTATGTTTTTCTATAGCTTCCTCAAAGTCTTTTTCCCAAAAATTAAGCATTTTTGTTGTTAGAGGATTTAGCTTAATTTTATGAAAATTCTTAAGCATATATAGTTCGAATGCTTCTGATACAGATACATCTTCTTTAGTTTTTAATTGATCTTTGCGTTTACGATTTATTATTTGATGATAATTTTCTTGAAAATTTTTCTCAATTCCTTTTAACATTTTTCCCCCCAGAGTCTCATAACGTATTTTTTCAGCTATGTTATAAAGAGATCTAGAAGATGTATTTGAGGGAAGATTTTTTTTGTAAATTGTTTCATTACAAAATTTTTTTTTCAAAGCAGAAGAATCTGTTTCTGCACGTAATCTTATAAAATCAGCTGGACTAGTTAAATTATCAATCTCTAGAAAATTAAACTCTTTTATTTTTTTTTCTTCAGAATTTGTTTTTTTTACGTCAAAATCATCAGCAATTACTTTTGCTGTAGAAGTTAAAGCAATTTTGAATTTTTCTTTTAAATTATTTTCTTTAGTGCTCATTAGATTTGAATATTAATCAAAGATTCTGGCAACTCTTCACCAAAACATCTTTGATAATATTCTGCGATAGTATTTTTTTCAATATCATCACATTTATTAAGAAAAGTTACTCTAAAGGCGTAACCAGTGTCTTTAAATATCTCTGCATTTTCTGCCCAATGTAACACCGTTCTTGGGCTCATCACTGTTGAAATATCTCCTGCAATAAATCCTTTACGGGTTAAAGATGCTACTTTTATCATGTTAGCAACCTTTTCTTTTCCCTTTGCGTTATTTAAGTTTTTATTTTTAGATAAAACAATGTCCATTTCTCTATCTAGGCTAAGATAGTTTAAAGTAGTAACAATATTCCATCTATCCATCTGACCTTGGTTAATTTGCTGGGTACCATGGTAAAGACCTGTCGTATCACCAAGTCCAACAGTATTTGAAGTAGCAAATAATCTAAAAAATTTATTTTGTTTAATTACTTTGTTTTTATCTAGTAATGTAAAATTTCCCTCAGCTTCTAAAACTCTTTGAATTACAAACATTACATCAGGTCTACCAGCATCATATTCATCAAAAACAAGTGCAACTGGATTTTGTATAGACCATGGTAAAATTCCCTCGTTAAATTGAGTTACTTGTTTACCATCTTTAAGAACGATCGCATCTTTGCCAATCAAATCAATTCTACTAACATGACTATCTAAATTTACACGGATACACGGCCAATTTAATCTTGCAGCTATTTGCTCAATGTGAGTAGATTTTCCAGTGCCATGATACCCTTGAACTAAAACTCTCTTATTAAATGCAAATCCTGAAATAATAGCTAAAGTAGTATCTCTATCGAACTTGTAGTTTTTATCAATCTCAGGAACGTATTCATTTTTTTTTGAAAATGCGTCAACTTCCATTTCTGAATCAATTCCAAAAGTTTGTTTTAGTGAAACTTTAATATCTGGTTCTGTGTTAAGATTTGGTGTCAATTTTTTCTCTATAGGTATTTTTTAATTGAGTGTAAGCCAATGTTATAAGTTTAAGTTTTTCCTCGTATTTTTTATTCCCAGAATTCATATCAGGGTGAAATTTTTTCACAAGTAATTTGAATTTATCTTGTATTTTCTTCCACTTTAAACCCACAGAAACCCCCAATATTCCAAAAGCTTTTATATCTTTATGATCGAATTTAAATTGACGCATATGATTATAATCTCCATTTATTTTTTCTTTATCGAACTCATCTCTCAAAGTTGTATTCCATAACACTTTAAAAAAATTATCCGAAGAGCTAAAGCTTTGCGTGGGTTTATGCCAAGTCATGTCAGATTTTAAAAAATCCATTACTTGGTCATCATTCATTCCTGAAAAATAGTTCCAATTTTTATTAAATTCTTTTACATGCTCAAGGCAAAGCATTCTAAATTTTCTGCTATTATCTTTTTCAACTGGTGCCTTATATTCACCTATTTCATTACAATTATTCCAGTCACAAATATTTTTCATGATATATAATAACATATATGGATATAAATGAGTTAATTACAATTGTAAAAAATAAATTATTAAATCAAATAAATATTGAAAGTATAAATATTGAAGATAAATCTTTTCTTCATAAAAATCATAAAGGAAATCAAGAAGGAA
>CACJMR010000009.1 GCA_902594605.1 uncultured Pelagibacteraceae bacterium
CCCTTATTATTTTTATTATTTCTTATTTCAACATTAAGACCAATTTTGTTTGAAACAGATAACTCAAGGGCAATAATATTAGTGTCTTTGGATCTACTTAGTTTCTTTTTTTTATTTTTAAAAATTTTGACAAAATTTTCAGCCTGTCTAACAGAAAGTTTTTTTTCAATAATTTTAATTGCTACAAAACTTGCATTTTCTAAACCAACTAAAATCTTAGCATGACCTGCTGTCAATTTTTGAGTTTCAATTAATTTGATCACATCATCTGGTAGAGTAAGGAGTCGCAAAGAATTGGTTATATGGCTCCTACTCTTTCCAATGAACTTTGACACCTTCTCTTGATCATAGGAAAATTCATCTATTAATCTTTTATATCCTTGTGCTTCTTCAAGAGGATTTAGATCATGCCTTTGAACATTTTCTACAATAGCAAATTCTAAAGATTTTAAATCATCTGCTTCAGTTATGACAATAGGAACATTATGAAGACCAGCTCTTTGTGCAGCTAGCCATCTTCTTTCACCAGCAATTATTTCAAACTTTGATCTATCATCATTTGAATTTCTAACGATTATAGGTTGTATCATTCCTCTTTCTTTTATTGAGTTTGTTAGATCTTTTAAGCTGGCTTCATCAAATATCTTTCTTGGTTGATACTTGTTTGGGACTAAGTCACTAATTGATACCTGATTTTTTTTAGGTTCAATTTTTGTCTCACCAATCAACGATGAAAGTCCTCTTCCTAATCCTTTTTTAATTTTATCCATTAAGCAGCACTACCAATTGTTGTTTCTTGATTTATAAACTCGTGAGTAAAACTAAAGTAAGATTTGCTACCAGGACATGTCTTGTCATAAATCAATACTGGCATACCATGAGAGGGTGCTTCTGATAGCCTGACATTTCTTGGTATAACGGTTGAGTAAACTTTTTCACTAAAATAATCCCTAGCTTCTTTCTCAACTTGAGATGAAAGCTTATTTCTTTTGTCGTACATAGTTAGAAGTATCCCCCTGATTTTCAAATCTGGATTTAAACTTACTTTTATCCTTTCGATAGTTTTCATCAGCTGCGTTAAACCCTCTAAAGCAAAAAATTCAGTCTGAAGTGGTACCAATAGAGAATTTGAGCTTACAAGTGCCATTACCGTCAGTAAGCTTAATGAAGGTGGACAATCAATTAATACATAATCATAGGATCCTCTAGAAACGTTTAAATATGCGGTCAATTTAGTCTTTAGTATAAAAGCCCTGTTGCTATCATCAGCTGTCTCTACTTCTAAGCCTGATAAATCTACATTAGATCTGATAATATCTAAATTTTTGAATTGTGTTTTTTTGATAACCTCACTAATTTCTCTAGTTCCATTTAAAACTCCATAAATTGTATCACTTGAATTGTCCATATTTGATAATCCTAGACCTGTGGTAGCGTTGCCTTGAGGATCTAGATCAATTACTAAAATTTTTTTATCTATTTGAGATAAGCCTGCTGCAAGATTTATCACTGTGGTGGTTTTTCCAACCCCACCCTTTTGATTTATGACTGAAATAATTTGCATTTAAATTTTTTATAATCTTTTTAATTTTTTTTTTTAATTTTTTTAATATTTATTAAAAAAGAGTCTTCACTTGTTAAACTTTTCTTTTCTATATACTCCAGCTCCCAATTTTTTTTAGAATTCTCAAAAACTTTTTTCCCATTTTTTCCCATAAAAAAAATTAAATTTTTATATCCTGAAAAATTTTTATATACTAAATCTAAAACTACCGGCATTGGTTTGAATGCTCTAGACATTATTGTTCCTGTTTCTAAATTTTTTATTTCAAAAATATTTTTTTGAAAAACTTTTGTTTTTAATTTTAATCTTTCTGACACTTCCTTTAAAAAATGGCTTTTATTGTAGCTTTTTTCATACAAATGAACATGCATGTTATTTTTCATGTTTTTTAATATGATTGCCACAATAATACCTGGAAAACCCCCACCTGAACCTATATCTGTGGTTGTATTGCTATTTAAATCAACAAAATCAATTATTTGTGCTGAATCTATAATATGACGCTCAATTATAGATTTTTTTGATGCTGTATTTTGGCTAATTATGTTGATTTTTTTATTTTTTTCAAGAATCATGGATATATAGTTTTCAAAGTCCAAAAATGTTTCACGTGAAACATTTAAATGGTTGATTCTAGAATAAGAATTTAAAATTTCATGATCCATTAAGCTATATGCTTAATAGACTTTCTTTTGACGTGTGACAACAAAATATATACAGCTGCAGGCGTTATTCCATCAATTCTTAGAGCTTGGCCTAAAGTTTTTGGTTTAATTTGCTTAAATTTAGCTTTTACCTCATTTGATAAACCTGATAATAAATCATAATTTATTTTATCAGGAATAATTAGGTTTTCATCTCTCTTAAATGCTAAGATATCAGCTTTTTGCTTCTTTAAATATCCTCTATAATGTGCATTAATCTCTATTTGCTCGTCAATTTCTTTACTAAAAAAAGGTATATCAGGCCATATCTCCCTAATTTTACACATATTTATACCTTTTTGTGTTAATACTTCTTCAGATGATCGCAATATTCCATCTTTTGCTATTTTAACTCCAAATTTTTCTGCTTTAGATGGTGAAATCTTTGATTTAATCATTTTTGTGCTTATTTGATTAATTTTTTTAAATTTGCTCAAATATATGGTTTTTCTCTCGTCACCAATTAAATCAATCTCTATTCCCTTTGTTGTTAGTCTCTGATCAGCGTTATCAGACCTCAAGCTTAATCGATATTCTGCTCTAGATGTAAACATACGGTATGGTTCTGCTACTCCTTTAGTAACTAGATCATCAATCATTACTCCTATATAGGCATCAGACCTATCAAGGATAAATGGCACTAATTTTTTAACAGACAAAGCAGCATTTATTCCAGCTATTAGGCCTTGTGCAGCAGCTTCCTCGTATCCTGTAGTTCCATTGATCTGACCAGCAAGATAAAGATTGCTTATCTTCTTGGTTTCAAGTGTTATGAATAGCTCACGTGGATCTACATAGTCATATTCTATTGCATATCCTGGTCTTAATATCGAAACATTTTCTAAACCATTGATATTATTACATATTTCTTGTTGAACATCAGCTGGAAGTGATGTGGAGATTCCATTTGGGTAAATAGTGTGATCATTTAGACCTTCTGGTTCTAAGAATATCTGATGACGAACTTTATCTGCAAATTTTACTATCTTATCTTCTATCGATGGACAATATCTTGGGCCTACTCCTTTTATACTACCTGAGTACATAGCACTCTTAGATAAATTCTTTTCTATAATTTTATGAACCTTCTCATTTGTGTACGTCATTCTGCACGACACTTGCTTATTCAAATTTTTTTTTGTTAAGAAAGAAAAAAAATAAGGATCTTCATCGGCAAACTGTTCTTCCAAGTTTTCAAAATTAATCGTCCTAGCATCTAACCTTGGTGGGGTTCCAGTTTTTAATCTTCCAATTTTGAAATCATATTTAGCTAATTGTTCACTCAAACCTGTTGAAGGTTTTTCATCATATCGACCAGCAGGAGTTTTTTCATCACCTATGTGTATTAAACCATTTAAAAAAGTGCCTGTTGTGAGTATTATCTTATTCGATAGAACTTTCTTACCCTCTTTAGTTTCAAATCCACTTATTGAATTTTTATTAAAAATAAACTTTACTACAGGATCAGAAAAAACGCTTAAATTACAGTAGTTTAATAGTTTTTTTTGCATATATTTTCGATATAACGACCTATCAGATTGAGTTCTTGGTCCTCTGACTGCTGGACCTCTACTTCTATTTAACAATCTAAATTGTATCCCTGATTTGTCTGCTACATCTCCCATAACACCATCAAGGGCATCTATTTCTCTGACCAAATGACCTTTACCCAAACCTCCTATTGCTGGGTTACAAGACATTTCACCGATAGTTTCTATTTTATGAGTAAATAGAGCAGTATTCACTCCAAGACGAGCCGAGGCTGCTGCAGCTTCACACCCAGCATGGCCACCTCCAATTACAACTACATCAAATGACAAATCATTTTTCATAGTCCAAATCTATACGTGATTATATAATTTACAAGACAGGCTTAATTTTTTGTTAATAAGCCTTGTTTATCAACGTTTTTTGATAGAAAAAGTTCAAAAAATAGGAAAATAAGGTATTACTTGCCGATACAAAAATCTTTGAAAATACTACCTAATATCTCCTCTACATCTACTTTTCCGACTATCATACCTAATTGTCTTGTAGCTAATCTTAAGTCTTCTGCGGCTTTATCAAAGTCTTCCATTTCTTTTTTTTGATTATAGTTATTTAGATAATCCAAGCACTGTTGCAAATGCTGCCTGTGTCTCTCTCTCGTAATTAAAATATCATCACTTGTAATAAATTTATTTTTTAAATTATTTTTTATTTTTAAAATTAATAGATCTATATTTTTGTTTTCTTTAATTGAGATTAAACAATGATTTGTTTTTTTGATTTCTGGATCAATATCTTTTTCTAAAAGATCAGACTTGTTTATAACTAAAATAGCATTTTCATCCACCAAACTCTTCAAAACATCAGTAAAATCAAGCTTTTTTGCATCAATTAAAACTAGCTTTAAATCTGCTTCTTCTGCTCTTTTTAGGGATAATTTAATACCTTTTTTTTCTATTTCATCTTTAGAGTCTCTTATCCCGGCTGTATCAGATATTACAACTGGATATCCATCGAAGTTAAGATGGGTTTCAATTACATCTCTGGTCGTTCCAGCGATTTCAGAAACAATTGCAACATCACGATTAGATAAATGATTCATCAGACTAGACTTTCCTGCATTAGTTGGTCCAAGTATAGCAATTTTAAAACCTTCTCTAATTCTTTCTCCAACTTTTTGATCATTTAATATTTTTTTAATTTTTTTTATTACTTCATCTGAACTCTTTTTGATTTCATCTAAAATATTATTTGGCAGATCTTCATCAGGAAAATCAATTTTGGCTTCAACATGAGATAAAATTTTTAAAAGTTTTTCTCTTAAAAAATTAAATTGACCTGCTGATTTTCCATTCATAATTTTAATTGCTTGTTGTCTCTGAATTTCTGTTTCAGAAGAAATTAAATCAGCGATACTTTCTGCTTTAAGTAAGTTTATTTTACCATTCTGAAATGCAAGTTTTGTAAATTCTCCTGGCTCAGCTAATCTACAATTTTTTACATTTGAAAGGGTAGAGTGCAATGCATCTACAACAGCTTTACTACCATGAACCTGTATTTCAGCCATATCTTCACCTGTGTAGCTCTCTGGCCCAGGAAACCACAGAACTATCCCCTCATCAATGAGCTCAGAAGTGTTGATTTTATTGATTTTTCTTAATGTTGCTATCCTTGGCTTGGGCAATTTTTTCTGGGTCAACAGTTCAATTACGCTGGATGTATCTGGTCCTGAAATTCTTATTACAGCAATACCCGAAATACCTGGTCCAGTAGATAATGCATAAATAGTCATTAAAATATTATATCTTCAAAATCCTAATTGTGTAAAAATTAATTATGATTGTTTGGTTGGCTTCATATCCTAAAAGTGGAAATACCTGGGTAAGATCTATAATTTCATCGTTACTATACACTGATGATGGTATATTTAATTTTAATTTACTTCGTCAGCTTGATCAATTCCCTGAAAAAAAACATTTTAAAAATTTGATAACTGATTTTGGAAATTTTAATCAAATTAAAAAAAATTGGATTACAGCACAAGATATAATAAATTTAGATGGAAAACAAAAATTACTTAAAACGCATCAGGGAAAATTTACTGTTGATGGTGATCATTTCTTAGATAACACAAATACATCGGGAGTCATTTACGTTGTAAGAGATCCAAGAGTAGTGGTTAGTTCAATTTCAAACCATTACTCAATTTCGATAAATCAATCTTTAGAATTCATGTTAGCGCCTACAATAATTGGTAACAGCAAAAGTTTTGAGGAGGAAAAATCTGGACTTCTTACATTAATAGGAAAATGGAATGAACACTATAGATCTTGGACAAGAAATAAAAAAAATCTTCTGTTAATTAAGTATGAAGATTTAATTTCAAAGCCAAATGAAGAAATGGAAAAAATTATTATATATTTAAAAAAATATTTTCAATTTGAAACTAATGAGCATAAAAATAAAAATATTATTAAAACTACTTCTTTTGATAGTTTAAAACAAATGGAGAATGAGAACTTATTTAAAGAAGGTGTATTAAACAAAGAAACACAAAGTAAAGTGAGCTTTTTTAATCTAGGTCCTGAAAATAAATGGCAGAACAAACTAGAAGAGGGGATTATAAAGTCAATAGAAACTAATTTTTTTGAAGAAATGAAAGAACTTAACTACTTATAAATTAAGCTGGTTTATTCATTGAATTAAAAAATTCAGCATTATTTTTTGTATCTTTTAATTTTGAATTAATAAACTCAATAGCGTCCATGGTTCCCATTGGTGCAATTATTCTTCTTAACACATTCATTTTTTGTAAGTCATTCTTATCAAACAAAAGTTCCTCTCTTCTGGTTCCAGATTTAGTTATATCTATAGCTGGATAAATTCTTTTATCTGCAATTTTTCTATCTAATATTGTTTCGCTATTACCCGTTCCTTTAAATTCTTCAAAAATTACTTCATCCATCCTGCTTCCTGTATCAATCAAAGCTGTAGAAATAATTGTTAATGAACCACCTTCCTCAATATTTCTGGCAGCACCAAAAAATCTTTTAGGTCTCTGAAGTGCATTTGCATCAACACCACCAGTTAAAACTTTCCCCGAACTAGGTATCACTGCATTGTAGGCTCTTCCTAATCTAGTTATAGAATCCAATAAAATGATAACATCTTTTTTATGTTCGGTTAATCTTTTGGCTTTTTCTATGACCATTTCAGCTACTGCTACGTGCCTTTGGGCCGGTTCATCGAAAGTAGAGCTAATTACTTCACCTTTTACTGTTCTTTGCATGTCTGTTACTTCTTCTGGACGTTCGTCAATCAGTAGTACCATGAGATAACATTCTGGATAATTTTTAGCTATTGAGTTTGCAATACTTTGCAAAATCATTGTTTTTCCAGCTTTAGGTGGAGAAATAATTATAGATCTTTGTCCCTTTCCGATTGGGCTGACCAGATCAATAAGTCTTGGCGTTAAATCTTGTTTTTTTTCAACTTTTGTAGTTTCAACTTCCATCACTAATTGTTTATCTGGATATAGTGGCGTCAAGTTATCAAATGCAATTTTGTGTCTAGCTTTTTCTGGTTCCTCAAAATTTATTTTACTAACCTGTAATAATGCAAAATATCTTTCTCCTTCTTTAGGGGCTCTTACAGGTCCTTCAACAGTATCTCCGGTTCTTAAACCAAATTTTCTAATTTGACTTGGGCTCACATATATATCATCTGGTCCTGGAAGATAATTAGACTCCATTGCTCTTAAAAAACCAAAGCCGTCTTGTAATAACTGTAAAACACCTACGCCAGTAATTTCCTCTTTTTCGGCAACTTTTTTAAGTATAGCAAAAAGTATTTCTTGTTTTCTTAATGTACTTGCATTTTCTATACCAAGCTCTTCGGCTTGTGTAATAAGCTGTTCAGATGATTTTAGTTTTAGTTCTTGAATATTCATGATTAATTTTTTGATAAGGACTTATCAGATAACAATAATATATATACTGCTGTTATTATTTCAACCCTAGATTGGCTTAAAAATAGCTAAAAATACAACAATTATTAAGATAACCGTCGGTATTTCGTTAATTATTCTAAAAAATTTTGCAGATCTTGTATTTGTAGAATTTTTTAGAGCAACAAGACATTTTCCTAAATAATCATTATATGCTGATAATAATATTACTAAGACAATCTTTATTTGAAACCATAATTGAGAGAATATGTCTATTCCGTTTAGATAGATTAATACTAATCCAAAAACCCAAGTAAAAATCATTGCGGGCCGCATAATGTAAAAAAATAATTTTTTTTCCATCACCTCAAAAATATCAGTTGCTTCTTTTTTTTCTTTATTTTCAACATGGTAAACAAAAATTCTAGGAAGATATAAAAGGCCAGCCATCCAAGAAACAACAGCGATTAAATGTAAAGATTTAAATAATAAATATGAATTCATATATTAGATATTTCTTTCAATTAGGGATTTTAATAAAATTATATGATCACTATTATCATTTAAACAGGGAACCATATCAAAATTTTCTCCTCCTGAATTTAAAAAACTTTCTTTAGCTTGAATTTGTATTTCCTCTAAAGTCTCTACACAATCAGATGCAAAGCCTGGACAAATTGTAAGGACATTCTTAACACCCTCTTTAGGCAAATTTTCTAAAGTCTTGTCAGTATATGGTTGAAGCCATTCTTGTGGACCAAATCTTGACTGAAATGTAGTTTTAATTTTAACTGAACTAAATTTTTCCGAAATTAGTCTTGTCGTTTTATGACAATAACAATGATAAGGATCACCTTTATCAAAATATTTTTTTGGTATCCCATGATAAGAAGCTATGATTAGATCTGGTTTCCAGCTAATTTCATTTATTTTTTTATTAATCGAATTAACAAGCGCATCAATATAAAGAGGATCAGATTCGTAATGAGGAATTATTTTTAAGGACGGTTGCCACCTCATTTTCATTAAAGTTCTGTATACCTCGTCACAAACTGTTGCTGTTGTAGCTGCTGCATATTGCGGGTAAAGAGGAAGTATCACCAAATTTTCACAACCCATTTTATGCAATTTATGAATTTTGCTCTTAATGCTCGGATTTCCATATCTCATAGCAAAATCTATAACAATATTTTCTTTTGATAGTGAATTTGAAATTTTCTTACTTTGCTTTTTTGTATAATAAAGAAGTGGCGAGATATTTTCGTCCTTCATCCAAATCTCTTTATATGCTTTAGCAGTTTTAGAGGGTCTAAAATTTAAAATGAACAAATTCAAAATTACTTGCCAAATTAAAGGATTTACTTCAATTACTCTTCTATCAGACAGAAATTCTTTTAAATATTTTCTTATATCAAACCAATTAGTAGAATCAGGTGTGCCTAAATTAACTATAAGAACTCCCGTGTTACCGTATTTTATAGGTGGGTGATTTTTTTCAATCATTTAAAATCTTTTACAATTTTAATTAAATTTTCAACCATTTCTGGATTTGTTTCAGGCAAAATACCATGGCCGAGATTAAATATATACGGGTGATCTCGAAAAATTTCTAAATAATTAAAGGCTTCTTTTTTTAATGTTTCTTTATCTGTTAACAAAATTTTTGGGTCTAGGCCTCCTTGTATAGGTATGCTTATATCTCTAAGTATTTTTTTTGGATCAACATTATAATCGATACTAACAGCATCAGGTTTAACAATATCGCAAAACTCTTTATAATTTTTAATTTCTCTGGGAAAACAAATAACTGGCACATTTAAAGATTTTACATAATTTACTAAATTTAGAGTCGGAGAATAAACATAATTAGGTAAATCTTTTTCCTCTAATAAACCTGCCCAACTATCAAAAATTTGAATTACATTCGCACCGTTATCAACTTGATTTTTAATATGAACCTTTAAAAATTTTTCAATAATTAATAAAATTCTGTTTATTAAAAACTCATCTTTAAAAAAATCTTCTTTCAAATTTTTTTTAGGCGATTGTTGATTAATCATATAAACTAGTAATGTCCATGGAGCACCAGTAAATCCTATAGTATTTTTATTTTTTAAACTAGAGTCTGAGCTAACTTTTTTTAATGCTTTATACACACGGTGTATTTTCTCTACAAAGTCAATTTCATCGGTCCTAGCAATTTCATTTAGATTTAGTTCTCCTAATTTTGGCCCGAAGTTTTTTTCAAATTCTACTTTTTGACCTAATCCATAAGGAAGCATTAAGATATCTGAAAATATTATTGCAGCATCAAGATCAAATCTTTTTAATGGTTGTAGAGTTATTTCTGAAGATAAATCATCATTTAAACACAAATTAATAAAATTAGGATTTTCTTTTCTTATTTCTCTAAATTCTGGCAAATATCTACCAGCCTGTCTCATAATCCATATAGGATTGAACGAAGTATCTTTGTTAATTATTACTTTGTTTAAAGGTTTCATAAATAAGTATTATTAATTATTGTAGTTGTAATATATCTTGTGAATAAAGGTGATTAATTTTTATAAACATTATATTCACAGTTTACCAACATCTAACCTGGTTAAAATTGTTTAAAATGAAGCTTTTTTAACCATATTAATTTTTGTGGATTGTTTTACCCTATTTATTATTAATGTTAATAAATATCAGTTTTTACAAGGTTAATTTAAAAAATTTTAAATTGTGTAATTTAATTAAAATATTACAAATTTATTAACAATTTATTCATGAGTAATACATATCAAATATATTTAATTTCTGACTCAACGGGTGAGACTTTAGATAGAATATTTTTAGCTCTGAAGGCTCAATTTTTAAATATAGAATATAAGGTTCATTCTTACTCTTTTACAAGAACAGAAAACCAAATTTTAAAAATTCTAGAGGATGCAAAAAAAAATGAAAATTCAATAATCTTATATACAATCGTGGATAACAATTTAGCCAAATACCTTGCGAATGCGAGCGAGGATAAAAATATTCCATGTTTTGGCGTTTTAGGAAATTTAATTCTAAATTTTTCAAAAATATTAAATCAAAAAGCAACACACGAGCCAAGCGGTCAACATATATTGAATGAAGAGTATTATGACAGAATTGAAGCAATTCAATTTACAATGAATCATGATGATGGAAATTTAATAAACGAAGTAGACAAATCAGATATTATTCTTGTAGGCGTAAGCAGAACAAGCAAAACACCAACATCTATTTACTTGGCCAACAAAGGTTTTAAAACGTCAAACATTCCGTTAGTAAATGAAAATTCTTTGCCAGAATTCCTTAAAAAAAATCCTCAAATAACATGTGTTGTAGGACTAAGTACAGAGCCTGAAAGACTGGCTGATTTGAGGAAAAATAGAATGAATTCTTTAAAAGAAACAGAAAATATTGAATATACAGATTTAGAAAATATTAAAAAAGAGGTTCTAGATGCAAAAAAAACATTTCAAAAATATAAATGGCCCCTTATAGACGTAACGAGGAAGTCAGTTGAAGAAACAGCAGCTTCTATAATTAAAATTCACGAAATATATTTAAACAATGTTAAATAAAATTATTCTCGCTTCAAAAAGCGAGGTTAGAAAAGAGATCTTAGATAAAAATAATATTAAATGCGTTGTTGAGCCTTCGAACGTAGATGAAGAGCCCGTTAAAGAGAGCTTATTGAAAGAACAGGTAAGTTCAGAAATAATTTCAAAAAATTTAGCTGAATTAAAAGCAAACAAAGTTAGCATGAAAAAAACTGATGAAATAGTCTTGGGAGCAGATAGTGTGATAGATTTGGAGGGTGAGCTGATATCCAAACCAGCAAACAGAAAAGAGGCCATGGAGATATTAAGAAAACTCAATGGTAAATCACATTTTTTAATCAGTTCAGTGTGTATATCAAAAAATGGGTCTATGATTTGGAATTATACTGATAAAGCAAAATTAACTATGAAAAATTTTTCTGATGATGAGTTAAAAAATTATTTATCCAAAATATCTGACAAAGCTCTTTATGCATACAATGTCTACCAAATAGAAGGAGAGGGCAGAAGCTTGTTTGCAAGCATAGAAGGTGACGAAGATACAATTATGGGTCTACCTGTTAAAAAAATTAAGGAATACATAAGCTCATTGTGATGAAAAAATATTTTGTAATAGGCAATCCCATCAATCATTCTTTATCACCTAAACTTCACAATTATTGGCTCAAAGAAAATAACATTGACGCTATTTATGATAAAAAAAAAATAGAGGAAAAAAATCTCCAAACTATAATATCTGAAGTTAAAGAAAAAAAAATAAACGGCATTAATGTTACTGTTCCGTTCAAAAAAGCAGTAATACCTTATTTAGATAAATTAAGTCCAGAGGCAGAACAAACTCAGTCAGTAAATACAATAATTTCAAGTAATAATAATTTGATAGGTCACAATACAGATATTGTTGGTTTTGATAAAGCAATTAAAAGTTTAAATTTCGATATGCAGGGCAAAAAAATTTTTATTTTAGGTGCTGGTGGAGTCGTTCCTTCGATAATTTTTGCTTTAAACAAAATGAATGTTTCAAAAATAATTATTAGCAACAGAACCAAAGAAAAAGCTGAAGATTTAAAATCTCAATTTTATAATTTAGAGGTATTGGATTGGGGTGATATAAATAATTTTGACGTAATCATAAATGCCACCAGTTTGGGATTAAATAAAGAGTCTATCAATTTAGATTTCTCAAAGTTTACTAACAACAAACTGTTTTATGATGTAATTTATAATCCTGAAGAAACAAATTTTTTAAAAGAAGGAAAAAAACTTGGCAATATAACAGAGAATGGTAAATTAATGTTTATTTATCAGGCATTTGAAGCATTTAAATTATGGCATGGAATAGAACCACAGATCAATAGTAATATACTAGAAATTTTAAACAATGATTAGAATTGGAATTTTGGGAAATATAGGCTCGGGAAAAAGTTATGTTGCCAAAAGTTTTGGATACCCAGTGTTTGATGCAGATTCCGAAGTCTCAAAACTTTATAAAAAAAATAAAAAAATATTTAAAAAACTGAGGAAAAAGTTACCAAAATATATCTCTTCATTCCCAATTGATAAAAACGAAATTACAAATGCGATATTAAGCAACAAATTGAATCTAAAAAAAATAATTACCGTTGTTCATTTAGAAATTAGAAAAGCATTAAAATTATTTATAAAAAAAAATAAAAATAAAAAGGTTATAATTCTTGATATTCCTTTATTGTTAGAAAATAGAATTAACAACAAAAATGATATTTTAGTTTTCGTAGACTCTAAAAAAGCAGAGGTCGAAAAAAGACTAAAAGAAAGATTAAATTTTAATCGTCAACTTATAAATAAATTTAAAAAAATTCAGTTTTCTTCTTATTATAAAAAGAGAAAATCAAACTTTATTATTAAAAATAATTTTAATAAAAAATCTTTAAATATGAGTATAAAGAAAATATTAAATGAAATTTTATAAATGAAAGAAATTGTACTAGATACAGAAACTACAGGTATTTCAGTTAAAGACGGTCATAGAATTGTTGAAATTGGATGTATTGAGCTTGAAAATTTAATACCTACCAAAAACAAATTTCATTGTTATTTAAATCCTGAGAGGAAAGTTTCAGAAAAAGCATTTCAGATTCATGGATATTCAGATGAATTTTTGTCAAAACAAAAGAAATTTAAAGAAGTAGAAGATGAGTTTTTAGAATTTATAAAAGATAAAAGATTAATTATTCATAATGCCGAATTTGATCTTGCACATTTAAATAATGAGTTATTACTAAGCGGAAAAGGTAGAGTTAAAAATGAAATTATAGATACTTTAGTTTTAGCAAGAGAAAAATTTCCAGGCTCTCAGGTTAATTTAGATGCTCTTTGTAAAAGATACAGGATTGATAATTCAAAAAGAATTAATCATACAGCTTTAATTGATTGTGATTTACTTTCAAAAGTTTATATAAATTTAATTGATCAAAAAGAACCAACCTTAGACTTTAAAGATCAAACAGAAAGAACAATTAAAGAAAATGTTAACTATAATTCATATTTTAAAAAAATTATAAAACCAAATTCGGATGAAATAAAAAGGCACAGTGAATATTTGAAGAATCATTTAAAGAAAAATTATTTTTAGTTTAATCTTTGATTATAAAGTTGTTCAAAATCTACCTTTTTTTCAAATTTAACATCTTCGTAACCAGAATTATGAAGAAGGTCCAAGAGAGCTTTTTCAAGTTGTGGATATATCTCTATTTGAACATCGCATAATATAATTTTTTCAAGATCTTTTTTTTCTTTAACATTTTCTCCAACCTTAATAATTGTTGCATAATTAATTTCAAAGTGAGATTTTTTTTTGTTGTTCTGCTTGTCCTCAAATTTCATTATAGTATTAATCTCAATCATTTTATCTTTAAGAGCCTTTGAGTTAATATCTATATTTAGTTGATAATTAGATATGTAATCTTTTACAAAAATATAGGTTTCAGCATCTGGTGTTTCGCTTGACATATCTTTTATGTATTTTCCTATTATTTTATAATTTTCTTTCATCGTCATCGTCTATATCTTCAAAATCTCCTTCTATGAAATCTTTTTTTGGATTCTCACTCTTTTTAATTTTATTTTTAAATTTACTAAAAATAAATTTTCTACTTAAAGGAAAAATAAGCAAGAAACCAAAAATATCTGTGGCAAAACCTGGTATAATTAGTAATACAGCTGCAATGGCTATTGCTGCACCAGAAACAACTTCATAAGCAGGAGTTTGATTTTTACTTAATTGGATAAATCCAGATTTAAGGGTATTTAGTCCTTCATATTTAGCATAATAAACCCCAACAATTGCAGTTATAAAAATTAACACTATAGTGGTAATTGCCCCTATTTCAGAGCCAATCTTAATAAAAAGATAAATTTCTATTACTGGTATTAAAATTATTGCTAATAAAATTGAGTTCATTTGTCCTTAATCTAAATTGCTAGTTGAAATTAATCAACAGAGTAATTACTATCTAATCATGAATTACAGTTTTGAATATATCGACATCATTTTGTTGGCGATGATTGCAGGATTTATTTTTTTAAGACTTCGAGGTATTCTTGGTAAAAAAACTGGTTTTGAGGGAAAATCACCAGCCCAATTCAAAGAGGTTTTGAAAAATATTAAGGTAGATCAAGCAGCTAAACCAAAAGAGAAGTTTGATGATGAAGCTCAAAAAGAATTTTTAAAAGGTGCAAAAATTGCTTATGAAACAATTATCACAGATTTCAGTGATAATGATAATAAAATTACAAATGCAAAACCTTTATTAAATAAAGATATATATAATCAATTTGATGATGCGTTGAGAGAAAGAGCAAAAAGGGGTCATTTTGCAGAAATAACATTTATCGGAGTTAATAAAGCTGAAATTAAGGAGCATAAAAAAATTGGAAATATTTTAAATGTAACAGTGAATTTTATAGCAGAGGTGATTACTTGCATAAGAGATAAAGATAAAAAAATTGTTTCTGGAGATCCTGAGAAGATTAAAAAAATTTATGACACTTGGATTTTTTCACGAGATACCACGTCCGCAAATCCAAATTGGCAGTTAGTTAATATATTAACATAATTGAACGATAATATTTCAGACAAAGATAAAAAAGATTGGCACAAATTTATAAATAGCACTGAAAAATTACCCAATAAAGATTTTAAATACCAAAAAAACAAAAATCAAAAAATAAGATCAATAGATTTGCATGGTTATACTTTAGATGAAGCAAATAAAACTATAGAAGATTTTATAAATAAATCTTTTTCCGAAAACATTAATAAACTAATTGTTGTTACGGGAAAAGGTCTTCACTCTGAAAACGAAAAAGATCCATATGTTTCAAAAGACTTAGGCATCTTAAAATATTCTGTTCCAGAATTCATTACCAATAATGCCAGTTTAATGAAAATGATAAATGAAATCACAGATGCTAAAATAGAAGATGGTGGTGGGGGAGCTTTTTATGTTTTTTTGAAAAAAAACGAATCTATAAAATAAATTTTGAAAGATCTGTATCCTTTACAAGATTATCTAAGTTTTTATTTATATATTCTTTGTTAATAACAATCTTTTCTCCCGCTCTGTCTGTAGCTGTAAAGCTTATTTCATCCAATATTTTTTCAATGATAGTATGCAACCTCCTAGCACCAATATTTTCAACACTTGTATTAACTTCTGAAGCAATATTGGCTATGGCATCTATACCATCGTCAGAAAATTCAAGATCAACATTTTCAGTTTTTAGTAAGGCCACATATTGTTTGATTAAACTAAAATCAGGTTCTCTTAAAATTCTTTTAAAATCTTCACTTGTTAAAGCTTCAAGCTCCACTCTAATTGGTAGTCTACCTTGTAATTCTGGAAGCAGATCAGAAGGCTTTGCAAGTTGAAATGCCCCAGATGCAATAAACAAAATATGATCTGTTTTTATTGGACCATGTTTGGTATTAACTGTAGTTCCTTCAATCAAAGGCAATAAATCTCTTTGAACACCTTCTCTTGAAACATCACCTCCCACTCTGTCAGTTCTAGCTGAAATTTTGTCTATTTCATCTAAAAATACTATTCCATTATTTTCTGTAGAAAGCTTTGCAGCTTTTATAATTTTATCTTGTTCAATTAATTTATCAGACTCATCATTAATCAAAATTTCATGAGATTCTTTTACTGTCATTTTCTTTTTCTTTTCTTTGTTGCCCATTGATTTTCCAATCATCTCACCAATGTTGATCATGCCAATGTTTGCTCCAGGCATACCAGGAATCTCAAAAGAAGCACCACTTGAACCAGTATTGCTAACAGCAATTTCAATTTCGTTATCGTCTAGATCACCATTTCTTAATCTTTTTCTAAAACTTTCTCTTGTAGCAAGACTTGCTTTTTTGCCAACTAAAGCATCTAAAACTTTTTCTTCTGCTGCCTTTTGAGCTTGGGCAAAAACTTCTTTTCTTTTTTTTACTTTTTCCATGGAGATTGCTATCTCAATTAAATCTCTAATGATTTGTTCCACATCTCTTCCAACGTATCCTACTTCTGTAAATCTTGTAGCTTCAACTTTTACAAATGGAGCCTCAGCAAGCTTGGAAAGTCTTCTTGAGATTTCAGTTTTACCTACTCCTGTTGGTCCAATCATTAAAATATTTTTTGGCAAAACCTCATTTTTCATTTCACCTTTTAACGCTTGTCTTCTCCATCTATTTCTCAGCGCTACAGCAACAGCTCTTTTTGCTTTATTCTGTCCAACTACAAATCTATCTAATTCAGAAACAATTTCTCTTGGAGACAAAGAACTTACCAAAGAAGCTTCTTCTTTATTTTTATCTTTAGGGTGTAGTTGAGTTACGTTTGAATTATCCATTATATTTTTTCAATTTTAACATTGTCGTTTGTGAACACACATATATCAGCTGCAACTTTAATTGCTTTTTTAGCAACTTCCTCAGCGGACATGCTGCCTTCCATTAAAACTTTTCCTGCAGCAAGAGCATAATTACCACCTGAGCCTATTCCAATTACATCTCCTTCAGGTTCTAGTACGTCACCAGTTCCAGAAATTATATAACTATTATTTTTATCTCCTACAGCCATCAATGCTTCTAATCTTCTTAAATATTTATCTGTTCTCCAATCTTTTGCTAGCTCAACAGCGGCTCTTGATAAGTTACCCGCATGTTTTTCCAATTTTCCTTCTAATCTTTCAAATAAAGTTAATGCATCCGCAGTTGATCCAGCAAACCCTGCTACCACATCTCTTTTTTCAATTTTTCTTACTTTTGAAGCAGTGCTTTTAACTACTGTATTACCCATACTGACTTGCCCATCACCAGCAACTACTACTTCATTGTTTTTTCTTACGAGCACAATTGTTGTCATACATAATAAATGGTAACTATTTTTGATACTTCAAGTCTTGAGACTGATATTGATATAGTTGGATTATGTATGTATACCATTAAAATTATATGGCTAGAAAAGGAAAAGTATCTCGAAAAACAAAAGAAACCAGCATCAATGTTGAAGTAAATATTGATGGCAAAGGTAAGTACCAAATTGACACTGGTATAGGTTTTTTAGATCATATGCTTGAACAATTATCAAAACATTCTTTAATTGATCTAAAAGTAAAAGCAAAAGGAGACACCCATATCGATCTTCATCACACAACTGAAGATACAGGTATTGCTATTGGCGAAGCTTTAAAAAAAGCTGCTAAAAAATTTGTAGGAATAAAAAGATACGCGCACACAGTTATTCCAATGGATGAAACTTTAACCAGAGTAGCCATTGATGTTTCAAACAGACCTTATTTAATTTGGAAAGTAAAATTAAAAGTTGAGAAACTCGGTGAGATGGATACAGAGCTATTTAAAGAATGGTTCCAAGCGTTTTCTCAATCTGCTGGTATTACAATGCACGTAGAAAATATTTATGGGGACAATAGCCACCACATAATAGAGTCTTGTTATAAAGCTTTAGCAAGATCATTAAGAGCTGCATTAGAGATGGACCCAAGAAATAAAAAAAGCATTCCATCCACTAAAGGCTCATTATAAGTTTAATGAACGTCACAATTGTTGATTATAATTCGGGCAATATAAGCTCGGTCATAAACTCCTTTAAGGAAGTTGCTAATGATAAAGTAAATGTAGAGGTAACTTCAGATTTAAATAAGATTAAATCTTCAGATAAAGTTGTTTTACCAGGGCAGGGTTCGTTCAAGAGTTGTATTGATGCACTTAATAATATCAGTGGTTTAGTTGATATATTAAATGAATTTGCGATTAGTAATAAAAAACCACTTCTTGGAATTTGTGTAGGACTTCAAATGTTTGCAGATATTGGTTATGAAGAAACGGAAACCAAAGGTCTAGGTTGGGTTTCAGGTAAAGTATCAAAAATAGATAACCAAAATGGAAAATACAAACTTCCTCATATTGGTTGGAATCAAATAAATATTATTAAAGATAGTAAAATTTTTAAAGGTATAGAAAATAATTCTCACATGTATTTTGTTCACAGTTATGAATTTGTACCAGAAAATAAAAATGTAATTTCAGCAACAACAGATTATTCATCGAATATAGTTTGCTCTGTTGAAAAGGAAAATATTTTTGGAACACAGTTCCATCCAGAGAAAAGCGATAAAACTGGACTTAAAATAATTGATAATTTTATTAACTTATAAATGAAAATATTTCCTGCAATAGATATCAAAGATAAAAAGTGTGTGAGATTAGTTAAAGGAGACTTTGATAATAAAACTGAATATGAAATGTCCCCTGTTGAACAAGCAAGTAAATATAATGATTATGGCTTCAGAAATTTACACATAGTTGATTTAGATGGAGCCTTAAGAGGTGAAACAGTTAATTTGGACATAATTCAAGAAATAGTAAAAAAATTTGATCTTAAAATTGAAATTGGTGGAGGTATCAGAAACTTTGAAAGTATTCAGAAATATACGGATGCTGGTGTTGAAAAAGTTATTTTAGGAAGTGCTGCTATAAAAGATAAAAATTTTTTAAAAGAGTCTTGTGAAAAATTTCCAAATAAAATTGCCTTAGGGTTAGATGCTAAAGATGGATATTTATCGGTTTCAGGTTGGAAGGAAAATTCCAATCAATTAACTATAGATTATTTAAATGAAGTGAATGATTATGGTGCAAGTAGATTGATTTATACTGATATTAATAAAGATGGAACGAAGCAAAGTCCTAATTTTGAAGAGACAGCAAAGGTTGCTAATACATCCAATTGTCCGGTAATTATATCGGGTGGAGTTTCATCAATAGATGATATTAAAAAGGCCAAGGAATTAAACAATAAAAACATTGAAGGTATTATAGTTGGAAAAGCTATATATGATGGTGATATTAAATTAGAAGAATTGGTGAAGGAATTAGATGCTTAAAAATAGAATAATACCTTGCTTAGATGTTAAAAATGGTCGTGTAGTAAAGGGTATTAACTTTGTTGATCTGCAGGATGCAGGCAATCCTGTCGAACAAGCTAAAATTTATTCGGACGGTGGAGCAGATGAAATTTGTTTTTTAGATATTACTGCATCAAATGAAAATAGAGATACTATTTATGATGTAGTAGACAAAACCTCGAAGAAATGTTTTGTTCCTTTAACAGTTGGAGGTGGTGTTAGAAGTGTTGAGGATATCAATAAATTACTGAACTGTGGTGCAGACAAAGTATCAATCAATACTGCTGCAGTTCAAAATCCAGAAGTAGTTATAGAAAGCTCTAAAAAGTTTGGCTCTCAATGTATTGTTGTTGCAATCGATGCTAAAAAAAATGGAGATAAATGGGAAATTTTCACTCATGGAGGAAGAAATAATACTGGCATTGATGCAATTCAATTTGCGAAAAAAATGCAAGATAGCGGGGCAGGAGAGTTACTAGTTACTTCTATGGATCGAGATGGTACTCAAGTTGGTTATGATATTGAACTTATGTCTAAGATATCTTCTAAGATAAATATTCCAGTAATTGCATCTGGTGGAGTTGGAAACTTAGATCATTTGGTAGATGGAATTAAATTAGGAAATGCCAGCGCAGTTTTAGCAGCATCAATATTTCACTATGGCAAACATTCTGTAAAAGAAGCTAAGGAGTATTTGGATTCAAAAGGAATTCCTGTTAGAATTTAATATGCTTAACACATTAGAAAACTTAATTAATCTTGCACGGGAGAGAAAATCTTCACCTGTTGAAGGTTCTTATACCAATAAGCTACTTACTGATAAATCATTAAGCAAGGCAAAAGTTTTAGAGGAAGTTAATGAATTGATTGAGGCTGTGGAGGAAAATTCTAATAAGATCCATGAAGCGGCAGATGTATTTTACCATTTGCTAATATATTTAGAGGCTAATGAAATTAAAATCGAAGAGGTAATGTCAGAGTTAGAAAAAAGAAAAAAATGAGTTACGACAACAATAATATTTTTGCAAAAATTTTACGTGGAGAAATACCTTGTAATAAAATTTATGAGGATGATTTTGTTTTATCATTTCACGATATTAACCCACAAAAAAAAATTCATGTTTTAGTTATTCCCAAAGGAAAATATATTGATTTAGATGATTTTAGTTTGAATGCCTCTCCAGAAGAAATGGTTGGATTATTAAAAGGCATTAATATAGTTGCTAAAAAGGTTGGTATTTCAACAGAAGTAGGCAAAGGGTATAGAGCTTTAGCAAACATCAGTGATCATGGTGGACAAGAAGTACCACATTTACACTTTCATTTGTTTGGAGGTGAACGAGTAGGAAAAATGGTTGAGTGACTGAGGAAGTTAAAAGAAATTATTTAGAAATAAACTCACTTCAAGATCTTAAAGAAGGAAATAAGCCCTCAGAAGATTATTCTTTAAGTTTAATTGATCCAATTAATTTTCAATTAAATAAATTTTTTTATAAAACTATTGGAAAAAATCACAAGTGGATCGATAGATTGTCTTGGTCAGAGGAAAAATGGATAACTTATGTTTCATCTGAAATGGTTAAAACATATGTATTTAAATTTAAAGATGATTTAGTTGGTTTTTTTGAATTAATTTTTCATCCAGAAAAAAATGAAACTGAAATTGCTTATTTTGGGATACTAGAAGAATATCAAAATAAAAAATTGGGTTCCTATTTATTATCTGAGGCTATTAAAAAATGTTTTGAAAATAAAGTTAATCGCGTCTGGGTTCATACATGCTCTTTAGATCATGAAAATGCATTAAGTAATTATATTTCAAGAGGAATGAAAATATTTAAAACTGAAATCTTGAATATTTAATTTTGAATAGGGATTTTAAAAAGATTCTTTGAAAGCACTCTATTTTTTCTTATTGAAGATAAAAAAGTAATATTAAAATTTTGATAAATATCTGTATTTTGCCACCCAATTAAATCATATGTTTGGTTATCAAAAAATATATTAATTTCATTGTCATTTTCAACAATAGTAAAATTAATTAGATTTTTATCTACGATCCTTTCTTCAAGTTTATTAATTTTTTTGATTAGATAATTTTTATCTAAAATTAAATTTAAAGGTGTTTTTTCAATTGGATATCTATAATAACTTGTTCTCGTTTTAATTACCAGG
This sequence comes from uncultured Pelagibacteraceae bacterium, assembly GCA_902594605.1. Lineage (GTDB taxonomy): Bacteria > Pseudomonadota > Alphaproteobacteria > Pelagibacterales > Pelagibacteraceae > Pelagibacter. Next base: position 21,910 of record CACJMR010000009.1, read on the forward strand.
GATTTCCCATTTGAGACTAAGATTTTATTATTACTTCTTGCATACTCACAAAATATTTTTTTTGGATATTCAATTGTGCAGTTTCCATTTTCTATTTTTCCATTTATATTTTGTTCAAATTTAAAATCTAAGTTATTAGTTTCATTTAAATTTGAAATTATTTTATTTTTAACCTCAGCATTTGAATAGTTATTAATAAATATTAGAATTAGTATTGCAAAAATTCGCAACATTAAAGAACGTCTCTTTTTCCAACATGATTGGCTTTGCTAACAATTCCGTCTTCTTCCATCATATCTATTATTCTAGCAGCTCTGTTATAGCCAATTTGTAGTTTTCTTTGTAGGAATGATGTAGAAGCTTTTCCTTCTGATCTAATTATTTCAACAGCTTGTTGATATAACTCATCTTTATCTCCTAAATTTTGGTTATCACTAATTTCTTTTTCATCAGCAAAGTTAAGTATTTCGTCAACATAATCTGGCTCTGCTTGTGATCTAATGAAGTTATTTATTTTTTCTATTTCATTATCTGAAACAAATGGTGCATGTATCCTAATTATTCGATTAGCAGATGACATGTAAAGCATATCTCCTTTACCCAATAACTGTTCAGCACCTTGTTCTCCCAAAATTGTTCTACTGTCTATTTTTGATGTTACTTGAAACGATATTCTTGTAGGGAAATTTGCTTTAATTGTTCCAGTAATCACATCAACACTGGGTCTCTGGGTTGCCATAATTATATGAATTCCAGCAGCTCTTGCCATTTGTGAAAGTTTTTGTATGTAATTTTCAATTTCTTTACCTGCAACTAACATTAAATCAGACATTTCATCAACAACAACAACTATGTATGGCATTGGAAGTTTATGTTTTGTGTTATAACCATCAATGTTTCTAACACCTTCTTTAGTCATAAGCCTGTATCTACTTTCCATTTCCTTAACCACCCAACCAAGTACAGATGCTGCCTTCTTTGCTTCAGTTATCACTGGGC
>CACJMR010000010.1 GCA_902594605.1 uncultured Pelagibacteraceae bacterium
CAATTAAGTTTAAATTTTCAGCAAAACATTTTTTTGCAAATGATTGTACCATCTTGTAAGATTTTTCTCTGCTTAATCCTGTCTTGGTTAATTCCAACATAACTTCTTGAGAAAAAATTAAACCTTTTGTTAAATTTAAGTTTTCAAGCATTTTTTTAGGATAAACAATCATGTTATCTAAAATATTTGAAAGTCTAACCAATGCAAAATCAGTAGTTATATTGGCATCAGGACCAATATTTCTCTCTACACTTGAGTGTGAGATATCTCTTTCATGCCAAAGCGCTATATTTTCAAGAGCTGGCAAAACAGCACTTCTAACCATTCTAGCTAAGCCTGTTAAATTTTCACTTAAAATAGGATTTTTTTTATGAGGCATCGCAGAGGATCCTTTTTGATTTTTAGAAAAATATTCTTGTAGTTCATAAACTTCAGTTCTTTGTAAATGTCTTATTTCAACAGCCACTCTTTCAATAGAACCTGCAATAATTCCCAAAACAGAGAAATAGAAAGCATGTCTATCTCTTGGAATTACTTGCGTGGAAATTGGTTCAACTTTTAGACCTAATTTTTTTGCCACATGTTTTTCAACATTTGGATTAATGTTAGCGAATGTTCCAACAGCACCAGATATTGCACAGGTTGATACTTCATCGATTGCATTTTTTAATCTATTTCTGTTTCTTTTAAATTCCTCATAAAACGAAGCCAATTTTAATCCAAAAGTAATCGGTTCAGCATGGATACCGTGGCTTCTTCCCATGCAAGGTGTAAATTTGTATTTTTTGGCTTGTTTTTTTAAAACTTTTAAAATTTGATCTATATCTTTTAAAATGATTTTACCTGATTGGACTAATTGAATATTAAAACTAGTATCTAAAACATCTGATGATGTCATTCCTTGATGCAGGTACCGTGCCTTAATTCCAGCTTTTTCAGTAACTGAGGTTAGAAATGCTATTACATCATGTTTAACTTCAGACTCTATTTTGTGAATTCTACTTACATTAATTCTTGCTTTTTTTCTAACAATTGAAGAAACACCTCTTGGAATTTGACCAAGTTTTTCCATGGCCTCAGCAGCTGCAACCTCAACATCTAACCAGATTTTATATTTATTTTCTTCTGACCAAATATCAGTTAATTCTTTTCGCGAGTATCTTTTAATCATTAATTATAAGTATGGAGGCTTTGAATAACCTTTAGCAGATTCTGTAAAGATTTCATAACCATTTTCAGTAATTCCTAACGTATGTTCAAATTGTGCAGATAATGATTTATCTTTTGTAACAGCTGTCCAACCATCATTCAACATTTTAACATCATATTTGCCAACATTTATCATAGGCTCTATAGTAAATGTCATGCCAGGTCTTAATTCCATACCAGTATTTTTTCTACCGTAATGAAGAATATTTGGTGGCTCATGAAATGTAGTGCTTATTCCGTGACCACAAAAATCTCTAACGACTGAAAAACCTTTCTCTTCTACATAAGATTGTATCTCATAACCAATATCTCCTAATTTAATTCCAGGTTTTAAAATTTTAATAGCTTTCATCATAGATTCGTAAGTAGCATCTATAAGATTGTTTAATTTTACTGGAGTTTTTCCAATGCAAAACATTCTACTTGTATCTCCATAATGCTCATTGACAATTGCTGTCACATCTACATTCACAGCATCACCTTCTTGTAAAATTCTATCTGATGGTATTCCATGACATATAACATGATTCAAAGATGTGCATAAAGATTTTGCAAAACCTCTATAATAGAGTGGGGCTGAATAGCCACCATTGTCTCTTATAAATTCATATCCAAGTTTATCGATATAATTAGTAGATACACCTTCTTTAATATTCTCAGTTAACATATCTAAAGTTCTTGCAGCTAGGTTTCCAGCAACTCTCATTTTCTCGAATTTTTCTTTATACTCAGTCATCTATAATTTTTAATTTTTTATTAATAAAAATTTTTTTAGAACTTATATCACATCTATATGCTAAAAAATTTACACCAGCTTTTTTAGCTATTAAATAAGTCTTATAATATTCTTCGTCTATATCTCTAGCTATTTTAAAATATTTCATATTTTGGATTTGCACTAAAAATATTAAGTATGTTTTATAACTTTTTTTTATGGCATCAATAAGGGTAAATAAATGCTTAATTCCCCTTGCTGTTGGTGCATCTGGAAATTCTGCTGTGTCTTTATTTCTAAATAATGTAACATTTTTTACCTCAACAAAGATTTTTTGTTTCTTTTTTTTTAACAAAAAATCAAATCTAGTTTCCTTATTAAAAAAAACCTCTGGTTTTACAGAGTCATTATTTTTAAGTTCATTTATAAGATTATTGTTGAGCCCATGCTCAACTATTCTATTTGCCATGTGAGTATTTACGCCAACTAAATTTTTTCTGGATTTAATTATTTCTAGTCCATACTTCAGTTTCCTTTTTGGATCGTTATTAGGCAACAAATAAACCTGATTACCTTCATCTAACAGTCCTTTCATTGATCCTGTATTAGGGCAATGAGCTGTGACAATTTTTTTACCAATTTTAACGTCAGTAAAAAATCTTTTATAACGTTTGATTAGTTTGCCTTTTATTAAAGACTTGGTAAATTCCATTACTAAATTATATATTTCATATGGATAAAAAAGTAAAAGTTAATGCTTCAATTTTAATTATTGGTAATGAAATTTTGTCTGGCAGAACTCAAGACACAAATACCTCAACTTTAGCGACATGGCTTAATTCAATTGGGGTTAATGTAGCAGAAGTGAGAGTAATTCCAGATGTAGAGAAAACAATTGTAGATACTTTAAATCTTTTAAGAACAACATATGATTATGTTTTTACAACTGGTGGTATTGGGCCTACTCATGATGATATCACTGCTAAATCAGTTTCAAAAGCCTTTGGTGTAAAATATGAAGCTCATAAAGAAGCTTTTAAAATTTTAGAGGCATACTATGAACCAGGTAAATTTAACGACGGTAGACAAAAAATGGCTTGGATGCCAGAAAATGCAAATTTAATTTTAAATCCAACAAGTGGTGCACCAGGTTTTAATGTTGAAAATGTGTTTTCATTACCAGGAGTACCATCTATTCTAAAATCTATGCTTGGTGGTTTAACTAATAGAATAGTAGGTGGGGAGCCGATTAAGAGTCATACGATAAGTTTAAGAACAGTTGAGAGTGAAATTGCAAACTCTTTAACTAAAGTTCAAAATGAAAATAAAGATGTTGAGATAGGAAGCTACCCATTCTTTCATGCAGGTAAATTAGGTGTATCCATTGTTATTAGATCTGAGGATCAAAATAAAATTGATAATTGTAATTTACAAATTTTAAAATTTGTAAATGAGAAAAAAATTGAAATAGTGGATAGGTGATGTTGTACTTTGCTTATGGAAGTAATCTTAATCATTTTCAAATGAAGCGTAGGTGCAAAGATAGTATATTTATAAAAAAAATAAATTTAAAGCATTTTAGATTAACATTTAGAAGTAAGTACAGAGCTGCAGATATTGAGTTTAAAAAAAATTCTATTGTTCCTGGTGGTTTATTTGAAATTTCTAAAAGTGATGAAAAAAAATTAGATGTTTATGAGGATTTTCCAATTCTTTATAAAAAATTTTATTTCAATTATTATGGAAAAAAAATAATGACTTATACCATGGTTGATAAATCACCTTTTAGGTATCCTACAGAAAGATATTTAAATATAGTAAAAAGAGGTTACAAAGATTGTAAATTGGATAATTCTGCTTTAACAAAAGCTCTTAAAACTTAATCAAATTGATAAAACTTAATAAAAAGTCGAAAAAATTATTGTTATTACAGCGCAATGAACTGCTTACTAAAAAACAGAATTGGTTAAGAAAAAAATTAGGAAGACTACTTTTTACAAATATTTTTGTTAATTTTTTTCAAAATAAAAATCTAGAACAAATAACAGATAATTTATTTTTTAAAGAAATTGAGACTTTTAAAAATTTTCTACCAAAATCAGCAGTCAATATTATGGATATTGGTTGTGGGTTAGGAATTATTAATATTAATTTAAATAAAATTTATAAAAATGAGCCGAATTTCTTCTTATTGGACAAGAATAAAATAGATAAAAAGATAAAATATGGATTTAGCTCCAAATATGAAAGCTACAATGATTTAAATGAGACTAAAAATTTACTCAGAGATAACAACATTAAAGATAGCTGTATTCATATCTATGATGTAGATCAAAAAATCCAAATTACCAATAAAATTGACTTAGTTATTTCGTTAAAATCCATGGGATACCATTATCCATTTGAAACCTATTTAGAGCTTTTAAAGTTGTGTTGCACAAGAGATACGAAGTTTATTTTCGATGTAAGTACAGATAATTTTAATGAAAATTTATTTAAAAATTACTTTGAAAGTATTAAAGTTATCTATGAAGAAAAGAGCATTCAATCTTTAAAAAGATTGTATTGTGAAAATTTAAGGATATAAACATGAAATTCATAAATGCCCTCGTGGTGAAATTGGTAGACACAAAGGACTTAAAATCCTTGCCGCTTGCGGAGTGCCAGTTCGAGTCTGGCCGAGGGCACCACTAAATGAGCAAACTTCATATTATTTCGGATAATAATAAAAAATCTTCAAAGATCAAAAATTTATTAATAAAAAAAATTAAGTCTAATAATTTTAAAAAAGAAAATGTGATTATTGTTATTGGCGGTGATGGCTTCATGCTTCAAACACTTAAAAAAAATAAAAATACTAACAAACATTTTTATGGGATTAATTCTGGAAATTATGGATTTCTTATGAACAAGTTTTCATCAAAAGATATTATTAAAAATTTATCAAAAGCAAACTTGGTTACAATCTCACCTTTAGAAATGGAAGTTAAAACTAAAAATAATCAAATTAGAAGATCTATAGCAATTAATGAGGTATCTGTTCTTAGACAAAGCAGACAGGCTGCTTATTTGTCAATTAAGCAGGGTTCAAAACAAATAATTAAAAAATTAGTTTCAGATGGTGTATTAGTATCAACACCTGCTGGAAGCACAGCTTATAATCTTTCAGTTCATGGACCTATCTTAAGTCTTCATTCTAAAAAATTATCAATATCACCAATAAGTGCGTTTAGACCAAGAAGATGGAAGGGTAAAATAGTGAATGATAAAACTAAAATAGTTATAACTAACTTAAACCCAACAAAGAGACCTATCAGTGCAGTTGCAGATAATTTAGAAGTGAGAAATGCTAAATCGATTGCAGTAAAAACTAATAATAAAATAAAGTTTAATCTTCTTTATGATAAAAATAGAAGTTTACAAAAAAAGATTAAAATAGAGCAAATAAGAAGAGAGACAAGCTAGTAAATGAAAAAAATTAATCCAATAATGCTAGTAATCATTATTTTAGTAGGAGGTTTCTTCGCATTTAAAATTATGTCTTTTCTTGGTTGCTATGTTCGCATTGAAGATGTTGACGAGTGTTGGAAATTAACTGCCTGGTAGATCAAATGAAAAAACTTTTAGTGATCGTGGTTTTTAGTTTATGACAATTGAGATTATTATTATTTTAATAACTATTTTTCTTGCAGTTTATTTTTTATTTAGACCAACTTCCAAAAAAGAAAAAGAGCGTTTTGAAGATAAAGATAACTGGAGAGGTGGATTTTAAATGTCATACGATCATTTATATATAAAAAATAAAACAGGCTTTACACTAATAGAACTCCTAGTCGTTGTAGCAATCATTGGTATTTTAGCTGCAGTAGGAGTAGTTGCTTATAGTGGGTATACAGCAGGTGCTAAAGTAAATGCATCAAAAACAAATCATACTAATGTAGTGAAGTTTATACAAACAAACGTTATGAAGTGTGAGTTAGGACAGGAATTAATTTTAAAATATACATACAGTAAAGCTACAGGAAAATTAACTTATAGTAGTGATCTTTGTCCCTTTGTATCTGCTAAAAACGTTTCAAAAATAGCAGATCATTTTTGGGCACATTTTAATGCACCTCCTACATGTAATCCTCATGGTCTAATGCATTCAAGTGGCTCATGTCAAGAAGCTGTAGCTAATGGTGGGAGTATTGGAAATGGTAAGCTTGGAGAAACTCAAATAATAGTTTCAGGAAGTAAAATAGTTATTGATACAAAAGTAAAAGATGGCGAGGTACTAAACAACTCTATAGAATTTTGACATGAAAAACAAAGGATTCACCCTAATAGAACTTTTAGTCGTAGTAGCCATCATTGGTATATTAGCTGCAGTAGGGGTTGTTGCTTATAGTGGGTATACAAGTAGTGCTAAGAAAGCAGTTGTTAAAACTAATCTTAAACAAATTGAAAAATATATTAATAATGAAATGATGAAATGTATAGTTGGAATTGAAATGGAGGCATATGAAAAAGGTATAAGCGGTGCAAAATCATGTTCATATATTTCAGCAAATGGTACTGAGTTTGCTTTTCACACAGCTTTATCTGGTTTAATGAATATCCATTTTAAAGATACAAAAAATCCATTTAATAACAGTGAACTAATGTTACATCAACGATGGAATAAATCTGGACAAGGTATGCCAAAAGTTAATGAAGCTGGAAGAATACACTGCAACTTTGATGCTGCAGACGCAAAAGGAACTTGGGCAAATTTTATGAAAAATAATATTGGTGGTTGTGATGCAAGATATGGAACTGGATCTAATGATACAATGACAATATATTTTAAAACTAAAGCTGATTACGATTATCATAGAGCTAGTTGGCAATAACGACTACTTGATTGGTCTACAAAAGCGGTAGCACTATGGTAACACTCATTGCTACCAATTTATAAAATTTTTAATTTTGCAAAAATATATAAGGTTGATTTTATTGAGTGATGGTGCCCCCGCACGGATTCGAACCGCGGACCTATTGATTACAAATCAATTGCTCTACCAGCTGAGCTACAAGGGCATGCGCAATAATTATTAACAATTTGTTAAATAATCAACTCTTTTTTTTTATATAACTTAAGTGATGAAATACAATTGCTGCACTATTTGAGATATTTAAACTTTCAATATCTTCATTAATATTAATTTTTACAAAAAAATCAGCATATTTACCAGTATGACGTCTCATACCAAATCCTTCTGAACCAAAAAGAAGGATACTGTTTCCTTCCCACTTTATATCTGTGAAATCTTTTTTTCCTTTTGCATCAAAACCATAAACCCAAAAGTTTTTTTCTCTTAAATTTTTTAAAGTGGAATTAATGTTAGATACTTGGAATATATTTATGTGTTCCATGCAACCACTTGCAGATTTATACATTAACTTGCTGTCACGAGGAAAATGCCTCTCTTTAATTATTAATCCATCAATATCAAATGATGCTGCACTTCTTATTAATGAACCAATATTTCTTGGATCAGTAACTTCATCAAGACAAACAAATGTTAAATTATCTTTACCTTTTATAAATTGTTTCAGATCTGGTTGATCCAAATGTTCAATCTCTGCAACATACCCATTATGCATTAACTGTTCTTTTGAAATATATTTGTCTAATTCTTTTTTGGATTTAAAGTAAACTTTAACGTCTTCCAAAATATTTTTATTTGGGTTTTTTCTATGAATATTTTTTTTAGATTCCTCAGTCAAAAAAACTCTTAAAACCTTTCTTTTGGGATTTCTGAGAGCTTCAATAACTGCGTGTTGACCAACAATGAAAAAAGATGATTTATTCATAAATTAGTATCTGTTTTATACGGTTTTTTTAATATTTTCCTATTAAATCACGTGTTGCATTTGCATAAATAAAATATATAAAACGCTTGTTATTTGAAGCTTTATTGAACAAGGGGACACTTCCCCAAAGGAGGGGTTCCAGAGCGGTCAAATGGGGCGGGCTGTAAACCCGTTGACTTCGGTCTTCGAAAGTTCGAATCTTTCCCCCTCCACCATTTAATAAATCTTAGATAACATGGAGTGTTACTCTTGGGGTTGTGCGGGTGTAGTTCAATGGTAGAACGCTAGCCTTCCAAGCTGGATGTAAGGGTTCGATTCCCTTTACCCGCTCCAAGAAATTAAAATTAGAAGAAACAAAAAAAAACTGAGGTAAAAACGTAATGTCAAAAGAAAAATTTGTAAGAAATAAACCCCACTGTAACATTGGGACTATTGGTCATGTCGACCATGGTAAAACAACTCTTACTGCCGCGATTACAAATGTATTAGCACAGGCTGGCGGCGGAACTGCAGTTGCTTATGATCAAATTGATAAAGCACCTGAAGAAAAAGAGAGAGGTATAACAATTTCAACTGCACACGTTGAGTATGAAACTGAAAAAAGACACTATGCTCACGTAGATTGTCCTGGTCACGCTGACTATGTAAAAAACATGATCACTGGTGCTGCACAAATGGATGGAGCTATTTTAGTTGTTAACGCAGCTGATGGTCCAATGCCACAAACAAGAGAACACATTCTTTTAGGAAGACAAGTTGGTATTCCTGCAATTGTTGTTTACTTAAATAAAGTAGACCAAGTTGATGATAAAGAAATGATTGATCTTGTTGAGGAAGAAATTAGAGAACTTTTAACATCATATAAATATCCTGGTGATAAAACACCAATCGTAAAAGGTTCAGCTCTAGCAGCAGTTGAAGGAAGAGATGATGAAATTGGAAAAAATTCAATTTTAGAATTAATGAAAGCTGTAGATGAGCACATTCCACAGCCTGCTAGAGAAGTCGATAAACCATTCTTGATGCCGATTGAAGATGTGTTCTCAATTTCTGGAAGAGGAACTGTTGCAACAGGTAGAGTTGAGTCTGGTGTAATTAAAACTGGTGAAGAAGTTGAAATAGTTGGAATTAAAGAAACTAAAAAATCAGTTTGTACTGGAGTTGAAATGTTTAGAAAACTACTAGATTCTGGTGAAGCTGGCGATAACGTTGGAATCTTATTGAGAGGTATTGAAAGAACTGATATCGAAAGAGGTCAAGTGCTTTGTAAGCCTGGTTCAATTACTCCACATACTAAATTTGAAGCTCAAGCTTATGTACTTAAAAAAGATGAAGGTGGAAGACATACTCCATTTTTTACTAAGTACAGACCTCAGTTTTATTTTAGAACAACAGACGTTACAGGCGAAGTGGAATTACCAGCTGGTACAGAAATGGTTATGCCAGGCGATGATGCTAAGTTTACTGTTAAACTAATTACACCGATTGCTATGGCTGAGAAATTAAACTTTGCAATTAGAGAAGGTGGAAGAACTGTTGGAGCAGGAGTAGTAACTAAAATTATAGAGTAACTCTATAAATAGGAGTGTAGCTCAATTGGTAGAGCGCCGGTCTCCAAAACCGGAGGCTGAGGGTTCGAGTCCCTCCGCTCCTGCCAATTTGAGCTTAGAAATTATGAGAAACCCGATTAAATTTATACAGGAAGTTAAACAAGAAGCTTTTAAAGTTACTTGGCCAACTTGGAAAGAGACATTGCAAGGTGCTTTGATGGTATTTGTTATGGCAGTTGTTATGTCTTTATTTTTTCTTCTTTTAGACCAGGTTTTGAAATTTTTCTTAGAACTTTTACTTAAAGTGAGTATTTAATGAAAAATTGGTACATTGTTCAGTCACATTCTAGTTTTGAGAATAAAGTAGCCTCTTTAATTAGAGAGGAGGCTGATAAAGCTAAAATTGCTGATAAGTTTGAAGAGATTATTGTGCCTACTCATGATGTTACTGAGGTTAAAAGAGGTAAAAGAATTCAAAGAAAAAAAAAATACTTTCCAGGATATGTATTAATAAAAAGTGAGATGGATAATAACATTTATCATATGATTAAGAACATAAAAAGAGTAAGTGGTTTCCTTGGCACCAAAGGTATCCCCGTGCCAGTCTCAGACAAAGAAGTAGAGAAGATTTTAGGTCAGATTAAAGATGGCGTTGCACAGCCAAAATCAGGTGTAGATTACAGCGTTGGTGAAAAAGTTCAGGTTGTAGATGGACCATTTGCGTCATTTACTGGAATGATTGAAGAAATTGATGAAGAAAAAGCTAGACTTAAGGTGTCAGTTTCTATATTTGGTCGTCCTACACCAGTAGATTTAGAATATAATCAGGTTGAGAAGGTAAGTTAATGGCAAAAGAAATTAGTGGATTTATAAAATTACAAATTAAAGGTGGTCAAGCTAATCCAGCTCCCCCAGTTGGCCCTGCATTAGGTCAACGTGGTGTAAATATTATGGAATTTTGTAAAGCTTTTAATGACAAAACTAAATCAATGGCAGGCAAACCTGTTCCAGTTGAAATTACAGTCTATAAAGATAAAAAATTTGATTTTAAAATTAAGTCACCACCAGCATCTTTTTATATTAAAGAAGCAGTAAAACTTAAAGGTGGATCAAAAGAGCCTGGAAGAAATATTGTTGCTTCAATCTCTAAAAAACAATTAGAGAGTATAGCAAAAGAAAAAATGAATGATCTAAATGCACATGATATTGAAGAAGCTATAAAAATTATTGCGGGATCAGCTAGATCGATGGGTATTGAGGTAAAAGAATAATGGCATCAAAAAGATACAAAAAATTACCTGAAAAAACAAAAGACTTAAACGCGGAGACTATAGAAAAATTGTTACCTGAGCTTAAGAAAAATTGTACTACTAAATTTGACGAGTCTTTAGATTTGAGTTTTCAAATAAATCACAAGCAAAAGAAAAGTGAAGTTAATATTAGAACAGTTGTTAATTTACCTGGCGGCACAGGTAAGAAAGTTAAGGTTGCTGTAGTTTGTGAGGATAATAAAGCGAAAGATGCAAAAGATGCAGGTGCAGATATCGTAGGTGGTGATGAATTTGTTGAAAGAATTAAAGGTGGAGAATTAAACTTTGAAAAATTAATTTGTACACCAGGAATGATGATTAAACTTTCTAAATTAGGAAAAGTTTTAGGACCAAAAGGTTTAATGCCTAATCCAAAACTTGGTTCAGTGTCTGAAAATATTAAAGAAGCTGTAACTAATGCTAAATCTGGTCAAGTAGAAGTTAGAAATGATAAAGATGGTAATATTGGAGTTAGTATTGGTAAAAAATCTTTTAGTGATGATCAATTACTTAAAAACTACAATGCAATTTTAGATGCTTTAGAGAAAGAAAAATCAAATAACACTTTAAAAGGTGATTTAATTAGAAGTGTATTTGCTACATCAACAATGGGTGTTTCATACAAAGTTAAATTAGGGAAATCGATATAGTTATGATGAACAAAGAACAAAAGAAAAATTATATTGAAGAAATGACTAGTAAGTTTGAAAACAGCAAAGCTGTTATGGTTACTCATTATCAAGGTTTAACAATGACTCAGTTAGATGAATTGAGAGCAAAAATGAGAGAACATGGCATCATTTTTAAAATCACAAAAAATAGAATTACAAAATTAGCTCTAGAAAAAACAAAATGTAAAGATTTATCGAATTTATTTTCAGGTCCTACAGCAGTTGCATTTGGAGAGGATGCTATAATGTCTGCAAGGATTCTATCAAAATTTGCAAAAGATAACGAAAACTTAAAATTAATTGGTGGAATAATGGATAACGAGGTCTTAGATCAGGCTGGTGTCCAAAATGTAGCTAGTTTACCTACATTAGATGAAGCAAGAGCCAATATTGTGGGTATTTTGAACGCTTCTGCATCTAAATTAATCAGTATTTTGCTTGCACATTCAGAAAAAATGAGTAGTTTGTCGGCAGAAAATTCTGAAACACAACCCAAAGAGTAATACATATGCCTGACCTAAACAAAATTATAGAAGATTTATCAAGTTTGACTGTTGCAGAGGCAGCTGAACTATCAAAACAATTAGAAGAAAAATGGGGTGTAACTCCAATGGCAGCAGCAGCTCCGGCAGCAGCAGGTGGTGCGGCTCCAGCAGAAGATAAAGATGATTTTACAATCATGCTAGTTTCTGCAGGTGATAAAAAAATTAATGTTATTAAAGAAGTAAGAGCAGCTACTTCATTAGGTTTAAAAGAAGCTAAAGATCTTGTAGAGGGTGCACCAAAAGAAGTTAAATCTGGTGTTAATAAAAAAGATGCTGAAGAGATCAAAGCTAAGTTAGAAGCTGCTGGCGCTAAAGTAGAACTTAAATAAATTAAATAGAAAGAATTCGAATACTGATTATTTTTAATCAGTATTTATAAACATAGATGCAATTATCTTTTACTGAAAAGAAAAATATAAGAAAAAGTTTTGGTAAACTTAAAGAAAGTTTATCTATACCTAACTTAATTGAAGTACAAAAAAACTCTTATAAAGAATTAACAGAATTTAATTCTGAAGCAGCTGAACTTACCAAAGGTTTTGATAGAGTTTTTAAAAGTATTTTTCCTATTGAAGATTTAAATGACAAAGCAACTTTAGAATATGTTTCATATAGATTAGAGAAACCAAAATTTGACGTTGAAGAATGTATAGCTAGAGGTCTTACATATTCATCAGCTCTTAAGTGTACTTTAAGATTAGTGGTTTATGAAATAGATCAAGAAAATAATACAAAAGATATTTTATCAGCTAAAGAGCAAGAAGTATATATGGGTGAAGTTCCTATGATGACTAATAGTGGAACTTTTATAACTAACGGTGTCCAAAGAGTTGTAGTAAACCAAATGCACAGAAGTCCAGGTGTATTTTTTGATCATGATAAAGGAAAAACTCATGCAAGTGGTAAACTTTTATTTAATTGTAGAGTAATACCTAATAGAGGCTCATGGTTAGATTTTGAATATGATGTTAAGGATTTCCTATATTTTAAAATTGATAGAAAAAAGAAAATTTTTTCATCTACTTTATTATTAGCTCTAGGTTATACAAAATCAGAAATTGTGGATGAGTTCTATGAAAGTGAACAGTATACTTTTGATGTAAAAACCGAAAAGTGGAAAACTAAATTTAATCCTGAAAACTACAAAGCAAAAAATTTCTCAGAGGAAGTAATTGACGCAAAAACTGGTGAAGTGGTAATTAAATTAGGTGACAAGATTAATTTTTTAAGTGCAAAAAAATTAGCTAATGATGGTTTGAAAGACATACTAGTTTCTAGAGAGTCCTTGTTTGGTAAATTTTTACATAGAGATGTCAAAGTCAATGATGAAGAGGACGGTGTATTTAAAATTGGTACTGAATTAAATGATACAACCGTTCAACAAATTTTAGATGCAAATATACATTCGCTTCAAATTTCCGTTACAAACTCAATAAATAAAGGACCTTATCTACTTACAACTATTTTAGCTGACAAAAATAATACTAAAGACGAAGCTATCACGGAAATTTATAAAATGCTAAGACCTGGTGAGCCACCAACTATAGAGATAGCAACTCAAATATTTAATAATCTTTTCTTCAGCTCAGACAGATATGATTTGTCTGATGTTGGAAGAGTTAAAATGAACTCAAGATTAAACCAAGAGTGTTCTGATAAAATAACGATATTAAGAAATGACGACATCATTGCAATTATTCATAAAATGTTGGATTTACGTGATGGTAAAGATGATGTTGATGATATAGATCACCTAGGAAATAGAAGAGTTCGTTCTGTTGGAGAGTTAGTTGAGAACCAAGCTAGAATTGGTGTTTACAGAATGGAAAGAGCTATTAAAGAAAAAATGACAACTTTAGATGTTGAGTCAGCAATGCCACAAGATCTAATTAATGCAAAACCATTAACAGTTTCATTGAAAGATTTTTTTGCAAGTTCACAACTATCTCAGTTTATGGATCAAACAAATCCTTTATCTGAAATTACTCATAAAAGAAGAGTTTCAGCGTTAGGTCCAGGTGGTTTAACAAGAGAAAGAGCAGGTTTTGAAGTCAGAGACGTCCATCCAACCCACTATGGAAGAATTTGTCCAATTGAGACACCAGAGGGTCCAAATATTGGTTTGATTAATAGTTTATCTACTTATGCAAAAATTAATAAGTATGGCTTTATTGAAAGTCCTTA
Source organism: uncultured Pelagibacteraceae bacterium (assembly GCA_902594605.1). Taxonomy (GTDB): domain Bacteria; phylum Pseudomonadota; class Alphaproteobacteria; order Pelagibacterales; family Pelagibacteraceae; genus Pelagibacter. Next base: position 14,023 of record CACJMR010000010.1, read on the forward strand.
CAAAAAAGTAAAAGACGGTGTTGTTCAAGATAAAGTCGAATATTTGTCAGCAATGGAAGAAACAAAATTCACTATTGCTCAAGCAAATACAAAACTTGATAAAAATGGAAAAATTACAGAAGAACTAGTTTCATGTAGACAAAACCTTAACTTTCTTTTAGCAAAACCTGACTCCATTGATTACATTGACGTATCACCAAAACAATTAGTTTCAGTTGCAGCATCTTTAATTCCATTCTTAGAAAATGATGATGCAAACAGAGCTTTAATGGGATCAAACATGATGAGACAAGCAGTTCCATTATTAAAACCTGAGTCGCCACTTGTTGGTACAGGAATTGAAAGTGATGTTGCTTTAGATTCTGGGGTTACTATTGTTGCTAAGCGTGATGGAGTTGTTGATAAAATAGATGGTAAAAGAATTGTTATAAAAGTAACTGAGGAAACAGACTTTAGTAAGTCTGGTGTAGATATCTATAACCTTCAAAAATTTAAAAGATCTAACCAAAATACTTGTATAAATCAAAGACCACTAGTTAGAGTTGGTGATAAAGTTAAATCTGGAGATATTATTGCAGATGGTCCTTCAACAAAATTAGGTGAACTTGCTTTAGGTAAGAATGTTACTGTAGCATTCATGCCGTGGCAAGGTTACAACTTTGAAGACTCAATCTTAATTTCAGAAAGATGTGTTACAGATGACGTATTTACATCTGTTCATATTGTTGAATACGAAATAATGGCAAGAGATACAAAGCTTGGTGAAGAAGAAATAACTAGAGATATACCAAATGTAAATGAAGAGGCTTTAAAAAACCTTGATGAATCAGGTATTGTTTATATTGGTGCAGAAGTTAATGCAGGTGATATTTTGGTTGGTAAAGTTACTCCAAAAGGTGACTCAGCATCTGGTCCAGAAGAAAAATTATTAAGATCAATTTTTGGAGAAAAAGCTATTGATGTAACTGATACATCTTTAAGAATGTCTAGAGGATCAAGTGGAACAGTAGTTGACGTAAGAGTATTCAATAGACATGGAATTGAGAAGGACGAAAGATCAATAACTATTGAAAGAGCTGAGATTGAGCAAGTTCAACAAGATAAAATTGTTGAGGAAGAAATATTAGAAAGAAGCATTAAACAAAGAGCTTCACAATTCTTGTCAGGATCATCTTTAACTAAAAAAGTAAAAGATTTATCAGAAGGAACTAAGTTAGATTTTGATACAATTAATACATTATCAATTAATGATGTTTTCAAAATCACAGTAGGAAATGTAAATGACGAAGCAACATTAGCTCAATTAAAAGATCAATATAATAAAGCGAAACAAGACATAACTGAGAGATTTGAGGATAAAGTTTTAAAAATTAGAAGTGGTGATGATTTGTTACCAAGTGTTATGAAAATGGTAAAAGTATTCGTTGCTATCAAAAGAAGATTAAGACCTGGTGATAAAATGTCAGGAAGACATGGAAACAAAGGAGTTGTAAGTAAAATTGTACCTGTTGAAGATATGCCTTACAGAGAAGATGGCAGACCGGTTGACATTGTATTAAATCCTCTGGGTGTTCCAAGTAGGATGAACGTTGGACAAATTTTAGAGACACATTTAGGTTGGGCATGTAAAGAATTTGGTGAACAAGTTAAAAATTTAGTAAACGAAAATAACAAAAAAATTGAAAGAACAGAAAAAATCGAAAAGTTCTTAAAATCTGTTTATGGAGAAGAAATTTTCAACGAAAAAGTAGATAAATTAAGCAAGAGTGAATTCAAAGACCTTTGTGAAAATTTACAAAATGGTATCGCAATCTCAACACCTGTTTTTGATGGTGCTAAAGAAAAAAATGTAACTGAGATGCTTGAACTAGCAAATCTACCAGGATCAGGACAAACTTATTTATGGGATGGAAGAACAGGAGAGAAATTTGATAGACCGGTTACTGTTGGAATTATCTACATGTTAAAACTTCATCACTTAGTTGAAGATAAAATTCATGCAAGATCTACTGGACCTTACAGTTTGGTTACACAACAACCGCTTGGTGGTAAAGCACAGTTAGGTGGTCAAAGATTTGGTGAAATGGAAGTATGGGCACTTGAGGCATATGGTGCATCATATACATTACAAGAAATTTTAACTGTTAAATCCGATGACGTTGCAGGAAGAGTTAAAGTTTACGAGACTATAGTTAAAGGTGAAGAAAACTTCGAGTCTGGAATACCAGAGTCATTTAACGTTTTAGTTAAAGAGATTAAATCATTAGCATTAAATGTGGAGCTTAATTAATGAAAAAAGAATTAACAGATTTATTTAAAGGTAGCGAAATTTCAGAAGCTCAAAATTTTAATAGCATTAAAATTTCACTTGCTAGCCCAGAGAAAATTAAATCTTGGACATTTGGTGAAATTAAAAAGCCTGAAACAATTAATTATAGAACTTTTAGACCTGAGAAAGATGGTTTGTTCTGTGCAAGGATTTTTGGACCAATAAAAGATTATGAGTGTTTATGCGGTAAGTATAAACGAATGAAATTTAGAGGAATTATCTGTGAGAAATGTGGTGTTGAGGTTACAAAATCAAATGTAAGAAGAGAAAGAATGGGCCACATTAATCTTGCTACACCAGTAGCACACATTTGGTTCTTAAAGTCTCTTCCAAGCAGAATTGCTTTGGCAGTAGACATGAAATTAAAAGAAATAGAGAGAGTTCTTTATTTTGAAAACTTTATAGTAATAGAACCTGGTTTAACTGGTTTACAAAAAAATCAACTCTTAAATGAGGAAGAATTAGCAAAATTCCAGGATGAGTTTGGTGAAGAAAGTTTTACAGCGGGAATAGGAGCAGAAGCTGTTCTTGAGATGCTGAAAAATTTAGATTTAGAATTAGAAAGAAAAAATCTTGTTAGCTTTATTAAAGAAACCAAATCAAAAGTTAACGAAGAAAGAGCAATTAAAAGATTAAAATTAATAGAGTCATTTATTGAAACAGGTCAAAAACCTGAGTGGATGATTATGACTGTTGTACCAGTTATACCACCAGAATTAAGACCATTAGTTCCTCTTGATGGTGGAAGATTTGCTACATCAGATCTTAACGATTTATACAGAAGAGTAATTAACAGAAATAATAGATTAAAAAGATTAATGGATCTTAAAGCTCCAGATATAATTGTAAGAAATGAAAAAAGAATGCTTCAAGAATCTGTAGATGCTTTATTTGATAATGGTAGAAGAGGCAGGGTAATAACAGGAACAGGTAAGCGACCACTTAAGTCTCTTGCTGAAATGTTAAAAGGTAAACAAGGAAGATTTAGACAAAATTTATTAGGTAAACGAGTTGATTATTCTGGAAGATCAGTAATCGTTGTCGGTCCTGATTTAAAATTACATGAGTGTGGTTTACCAAAAAAAATGGCTCTTGAGTTATTTAAACCATTTTTATATGCAAGATTAAATAAATTAGGCTTAGCTTCAACAATTAAACAAGCTAAAAAATTAGTTGAAAAAGAAACAAATGCAGTTTGGGACGCTTTAGAATTAATAGTTAGAGAGCATCCGGTACTTTTAAATAGGGCACCAACACTTCATAGGCTCGGAGTTCAAGCGTTTGAGCCAAAATTAATTGAAGGAGATGCAATTGAATTACATCCTTTAACTTGTGCTGCATTTAACGCCGACTTCGATGGTGACCAAATGGCAGTGCACGTGCCGTTAAGTTTAGAGGCACAATTAGAAGCAAGAATTTTAATGTTATCTACAAATAATATTCTTTCTCCATCAAACGGTAAACCAATTATTGTTCCGAGTCAGGATATGATTTTAGGAATCTACTATCTGTCACAAGAACCTATATCTGATAAACCAGCAGGATACTTTACAAACTCAGATCAAATTGAATTTGCATTATCATCTGGCCAAATAAATGTACATAGCACTATCATTTCAAGATTTGAAACTGTAGATGATCAAGGTAATAAAAAAATGGAAAAATACACTTCTACAGCTGGAAGATTTTTATTAGCAAATTTATTACCTAAAAATAGCAACATTAAGTTCTCTTTAGTAGATAGATTATTACCTAAAAAAGTAGTTTCAGAAATAATTGATGTTGTTTTTAGATTTTGTGGTCAAAAAACAACTGTAATTTTCTGTGACAAGCTTAAAGATTTAGGATTTAAACACGCATTTAAAGCAGGAATTTCGTTTGGAAAAGACGATCTTGTAATCCCTGAAAATAAAACTCAATTAATTGATGATACTAAGAAATTAATTGCAGATTATGAAACTCAATATGCTGAAGGTTTAATTACAAGAGGCGAAAAATACAACAAAGTTGTTGATGCTTGGTCTAAGTGTACAGATAAAGTTGCTGGAGAAATGATGAAAGGAATTTCAGCTACAGAAAAAACTGATGAAGGATTGAAAATAAATTCTGTATTTATGATGGCAGACAGTGGAGCGAGAGGATCTGCTGCTCAAATGAAACAATTAGCTGGTATGAGAGGTTTGATTGCTAAACCTTCAGGTGAAATTATTGAAAGCCCAATTATCTCAAACTTTAAAGAGGGATTAACTGCTTTGGAGTATTTCAACTCAACACACGGAGCTAGAAAAGGTTTAGCAGATACAGCGCTTAAAACAGCTAGTTCTGGATATTTAACGAGAAGACTTTGCGATGTAGCTCAAGATTTAACTGTTACCAAAAAAGCTTGTGACTGTAAAAATCCAGGATTTATCGAACTCTCTGAAATTTTAGAAGGTGGTAATGTAGTAGTAAGCCTTTCTGAAAGAGCGCTTGGTAGAGTTACATTTGATGAGATTAAACATCCTTTAACTGGTGAAGTAATAATCAAAAAACAAACCATGATCGATGAGGCTGGATGTGATAAAATTGATGCTGCAGGGGTAAAATCAATAAAAGTTTACTCAGTAATGACTTGTGGTTCAAAAGAAGGTGTTTGTGCTACTTCTTACGGAAGAGATTTATCTAGAGGTAAAATGGTTCATGTTGGTGAAGCTATTGGTATGATTTCTGCACAGTCAATCGGTGAACCAGGAACACAGTTAACAATGAGAACTTTCCACGTAGGTGGAACTGCCTCTGTTAAACAGGACTCACAAATTGTAACTAAAAATGAAGGAACATTAAAAATTATAAACTCAAATATATTAGAGGACTCTAAAAAGAATTTAATTGTAATGGGTAGAAATACTCAGCTTTCAATTGAGGATGATAATGGAGTTCAAATTGCAGTTTATAAAGTTGCATATGGATCAAGATTATTTTTTAACAACGGTGATAAAGTAAAAGCGAATACTAAGATATGTGAATGGGATCCTTATACAACACCAGTTATAGCAGAGAAAAGTGGTACAGCTAGTTATGTAGATCTAATTGATGGTGTTTCAATTCAAGAAACTACTGACGATGCAACAGGAATTTCTTCTAAATCAGTAATTGATTGGAGAGGTCAATCAAAAAGCACTGATTTAAAACCTAGAATTACTCTAAGAGATGAAAAAGGAAATGTGATTAAAAAAGCTGATGATAATGAGGCTAGATATTATTTAGTACCAGATTCGATTTTATCAATTAAAGACGGTCAAAAAGTTTATGCAGGTGACGTAATTGCAAGATTGCCAAAGGAAACCACAAAAACAAAAGATATTACTGGAGGTCTTCCAAGAGTTGCTGAGTTATTTGAAGCTAGAAAAGCTAAGGACAGTGCAATCATTGCCGAAAATGATGGAAGTGTTGTTTTTGGTAAAGAGGTAAGAGGTAAACAAAGAGTATCTATTGTTCCTGAAGATGGATCAGAACCTTCAAATTATTTAATTCCAAAAGGTAAACATATTAATTTCAACCCTGGTGAAAAAATTCAAAAAGGAGAATATCTTCTAGATGGCCAACCATTGCCACATGATATTTTAAGAATTTTAGGAATAAAAGAATTAACAGAATATTTTGTTAATCAAGTTCAAGAAGTCTATAGATTACAGGGTGTAATAATAAACGATAAACACATCGAAACTATCTTAAGACAAATGCTTAAAAAAGTTGAAGTTAAAGTATCAGGGGACTCAAGTTATTTACCTGGTGAAGTAGTTGACAGAATTAAGTTTGATAATACCAATGAAAAATTAGTAGCAGAGGGTAAAACACCAGCTGTTGGTGAGAGAGTTCTAATGGGTATCACTAAAGCTTCACTTCAAACTGAATCTTTTATTTCAGCAGCTTCGTTCCAAGAAACTACAAGAGTACTAACCGATGCTGCAATTAAAGGAAAAGTTGATCCATTAAATGGTCTAAAAGAAAACGTAATTGTTGGAAGATTAGTTCCAGCAGGTACTGGTAATATTAAAAATAGATGGAACAACAAAGCTCTAGAAGATGATAATAACTTCTTAGCAGAGCAGGATAAAATAGAAGCTTCAGAACCTGAAGAAACACAGGCAAATCAGTAAAAAAATCGCCTAAAAATTGCAGTTTTAGTTTGACAAAGGGCTATTAATAAGTAATTTGGCGATGTTTTTGGTTGGAATGTAGTGCTTCTAACAGTACTAAACGCTGCCACAAAATAACCTGTCAGTTATTTTCATCTAAAAATAAATTAATTAATTTAAAAATATTTATGCCAACTATTAATCAGTTGTTAAGAAAAAAAAGAGTTAAACCAGCTGCAAGGAACAAAGTTCCTGCTTTACAAAAACAACCTTTAAAGAGAGGTGTTTGCGTAAAAGTTTATACAACCACACCTAAAAAACCAAACTCTGCATTAAGAAAAGTTGCTAGAGTAAGATTGTCAAATGGATTTGAAGTTACAGCTTACATTCCTGGTGAAGGTCACAATCTTCAAGAACACTCGGTGGTACTGATTAGAGGTGGAAGGGTAAAAGATTTACCAGGTGTTCGTTACCATATTCTAAGAGGTAATCTAGATACTCAAGGTGTTGCAAATAGAAAACAAAGAAGATCTTTATACGGAACAAAAAAAGGTAAATAATGTCTAGAAAAAAAACTCAAACAAAAAAAAATGTAGTTCCAGATCCAAAATTCAAATCAACTATTATTCCTAAATTAATCAATAATATCATGTATGACGGCAAAAGAGGTATTGCTGCCAAAATAGTTTATGATGCTATAGATAAAATTAAAACAAAAACTAAAGATGAACCGATTAATATTTTTAACGAAGCAATTAATAACATCAAACCAACTGTAGAAGTTAGATCTAGAAGAGTTGGTGGTGCAACTTATCAAGTTCCTGTTGAGGTAAAAAGTAAAAGAGCACAAGCTTTAGCTATTAGATGGTTAGTTGAGTCAGCAAGAAAAAGAAAAGATAAACACATGGCAGATAAAATTTTTAATGAGCTTTATGATGCTTATGAAAAAAAAGGTGCTGCCGTTAAAAAAAGAGAGGATGTACACAAAATGGCAGAGTCTAATAAAGCATTTGCTCATTTTAGGTGGTAATAGGATTGTCTACCGTAGGTCACAGAAATAGATAGAAAGGGTATAAATATATGTGTGGAATAGCAGGTTTAATTCATAGAGGGAAATCTTCAAATGTTGGAAGTGAATTGCAAGGTATGCTTCAAGCATTAAAACATAGAGGAGAAGATTCAACAGGTTACGCTTTATATGGCGATACCGATGGAAAAAACTTCATCATGCGTTTTAAAGTTGGAGAAAACGTTGGAGAAGGAAGTTCATCAGTCATGGAGGATGTATCTGTTTACGATGAAAGAAAAAAAATTGTTGATGAAACTCTGGCTGAAATGGGAGCTAAAATAGTTAAAGAAGAAAGAACCCTTCCCTACTCTTTAAGATATGAAATTGATTATAATGTTAAAGATCTGTTAGAATTTTCACAACGTATAGAAAGTATTCCAGGTGTTGAAATTCTTTCTATGGGTAAATCTTTAGAAGTGATTAAAGATCTTGGAAACGCAAAAATGGTTTGTGATAGATATAGCTTAGATAAAGTTGTTGGAACACATGCTATAGGTCATGCTAGAATGGCTACGGAGTCTGGTGTAGATATCAAATCTGCCCACCCTTTTTGGGGATATCCATTTAGTGATGTATCTGTAGTTCATAATGGACAATTAACTAACTACTGGAATAACAGAAGAGTTTTAGAAAACAAAGGCATGAGATTTATGTCAGAGTGTGACTCGGAATTAATTGCAGTTTACCTTGCTGAAAAAATGAGAGACGGTGCAACTTTAGAAGAAGGAATGAAAGCATCTTTAACTGGTTTAGATGGTGTTTTTACTTACTTTGTTGCTACAAAAGACTCATTAGGTATGGCTAAAGATACTATGGCTGCAAAACCATTGGTGTTATATGAGTCTGATGATTTGGTTGCTATGGGATCTGAAGAAATTGCAATTAGATCTGTATTACCACAAGAAATTGATACATATGATCCGTTTGATGGGGAGGTGAAAGTATGGCAAATCTAAAAACAGTTTCAAAAAAATCAAAAGCCCAATCGATGGGTATGCACACTGAGGTTTTAACAGGAAGAACTCAACAAAAATTCTTTAATCCTGATGAAGCAGAAAACTTTTACTATTTTGGGACATACGACGTAGATTTTAATAAAAGAACAGAGCTTGATGTTAAAGACATGACAGCGCCTGAGGCTAATAAAGAAATCGATAACTTAATGAGCCAAGGATATGGAACAATAGTAATAAAAAACCCACAAGGTAAACACAGTCTTGGAGTTGGTATTTTAAATAAACTAAATTTAATTTTTGAAGGAAGTTTAGGGTACTTTGGAATGGGTTCTTGTGATGGTCCAATAGTTAGAATTAATGGAAGAGTTGGATGGTCATGTGCAGAAAATTTAATGGCTGGTA
>CACJMR010000011.1 GCA_902594605.1 uncultured Pelagibacteraceae bacterium
TGCACTAGCTTTATAGATATTACCCGAAGTAAGAACTGTAACACCTGGACCAACAAATGAAAGAATGGGTACAAAACCTGTCAAAAAGAAAAAAGACAGTATAATTGTTAAAATTCTAAATAGCCTAAAGTTCACACACAAACTTTAAGTGATTTAGCATTTTGTTTCTACATCTAATTTGTTCATTATAGGTACTGATTTGTTTGATTTTATTTAATTTATTTGTTTATTAAACATGATGATTAAAATATTCCCTTTTATATTTATACTTCTATGGTCTTCTGCTTTCATAACAACCAAACCTATTATAGACAACAGTGATCCATTTGCAGCTCTAGCTTTTAGATTTGCTTTAGTTGCTTTAGGTTTTTTTTTATTTTCTATTTATTCAAAACAAAAAATTCTAGTAAGCAAAAGAAATTTTTTTGAATCTTTTTTTAGTGGTGTCTTATTTCATGGTTTTTATCTTGGTGGTGTCTTTTACTCAATTTCAATAGGCATACCTACAGCAATTGCAGCATTAATTGTAACCCTTCAACCAGTTCTCACAAATGCATTGAGTGGACCCGTCTTAAATGAAAAAGTATCTACTAAACAATGGATAGGTGTTTTATTAGGATTTGCTGGTGCAGGACTTGTGTTAGGTTTTGATGTTGGTTCAAAAATACCGGCAGCAGGATTAATTGCAACAATAATAGCTTTATTAGCAATTACATTTTCAACTTTATGGCAAAAAAAATTAAGTAACAACTTACCGTTGTCTGTGAGTAATATGAATCAAGCTCTTGGTGGGTGCTTGTTTCATTTATTAATAATTATTTTATTTGTTGATCCATATATAGATTTCTCACAAACTTTTGTTATTGCAATGAGCCATCAAATATTCCTAGTATCTTTTGGTGCATTTACAATATTAATGTTTTTAATTAAAAATAATTCAGCTAGCAAAACTGTTTCTATATTTTTTTTAATTCCAGCAACGTCTGCTTTTATGGCGTGGTTTTTTTTAAATGAAAATTTAACTAGATTGGATCTAATTGGATTTCTAATTACTTCTATAGGTGTTTATATTGCAACAAGAGATTGAAAACTAAAGTTTATATAGTTTCAAAACCAAACTCTAGAGATGCATCTGTTATAGAATGATATAAAGACTCTCCAAAGCTTCTTAGTGTGAATATCCTTACTTTATTTGGATCATTACTCAACTTATCTACAGTAAAAGCTATTCCATTATAAGTTGAGTTAATTGAATTATTTTTATCTAATTTATTAAAATTAAAAGGACATCCTTTTTTCAAAACTTCTATCGTATCATTTCCTTCGATTTCTATGATAGCTCTAGAATGAGATAAGTCTGTTACAGCAAAATCTGTATATTTAAATTTATCTTCTACATTTTTTATTAAATCTTTTTTTATTGAAACTAAAAGCCAGTTTTTTGGTCCATTCCACATAATCCTTGTAGTTTCGTTAAATACTACTGCCAAAGGTTCATTTTTTAATTTTAAACCATCAATATCAATACCCTCAAATGAAATTGAAGAATTTTTGTACTGAACTATTTGTACAATTAATAAATTTTTGATTTCAGATATTTTAAGTATATCATTTTCATTTTTACCTTCATAATCTCCAAATTGACCTTTTGTATGAACATTTGATAAAGCTGAAATTAATGTCATGATCTAACTCTTTCACCTTTTGGGTCTACGTAATGTGATGAAACTATCTCAACTGGTATTACTTTGTTTTTAAGTGGCGACATCGCAAAAAGCTTTTGACCGATCATATTTTTTCCATCTTTCAAAATTGCCAAAGAAAAAGGATTATCATATTCAACACTCCAACACGATGCAGAGATATGACCTAATTTTGGATTTGGTAACGGTGCTTTATCATCTTTAACTAAGTGGGAGCCTTCTGGTATACTTGTTTGCTTATCTAATGGAACTACGCCTACTATTCTTTGTCTATCTTCAGCTATAAATGCAGATCTTTGTAATGATCTTTTTCCAATAAAATCCTTCTTTTTACTAACAAGACCTTCTAAGGCGTTGTCGAATGGAATTGTTCTACCATCAAGTTCTGATCCAGCAACATGTCCCATTTCAATTCTAAGAGTAGATAATGCTTCTGTTCCATATGGTTGAATTTTAAATTCTTCACCAACTTCCATTATTTTTTCCCACATAAAATTTCCATAATCAGATTCAACATTTACCTCATAAGCAAGCTCTCCTGAAAATGAAATTCTATATATTCTTGCTTTAGCACCAAATAAATCTCCCTCCATATAACCCATAAAAGGTAAGCCTTCATTTGATACATCAGAGTTTGGAAATAATTTTTGTAATAAATCTCTAGATTTAGGTCCAGCGATAGCTGCTCCAGCCCACTGTTCTGTAGTTGAAACTACATTCACATTTAATTCAGGCCAAACGAGTTGCAAATAATATTCTAAATGCGAAAGAACGTTTGCTGCTTGAGCTGTAGTAGTAGTCATATGATAATGATTTTCTGAAATTCTTGTGGTTGTTCCGTCATCCATAACAATTCCATCTTCTCTTAACATTACACCGTATCTAGCTTTACCAACTGGTAGCTTCAACCATGCATTTGTATAAACCCTGTTTAATAACTCCGCTGCATCTGGTCCTTTAATATCTATTTTACCTAATGTAGTTACATCGCAAACACCTACATTTGCCCTCACATTTTTTGCTTCTCTTTTTGATCCCTCAAATAAATTTTCATCTCCTCTTTTATAATACCTTGGTCTTAACCAAACGCCCGCATCAACAAAAACTGCATTATTTTTTTCGTGCCATGAATGCATTGGAGATTTTCTTGTTGGTTTTGAATGTTTTCCAACCTCTCTTCCTACTATTGCTCCAATAGAAACAGGAGTATATGGAGGCCTAAAAGTCGTATGACCTACTGCAGGAACAACTTTATTTTCAATTTCGGATACTAATTGTAATCCATTTAAATTACTTGTTTTTCCTTGGTCTGTTGCCATTCCTAGAGTGGTATATCTTTTAACATGTTCAATTGATCGATATCCTTCTCTTAAAGCTATTTCTACATCAGATACCGCTACATCGTTTTGAAAATCTAAAAATCTTTTATAATTTTTACCTTTTGGCAATGGCACACACCAAAACTTGTCATGCTGAGAAGATTTCTTTTCAACAACATTTGGAATAGCTACCTTATTATCATTTTCAGTAATTTTTTTTGATAATTCACTTCCTGCTGTAAATGAAGTTTTTAAAGTTTCCTCTAGAGAAAATACCCCATTAGCTGCACCTAAAGTGATTTCATTTTGTTTTGATTGTCCTGGAACAAATGCATCAATTTCCTCTTTAAACTTTGTTTTATTTCCTGATTGTGAAGCTAAATGAATAGTTGGTGTCCAAAAACCTGAAACACAAATACAATCACATTGAATATTTTCTATTTTACCAAGTTGTTTTTTATCTTCAGAAATACTTGCAATATCTGCAGATTTTACTTTTTTGTATCCTTGTGCTGCAACCACAACATATGAATTTTTAACGTTAATTCCTAAATTTTTTGCTTCATCAATTATTTCTGACTCAGGATTTTTTCTTGAGTCTAAAACAACTGGATCTACTCCGTGTTTTTTAAATTCAATTGCTGTTTCATATCCACTGTCATTATTTGTAAACACCAGTGGTTTTCTTCCAACTAAAACACCATATACTTTTAGATATTCTTTAGCAGCTGAAGAAAGCATTACCCCTGGTGTATCATTATTTCCAAAAACTATAGGTCTTTCAATTGATCCAGAGGAAATCAAAACTTCTTTTGCACGAATGTACCATAACCTTTTGTTAGGGTGATATTTTTTAGTTGATGGCAAATGATCACTAACTTTTTCTGACATCACAAGCATGTTGTGATCATAGTATCCAAAAATTTGAGATCTATTTTTTACAACAACATTTGGCATTGTTTTTAGTTCTGCAATTATTCCTTCAGCCCAATCTTTTCCTGATTGATTGCCAATATTGACATCACTAGTTAATAAGGATCCACCAAATCTTGGTTTATCTTCAGCTAAAATTACTTTAGCTCCATTTTTTGCTGCAGCATACGCACCTGCTAATCCCGAAGGTCCTGAACCTGCAATTAATAAATCACAATATTCGTATTTATGTTCATACCTTTCTTTATCATGTTTAGTTGAAGCTACACCTAAACCAGCTGCTTTTCTTATAAAAGGCTCATAAATTCGATACCAAAAACTTTTTGGCCACATAAAAGTTTTGTAATAAAAACCTGCTGGTAAAAAAATTTTTAGAAAATTATTGATTGCACCTATGTCAAAATTAACACTTGGCCAACAATTAACACTTTTAGCCTCTAAACCCTCAAACAACTCCTGTTCTGTAGCTTTTATATTTGGCTCTGTTTCGCCATTTCTATAAAGTTGAACAACTGCATAAGGTTCATCTACACCTGCTCCAAAAAAACCTCTAGGTCTGTGATATTTAAAACTTCTTCCAACTAAATGAACTCCATTCGCTAGTAAAGCTGAGGCTAATGTGTCACCCTCATAACCTAAGTAAGTTTTACCATTAAATTTAAAAGATAATTTTTTATCTCTATTTATTAATCCCCCATTTTCAATTCTAAAAGCTTGAGTCATTAAGCAACTTCCTCATCAGCTTTAAAAGTTCTAAAAATTTCATGGGTTGCAGTATCTCTCTCAACTTTTATCCATTGTCTACATCCAGAAATATGTTGCCATAGCTCTAAATGCTTTCCTCTTAAACTTTTTCTATTGTAAACAAAATTATCCCATTCTTGATCAGAAACTTCTTTATTAAGTTCCGGTCTTTTAACGCTTGCATCGCCACCATATGAAAATTCATTTTGAGATCTCATTCCACAGTGTGGGCAATTTATGTAAAGCATTTATGATATCCAGGTTTTTGTTCCAAGTCCCTTTTCATCAATAAGATGGCCAGTACTAAATCTATTTAAACTATAACCAGCGTTTAATTCGTGAACTCTATCTTGTGCAATTGTGTGTGCAAATGTCCATCCTGATGCAGGCGTCGCTTTAAATCCTCCGTAGCACCATCCACAATTTAAATACAATCCTTCAATATGTGTTTTATCTATAATTGGTGAACCATCCATTGACATATCCATTATACCGCCCCAAGTTCTCAACATTTTTAATTTACTTAAAAACGGCATCATCGCTATTCCCTCAGTTAAAACGTGTTGTAATGTTGGTAAATTTCCTCTCTGAGCATAACTATTATATCCATCAAGATCACCACCCATTACCATCTCACCTTTATCTGACTGACTTACATAAAAATGTCCTGCACCAAATGTAACTACATTATCCAGCACTGGTTTAATTGGTTCAGAAACACAAGCTTGAAGTAAATGAGTTTCTATTGGTAAAGTCATGTTTAATTTTTCTGCTAAAATATTTGTGCTACCCGCAACGCAAATACCAACTTTTTTTGCTTTGATATTTCCTCGTGAAGTTCTGATTCCCTTTATTTTTCCAGCGGAAACATCGAAACCTATCACCTCACAATTTTGAATTATATCTACACCCATGGAGTCTGCCTGGCGTGCATAACCCCATGCAACAGCATCATGTCTTGCTGTGCCTGCACTTGGTTGCATCAAGCCACCAAAAATTGGAAATCTTACGTTTTCAGAAAAATCAGCCATTGGAATAATTTCTTTAACTTGCTCTCTATTTAAAAGAACAGCATCTATTCCATTTAATCTCATAGAATTTCCTCTTCTCGCGTATGCATTCATTTGTGCATCAGAATGCGCAAGATTAATTATTCCTCTTGGAGAAAACATTACATTGTAATTCAGATCCTGACTCATCTTTCTCCATAAATCCATTCCAAACTCACTGAACAAACCATTTTCATCATGCATGTAATTGGATCTAATAATTGTAGTATTACGCCCTACGTTTCCACCACCGATCCATCCTTTTTCTATAATTGCAACATTTGTAATATTATGTTCTTTAGCAAGATAATAAGCTGTTGCTAAACCATGACCTCCACCACCTATAATTACAACATCATATTCCTCTTTAGGTGTTGGATCTTTCCAAGCCAAATCCCAATTTTCATGGTTTGAAAAAGCGTTTTTAACAAGGTTAAATATAGAATATTTTTGCATCAATTAATTTTATAACAATCAATTTAAATAGTGCTTATTTTTTTTATATATATTTTTTAGAAGTTTCCAAATATCTCAAAAAAGGATAAGAAGTCACAGATAAAAAACTTTTAATTTATTTGGATTATTTATGGCCGAAGTAAAATCTGACATTCAAATAGCTCGAGAAGCTAAGATGCAACCAATAAAAGATATTCTTTCTAAAGTTGGAGTGCCAGATGAAAATTTTGCTTTTAGTCCAATGGGTAGACACATAGCCAAAATAAATTTAGAATATTTAAATACTCTTAAAGAGGAGAATGGCAAATTAATTTTAGTTACTGCAATTACTCCTACCCCAGCTGGTGAAGGTAAAACTACAACTTCTGTTGGTTTAAATGACGGTTTAAATAAAATTGGAAAAAAATCTATTGTTTGTCTAAGAGAACCAAGTCTTGGTCCATCATTTGGAATGAAGGGTGGAGCCGCAGGTGGTGGTTATGCGCAAGTAGTACCAATGGAACAAATCAATCTTCATTTTACAGGTGACTTTCATGCTATTACATCTGCTCATAATTTATTATCTGCATTAATTGATAATCATATCTATTGGGGCAACAAACTTAACATTGATGTTAGACGAGTCGTTTGGAGAAGGGTAATGGATATGAATGATAGATCATTAAGATCTATTATTGTTGATCTAGGAGGAGTAGCTAATGGTTACCCAAGACAAGATAGTTTCGATATTACAGTTGCATCTGAGCTTATGGCTATTTTTTGTTTAGCAACAGACTTAAAAGATTTAGAAAACAGAATAGGAAATATTACAATTGGTTATACTAGAGATAAGCAAGCAATTTATGCAAAAGATTTAAATGCACAAGGCCCGATGACTGTTTTGCTTAAGGAAGCAATAAGACCCAATGTAACTCAAACTCTAGAAAACAATCCTGCAATAATTCATGGTGGCCCTTTCGCAAATATTGCTCATGGATGTAATTCAGTTATTGCAACTAAAGCTGGACTTAAATTAGCTGACTACGTTGTAACAGAGGCGGGATTTGGAGCTGATTTAGGAGCTGAAAAATTTCTGGATATTAAGTGTAGAAAATCTGGTCTAAAACCAGATTGTGTTGTCATTGTTGCAACTATAAGAGCACTGAAAATGCATGGTGGAGTTGCTAAAGAAGATTTAAAAAAAGAAAATGTGTCAGCGCTTAAAGAGGGAATGGTAAATTTACGTAGACATATTAATAATATTAGAAAATTTGGATTACCTGTTACTGTTGCAGTTAATCATTTTATTACTGATACTGAAGATGAAATGAAAACCTTGTTAGATTTTTGTGAAACACAAGGAGTAAAAGCCTCTAAATGTACTCATTGGTCAAATGGAAGTGAAGGAAC
This sequence comes from uncultured Pelagibacteraceae bacterium, assembly GCA_902594605.1. Lineage (GTDB taxonomy): Bacteria > Pseudomonadota > Alphaproteobacteria > Pelagibacterales > Pelagibacteraceae > Pelagibacter. The sequence goes on from CACJMR010000011.1 coordinate 7,594, forward strand.
TATTGAACTAGCTAAAAATGTTGCAGAAATTTGTGAAGATAAAAAAGATACATTTAAATTTTTATATGAGGATGATCTTCCGTTATTCAAAAAAATAGAAAAAATTGCACAAGAAATTTATAGCGCATCTGAGGTGGTAGCTGATACAAAAGTTAGACAACAATTAAAAGATTTTGAAGAAAAAGGTTACGGTAAGTTACCTGTTTGTATTGCAAAAACTCAATATAGTTTTTCAACAGATCCAAATTTAAAAGGTGCACCCACAGGTCATGTTTTGCCTGTAAGAGAGGTAAGACTTTCTTCAGGTGCTGAATTTATAGTTGTTGTGTGTGGAGAAATTATGACAATGCCAGGTCTTCCAAGAGTTCCTGCAGCCGACTCAATAAAATTAAATGACAAGGGTGAAATAGAAGGTTTATTCTAAATTTAGATAGTCTAACCAGTTCTCCAATTCTCTCATTCTAGAAACTTTATCTAATTTATTATTCTCACTTTCTATATATTTAATATGATTATCGATTTCATCCTCATCTTTAAAAGCACCTTTTTCTAAAAGTCTCTTTTTTCTGAAAATAATCAAATTGATCATTTTATTATAAGTAATCTCAGGGTGATATTGAAGTCCCCATATATTACAGTTACCAACTTTGAAATTTATTCCTTGAACGTTATTTATTGAGTTTGAGGCTAATAAAATTGAATTTTCTGGCATTTTAACTACTTCATCAAAATTAAATGCTGGTGTATTAAATTTTTCATCTTTATTTTTATAGAGTGGATGATTTAAACCAATCTCATTAATTTCTATATTTGAGGCTATCCCTCTATGAGATCCTTTTGTTGCTTTTCTTACCTCCCCTCCTGCTGCAGTCACAGCTACTTGCATACCCCAACATATTGCTAGAATTTTTTTAATTTTTTTCTGACACTCTTTCATAAATTCAATTTGTCTTTTTATTTCTGGAGTATTGTTATAAATATTTAAACTACTGCCTCCCCAAATAAGACCATCGTAGCTTTCAAGTGAATCAATTTTTTTATGAATATTTTCATCTGAGGAAGGATTAACCACGTGGGTTTCTAATTTATTTGTAAAATACGCTAAACTATCTTTAAGGCTTTCTGTATGTGTTTGAATTCCAGCCTCAGAAAAACTTTGATTTTCTTCTCGTAAGTTTCCTTCTACAATTAATATTTTTTTCATTAAAATAATTCTCCAGAAATGCTTTTTGTATACATTTCTTTTAGATCATTTTGGCTTAATTTTTTGGGATTTCCTCCTGTTGATGGGTCTTTAAATGCCATTAAAGAAAGTTCATCTAAATCAATATTATTACAATCCATTACATCTGACAATTTGTGTGGAATATTTAAATTTTGTCTCAAATCCAAAATCCAATTTAAAAAACTATCAAATTTTTTATTTAAATTAAGATAATCACAAATCGATATTATTTTATTTTCGATTGAAGGTTTATTAAATGTTAAAACATAAGGCATAAATATTGCATTAGATAAACCATGGTGAACATTAAATTTGCCGTTTACTGGGTGGCTCAATGAGTGAATTGCACCCAGTCCCTTCTGAAATGCAGTCGAGCCCATTGAAGCTGCTGAAAGTAAATCCATTCTAGCCTTAACATCTTTTCCATTTGTGAATGCTTTAATTAATGAATTTTTAATTAGTTTTATTCCTTCTATTGCCATACCATCAGCCATTGGATGATATCCTGGTGCACAAAACGCTTCTAAATTATGTGCAAGCGCATCCATTCCTGTTGCTGCTGTTAATCTTGGAGATAAATCTAATGTAAGTAAAGGATCTAAAATAACAATCGAAGGTAACATTTTTGGGTGAAAAATAATTTTTTTTGCACCTGTTTCTTTATTTATAATTGCAGATGCTCTACCTGTTTCGGATCCTGTTCCAGCAGTGGTTGGAACTGCAATAATTTTTGAAATTTTAGAACTATCAGCTCTTGTCCAGTAATCACCAATATCTTCGAAATCCCATATCGGTCGAGACTGATTGCACATAAGTGCTATAGCTTTTCCAACGTCTAAACCACTTCCGCCTCCTAAAGCTATTACGCCGTCACAGTCCGCGCTATTATAAACTTTAACGCCTTCTTCTACATTTTCTCCAATTGGATTTCCCGTAAAATTAGAAAAGATAGCTAAATTTTCAAAACTTTTTTTTAATCTTAATATTATATTTTTTATTAAATCTAAGTTAATTAAATCCTTGTCTGTTACAAATAATGGATTTGAAATATTTAACTCTTTACAGGCCAAGTATAAATCTTCAATTCTATTTTCTCCTATCCAAATAGTGGTTGGATAATTCCAATTGATACCCATAACAAAATATAATTTTATTTTTTTAAAAATTATTAGTAAGATATATTTATAAATTTATTAATGATAGGAAAAATTCTATGTCAAAAGTAGCGATCATTGGTGCTGGTCCATGTGGACTTTCAATTTTAAGAGCATTTGAGCATTTAGAAAATAAAGGAGAAAAAATTCCTGAAATAGTTTGCTTTGAAAAACAAGAAAGTTGGGGGGGTTTATGGAACTACAACTGGAGAACTGGTTCAGATCAATATGGAGATCCTGTTCCTAACAGCATGTACAGATACTTATGGTCTAATGGACCTAAAGAGTGTTTGGAATTTGCTGATTATTCTTTTGATGAACATTTTGGTAAGCCAATTCCCTCTTTCCCTCCAAGAGAAGTGCTGCAAGATTATATTTTAGGAAGAGTGAGCAAAGGAAATATAAAAAGTAAGATTAAATTTAATACAAGAGTTACAAATACTGTTTATAAAAATGATAAGTTTGAAATTAGCTACCAGGACAAAGTAAATAATAAAATTTTAAATGAAACGTTTGATTATGTGGTAGTCTCGACGGGTCATTTTTCCGTACCTTTTATTCCTGAGTATGAAGGAATGAATTCTTTTCCAGGAAGAATAATGCACTCACATGATTTTAGAGATGCTGAGGAATTTAGAGGAAAAGATGTAATTGTTTTAGGGAGCAGTTATTCTGCAGAAGATGTGGCTCTACAATGTAATAAGTATGGTGCTAAAAGTGTAACAATCGGTTACAGGCATAACCCAATGGGTTTTAAATGGCCAAAAGGTATGAAAGAAGTTCATTACTTAGACAGGTTAGAAGGGAAAAAAGCCATATTTAAAGATGGAACTGAACAAAATGCTGACGTAGTTATTTTGTGTACAGGATATTTGCATCATTTCCCATTTTTAGATGAAAGCTTAAAATTAAAAACACATAACAGATTATATCCACCAAAACTTTACAAAGGAGTTGTGTGGCAAGATAATCATAAACTTTTATATTTAGGTATGCAGGATCAGTTTCACACATTTAATATGTTTGATTGTCAAGGATGGTATGCAAGAGATGTGATAATGGGGAAAATCAAAATGCCTAGTAATGATGAAATAGATAAAGACATTAATAAGTGGGTTTCAATGGAAGAAAAATTAGAAAATCCTGATCAAATGATTGATTTTCAAACGGAGTATACCAAAGAACTTCATGATATGTCCGATTATCCTAAAATTGATTTTGAATTAATTAGGAAACATTTCAAAGAATGGGAACATCATAAAGTAGAGGATATTCTAACTTATAGAAATAAATCATTTTCATCTCCTGTGACTGGATCAGTTGCACCAATTCATCACACACCTTGGGAAAAAGCGATGGATGACTCTATGGAAACTTTTTTAAATAAATAGAAAATTAATATTTAATTTTTAATTTTTTGTTTTTAACAATTGCCTCTAATAAAGAGATCATTAACGGAACTTTTCGTTTATTAATTTTTTTAAATACAAAAGGAGCAATTTCTATTGCTAAATCAGCACCTTCTACTGTATCGTTTTTCATAAACTTTTTCTTTGCTCGGGTAAAAGTATAGCCTTTACCTAGATATTCTCCCATTTTACTATTTCTTCCTCCCATTGCACTTACGTATAAATCTCCTAAACCTGCCAGACCATAAACAGTTTCTTTTTTTCCTTTAAAAAAATTTGTAAGATATTTCATTTCATCAATTGATTTTCGGAATAAAGCCGATGATGTATTGTGCCATTGTCCAGCTCCAATGATCATTGAATAAATATTTTTTAAAGCAGATAAAAATTCAACCCCATTAACATCTCTACTAAATTCAGTTTGATAATAATTTGTTGAAATTAATTTTCCAATTTTTTTTGCAGTATTAATATTTTTGTTCGCAACAACAGTGAAGCTTTTAACTTTTTTAGCTAATTCTTTTGCTAAACACGGGCCTTTCAAAACTGAAATATTTAAATTTTTATTATATTTTTTTAATAGGCTAGACATTGAAATTAAATTCCTGCCATCTAATTTAAGACCTTTTGTTAATACTAAAATAGGCGATTTATTTTTAATTTTTGAAAGATTTTTTCCAATTAAGTCTATTCCAATAGAACTCACAGCAATTACAATTAAGTCCCAATTGCTATTTAAAATGTCACTTGAAAATTTAATTATTTTTAATTTTTGTGGTAAATTTATATTTAATGATGGGTGAATTTTTTTTTTTAAGTTTAATTTTTGTAATAATTTAAAATTATATGGCTCTGTTAATGTAACCGAGTGACCATTATCTAACAATGGTATCGAGAAAGCAGCTCCCATAGCTCCCGCACCAACAATTAATATTTTTTTCATTTTATCTTTATGCTAAGGTTTTTTTAATTGCTTGCTTCCAACCATGCAATATATGATTTCTTAGTTTTTTATTAATTTTCGGCTTAAAAGCTGTATCTTTTTTCCATGTATTTTTAATTTGATTTAATGATTTGAATTCTCCTACTTGATAACCTGCAAACAAAGCTGCTCCTAAAGCAGTGGTTTCTAAGACTTTAGGTCGAATTACTTTTAAATTAATTACATCTGCCAAAAATTGTGAGAACCAGTTATTAGCTACCATACCCCCATCAATTTTAACTATTCTAGGCTTTAAACCATCTTTATTCATTGAATAAAATAAGTCATTACTTTGATAAGCAACTGACTCCACAGTTGCTCTCACCAAAGTTTTCCAATCACTATCTCTTGTAAGTCCTGTGATTAAACCTCTTGCATCAGGTCTCCAATAAGGTGCACCTATTCCACTAAAAGCTGGGACAACATAAACTTCATTATTGCTTTTTGTTGATTTAGCTATTTTTTCAGTTTCATACGCATTGTTTATTAATTTAATTTTATCCCTTAACCATTGTACACCTGCTCCTGCTATGAAAATAGATCCTTCAAGAGCATACGTAGTCTTATTATTCAATCGGTAACAAATTGTAGTTAATAACTTATTTTTTGAATTTATTTTTTTTAATCCAGTGTTCATTATTACAAAAGCACCAGTACCATAAGTACTTTTTATAGATCCTTTTTCAAAACAAGCTTGTCCTACAGCTGCTGCTTGTTGATCTCCTAAAACAGCTGAAATGGGTATTTCTTTTCCTATAACTCTCTTGTCTGTTTTTCCAAAATTATCTGCAGAATTTTTTACTTCTGGCAAGATGCTCCTTGGAATTTTTAATTTCTGTAAAATTTCATTATCCCACTTATTGTTATTGATATTAAACAACATAGTTCTACTTGCGTTGGTAGCTTCGGTTAAATGCTGTTTACCTTTGGTTAATTTCCAAATCAAGAAGGTATCTACTGTACCAAACAATAAATTATTAGTTTTTAATAATTTTGTTGAAACTTTAACATTATCTAAAATCCATTTTATTTTAGTGGCAGAAAAATAAGGATCTATAAATAACCCTGTTTTTTTTCTAAAAGTATTTTCATAATTTTTGTTCTTTAGAGATTTACAATATTCCTGGGTTCTTCTATCTTGCCAAACGATCGCATTATAAATAGGTTTTCCAGTTTTTTTATTCCACAAAATTGTAGTTTCTCTTTGATTTGTAATTCCAATAGTAAGTATATTACCTTTTAAACTTTTAGCTTTTTTAATTACTTGCTTTAATGCTTTAAGTGTTGTCGACCAAATTTCATTTGGATTATGTTCTACCCATCCATTTCTAGGAAAGTATTGTTTAAATTCATATTGAGAAATAAATTTAATGTTCCCTTTAGTGTCAAACAAAACAACTCTTGACGAGGTTGTTCCTTGATCAATGGAGACAATAAATTTTTTCAAAATACTAATCTATGCCAAGATGTTTTTTTCTTTTTCCAACCCAAGTTCTAATCAAATTATCAAAAATCAATCCTATAAACGCAACACAGATACCGAGAGTTAAACCAATTCCTGCTCCATTTTTATCTGAAAGTGCTTTTAAAATGTATTGACCAAGATCTTCTGTTCCAATGAAAGCTCCAATTATCACCATAAATAAAGCAAAAACTATTGTTTGATTTAAACCAAGCATCATATGTGGAAATGCTAATGGAAACTCAATTTTTGTTAATCTTTGAAATTTATTTACACCAGACATTGTTGCAGCTTCATGTAAGCCAACAGGAACACTTCTAAGTCCTTCTATTGTATATCTAGTTGCAGGAATTGTTGCATAGACAATTACAGCAATTAAAACAGATGTATCTGTTATTCCAAAAAGCATCATTACAGGAATTAAATATACAAATGATGGGAATGTTTGAAATATATCGCAAACACCAAGCATAAATGCTGCGGATTTTTTGTTTTGAAAACATAATGTTCCAACTGTAAATCCTATTAAACAAGAAATAACTACACCAAAAGTTGCCATGTATAACGTTACTAGTGCTCTATCCCACCATGGACTTAATGCTATAAATAAAGTCAAAGCAGCAACAACTAATGCTGATCGAACTCCTCCAATTAAATATCCTGCACCAACTGCTAGTACCAATGTAGCTACTGCAGGCATTCTTAAATATAAAGCTCTCATCGGCTGAAGCACATCTTGAATTAACCATGTATTGAATGCTTTAATATACACGAAGAAAGTATCAAAAATCCAATCAACTCCTTTATTCCAAAAATCTGCTGTTGATATTCCTTTATTATGAGGGATTTCAAACAAGTAATTAAAACTACCTTTGAAAATAAAAGTCCCAACGTATGCAAGAATTATTCCAATTACGAATGAAGCTGCAAAAAATATTACGTTTTTATTTCTTTGGAAAAATGTCAGATTACCAAAATAATCTGTTTGTTTATTTGCCCATGCCAAAGACATTTTATCAAGTAAAATTGCAATTAAACTAATACATAAACCAGCCTCAAGTGCCAGCCCTATATTGAGTTGATTAAGTGCTAACAACAAATTAAATCCTAATCCTTTCGCGCCAATGAACGCAGATATAACTGCCATTGAAAAACAAACCATAATAACTTGGTTAACTCCAATTAAAATATCTCTTCTTGCTGTTGGAATTAGTACCTTGAACATTAATTGCCAATTGGTACAACCACTCATTCTTCCAGCTTCAATAACTTCTGGTGGTATAGCTCTTAAACCTAATATTGTTAATAATATCATTGGTGGAACTGCAACAACCATAGTAATAATTACAGCAGCGTGATCACCTACTCCAAATAAAACAAGTGCAGGAACTAATACAGCGTATTGTGGCATAGTCTGCATTACTAGAAGAATTGGGTACAATGCTTTTTCAACACGTTTACTTTTGTAAGCTGCAATACCTAGGCCTAAACCAAAAATAAATGAAAGTGGAGCTGCAACAAGTATAAAAGAAAGCGTTTGCATTGATGGTTTCCATTGACCAAATATAGAAATATAGATCATTGTTAAACCTGCAAACAAAGCCAATCCTTTTCCACTTAATTTATAAGAAAGTATAGCTGCTCCAGCTGCAACAATGGTCCAAGGTAAACCTGGCAACTCTAACCATGGATAAGCATCAATAAAATCCCAACTTGTAAATGCAACTATAGTTTCTAAACCTCCGAGTAAAATCTCCCTAATTAATTCAATTAAAAAAGTCATAAATGAAGTTAAATTTCTACTTATCTCTAATAATAATGGTCGAGTTTTAAATTCTTGAGTATCTTCGTTCCAAAACTCCATTGGCATCCATTCATTCATTAAGAAAAATAAAGAGTCGTTTATCCAAATAGGCAGCCATCCTAGAAGTGGAGGCAATCTCCAAAATACATCAAAGGCATAATACCTAACCTCTTTACCTAGAAAAAAGTAAACACTTTGGTTTGGATCTTTAACAAATTCAGCCTGGCCTCTTATAAATTTATAAGTTTCAGGAACATCAATTGCAAAACATAAAGCAAAAAATACAATTAATAAAAATAACCATTGAAATAATTTTGGATATTTTTTTAAATACTCCATATTTTAACTACCGTTTTTTCTTCCTCCAAAAACTGTATCTATTATTTTTGAAGGTTTAATTGATCCTACAATATTATTATTTGAGTCAACTACTCCTACTAATTTTTCTTGAGTAAGTATTTTTTCTGCAACATTTTCTATAATTTCATCTTTTGATACTTTTAAATCTCCTAAATTATCTTTACTTGGAGCATCCATTACATCCTCAATAATCAAAACCTTCTCTCTCGGTACTTCTTCAGTAAACTTTCTTACATATTCAGTTGCTGGATTTAGTACGATATTGGCTGGCGTATCTAATTGTTCAATTATACCATCTTTCATGATTGCTATTCGATCAGCTAACTTTAATGCCTCATCAAAATCATGAGTGATGAACATGATGGTTTTCTGTAATTTTTCCTGAAGTCTTAAAAACTCATCTTGCATTTCTTTTCTAATCAATGGATCTAATGCAGAAAAAGGTTCATCTAAAAACCATATATCAGGCTCTACTGCTAATGACCTTGCGATTCCTACCCTCTGTTGTTGTCCACCTGAAAGTTCTCTTGGAAAATAATTCTCTCTTCCATCTAGTCCAACTAGTTTTACCATTTCCATTGCTCTACTAATACTCTCTTCAGTATTAGTGCCTTTTATTTGAAGCGGAAAAGCAATATTTTCGACAACTGTTTTATGAGGTAACAAAGCAAAGCTTTGAAAAACCATTCCCATTTTATTTCTTCTAAGCTCAATAAGCTCTTTATTATTTAATTCTAATAAGTCTTGACCTTCGATAAAAATTTTTCCACCAGTAGCATCCGTTAATCTTGAAATACATCTAAGAAGTGTTGATTTACCTGAACCAGATAAACCCATTACTACTAACATTTCTCCTTTTGCAACCTCAAAAGAAGCATTATTAACACCAACTATACATCCTTTTTCCTGAAAGGTTTTTGCATCAACATGGCCGTTAGATTCTTCAAGCATTTTTTTGGCGTTTTCGCCAAAAATTTTATAAACCGACTCGCATTTGATTACAGTCTCAGACATAATTTGTTTTAAAGTTATATTAAATTCTATAAAATTAAAATGTTAATAATTGTTGCCTTTCCTCATTAAAAATTTTTAATAAAATAAACCCTTGTATCAATTCCAGTACTTAAAAAACTTAAAGCTTCTCCACTTATAGTAATACTTTCATCAACGCCTACGTTATTTCCACTAACTGTAAAACCCGCAAAACATTTACTTTTTTCTTCATCCCATTTAACAAAAGTCTCATCAATTTTATTTCCATTAATTGTATAAAGCTCATGTGCTCTAAAATTTAAAAAATTAGCACCCATTATTGCTCTTTGTGGAATTAGTTTAGTAGCCTTACATACTTGCTCATATACCTCATCAGTCAGTTTATAATGATCTGTGCCATCAAATGAGACCAATATACCAGAAGGTAATTTAGATATTAGTTCACTAAGTTTTTTTTCTTCAGCAATTCTCTCTTCCTCTAGCTTCATTCTTTTTACCAAATCATCACCTTGTCCAAAAATTCCATTTAAAATGCTAAAAGACATAATCACTACAAGAGTAATAATTATGAGACCAATAAATTGCCTTAGAGACTCAGGTAAATCTTTTATTTTATTAATATAATTCTCTTTTGACATTATTCTTGTAACTTACCGTTTTTCCAAGTACCTGATTTTTGTTTTCCATCTGCCCAAGTAAATGTTCCTTGGCCATTCATAAAACCATTAGCCCACTCCCCTTCATAAGTGGAGCCATCAGGAAATGTTAAC
>CACJMR010000012.1 GCA_902594605.1 uncultured Pelagibacteraceae bacterium
CAATTTTAGTGTTATCGAAGTTTATTCCAACAATTTATTTTGGTGTATTTACAGGACTTGCAATGTTATTAGCTATGATATCGGTATTAACGCTACTTCCTGCATTAATCTTAATAATTAAACCTTTTGGCAAATCATCTTAATGTTAGAAATCCTAGAAGATTTTTATAAAGCAATATCAATAATTGATTTAATTTATTTAATTTTAACAATCCTTTCTTTGATAAATTGTTACAAAAAAGGCTTCATTTTAAGCATTCTCTCAATGGCTAAATGGTTGCTGGCATACATAATTACATTAATTCTATTTCCAAAAATTAAACCCTATGTAAAAGATATAATTGATAATGAGTATGTTCTCGATGTTGGTTTAGGAATAGTAATATTTGTGGTTGTTATCTTTTTAGTTCTATTAGTTAATAAAGGACTCAGCAAAGCAGTCAGATATACAGGAATCGGTGGCTTAGATACGACATTTGGATTCTTTTTTGGTTTTATAAGAGCTTACATTATTTCTGTTTGTATATTTTCAGGTATCCATATCGTTTATAATTATGATAAATGGCCAATAAATTTTGACAAATCATACGTCTTTCCATATTTAGAAAAAGGTAGTAGTTATCTGATAAAAGAGTTTCCTAATGAAAAAACATATCAAGATTCTAAAGAAAAAATTAAAGAATTATAATCCAAGACTTAATGAAGAATGTGGAGTTTTTGGTATTAGCAATGCAAAGGATGCATCAGCTCTAACAGCGCTTGGACTTCACGCTCTACAACATAGAGGTCAGGAAGGTTGTGGAATAGTTACTTTTGATGGAGAAAAATATTATTCTGAAAAAAGATTTGGTTTGGTTGGTGATAATTTTAACAAAGAAAAGGTGCTTAATAATCTTAAGGGAAATTATGCAATTGGCCATAATAGATACAGTACAACTGGAAATAATATATTAAGAAATATTCAGCCCTTTTTTGCTGACACAAATGCAGGTGGTATAGGAGTTGCGCACAATGGAAATCTTACAAATTCAATAGCTTTAAGAAATAAACTAGTTGAAGATGGAGCTATATTTTACACTACTTCAGACACTGAAACGATTGTTCAATTAATTGCTAAATCAAAGAGACCAAAAACAATTGATAAAGTGATTGATGCAATTTTTCAAATTCAAGGTGGGTATGCATTAGTGATGTTAACACAAAACTCTTTAATTGGTGTTAGAGACCCTTATGGAATTAGACCACTAATAATAGGTAAGCTTGGCAATAGCTATGTCTTAGCGTCTGAAACTTGTGCATTTGATATTATTGGTGCTAAATTTGTTAGAGAAGTTGAAAATGGAGAAATAGTTTTAATTGAAAATAATGAACTTAAAAGTATTAAACCCTTCCCCGCTAAAAAAGTTAGACCTTGTGTATTTGAATATATTTATTTTTCAAGACCAGACAGTCTTATAGGAGGAAAAACAGCTTATGAGCACAGAAAAAACATTGGTAGAGAACTTGCAAAAGAAAATGAAACTGATGCTGATATTGTGGTTCCAGTTCCAGACTCCGGAAATGCTGCAGCTATGGGTTTTGCTCAAGAATTAAAAATGAATTTTGAGCATGGATTAATTCGAAACCATTATGTTGGAAGAACTTTCATTGAACCAAGCCAAAAAATTAGAAGCTTGGGTGTTAAATTAAAATTAAATGCTAATCAAACAACAATTAAAAATAAAAAAATAATTCTAATTGATGACTCTCTTGTTCGAGGAACAACGTCCTATAAAATTGTTAAAATGCTTTACGAGGCTGGTGCAAAAGAAGTTCATGTTAAAATTGCGTGCCCTGAAATAAGATATCCAGATTTCTATGGTGTAGATACACCTACAAAAAAAGAATTATTAGCAGCAAATAAAACAAATGATGAAATTTGTGAATATATTGGAGCTAAATCATTAAAATTTTTATCAATAGAAGGATTGTATAAAGCTATTGGTTTTGAAAAAAGAAACGAAACATATCCACAATTAACAGATCATTATTTCACAGGTGAATATCCTGTAAAATTAGTGGATGAATTAGGAGATAATAAAATAACTCAGTTATCTTTACTAAGCACTGGATCAAATAATTAAGTTATGAAAACAGTTAATTTTACTGAAATGAAAAATGGAACTAAGGAAGATTATGAGCTTCTTGAAAAATTTGAGAAAAACTTTGAACGACAAACAGCTGAAAGAGTTTTAAATTATTTATCTAAACAAACTACTACTTTAGAAGGGTATAAAATAACAAGATTGGAACATTCTTTACAAGCTGCAACAAGAGCATTTAAAAACAAAGAAAGTGATGAAATGGTTGTTGCAACTTTACTTCATGATATTGGGGATGATTTAGCACCAATGAATCATTCTCAATATGCTGCATCTATACTAAGACCCTATGTTTCGGAAAGAACTTATTGGATTATTCTACACCATGGTCTTTTTCAAACTTACTACAGTGCACATCATTTAGGTGGCGATAGAAATGCAAGAGATAAATTTAAAGACCACAAGTATTATCAAGATACGATAGATTTTTGTGAAAAATATGACCAATGCTCTTTTGACCCTGATTACAAAAGTATGACTTTGGATGATTTCAAGCCATTAGTTAAAAAAATATTTGCAAAAGAGCCTTATTATTATCTTTAAATTTAGTTATAAATCACTATTTACAGCGCATGATTGATTCAAAAGAAAAAATTATAAGCTATTTTAAATCAGGCATCAAAGATCCCAAAAATTTTAAAATTGGGATCGAACATGAAAAGTTTTTATTTAATAATTCAGACAATAAAAGGATTAATTATTCAAAAATAAAAGAAATGTTTTCAGCCTTACTTGAATTTGGCTGGAATCCAGTTTTTGAAAAAGAAAACATCATTGCTCTGAATAAAGGTGGTAAAAATATAACTCTTGAACCAGGCAATCAAATAGAATTGTCGGGAGATAAATTAAATCATATGCACGAAGCTTGTGCAGAGTCACAAGATTATTTATTTGAACTTAAACAGGTTACAAAAAAATTAGATATAAAAATTGTTAGTGCAGGATTCGATCCTATATCTAAATTAAATGAAATACCAAATAATCCTAAACAAAGATATGAATTGATGACTAAGGATATGCCTCTAGGTGGCGAACTTAGTTTAGATATGATGTATCGAACATGTGGTACACAATTAAATTTAGATTATAGCTCTGAAGAAGATTTTATTAAAAAGTTCAGAGTAGTAAACTCAATTGTACCCATTACAATTGCTTTGTTTGCAAATTCCTCAATTGTAGAGAAAAAAAATAGTAATTATTTATCTTATAGATCTAAAGTATGGCAAAGCACTTCTAGAGGTGGATTGCCTAAATTATTTTTCGAAAATATGAATTTTGAAAAATATGCAGATTTTGTAATTAATTTTCCTATATTATTTATACAAAATAAAGATCAGTATATTTCAGGTAAGAAATATATTTTTAAAGACTTTATGGAAGGAAAAATCCAAGAAATTGGAAATAGACTTCCAACTGAAGCAGACTTAACAACTCACTTAAGTACAATATTTACTGAAAACAGAGTTAAGAAATATATTGAATTAAGATCGATGGATACTTGTGGTTGGGATTGTTTATGTGCAGGACCAGCTTTTAATATAGGTATGCTTTATGGAAATTTAGATGAAGTTTATGAACTAATTTCAACATGGGAGATTGATAAAATAATTAACGCCTATCTAGAGGCACCGCAAAAGGGATTTAATACTCAATTAATGGGTAAAGATCTTCTTTATTGGTCATCTACACTTTTAGATCTTTCAAGAAAAGGTTTAGAGATTAGAGATGTTTTAAGTAAAAAAGGTAATAACGAGACTGTATTCCTCAACCATCTACAAAAAGTAATTGATAATAAGACAACAAACGCAGATCATATGATTAATAAATTTTCGAAAAACGAAAATTTAGACGAATTGTATGATAAATAAAATTGTTGCTGTTCAAGGAAATCATCCTTCTAAACTAAATCCTTTAACGGATACAAGTGTATTTTTAGCAAATCAAATTCAGAACAAAAAATATAAAATTTTCTATTATGATCCAAAAGATTTATCAGTTGTTAATTCGAAAGTTACAGCTAAAGGCTTTTTTATTAAATTTAACTATAGTAACAAAAAATTCTATAAAATCACAAAAAAACAAAATTTAGACTTAAGTAAATGTAAATTTATTCTTATCCGCCAAGATCCACCTTTTAATCTTGAATATATTTCAACAACATACATTTTAGATAAAATTAAGACTAAAGTTAAAATAATTAATAACCCTACCTCAGTAAGGAATATTTCTGAAAAATTGTATTCATCTAAATATCAAAAATACATGCCAGATACTATTTTTACTCAAAATATGGATGAAATTAAAAAATTTTTCAAAAGAAACAAAAAAGTTATTTTAAAACCCATCCATAGTTTCAGTGGAAATGATATTCATTTACTAACTAAATTTAATTCAAAATTAGTTAATAAATTTATAAAAAAACATGATCATATCATGTGCCAAAAATTTCTTCCTAAAATAAGTAAGGGAGACAAAAGGGTTTTTATTATTAATGGAAAAGTATGTGGTGCAATTTCAAGAGTTCCAAAGAAAGGTTCAATTTTAAGTAATATGAGTAAAGGAGCAAAACCTACTAATATAAAATTAACAAGTAAAGAAATTAAAATTTCAAAACTAATTGCAAAAGATTTAAAGAAAGAAAATATTTTTTTTGCAGGGATTGATTTTATAGATCAAAAACTCAATGGAGATATAAATGTTACTTCTCCAACTGGACTTAAAACACTTTATGATCTATCTGGAAAAAATTTAGCTAAAACTTTTTGGAAAGAGCTTAAAGCGTGAACGATTTAACTAATCAGCAAAAAGGTTCATTGATGGCTTTTATTGGAGTTATGTTTATTACCCCTGACTCTTTACTAATTAGATTATCAAATATTGATACTTGGGGGATGCTTTTTTACAGAGGGGCAATACCATTTTTAGTAGTTTTAGTTGGTCTTCTTTTGTTTTATAAAAATAATTTCTTAAAAGCTTTGTTTAAAATTGGTTACCCAGGTATTTTTTATGTAATTAGTTTTTCTATTTGTAATATTACTTTTATTATCTCAATCCAAAACACCAATGTAGCAAATACTTTATTAATGGTAGCTCTTGCGCCAATGCTATCAGCAATCTTAGGAGCTATTTTCTTAAAAGAAAAACCAGACAATAAAACTTGGGTCGCTATAATAATTACCTTTATTGCTTGTGTTTATATTTTTTACGACTCTTTAAGTCTTGGCAATTTTTACGGAGATATGTTTGGTTTAATCACTTCTTTTGGATTAGCTTGTAATGCTAACATTGCGAGATACGCTAAAACTATTGATTTAGTGCCTGCTGCTGTAATTGGAAAATCGTGTGTTGCTATATTTGCCTTTTTCTTTGTTAAAGACTTTGCATTAGTGGGAAATGATCTTTTTTATATACCTTTAATGTGTTTGATGTGTGTAGCCATACCATTTGTTTTAGTCACCATAGCACCAAGATTTATAACAGCAGCTGAAGTTAATCTATTTTTCTTATTAGAGACTATCCTTGGACCGATATGGGTTTGGATGGTTATTAAAGAACAGCCCTCTAACGAGACTATCTATGGAGGTATCGTTATCATTATTACGATAGCAATTCATTCTTTACTGGCCATAAAAAAAACACAAACCAAAACTACGTAGCCAGAAAATATTAAACTTAAAAACTAAATATGCAAAAAGAAGTAAAAAAGTCTTGGGCTCTATTTATAGGTATTGGAACCATGATGATAGCTCATGGATTGCAAATGCAAATCATGGGTATTCGTTCTGTGCTTGAGGACTTTAGTGTTTTTACAACTGGTATATTTATGTCAGGTTATTACATTGGTTACTTTATTGGCTCTAAAACCACTCCAAACTTTGTATCTAAAGTAGGTCACATTAGAGTTTTTGCAGCTTTTGCATCACTTGCATCACTTAGTGCGCTGCTTGCAGTAGTTTATGTAAATCCATTTATGTGGACTATCAGCAGATTTATAACTGGTATTAGTTTGGTTAGTTGTTATGTCGTAACAGAAAGTTGGTTGAATGATAGAGCAACTAATAAAAATAGAGGTCAATTATTATCTGCTTACATGATGGTAATTTATTTTGGACTAGCAGTAGGAATGTTGCTTCTTAACTTAAGTGAACCAAAAGCATATGAGCCTTTTATTTTGGTATCTATTCTTTTATCTTTAGCACTTGTTCCAATTTTATTAACCAAAAGACCTGCCCCTAAATTTAAAAAAATTGAAACAATAAGTATTAAAGAATTGTATGAAATATCTCCTCTTGGAACGTTTAGTTCTTTTTTTACTGGAGTTATTCATGCTGCATTTTTTTCTTTAATATCTGTTTATGCAACACTTGCTAAATTTACTCTATTTGAAACTTCAATTTTATTATTTATAGCAACAATTGCTGGTGTACTTGGTCAAGGACCCATTGGATATTTTTCAGATCAATACGATAGAAGAAGAGTAATCGTTGTAACTACTTTCGGAAGTTCTGCTTTAGCATTACTGTCAATTTTAACTTCAAATGATCCTATTCAAAATATTTACTACATGGATGAACTTGCATTTAAAAAAATAGTATTCTTCATTGCAGTAGGACTATATTCAAGTTTATGTTTACCTTTATTTTCACTTAATCTTGCACATACAAATGATTTTGTTCCTAAATCAAAATTTGTTGCAGCTGGAGGTGGATTACAATTAATATTTGGTGTTGGAGCTATCAGTGGTCCAATTTTATGTTCATTATTTATGGAATGGTTTGGATTAAATGGATTTTTTGTTTTTTTAATTTTAGCTCACGCTTTAATTGGTGCATTTGGTTTATACAGAATGAGAATTAGAGAAACTGTAGACAATCCAGACTCTACTTTTACACCTGTTCCAGCAACCATTACACCAGCTGGACTGGAACTAGACCCCGATACACCTGCAACACTTGATGAAAATCCAGTTAATGAAACTGCAAAACCTTAATTAATTATTTCTATTTTATCACCGACATTAATTTTGGAGGATGAAAGAATTTGGCATCTAAGGCCTCCTTTTCTCATAAATTCTTTAATAATATTTTTTTGATCAAGCATTTCAGTCAAATGTCGACACGGTCTACATAATTCAATTCCCTCTAATTCAACATTTCCTACTTTCAATTTTTTTCCAATTAAATCATTTAACTGAATGCCTTTTGTAACAACGTTCCGTCTAAAATTGATGTAAGGTATATCGAGCCCAAATTTAGTATTATATTCATCAATATTTTCAGCCTCTATTAAAGATAATTGATTGTAAGGATCATTAAAATCATGAAAATGTCGATCACCTACTATTCCTTTATTAGCTAAAACCTCAATTGAATTTACTTCCTTGATTGGTTGATTGTTGTTAGCGGTAATTCCTAATTTAAATACTTCGGCCATAAATTATTGAAGAAATAGTTGAGCTCATATAATCTTTTTAAAATAATATGACTTATCTATCATCAAATCAACTTAAACAGTATGAAGATCAAGGTTACATATCCCCTATTGAAGTTTTGTCTAGTAGTGAAGCCTTAGAGGCAAGAGAAGAAATTGAATTAATTGAAAAAAAAATGCCAAATGAAATAGATAAGTCAGGAAGATATAATGTTCATTTAATTTCACCAAAACTTGATTCGATCGTTCATAATTCAAAAATTTTAGATGCTGTAGAAAGTATTATTGGAAAAAACATCTTAGTTTGTAGCACTACTTTATTCATTAAAAACCCTAACGAACAAGGTTTTGTGAGTTATCACCAAGATGCAAAGTACATAGGATTAGAGCCACACAATTGGGTTACAGCATGGGTAGCATTAACAGATTCGAACGAAAACAACGGATGTATGAAAATGTGGCCTAAATCACATATAAATATTAAAGATCACAATGAAAAATTTAATGAAGGCAACTTGCTTACTAGAGGGCAAACAGTAGAAAATGTGCCTGAAGACGAAGTTAAATCTATAGAGCTAAAAGCCGGTCAAATGTCTTTGCATCATCCTAGAGTGGTACATGGATCAGGAATAAATAAGAGTAATGATAGAAGAATAGGATTTGTTATTCAAAGTTATATAGCAACAAATGTAAAGCAAACCTTAGGTAAAAATAGTGTTCAAGTTGCAAGAGGAGAGGATAAATATAATCATCATGAAATTATAAAAAGAACTAATACTTTAATGAGTGAAGAAAGTATTTTACTTCGAAAAAAAGAAAATGATTATTTGCAGGAAATTTTTTATAAAGGTGCAAAACAAAAAAGTTCTTATTAATTTCTGAATGTTTTAAATATACTTACGGATATAAAATAAATATTTGAAACAACCCATAAAAACATTAAGAAAACCTCATATACTGGGTTAGTGTTCAAATCTTTTATTAAAATTAATAAAATTGAAGTAATGAACCAAAATATTGCAAAAATAATTGATAAACTTTTAAATTTTTTAACTCTTAAGGGGTGAATACATTTTAAAGGAGAAAATTTTAGTAATATTAATAAAATTAAAAATATTAAATTAAAATTTTGGCTGGTGCCAAAAATATAAAAATAAAGGACAATAACATTCCAAATAGCTGGGAAACCATTATAGTAATTATCATTTGTTAAAATATTCAAATTCACATAAGAATAAATAGAAATAAAAATTAAAATAACTGGAATTAATAAAATAAACTGATCTGGTACATACCTAAACCAATAAATCATTACTGATGGTATTATAACGTAATTAAAAAAATCAATTATACTATCCAGCATTTTACCATCGATATGTGGTAGATTTTTTTTCACATTAAATTTTCTAGCTAAAGACCCATCAACACTGTCTATTAAAAATGCACACCCAAGCCAAAGAAAAGCCTCTTTTTGGTTGTTATTCATAACGGCAATTAAAGCAAAAAAACCAGCAACAATTCCAAATCCAGTCAACAAATGAACAAGAATACTTAGAAATCTATCTTGTTTAAAAAGTTCATTCGTTTTAATATTTTTTTCTTTACTCATTTTTCTAAATTATCTTGCCAATTTTATAAAAATATCTCCCATCCCACTTTGTAACTGTTCATCAGGTGTATTGTTTCTAAATTCACAAAACAAACCTGTAACCTGATGATTATTAATTTTGACAATTTCAGATTTGTCACAAGATTTAGCTTTATGAAATAAGCCAATAACCAGCCTATTATTTAGTTCTATAACTTGATCTTTTGATAAACTTTCACCATCACAAAAGTAATCTCTATTTACTTGTTTTGGAAAATTTTTTTTACCACATGGGTTTTTAATTGTTAAAACATAAAACTCTTTTTCGATATCTTTAAATTTATGTTTCATTTTTTCAACTTTTGAATATTTCATTACATCACAAGAACATGGAATACAGCATCTGTAGTAATCCCCACAAATTTTTTTATTTGTGTTGACTTCTTTTAAATATACTTTTTCAGGTACGGCGTTAGGATCAATTAAAG
This sequence comes from uncultured Pelagibacteraceae bacterium, assembly GCA_902594605.1. Taxonomy (GTDB): domain Bacteria; phylum Pseudomonadota; class Alphaproteobacteria; order Pelagibacterales; family Pelagibacteraceae; genus Pelagibacter. The sequence goes on from CACJMR010000012.1 coordinate 9,648, forward strand.
AACCAGATACAGCGCAATAAAGTTTATTAAACTCTAGAAATTCTTGATACGTAATATCTTTATTTAATATATGTTTAAAAAATTTTGGACCAGCAGCGTTTCTATTTCTATCTGGAAATATTTTACTCCACTCATTTACTAATTCTTGATAATAATTTCTTTCTTGTGCTTCTATACTTGAGTTATAAGACAAAACTAAAAATGCAGTGCATATTATTAATAAAAATTTTTTCATAAAAAGATTAATTATTTTGTTTAACTTCCAATGTTTTATTTAAATTTTTAATTTCAAAAATATCTTCTTTACCATTTGTCCAAGTAACTAAAATTTTAATATTTTTCTCATTTTTTCGAATTCCATAATGTGCCACTGGCTCCATTTGACACAAGTAACCCGAGCCTGCATCTATTGTTTTAGAATGAGTTCTTAAATTTGAAATAAGTGTAACTGTGGCACCCCTTGCTGGAGCTCCATAAATATTAATTGGTTTAATTCTTAAATAATCATTATTTTTTGAATTTGCCTTGTATAAAGTTAAAGGTTGATAACCTGACTCACCATGAGATATTAAAAGTTCAAGTATTCCATCACCATCTATATCTGCTACTGCAGCTCCTGTTCCTAATCCATTAGTTTCTAAAGCATTTCCAATATTTATTTCTTTGAACTCACCATTATCTAAAATTTTAAATAATTTATTTGGCTCACCAATATTATTCATGAAAACTTCATCATAACCATCATTATCAAAATCTGCTGAGATTACTGTTCTAATTCTTGATGGAGTGCTAAATGTTTTGTCAGCTATGTCTACAAACTTGTCATTTTTTAAGACAAATGCTCGATGAGGCCCTTCCCAATTTGAAGTTAATATATCTAATCTTCCTCTGTAATAAATATCACTTAGTGTAGTTCCACGACCGTTTTGAAAGACATCGTCAACAGCATAATCTTTTGCAAGTTCAACAAAATTTCCATTATTGTTATAATATAAAAAATTTTCTCCTCTTTCGTTTGCAGCAAAAATATCTGATCTTCCAGATAAAATATTACCTGAAATAACCGCCCTACCTCCAGTAATTTTATCAATACCTAGCTTTGAAGCTTTGTCTATTATTTCATTTCCTTCTTGCTCATAAAATCTTGTTGGTCCTCCATAATTTGCAACATATATTCCGTAAGCTCCATTTCCATTTCTATCTACACATACAACTGATCTACCTGCTGTAAGATTTAAATTTTTCTGATTTATTTCTAATTCAAATAAATCGAAAAATTTATTTCCATCAAAATCTAACAATCTGTCAGAATATCTTTTGTTTCCACTATAAGTGTCTGTGTTTAAAAAATATATTTCCTCATAACCATCTTGATCAATATCACAAGATGCTACTCCTATTGTTTTACGATTTTTGTCTACAAATATACTTTGGTCAATTGAATTAAACAAAATACCTTTTTTGTGAGCTAAGGCTAAATTATTAAATCCAAATCCAGTAACTATAAATTCAAAGCTACCATCATTGTTTACGTCCGAAACAGACACGCCATAACTTAATCTAGGTTGATTTTCTAATATTTGATAAGTTATATCTTCGAAGAAATCGTCTGACTTGGAATAATTAATAATATTTAAAAATACAAATAAAAATATAAATAATTTTTTCATTTAATTTCCACTAGACTAAAAATTTAAAATTAAAACTGTTAATATTGGCATAGTTAATTTAGTGTAATTTCAATAGTAAATTTAAAAATTTTATAAAATATGAATGATCACAACAAAGCACCAAACGATTTTTTTGATAATTGGAATAAAATCCAATCAATGTCATATAAAAATGTCATTGAGCTACTTGTAAAAAGAAGTAGCGAAAAAAAGATATTAGCTTTAATTCAATTTGAATTAGATCAATTTTCAGAAAGTGTTCAAAAAGATTTAGTTATTTCCGAAACAAGTTCTTTCTATCAAGAAATATCTAATCTTTTTAGAGACTCAAACTGGTGGTCAACAGCTACAGTAACTGATGCGTGTATATATTATTTAAACTGTGCAAGAAATAATATTTCTTATTTTGAAAACTATGTAGAGGCAGAGAGTAATTTGTCTCAAAATCAAAAAAATGAGATATTTGCCTTATATCAATTATGCACTTTATTTGTTTCTTGGAATGCTATTAAAGACAAACAAATAAGAGAAATTATAGATATTAGAAAAAGTTTTTTTTTTAGATAAAATTCATCAATATGAATAAAGAAAACGCAAGTAAACTCTGGAAAATGATACAGGAAGCTGGCGATTATTTGGTAGGTCAATTACCTGACCACCCAAATCACCCTAAAGGAAGAAATCCCTACGCTCATGTTGCGATTTGTGTGAAAAGTAAATTCAATGCAAGTTACAAGGATATTCCTGATGAACAATTTAATGAAGTTATAAAGTATATTGAGTTTTTAAAAGAAAATCCTAGTTAGCTTTAATTGAATTTAATAATTCATCAACATCGCTATCTTTAGTATTCCAAGCAGCAACTAATCTTACTGCTTTACCATCTAATTCCTCTTCATTCATTTTGTAACCTTCTGAATTAAGATGTTCTATTTTTTCTCTTGGAAATTTTACAAATACTTCATTTGCTTCTGTTGGGTAAGCAATTTCAATATCATTATGCTTACTTAAACCATCGCTTAATTTTTTACCCATTGCATTAGCATGCTTTGCGTTCCTCAACCAAACATTATTTGAAATGTATGCATCGAGTTGAGCAGAAACAAATCTCATTTTTGATAGTAAGTGCCCCGCTCTTTTCATTAAAAAAGCAATGTCCCCAACTAATTCTTTCTTAAAAAATATAATTGCTTCAGCTGCTAGACATCCATTTTTAGTTGCTCCAAATGACAATACATCAACCCCAGATTTCCATGTCATTTCAGCAGGAGTTACGTCTAAAGAAACCAATGCATTAGCAAATCTTGCTCCATCCATATGTAAATTTAAATTGTGTTCATGGGTGATTTCTCCAATTTTTTTAATTTCATCTAATTGATAAACTTCACCTGTTTCACAAACTTGGGTAATGCTTACTGATGAAGGTTGTGTATGATGAATAATTCCTTTTCCACCTATCGATTGATCTAACTCATCTGCAGTTATTTTTCCCATTACTCCATTTAAAGGGATTAATTTTCCGCCCCCTGTATAAAATTCAGGTGCTCCACATTCATCAGTATTGATATGAGACATCTTATGACAATAAATATTTCCATATGAAGGTGTCATAGTTGATAAAGCTAAAGCATTAGCAGCAGTTCCTGAGGCAGTAGGAAAAACAATTACTTCTTTTTCAAAGATTTCTGAAAACTTATGTTGTAATTCAGTTGATATTGGGTCGTTTCCATAAGGAATGCTATCCCCTTCATTGGCTTTTAAAATTGCATCTAATACCTCGGGACAAGCACCAGCAACATTATCAGAAGCGAATTTAACTCGCTCTCTTTTTATTTTAATTTTTGCCATAATTATTGTTTTGGAAAGTAATCTTTAAGTTCACCCTCTCGGTAAACATCTGCAGTACAACAATGTAAACCTCCACCAAAAGCGTAGGCATCTCTAAGTTCTACGGGTATAACTTCCATTCCTAATTTATCTAATTGTTCAGCTTGGTATTTTTCGCTTTTTTCCACACATACAGTTTTAGGATCCAAAACTAAAACATTCATTGATAGCCAAGTTGATGAATAACATAATGGAGGTGGCTCGTTATGTGCTGGTTGTGCACTATCAACAATTTCCCAACCATTGTCCTCAAATAATTTTCTTTGTTCCTTAGGAAGTCTTCTTTGTGGGTTATTGATAATTAAACCCTCTTTAATTGGGGTAAAAGTTGCATCAATGTGAATTGGATAAGGATCACCTGGAAAATTAACTGCGTGAACTCTATGGTCTTTATAATGTCTCTTTAGCCAATCAATTCCTTTTAAATTTGTTGTAAAACCATGTTGAACAACTAAATCTTTTCCAAATCTCAATACATCTGCTGCATCAAATAAAGGTTCTTCTTCAGTGGTTACAAAATATTTTTTTTCAGTCCACTCTAACCTTTTTTGAACACCAATTTTATCTGAAAGATAATCTTTTCTGTAATCTGCATCCGTTAATCTTGGTTTTGGAGCAGATTCGTGTCTCATATTAGGATCTTGATTATAATAATCTTTTAGAAGTGGTCGGTAACATAAGTATTCAAACCAACGACAACGATAACTCATTGTAGCTTCTAAAATTTCGTTTCCTACTGTTAACAAAACATCTCTTGGAGGCATACAGCCAAACATGGTTTCTGCTTCCCAATCTGGGGTAGATGTTTTTTGATTAAAATCTATTGGTGTCGGTCGATCAACTTTAATGCCTCTTTTTTCAAGCATGTTTGAAAAGTTATCTAATAATTCATTTGCTTTATCGACAGTATCTTTGGTTCTTGGTCCAAACTGACCTCGCATATCACTGTCTTCTGGAACTTTTGCATCTAATGCTGGTTCTGGTGCTGGTATACAAGTACCATCCGCTCTGCCAACAATTACATGTTTTAACGGATCCCACTCGTTCCAACTATTAACAATAGTTTTGTTCTCGCTCATAAAGATTAGTTTTTTATAATATTATGCTCAGGACCAAAAGGAAATTTTGTAATATTCTCTGCTCCATCTTTGCCAATCACCAAAATATCGTGTTCTCTATATCCACCTGCACCAGGATTACCTTCTGGGATCATTATCATTGGTTCCATTGACACCACCATATTTTCCTCAAGAACAGTATCAATATCTTCTCTTAATTCTAAACCAGCTTCTCTTCCATAAAAGTGTGAAAGCATACCAAATGAATGTCCGTAACCAAAAGTTCGATACTGAAGATAACCAAGTTCAGCAAACAATTCATTTAGTTCATGACAGATATCAGAACATTTAACACCTGGTTTGATTAATTCTAATCCACGCTTGTGCACTTTAACATTTGCTTCCCAAGCTTTAAGTGAAGCATCATCAGCATGATCTAAAAATAAAGTTCGCTCTAGTGCAGTGTAGTATCCTGAGATCATTGGAAAAGTATTTAAAGATAAAATATCTCCTTTAACTAATTTCCTATTAGTCTTTGGATTGTGAGCTCCATCTGTATTGATACCAGATTGAAACCATACCCAAGTATCCATATACTCTGCACCTGGATAACTTTTAACAATCTCTCTTTCCATTCTATCTCTTGCTGCAATTGCTACTTCGATCTCTGTATTATTTTCTCTAATATTTTTAACTATTTCCTCACCACCAATGTCTGCAATTCTTGCACCATTTCTAATGATCTCTATTTCTTCGTTTGATTTAATCATTCTAAGTTTCATTAAATCTTTTGAAACATCACTAAATACTGAGAAAGTAAAAATAGACCCTATTTTTTCTCTCATATCTAACGTGACATGATCATTTTCAATTCCAATATTTTTTGGAGGCTCATCTCTTCCAATAATTGAAACAATAGCTCTTAAAAAATTATCCCTTTTCCAATCAGTATAAATAACATTATCACAATGCGATCTACGCCATGGTTGACTTGCATCAATGTTGGCTGAAATTGTTGAGATTTTATTTTGTGTGATCACACATCCGTATGGTCTTCCAAAGGAGCAATAAATAAAACCTGTGTAGTATGCAACATTATGCATTGAAGTTAAGATGACCATATCTAAATTATTTTTATCCATCACTGATCTAAGTTTGCTTACTCGATCATTATATTCTTTATCTGTGAAAGGTAATTTTACTTTTTCACCATTTTTAAGTTCAAAAAAATCTGGTCGTTCCATATTAATTTAATGCTATATATCTTTTGTTCCATCTCATTATTAAACTGTAATAAAATATAGATACAAAAAGAAAAAAGCCACCGATTATAGTGTTTGTGGATGGTACTTCATTAATACCAAATAATGGCAACCAAACCCAAAAAATTCCACCTACAACTTCAGTTAAAGATAATAAAGTTAATTCTGCTGCTGGTATCGCTTTAGATCCAATTGAATATAAAATTAAACCAAAACAAACTAGTGTACCATGCAAAGAAAACAAAGCTCCGTTATAGCTAGAGGAAAATAAAACTAGGTCTTTTGATAAAATCATAATTGTTGCAAACACAAAACAAAAGAAACCTGCAAAAGCTACAGTTGTGAATTTTGGTGTTTCTTTTCTCCATCTAAGCGTTACAGAAAAAACTGAGAAACCAATTGAGGAAGTTAAACCAAATACAAAACCAATTAATGATTTTTCACCTGTGTTTCCAAGTGCCATAATAATGATACCGACTGTTGCAATTATTATTGATATCCAGACATTGAGAGAAATTTTTTCTCTTAAAAATAAAAATGCCAATAATGCTGTAAAAAAAGGCATTGCTGCTAAACAAAGCAAAGTAACTGCAGCACTAGTATTTGTAATTGAATAAATAAATGTAATCATAGCGATCCCCAACCCAGATCCACCGATTACTCCAGATAAACCTATTTTATAATAGTTTTTGTAAAAATTTTTTCCTTCCTCAAAAAACAAATAAAGATTTAATAGGATGAAAATTGTTAAACCTCTGCCAAAAATGTACTGCCAAGGTACCAATTGAGGATTATCCATGTATCGAACTACTAATGGGCCAAACGACCACAAGAGACCAGCAAAAAGTACAACAGGAATAGCAATTCTTGGATTTCTCAACTCTAACATATTCGGAAATCTAATTGTAAATAGAATTTTCTACAACAAAAATACGTTTCTAAACTAAATTTTGATTTGAAAGATTGGGGAAAAAACAATCAACGATATCCCCTTTTTTAAATTTTGATTTACCTGCTGGTAACAAAACCCAAATATTTGATTTTACAAATGATTTAATTCTAAAAGACTCTTGACCTTTTAAAATTTCAACATTTATTTTTCCATTCTTAGTTGTGCTTAATTGGCTCTTTACAAATCTTGTGAAATTCTTTTTTTTATTAAAACCATTCGTCAAAATAGCTTTAATTGGTTTTTCCTCTGATAATCCTAAGGCATTTAAAATATATGGAATTACAAAAAATCTAAAACATGCAGCTGAAGAAATTGGATTTCCAGGGAGTCCGAATATTGCCTTTTCTCTCCCTTTGATTTTTGCAAACATTATTGGTTTTCCAGGCCTTATTGCAGCACTTTTA
>CACJMR010000013.1 GCA_902594605.1 uncultured Pelagibacteraceae bacterium
CAAAAATAGTTAAGCCTAAAAAAGGCAAGGGAAGTTTTAAAAGAAAGAAAATTTAAGTTATAGTCTTGCCCCAATTTGCTGTATTACTTTAGATGACATTTCAGTACCTTTTTCGAGACACTCTCTTGCAGACAATTTGTTAATATACCCATGTAAAAAACCAGCAGCAAAAAGATCACCTGCACCTGTAAGATCAATAATTTTTAGATTTTTCTGTACATCACTTTCAACAACTTCATCACCATTAATTGCAACTGCACCTTTTTCACCTCGGGTTACGACCACTAACTTATTAAGTTTCTTTGAAAAGTTTATAACTTCATCAAAATTTCTTGCTTCAATTAAAGAAGTAATTTCTTTTTCGTTCGCAAAAGTTATATCAAGTTTATTTTTAACTAAGTTTAGAAAATGGGGTTTATGTCTATCTACGCAGAATAGATCAGAGAGAGACATAGCAACTTTGTTTGCGTTATTTATAGCTTTATCAAATGCTTTCTTTGGTTCTCCTTCATCCCATAGGTAACCTTCTAAAAAAATTATCTCACTTTTTTTAATTGCATCAGAACTCACATCATTTTCATTAATCTTTCCCGCAGTTCCTAGGAAAGTACACATTGTTCTTTCTGAGTCTGGAGTTACTAAAATTAAGCAAGTTCCCGTTGGTAATTCTTCTCTCTTTTTTGAATAAAAATATTTAACATTTTCTTTTTTTAGACCTTCCTCGTATTTACTACCAAATTCATCATCAGAAACTTTACCTATAAAACCAACTTTATCGCCAAGTTGAGATAATCCAACTATAGAGTTTGCTACTGAACCTCCAGAAACTGTTTTTTCGATTTTAAGATTTGTTAATAAATTTTTGAATTCACTTTCATCAAAAAATAATTTCATAGTACTTTTTGTGAGATTGTTTTGCATAATAAAGCTATCATCAACTTTACAAATGACATCCACAATTGCATTTCCTATTCCTAAAATTTTCATATTAAGCTTTTTTGGTAATAACAGGTTTTTTTCTATTTGGATAGCAAGTAGTACATATTTTGCAACTTAAACCATAACAATCTCTAGCCTTACAATATTCTCTACCATAAAAAATTATTTGCAAATGAAGCTTGGACCAAGTTTTTTTAGGAAATATTCTTTTTAAATCTTTTTCAGTTTGAATTACATTTTTCCCATTAGTTAAACCCCATCTTTGTGCAAGTCTATGAATATGAGTATCAACCGCAAAAGCTGGATATCCAAAGCCTTGAGACATTACTACGCTTGCTGTTTTGTGTCCTACACCAGGTAATTTTTCAAGTTCTTCAAAGGTTTTAGGTACTTTACCCTTATGTTTTTCTAACACTTGCTTAGACATTAAATAAATACTTTTAGCTTTAATTCTAAAAATACCTATTTTCTTAATTAATTTTTCAATTTTTTTCCTTCCTAATTTTACAAAGTGTTCTGGCTTATAATATTTCGGATATATATCTTGTGTTACATTATTAACATTTAAATCAGTACATTGTGCAGAAAGCAGGACAGAAATTAATAGTGTAAAAGTATTTTTACTTTTTAAAGGAACAGGTGTTTTAGGATAAATTTTATTTAAAGTTTTAATAATTACTTTTGCTTTTTGTTTTTCATTCATTATGAAAAGTTAAGCAAATCTCTCATAGAATATAAACCTGGTTTTTTTTTCATCAACCATTTAGAGGCAGTTAAAGCTCCATCTGAATAAAGCGCTCTATCAAAAGCTTCATGGTTCAATGTAATTATTTCTTTTCCACTGGAGAATTTCACTTCGTGTTCACCAATAATTTCACCTTTTCTAATTGAGTTAAAATTAATTTTTTTTCCATAAGGAAAAGACTTTTTATTTAAGAATTTTTTACCAATTAAATTATATAAATTTTTATTTTTTCCATCAGCAATTCCTTTACCAAGCATCAAGGCAGTACCAGATGGATAGTCTTTTTTATGTTTGTGATGTACTTCAAATATTTTACTCAAATATTCATCATTTAGGGATTTTGATGCAATCTCAGTTAAATACATTAATAAATTTACACCTAAACTCATGTTACCTGCTTTTAGAATAGGTATTTTTTTTGAATATTTTTTAATTTGATTTTCTTGGCTTCTAGTAAATCCAGTGGTTCCAACTACCACTTTTTTCCTCAGTTTTGATGCTATCTTGATAATTTCAAGAGTACAACTTGGTACTGTGAAATCAATAATTACATCAGTTTTTTTAAAAGCTTTGACAGAATTTAACTCGGGTTTAACTCTGTTAAACGTTTTATTTATTAATCTATTTTCTGTAAGTGTAACTAGTTTAAAGTTTTTATTTTTTTTTGCAGATCTAATTAATTGCTGGCCCATCCTACCCATGCAACCAGAAATAGCTAAATTTATTTTTTTCATTAGTATTTTTTTATTATAATATACATTACTTACATTAATTGAAATGAATTATATTATAAAAATTATTTTTTTATTTAGCTTTTGCACTTTTGTTTTTGCTGAAGAAGCGATATTTCACAAAAATTTAAAAATCAAAAAAGACGATACTACAGTCAATGTTAAAGGTGGTTTTAAAATTATTAGAGAGCAATTTTATAAAAATTTTAAAAAAGAAAACAATCTTGATTATAATTTTTTAGAAGTTACCAAAGAGAATCCTAGATATGGTGACACCGCTTTGAAACTCACTTTAGGAACTGGTTGTATTGGCTCAAAAGCAGATTGTAAAAGAGCGAATGCTGAGTCAAAAAAAAGAGTTGAGATAAGTGGAAGAAAGATTGGAAAAAAAAAGGACGATAATGTATGGATGTCAATGTCACTCTTGATACCCAAAGATTTTAAATGGGGAGGAAGACTTACTATACAGCAATGGCATAACGATATAGAAGTTTATGAACCTATGTTAGAAACTGATTTAAAAAATTTTGTTGGATTAACTATGAAAAATGGGTCTAAAAAGGGATATTTTGTATTGGACAAGCCAAATAAAAATTGCTCAGCTGGCTCTGGAGATGGTTCTACGGGCGCTAATTTTTGTATAAAAGCCTATCAGGAGTTTAAATTATTGGATTGGGATGAGTTACTAAGTCTTAAGGGAAAATGGATAGATATTATCCATAATATTAACTTTAACTCTAATCCGGAAAAAGGTTATTTCAAAATTTGGATTAATGGTGATCTTAAAGTTGATCAGAAAGGACAAACAATTTGGAAAACCCACGGTGATGTAGAAAAGTATTTTGGTAAAAATCGTTGGGATTTTAAGTTTGGAATTTACACAACCTCAAAAATGGCATTTAAGTTATATTTCGACGAAATTTGGATAAAAAAATCTTGTAAAGGTCTCAAATTAAAGCGACTTGGTTATAATTGTAAAAGTTTATTGAACCAAAAAGGAGGTGCAAAACCTTATGTAATTAAAGATATAAGTGGCAATCCAGCTTTGGCCGGAACCTTATAATTTGAGGTTAATTTTTCCAGAAATCTTTTGCTTTTTGAAAAAATTTTTTAATACTTGGATTTGACTTATCGTTTTCAATTTCTCTAAATTGTTCCAGTAATTCTTTTTGTTTTTTATTTAAATAAACCGGTACTTCTGTTTTAACTTGAACATATAAGTCCCCAAAATCACCTCTTCTCATAAATGGCATGCCTTTACCTTTTAATCTAAATTGTTTACCATTTTGAGTACCATCAGGAATTTTAATTTTAGCTTTTCCTCCATCTATTGTAGGTATTTCAATGGTTGTTCCCAAAGCAGCATCTGCAAAAGAAAGTGGAAATTCAAAAAATAAATTTTCATCAGATCTTTTAAATAGGTTATGAGAGTTTACATTAATAAACAAATAAAGATCACCTGTTGCCCCACCTCTAGTTCCTGCTTCACCTTTTCCTGCAAGCCTAATTCTAGTTCCATCATCTACACCTTTTGGAATTGTTACAGATATTCTTTTTGAAGCTTGCTTTTTACCCTGACCATTACAATCATTACAAGGATTGGTAATTTCCTCACCATTTCCATTACATTGAGGACAGGTTTGTTGTACAGTAAAGAAACCTTGATTAGATCTTATTCTGCCATTCCCACCACAATATGAACATCTATCAGGTGAATAACCAGGCTTAGATCCATTACCTTTACAAGTCCCACATTGTTCTGATGTTGAAAATTTAATATCTTGTTTTTTTCCATGATAAGCTTCTTCTAGAGAAATAGATAAATCATACCTTAAGTCAGAACCTCTATTATTTGATTTTCTATTTCTTGAGCGTCCACCTCCTCCAAAATCTCCGAAGAAATCTTCAAAAATATCTGAAAAATCTGCTCCGCTAAATCCACCAAAACCTCCGCCTGGTCTTCCACCACCATTTTCGAAAGCTGCATGACCAAAGTTATCGTAGTTTTGTTTCTTCTCTTTGTCTGAAAGTATCCCGTAGGCTTCACTGGCTTCTTTAAATTTTTCTTCAGCCTTTGTGTCTCCAGGATTTTTATCTGGATGATATTTAACAGCTAATTTTCTGTATGCAGATTTTAATTCGTCAGGGCTTGCGCTTTTGTTAACGCCTAGGACATCGTAATAGTCTCTTTTAGCCATCAAATTACCCCAGACAATTAAATGTCAGTTTAAGCGCTTTTTTCTTTATTCTCGTCTTTTACTTCTTCGAAATCAGCATCAACAACATTCTCGTCTTTTTTACCCGCATCATCTCCACCATCATCTTTTCCAGACTCAGGTTTTGCACTTTGTTGTGATTTATAGATTGCTTCTCCAAGTTTCATTGAAGCTTGAACTAAGGCCTCAGTTTTTTTCTTAATATCTTCAATATCTTCACCTTTTAAAGCTTCTTTTACAGCAGTTGATGCATCTTCAATTGCTTTTTTCTCTGCATCAGAAATTTTTGATCCATGCTCTTTTAAATTTTTTTCAGTAGAGTGAATTAGAGTATCTGCTTGGTTTCTAACATCAACAGACTCTCTTTTCTTTTTATCTGCTTCTTTATTAGCCTCTGCATCTTTCACCATTTTTTCAATTTCTTCATCACTTAGTCCACCTGAAGCTTGGATTTGAATTTTTTGTTCTTTACCAGTTCCTTTGTCTTTTGCAGAAACATTCACGATACCATTAGCATCAATATCAAATGTAACTTCAATTTGAGGCACTCCTCTTGGTGCTGGTGCAATACCCACTAATTCAAAATTTCCTAAAGCTTTATTGTCAGCAGCCATTTCTCTTTCTCCTTGTAGAACTCTAATAGATACAGCTGGCTGATTGTCTTCAGCAGTTGAGAAAACTTGACTTTTTTTAGTTGGTATTGTTGTGTTTTTATCAATTAGTTTTGTAGAAACTCCTCCAAGTGTTTCGATACCAAGTGATAATGGAGTTACATCTAATAGAAGTACATCTTTAACATCACCTTGTAAAACACCCGCCTGAATAGCAGCACCCATTGCAACTACTTCATCCGGGTTTACACTTTTGTTTGGGTCTTTTCCAAAAAAGTTTTTTACTTCTTCAATTACTTTTGGCATTCTAGTCATACCACCAACCATAACTACTTCATCAATTTCACTAGCAGTTATTCCAGCATCTTTTAAAGCTGTTTTGCATGGAGGCATCGTTCTAGCAATTAAATCTTCAACTAAAGCTTCAAGTTTTGCTCTAGTCATTTTTAAATTAATATGTTTTGGACCTGTTTTATCTGCTGTAATGAAAGGTAAATTTATATCTGTTTGTTCAGCAGATGATAATTCTATTTTTGCTTTTTCAGCTGCTTCTTTTAATCTTTGTAAAGCAAGTTTATCTGATTTTAAATCAATTCCATTATCTTTTTTAAATTCAGAAATTAAGTAATCAACAACAGCATTATCAAAATCTTCACCACCTAAAAAAGTATCACCATTAGTTGATTTAACTTCAAATACACCATCACCTAATTCTAAGATAGAAACATCAAATGTTCCCCCACCCAAGTCATATACAGCAATTTTTTTATTTTGTTTTTTATCTAAACCATAAGCTAGAGATGCAGCTGTTGGTTCGTTAATAATTCTTAAAACTTCTAATCCAGCAATCTTTCCAGCATCTTTTGTTGCTTGTCTTTGGGCATCATTAAAGTATGCAGGTACTGTAATTACAGCTTTTGTTACAGCTTGACCTAAATACTTTTCTGCTGTTTCTTTCATTTTTTGTAAAATGAAAGCAGATATTTGAGAGGGTGAATATTTCTCACCTTTAGCTTCGATCCAAGCATCACCTTTTTCAGAATTAACTATTTTGAAAGGTGCAGCTTCCACATCTTTCTTTACAGTTGGATCATCAAAATTTCTTCCAATTAATCTTTTAACTGCAAAGATAGTGTTTTCTGGATTTGTAACAGCTTGTCTTTTAGCTGGTTGTCCAATTAATTTTTCATTTTCATCTGTAAATGCTACAACTGACGGAGTAGTTCTTGCTCCCTCAGCATTTTCTAAAACCTTAGCTTGTGATCCTTCCATAATGGCAACACAAGAATTTGTTGTTCCTAAGTCTATTCCAATAATTTTGCTCATATTAATGTCTCTTCTCCGTCATATAGGGTTTAAATGTGAAACTACAAGTTGATCTCATAATTATTTATTTTCTGTATTTTCTTGATTTTCCTTAGTTTTTTCTTCTTTAATTGTAACTTTTTTTGACACTCCTACTAATGAGGGTCTAAGTAATCTGTCTTTTATAGTAAAGCCTTTTTGAATTTCCTGAATTATTGTTCCAGGTTCTTTCGTATCGTCTTCAATTTCCATCATTGCTTGATGTAAGTTTGGATCTAGTTTTTTGTTAAGGCTATCTATTGGTTTAATATTGTTTTTTTCAAATATTGAGATCAGATCTTTTTTAATAATGTCTAAATGTTCAAGTGTCTTCTTTAATGCTTCAGTTTCTTTTAGCTTATCATCACTTTCAAGAACATGTTTTGATCGATCTAAGTTGTCAATTAAATTTAATGCTTCTTTAGCAAAACTATAGCCTCCATATTCGAAAGCATCCTCTTTTTCTTTTTCAAATCTCCTTCTTTGATTTTCCATTTCAGCAAAAGTTCTTGCTACTTTATCTTCGAGTTCAGCAATTTTTTCCTCTGGAGTTGGTTCTTTAATTTCTTCTTTAGTTTCTTGGTCTGTTTTTTGATTATTTTTTTCAGCTAAGTTTTCCTCAGGTTTTACAGTTTCCCTTTCTGTATCCTGTTTTTGATCTTTAGAAGGGCTATTTTTGTTTTCCTCTTTTTCCATAGCCTCTTATATGGTAAGGATTTTAGTAATTTCTAGATGTCTAAACAAAAAATTAATAAATTGCTCATTGGCACCAATAACAAGGGTAAATTACGTGAAATTAAGAATTTGTTGCCAAAAAATATCAAAGTTTATCCTACTTCTGCATTTAATCTTAGTAGCCCAATTGAAAACGGTAAGACATTTAAAGAAAACTCATTAATTAAATCTAAATATTTTTCAAAAAAAACAGGATTAACTTGTTTGGCTGATGATTCAGGTTTAGAGATAGATTTTTTAAACAAAAATCCTGGAATTTATTCTGCAAGGTGGGGAGGGAGACACGGAGATTTTAGTAAAGCTATTAGAAGAGTTTACAGGCAATTAAATAAAAAAGATAAAAATTGGAAAAATAAAAAAATTAAGGCAAGATTTATTTGTGCTCTTTCTATTTCATACTTAAATAAAAAAATTGCTTGTGCATTGGGAAAAGTAGAAGGCTATATTTCAAATGAACCAAGAGGCAAGAATGGATTTGGCTATGATCCAATTTTTATTCCTTTAAAAAAAAAAAAAACTTTTGGGGAAATTAAGCCATCTGAAAAATATAAGATGGATCATAGATATCAGGCTTTTAAAAAAATTAAAAAATTTCTATAAGTTTTTGATTATCAATTTTATAAAAATTAAGTCTATGATTTATTTTATTATTTTTGACATCAAAAATTCCTATTTTTCCTTTGAATGAGTTTTTTCTCTTAAAAATTTTATTTAAGTTCTCCGCTTTTGAGTTGATTGACAAATAATATACCAAGCCAACAAGATCATAACTTAATAGAGATAAATGTGTAGGGTCTTCATTAAATGCGTTAAAGTATTTTATTTTGTAATTATCAAAATTTTCTTTATTTATTGAGGGATAATATAAAGGTTGAATGTCAGTTTCGTTTAATAGACTTTCATCAAACCATTGATTTAAAGTTATAAAATATTTATTTTCAGGAAGTACGTCAGTGTATAAAAGTGATGTTGATACGCTTTTTAGACTTTCATCAAAATCTGCAATTACAACAGCATCAAAATTTAAACCACCTAAGGTGTATCTTTTTTCCAGTCTTTTTATTTTTTTTTCTTTATTTGGATCGTTTGAATTTTTTATCCTTTTTATTTCATCCTCTAAGTTTTGCTTTCTAATTCTGTAGTTTGTAATTTCTTCTATTTGTTTTGTAAGTTTTGTAGGCTCTGTATTATATTCATAATCTTTATAAATCTTAATTTTTGAATTTTTCATTCCTCTTTTAACTTCAAATTCATAATCTTGGATAGGTGTTAAAAAAATAGTTCTTTTTATTTGATTAGTCTCTAAAAATTTTTTTATTGTATTAAATTGTGATGTAGAATTAATTCCAGCGGAGATTACATTTTTTGGAAGGTCTATAGTTTTATTTGTTAATGATAAAAAAGTTAACTCTCTCATTTCATCTAAATAAGTTAAACTTTCATAGAAAACAGGGCCTATAACAATTTTTATACCCATTTCACTTAATTCAAATGCTGATTTTAAAGTTTGATTAGCTTTTGTTGCCGTATCTTTTGGATAAATTTCTATTAGATCATTGTCTATATCTTTGACAGCTAATCGAACTGCTTTGATGATTGATTTTCCAATCTCCTTATTTTCTCCTGTCATAGGTACTAATAATCCTATTTTGATTTTTTCTTGAGCATTAACAGTTAGAAAAAACTGAAAGTAATAACTTAAAAAAATAAAAAAAATAATTTTAATTAATTTAATCATTTTGATGTTAATATAATATTTTTTAAGCCAAATTATGATCATAAAACCACAATTTAAATTAAAAGAATATGAAAATGGTCTTTATTTGGTATCAACACCTTTAGGAAATCTGAAAGATATAACGTTAAGAGCAATTGAAGTTTTAAAGCATTCTCATTATATTTTATGCGAAGATACTCGTGTTTCAAAAAATCTTTTAGATAAACATCAAATAAAATCAAGATTAATTTCAAATCACAAATTTAATGAGAAAAAAAATGTAATAAAAATTATTGAATATCTAAAATCTGGAAAAATAATTTCTTTAATATCTGATGCTGGTACACCTGGAATTTCTGATCCAGGTTCAATTTTAGTTAATGAATGTATTAATAATGAGATAAGAATTTTTCCTATTCCTGGACCTTCGGCTATCGCTGCAGCTGTTTCTATAAGTGGGTTTTCTGATAAATTTCTGTTTTGTGGTTTCTTGCCAGATAAAAAAAAGCAATTATCTAATGAACTTAAAAAATTCTCAGAATTTGAAAATTCTATAGTTTTTTTTATTTCGCCTAAAAAAATTAACAAAATCATACCTGAAATAAAAAAAAATTTTACTGGAAGAAAAATAGTTTTTTGTAGGGAAATAACTAAAATGTATGAAGAATATATTAGAAAAAATGTAGATGAATTAGAATTATTTGAAAAAGAACCAAAAGGTGAGCTTACAGTTGTTATTTCTGAAAAAAAAATAAATAAAAATATATCTGAAAAATTAACTGAATCAGATATGAATATAATTAAAAAAATGATTAAAAAATTATCTACTAAAGAGATTACAAATATTTTAAGTCAAACAAGTAACGTGCCTAAAAAAGAAATATATAATTATTGTTTAGAATTAAAAAATGAAAAATAAATTATTGATTTTAATTTTAGTGACTTTAATTTTAACAGGATGTGTTGGAGTTGGTACTAAAGGTCTTTTTGGAACTGGTGTTTCGGTTGCTTTAGATCCTAGAACAGTTGGTACTCAAATAGATGACTCAATTATGCAAAAAAGTATCACCGCTAAAATTTTGGCAAAAGATAAAAAATACTTTTTAGCTGTAAAAACTAAAGTTTTAGATGGAAGAATTTTTATTACTGGAAAAGTAGATAGCCCAGAAGAAAAATTAATTATTACTAAATTAGCATGGGAAACTAAGGGCGCCAGATCTGTTAGAAATGATATTAAAATTAAGGAAGAGTTTAATTTTAAGCAATCCGCAAAAGATGTATTAATAACATCTCAACTTAGAACAGCTATAATTGTTAATAAAAATATCAAAGCAACTAATTATCAAATAGATACCTATAAAAAGAAAATTTATATTTATGGAATTGCTTTAACTTCAGAAGAAAAGGATTTAGTTATAAGTGAAGCAAAAGAAATACTTGATGTCGAAGATGTAATTGCCAGTATTATTCTTGTTGAAGATTTAAGAATTCAAAGAGAATAATTATTTTTTGTAATCAATTACTTGTGAAGAATAAGCAGCAATCGATGCTAAATTAAGTATCTCAGAAGTTGATGATCTTAAAGGTGCAATTTCTATAGGAAGCCCGAGTCCAATTAATAATGGTCCAATCACTTTTGTTTCACCTATAGTCTTCATTAATTTGTAAGAAATTGCTGCACTATGTTGTCCAGGCATTATTAAAATGTTTGCTTTACCAACTATCTTTGCGAAAGGATAAAGTTCCTCATACTCTGGATTAAGAGCAACATCAGGCTGCATATCTCCATCAAATTCAAAGTCTACTCTTCTTTCTTTTAATATCTCAACTGCGTTTCGAATATGTTTTGTTCTACTAGTAAGAGGTTGTCCAAATGTAGAGTGGGATACAAAAGCAACTTTAGGATCAAATCCAAAAAGTCTAACTACTCTTGCTGTAGATATCGCCATTTCAGCCATTTGTTCAGAAGTTGGATACTCATGGACACTTGTATCACCAACAAAAATAGTTCTCCCTTTATGAACGATCATGTTTAAACCAAACATAATCTCACCTTTTCTTACATCAACAACTTGCTTAATTTTTTCAAATGAAGCACCAAATCGTCTTGTATTGCCTGTTACAGCACCATCAGCATCACCGCAGGCAACCATACTAGTAGCCCAGACAACCCTATCATTTCTAATCATTCTGTCACAATCTCGTTCTAATAATCCTTGTTCTCTTTGCAATTTTTCAAATAAATGTTTTACGTATCTTTTTCTTTTTTCTTCATCTTTTGAATTAACAATCTCAATGTCAAAATTTTCACTGTAACCAATATTTTTAATCTGTTCTTTAATTTTACTTTCTTTACCAACCAAGATTGGAATACCTAATTTTGAATTTTTGAATGCTATAGCGGCTTTTAAAGTATTTTCATCTTCACCATCTGCAAAAACTATTCTTTTCTGATTTTTCTTTATAAATGAATTAATACCCTGCATTATGGTAACGGTTGGGTCTAGTCTTTGTTTTAGTTGATCTTTATAAACTTCAAAATCATCTATATTTTTTCTAGCTGCTCCACTATCTATGGCTGCTTTTGCTACAGCCGCTGGTATTACACTAATTAATCTTGGGTCAAATGTAGATGGAATAATATAATCTTTTCCATAATGCGGTCTTTCTCCACCCATAGCTGCAACAACTTCATCAGGAACATCTTCTCTTGCAAGCTTAGCTATTGCATTAGCCGCAGCAACCTTCATTTCTTCATTTATCGTTTTAGATCTCACATCTAAAGCTCCTCTAAAGATATAAGGAAATCCAATTAAATTATTTACTTGATTAGGGTAGTCTGATCTACCTGTTGCAACAATTGCATCATTTCTAACCTCACTAATTTCCTCTGGGGTAATTTCTGGATCAGGATTAGCACAAGCAAATATAATTGGATTTTTTGCCATAGATTTAACCATCTCTTTTTTTAGAACACCTTTCGCTGATAATCCTAAAAAAACATCCGCGCCCTTAAGAGCATCCTTTAAAGTTCTATGTTTAGTTTTAACTGAGTATCTGGATTTCCATTGATCAATCCCCTCAGTTCTTCCTTTGTAAATAACTCCCTTTCTATCAAGCATTATTATATTTTCAGATTTTACTCCTGAATTTTTAAATAACTCGGTACAAGCTTGTGCTGAAGCTCCAGCACCATTAACTACAACTTTAATTTTTTTTATTGATTTACCACAAATATCTAAGGCATTAATTAATGCTGCGGTAGTTATAATTGCTGTTCCATGTTGGTCATCATGAAAAACTGGAATATCCAAAATTTCTTTTAATTTCTGTTCTATTATAAAACAATCTGGGGCTGCTATGTCTTCTAAATTTATTCCACCAAAGCTTGGTGCAAAATTTTTAATTGAATTTATGATTTCGTCTGTATCTTTACAATCAATCTCTAAATCAATTGAATCAATATCCGCAAATCTTTTAAATAATACAGCCTTTCCTTCCATCACAGGCTTTGATGCAAGAGCACCTAAATTTCCCATCCCTAATATTGCTGAACCATTACTTATTACAGCAACAAGGTTTCCTTTACTTGTGTAATCATATGCTGCATCTGGATTTTCACTTATCTTTTTTACTGGGGCTGCAACTCCTGGAGAGTAAGCTAAAGCGAGATCACGCTTAGTCGTCATATTTTTTGAAGAAATAATCTCAATCTTGCCTGGTTTTTTGTCTTTATGAAAATCTAAAGCCTCTTTATCTGTGTAATGATCAATTTTTGTTTTTTTCATTTCTGATAACAATAAGTGTACAATTGGGGTAAAATTAAGACTAATATGATTTATGAACTTACTTAAGTCAACAGGCACATTTGGTTTTTATACTATCATTAGTAGATTGCTTGGTTATTTAAGAGATATTTTAATAGCAATTTTTCTAGGAACAGGGATGTTGGCTGATGCTTTTTTTGTAGCATTTAGAATTCCAAATACTTTTAGAAGATTGTTTGCTGAAGGCACCTTTAATGCAGCATTTGTTCCAAGTTATTCATCAGAAATTACTAAGGGAAAAAAAAAATCAAATAAATTTGCTAACGATATTTTTAATCTCCTTTTTTTAGGGTTGTTATTTTTAACAATAATAATTGAAATTTTCATGCCTGCATTTGTCTCAATTATTGCCCCAGGATTTGTGGGTGATTTAGAAAAAATGGAGGTAGCAATTAATTTAACAAGAACTACTTTTCCTTTTTTATTTTTTATTTGTTTAGCCTCATTTTTTTCTGCAATCTTAAATTCACACAATAAATTCGCAGCTGCAGCTGCAGCCCCAATAATTTTAAATATTGTCTTAATTTTAGTATTAATTTTTTCTAAATCTTTAGGTGATCAATTAGTTTATTATTTATCTTATGGTGTTTCTTTTGCTGGTTTTTTACAATTAATATTTTTATATAAATATGTATCAAAATATTACTCGCTTGAATTTAATTACAAATTAAAAGTAAGTAATAAAGTTAAGTTTTTTTTTAAAAAACTTTTACCGAGTATTTTTTCCTCTGGAGTTACCCAAATTAATATTTTAGTAGGTACAATAATTGCATCATTTCAAGCAAGTGCAGTTTCTTATTTATATTATGCAGATAGAATTTATCAAATTAACCTAGCTATAGCTGGTATTGCTATTGGTGTTGTAATACTTCCGCAGCTTTCAAAACATATTCAATCTAGAAAAAAAAATAAGATTTTGCTTATACAAAATAAAGCTCTTGAATTAAGTTTATTCTTAAGTCTGCCAGCAACTATCGCTTTAATCATAGGATCAGAACAAATTATTTCAGCTTTATTTGGCTATGGGTCTTTCAATGAAAATTCGGTAAGTAACACAAGCCTAGCTTTATATTACTTTGCTTTAGGTCTGCCTGCTTTTGCATTGATAAAAGTTTTTTCAAGTTTTTTCTTTGCAAACCATGATACCAAAACTCCATTTTATATTTCCTTGATCTCAGTATTGGTTAATATTTTTATCAGTTTGTATTATTTTAGTGAAATTGGTTTTATAATAATTCCAATAGC
>CACJMR010000014.1 GCA_902594605.1 uncultured Pelagibacteraceae bacterium
CTTTTTTTTGCATATTTTTGGATGAGACAATCCATAACAAATTCCATATCATTTAGAATTGGTTTTAAGTCTCTTCTAAAGTTAAGTACATTTTTAACAATCAAGTACCCATTCTCATATAATTTTTTTTGAAGACTATTTGTCATCATTAAAATTTATTTTATCATTAACAATATTTCAATGTTTTGGTGCTGTGGTTAAATAGTTCGCATCATGAAAAGAGGTTAACATTCTTTTTTTGGTGCTAATTATGTGCGGATAATATGAAATCCCTTTGTAATTCCATATAACCGGTTTATTTAAGGCATAACTTCCATAAATGAAAAAACGTTTTGGACAATTTCTTTCTATAAACCGCTTCACGCCATGATAGGAATTTGGAGTAGACTGAAAAAAAACAACAGTTCCTTTTTTTGGCGTAAAAGACTTCACTATTTCAAGTTCGGTTATTTTTGGAAATCTTCTAAAGCTTTTTCTTAAATTTTTTTTTGCTTTTTTTCTATAAATTGTGAGAGACCCACCATTCTTTTTTGGAATGTCTGTTAAATAAATTAAGAAATTATATAATCTAGTTATATCATCCCGATGAGGTCTCAATCTATACCCTCCCTTTGATACCGAAAAGTCTATATCTAAATTTACTTTAGGATTTGTATAGTTGTTACCCAACATTTTTTTTAATTCACTAGAATTTAATTTTTTTTTTATAGTGAACTTTTTAGGATTAAATGATTTTGGTTTATGTAAATTTACCCATGATCCATTCTTAAAATTTTTTGTAAAAAGATTTTCAATTTTTTTATAAAAAGACTTACTATTAAAAAGCTTAAAAAGTTTTGCAGAGTTAACTGAATTTTTAATATATAAATTAAAATTTTTTGAACCTTTATTAATCCTGCTTCTACCTCCCATAATCATATCATCAAATGATTTTGAGTTGCTTATTTCTTTAATTAATAAATTACAGATTTTTTTTGAAACAACGTTGTCTCCAACTAAAACAGGAAAGTTACTTTTGATTTTTTTTAATTTATTTGTACTGAGCATTTAGCTGTACATACCTTCTTTCACTTTAATCATTTTATACATAAGATCATTTAAAGGTGTTTTTACACCATGTTTTTTACCTATTTTTGAAACTGCACCACTAATAAAATCTATTTCGGTTTTTCTCTTGTATTGAACGTCAAAAGCCATAGATGACTTGTTAGTTTGCATTGAATCTACAATTTTATTGAACATAAATAAGCATTCATCTTCGGACACATTTACACCATCAGCAAGTGCAACTTCCCTAGTTTCTAAAATTATTTCTTTACCCAATCCTCGAGATACTTCGTTTGCTTTATTATTTATATATAAATCAGTATGATGAAGATCAAAAATTGCAGATAATGGTCCAATTGCTGTTAAAGCAAAAAGCTTCATCCATTTTCTTTTCTTTACATCTTCTGCAGCAATCATTTCAAGATTATGTGCTGTAAAAGTATCTGCTATTTCTTTAATTCTATCAGTAATTCCTCCCTCGTACTCACCAATCCAAGATGGTAACGAACCATGATTCATTATATGACCTGGTCCTAAAATGTTTGAAGCTTGAGTAGTTGTCCCACCAATTACTTTTTCATTACCCACAATACTTTGAATAATTGCTTCATGACCAATTCCATTTTGAAATGACATGAAGACTGTTTTTTCACCAATAATATTTTTAATACTGTTTAATGCTGGTTCTAATGCAGTTGCTTTACACATAACAATCACTGCATCCATTTTATCTAACGACGATGGATCTGAAGTAGCTTTTACTTTGATTATACGATCTCCTCCATGGCCATCCATTTTCAAACCATCTTTGTTAATTGCATCTACATGTTCTTTCCAAACGTCAATTAAAGTTACATTTAAACCTTTTTCAGCTAGCAATCCTCCAAACAGGCATCCCATAGCACCTGCACCTAATACGGCTACATTTAAATCTTTATTTATCATCGTTACCTTTTTTAAATTATTTATGTATAGAAATTATATATATTATCTATAGACAATATGCAAAATAAATTATAGCTTATTAACACCATGCAATTAAAAATAGAAAAAGGAACTTTTACAAATCATTCACTTGAAGATATAGCGATTGCATTAAAAAAAGGACTTTCAGAAAATTTTAAAAATGTTGAAGTAGAAGTTGTAGATTGTCCTAATCTTCGTGAATGGGATTGTCCATCTGAAGGAATAAGCGGTAACCAAAAAATCATAGATGTTGGTGGAGAGCCATACATGCATGATCCTAATTTTATTGGTGCAGAATTTGATTACGAAGAAATTTCAAAAATGATTGGATCAGAAAAATCTTATGCTTTAGGTGCAGGATCTGGTGCAATGTCGTGTTTGGATGGTCACTGTGGTGAATTAGTAATTAATGAAAATTTTATTACTGATGAGTCCAGATCTATAATTGCAAGAGTAAGTCCTGACAAAAAATGTATTGTTGAAAAATATAGCGCAAGAAAACATGGTGGACTTGGAAACATTTATTATACTGATGGTAAACAAGGAAAAGTCATTAAAATAAAAATCAAAGGAAGATCAGGAGATCAAGGTTCATTGCCACAAGCAATGAGGTCTTCATTGTCAAATAATTTAAATCTAAAAGTAAATGAACAGATTGCTCTTGCAGGTGTATTTAGAATTCTAGAAGGAAAAGTAAGGTCTCATGTTCAACCAGATTATAAAGACATCAAACATGAATACTATGATCCAAAACAAATGAAGTGTGTAAAAGATTTTCTTCAATTTTATGAACCTGTTGGTCCAAAGTTACAGTGTTATACAGTTCTTTGGACTGGAGATCCTACAGGAGGGGAATTAAATTTAAGAGAGTCTGGTGAACATACTCACTTTCATTCTTATGAACATGATAAAGACGCTGGACATTATCATTTTGATGTCACACCTGAAGAAATAGAATATGAAGGTTATTTTAATACTGCTACTGAAGTACATAGAGTAAATAACATTTATAAAGAACTATTGAGTAAAAATAGTATTGAATAGAAAACTCAATGAGTTTAAATTTATTTAAATGAAAAGACAGTTCAAGTATCCTAAGCACTTCGAAGAACAAAAAAAAATTCCAAAACTTACTCAAAAAAGAATTCAATTAGCAGAAATATCACTTGGAGATTTTGAAGGAAGATTAGCCAATGAGTTATTGAATTGGTTTTCTTTAACCCCACAACATTGGATAATGTTGCATATGGTGATGCTTGCTTATTACAAAAATAAATCAATTACAAAAAATCAATTACTTAAAGTAATCGAGAAATCATATTTAACCTCAAATGTTTATATCGATACAGCAATAAAAAAAGGTTATTTTAGAATTATAAGAAACGAGCGAGATAAAAGATCTATATTTATTTTACCTTCAGTAATTACCATTAAAACTTTTGAGGAATTTATTGATAGGAGAGATATTCTTTATAAAGGTGTAAGATGAAGAATATCTATACTTGGGCCGCTAAACCAGCAAAACGAACTTTGACTGTTGGGGATTTAAAAGCAGCAAAAGGAAAAAGAAAATTTACACAAGTTACAGCGAATAGTGTTGAAGAAGCCGAGGCAGCTGAAAAGGCAGGATTTGATATGATTATATCAAATGCAAAAAATGTAATTCCTGTAAGAGAAGGTTCAAAAAATTTATTTTTAACAGCCGCTTTAGTTTTAAATGAGTTTGTAACTGCAGAGGATATTATGCGTGGAGCTTTTAAAGCATTGGAGAATGGTGCGGATGCAGTTATGACACCAAGAAGTATGGATATAGTTGAAATGCTGGCTAAAGAAGATGTTCCAGTAATGGGGCATTTAGGTTTAGTTCCAAGAAAATCTACTTGGATTGGTGGCTTAAGAGCTGTTGGTAAAACTGCTGATGAAGCATACGAGCTTTTTCAAAAGTTTAAAAGATTAGAAGATGCAGGTGCTTTTTCAGCTGAGTGTGAAGTAATACCTGAAAATGTAATGGGTGAAATTTCAAAGCGTACAGATATAGTTACTGTTTCATTAGGCTCAGGTAAAAACGCTGATGTAATGTATTTATTTATGGAAGATATCTGTGGTGATACAGAGAATCCCCCAAGACATTCAAAAGCATATGGAAATTTATTGAGACTTAGAAATGAAATAAAACTAGAAAGAGTAAAAGCTCTTAAGGCTTTTAAAAAAGATTCAATGAATGGAAAATTCCCAGGAAAAAAACAATCTTCAAATTTAGAAAAAAAAAAATTTGAGGAATTTTTAGACCAACTTGATTAGTAAGTAGAGTTGTCGTCTTTTTTTGATAAAGAACCCTTCATTTTATCTACTGTGGCTTTAGCGCCAGCACTTAAAGCTCTTAAATCAGATGCTATAGTTACAAAATCAAAACCTTTTTCGATCATCTTAGTAGCATATTCTGTAGTGCCATTATGAATTCCTGCAAAAATATTATTTTTTTTAGCATGTTCTAGAATTCTTAAAATTTCAGAATAAGCTTTTGTAGACTCAGACCTATCAAAACCAGGTTTTTCACCTATTGCTAAACTTAAATCTGCTGGACCAATATAAATACCATCAACACCTGGTGTAGACATTATCTCATCAAGATTTTCTAAAGACTCTTTTGTTTCTATCATTGCTAATTTTAGTATTTCTTCATTAGCGTGATCTGCATAATCAGCTCCACCATAAATTAAACCTCTAATAGGACCAAAACTTCTGTAGCCATCAGGTGGATACATGCAAGCTTGAACAAAATTCTCTGCCTCTTTTTTATTACTTACCATAGGACAAACAATTCCGTAACATCCAGCATCTAAAATTTTCATAATTTGACCTGGTTCGTTCCAATTAACTCTAGCTAAAGGAGTTACATCTGTTGTTGATATTGTCTGAAGCATGGGAAGCGCATTACTGTAGTCAACTAAACCATGCTGCATATCAATAGTTAAAGAATCCCAACCTTGATGAGCCATTGCTTCGACAGAGGCTGTACTTGGAATCGCACACCATCCGTTAATAACAGGCTTACCTTCCTTCATCATTTGTTTGATTTTATTTTTTCTCATTTTCTAGATTTTTAATCCCATGTGAGTGTATTTCACATTTAAATAATCTTTTATCGCTCCTGAACCACCTTCACGACCATAACCAGTTTGTTTTATTCCTCCAAAAGGTGCCTCAGCAATAGCAACAACTCCAGTATTCACTGCAACACAACCAGACTCTAATTTTTCAGATCCAATGTGAGCTTTATCCATAGAGTTAGTGTATAAATAACTACATAATCCTAAGTCATTATCATTTGCTCTTTCAATTACTTCATCAAAAGTTTTAAAAGTTAAAATTGGAACCAGTGGACCGAAAGGCTCTTCTCTCATAATTGTAAAATTATCTTTAACATCATCAAAGACTGTTGGTTCATAATAGTATCCCTTATTGAAACCAGAAGGTCTTTGTCCACCCATTAATACTTTTGCTCCTTCTTTTTTAGTAGTTTCAACTAGTTTTTCTATTTCTTCCAATCTTTTAGCGGTAGTTAAAGGTCCAAGATCTACACCTTCGTCCATACCGTTTCCAATTTTTAATTTTTTTGCCCTTTCAATAAAGGCATTAACAAAATCCTCTTTTCTATTTTCTTGGATATAAAATCTATTAGGTGAAATACAGACCTGACCGTTATTTCTAAATTTACCAGTTATTGCTATATCAGCTACTTTGTTCATATCCACATCTTCACATACAATAAAAGGAGAGTGTCCGCTTAGCTCCATAGTAACTCTTTGGACTTTATCAGCTGCTTTTTTTAAAATAATTTTACCAACTCTAGTTGATCCAGTAACTGAAACTTTTTTAATTATATCAGACTCCATTAATTCATTTGATATTTCAGCAGGATCACCTGACAAAAGACTAACAACACCATCAGGTACTCCAGCTTCTTTGCAAATGTTTACTAATTCCATTACAGCACCAGGGGTAATTACGTCTGGCTTACAAATTACAGAACATCCTGCAGCAAGGGCAGTGGAAATTTTTCTAGATGCTAAAACTATTGGGAAATTCCAAGGAACTAAAGCTGCAACAACTCCCACGGGTTGATAATAAACATGGACTCTAGTATCTGGAAATCTACTTTGTTGTGTTTGACCATAAATTCTTTTTGTTTCTTCAGCATTCCACTCAAAAATATCAGCTCCACCACCAACTTCACCAACTGCTTCTGCAAGAGGCTTTCCAACTTCAAGAGTTAACCATTTTGCTATAACATCTTTTTTTTCTCTCATCATGTCTGCAATTTTTCTAAGCACGTAAGCTCTTTGCCATGGTGCAGTGTTTTTCCAAACTTCCAAACCTTTTTCTGCAGACTTTAATGCTTTTTGCACTTCAATAGATGAAGCTTTTGATGCTTTTCCAATTACTTCTTCTGTTGCAGGGTTGATTACGTCGTAAGTTTCTTTTTTTTCAGCTTGTTGCCATTTACCGTCAATGAATTGTCCAAATTTTTCGTACATAGAATTTATTTTTAAGTTTACTTAATTAGGTTTTTTAATTTATAAATAGAATTATATATAAACACTATACATATTAAAAGATAAACATATTTATGAAAAAAATTACCCTCACATGTGCTCATGCGATAGTTAAATATTTAATTGCTCAGAAAATATTAATTAACGGCAAAAAAGAACCTTTATTTCCAGGTGTCTTTGGAATTTTTGGACATGGAAATGTAGCGTGTCTAGGTCAAGCACTAGAGGAAAATCAAAAAGAACTTCCAACATATAGAGGGCACCATGAACAAAATATGGCTCTTACAGGAATTGGTTACGCTAGAGCAAAAAGAAGACAACAAATTTTTGTAGCAACATCCTCTGTTGGACCTGGGGCAACAAATATGGTTACAGCTGCTGCAGTTGCTATGAGTAACAGATTACCAATTTTATTTTTACCTGGAGACACTTATGCAAATAGAATGCCAGACCCAGTATTGCAACAAGTTGAGCATTTTAATAACCCTGGAATTACAGCTAATGATGCATTTAAACCAGTCACAAGATATTTTGATCGAATAACAAGACCAGAGCAGATTATTCAATCATTCCCGGCAGCAGTTCAAACAATGTTAGATCCTGCAGATTGTGGTCCTGCATGTATCGCTTTAAGTCAAGATATACAAGGTCAAACTTTTGATTATCCTGAAGAATTTTTTAAGGAAAGAGTCCACGCGATCAGAAGACCAAGACCAGATGAATTTCAAATCAAAGAGGCAGCAGAAAAAATTAAGACATCAAAAAATCCAATTATAATTTCTGGTGGTGGAGTTTTCTACTCAGATGCGATGGATGAGTTAAGTCAATTTGCGATTAAACATAATATACCAGTGACTCAAACTGTAATGGGATATTCTACAATGAAAAGAGATCATTCTCATTTTGCAGGCCAGATTGGTGGTTTAGGTGGAAAAAATACAAATACATTAGCAAAAGAAACAGATTTAGCAATTGCAGTTGGAACTAAACTTGCAGATTTTACAACTGGATCATGGGCAAATTTTGAAAACAAAGATTTTAAACTAGTTTCAATAAATGTATCAAGATTTGATGCTAACAAACATTTAGCACAAGCTGTCATTGGAGATGCTAAAGTTTCATTAACTGAGCTTTCACAAGCATTAGGTAGTTGGAAAGCTGGAGAAGAATGGAATAAAAAATCTCAAACTGAACTCAAATCTTGGAATGAATATATAGATAAAGAGAGTGCGCCAACAAATCAAGAAGTTCCAAGTTATGTTCAGGTAATTGGTGCAATTTATAGAAACTCTGACCCAACAGATATAGCTGTTACTGCAGCAGGAGGTTTGGTTGGTGAAGTTGTTCAAGTTTGGAGACCTAGAGAATTAAATACTCATGAAACAGAGTGGGGTTTTAGTTGTATGAGTTATGAAATTTCAGGAGCACTTGGAATAAAAATGGCTAATCCTGATAAAGAAGTAATTTCTTTTGTAGGAGATGGTTCTTATCTTCTAAATAATACAGATATTTATTCATCAGTTATTACAAAAAACAAATTGATAATTATAGTTTGTGATAATGGCGGGTTTGCAGTTATCAATCGACTTCAACTATTTAAAGGTGGTAAAGAATATAATAACTTATTAAAGAGCTCTAATACTCCAGGATTAGTTGATGTTGATTTTGCAAAACATGCAGAAAGTATGGGAGCTAAATCTGAACATGTTAATTCAATTTCAGATCTTGAAGCTGCATTTAAGAGAGCAAAAGCATCTAATGTAACATACGTTATTTCAATAAAAACTCATGCTTATAAGTGGGTTGAGGGTTCTGCTTTTTGGGACAGCCCAACACTTGAAATTCCTAAAACTAAAGAAAATGAAGAGGCTTTAAAACTTTATAAAGAAGGAAAAGGCAAACAAAGACAAGGTGTATAAACCTTTATGAGTAAAATTTTTAAAGTCGGTCTAATTGGCTGTGGTCATATTTCTGAAACCTATTTTAGAGCCCAGGAGTACTTTAATAATATCAGAATAGTCAAATGTGCAGATATAAACATGGATGCTGCTAAAAAATGTGCAATTCACTACAACATTGAGGCTGTAACGGTTGATGAGCTTTTAAAAGATAAAGAAATTGAAATAATCTTAAATTTAACAATACCAGGTGCACATTATCAAGTTTCTAAATTGGCTCTTGAAAATGGAAAACATTCTTATGCCGAAAAACCATTAGCAGTTAATTTTGAAGATGGAAAAAAATTAGTTGAACTTGCTAATAAAAAAAATCTTTACATTGGAAATGCGCCAGATACCTTTTTAGGTGGTGGTATTCAAAAAACTAGAGAGCTAATTGATAATGGTGTCATTGGTGACATTAAATTAGGTAATGCTATATTTGCTTTTCCAGGTGTACAATCTTATCATCCAAACCCAGAGTCTTGGTTTGCGGAAAATGAAGGTGGACCCGTTATTGATATGGGGCCATACTATTTGACAGCACTAGTAAATTTAATTGGTCCGGCAAAACAGGTTCAAGGAAGGTGTACAAAAGTTTTTGAAGAAAGAGAAATTGGAATTGGTCCAAAAAAAGGTCAAAAATTTAAAGTTGAAACACCAACAACTTACTTAGCAACTATACAATTTGAAAATGATTGTATAATTCAAATAACTTTATCTTTTGATGTAGTAGCTCATCAAAGAAATCATATTGAACTTTATGGAAACAAAGGGTCAATAATTGTTCCAGATCCAAATATGTTTGGTGGATCAGCTTTTGTTTCAGTGACTGCTGGTGGTAATTGGGGAGAACATAAAACAGATATGATGCCTTTAGGAAAGATTAATATAAAG
>CACJMR010000015.1 GCA_902594605.1 uncultured Pelagibacteraceae bacterium
ATACGGATTGAAAAAAACTAACTTAATATTTTTTCAAAATAAAGATGACAAGCAAATATTTATAAAAAAAAAATTAATAAGTAAAAATTGCAAATTTTTTATAATGAATGGATCAGGAGTTAATATAAAAAAGTTTGATTATAATAAAAAATTTCCAAAGCAATTTACTGTATTGATGATTTCCAGAATAATAAAAGACAAAGGTATTGATACTTATTTTGAAGCAATAGAAATTTTAAGAAAAAAAAATATTGATATAAAGTTTGTTTTTTGTGGCCAAACTCATAAAGGTATAGATAGTTATAATTTTAATAATTTTAAAAAAAAAATCAAAAAACTAGATATTGAATTGATACTCAACTCTAAAAAAATAAAAAATATTATTAGTGGTTCATCGGTCGTAGTTTTACCTTCTCCTTACAGAGAGGGTGTGCCCAGATCTTTATTGGAAGCTATTTCAATTGGGAGACCTGTAATTGGTACTAAAGTTCCAGGAATTAAAGAAGTAATTCGTCATTCATGGAACGGATATTTAATTAAAAAAAATTCTGCGAAAGATCTTGCTAATTATGTCCTTAAATTAAAAGGAGATAAAAAAAATTATAAAAAATTTTGTTTTAATTCTAGAAAATTAGCAATTAATAAGTTTGAGGTTAATAAAGTAAATGAGGTTTTTATATCAAATATTTAATAAAATTAAATTGTTATGTGTGGATTTGTAGGATTAGTAACCAATAAAAAAATTTCAAACGAGCAATTATTAAAATTAGACTCTGCTGCTAAATCAATAAAATTTAGAGGACCAGATTATGTTGGTAAATGGACTGATGCCAAAAAAAATATTGCAATAATTCATAACAGATTATCAATTTTAGATATTACAAAAAATGGTAACCAACCAATGCAATCTAGTGATAAAAGATTTATACTAGCTTACAATGGTGAATTATATAACTATCAAGAAATAAAAAAAAAAATTAATCAAGAATTTACAGATGTAACATGGAATGGAACAAGCGATACAGAAGTATTTTTAAAATCTATAGAACTTTATGGACTAGATAATTCTTTGAAAATATTTAATGGAATGTTTTCTTTTTCATTGTGGGATAGTAAAAATAATTTATTATTTTTGGGAAGAGACTTGATTGGAGAAAAACCTCTTTATTATTATCATAAAAATAATAATTTCTATTTTTCCTCTCAAATAAAGTGTTTCAAAAATTTTGGCATCGATTTAGAAATAGATATTGAGGCGCTAAAACTTTATTTAAATTTAAATTATATACCTTCACCGCATTGTATTTTTAAAAATATAAAAAAATTAAATCCAGGGAATATTTTAAAATACAATTTAAATACTGATGTAATCGAAATTAAAAAATTTAAAAAAATTGAATTTGATAATAAAGAAAAAAACGAAAATAGCATTATTTCACTTAATAATATTTTAGAGGAAGTTATTGAACAACAATTAATTGCAGATGTACCAGTTGGAGTTTTTTTGTCAGGTGGTCTGGATTCATCATTAGTTGCGTCAGTAGCTTCAAAAGTCTCTAAAAATAAAATACGAACTTTCTGTATTTCACAAAAAGATAAAAATTATAATGAGTCTGATGTTGCAAGTCTTGTTGCAAAAGAATTAAATACAGAACATCATAATATATTAATTGATAAAAAAAATATTTTAGAAGCAATAGAAAGCATTTCAAATATTTATGATGAACCATTTTCTGATTCTTCCCAAATACCGACGACTATTTTATGCAAAGAAGTATCAAAACATGGAAAAGTATTTTTAACTGGTGATGGTGGTGATGAAATGTTTGGTGGTTATAATAGGTATATATATATATAAATTTTTTTAATAATTTAATTAAAAAAATTCACCCATATTTTAGAAAAATATTAAAAAAATTATTAAAATTTATAAGTCACTTAGATTCTTTTTTAATCAATAAATTATTTTTTAAATTTTATCAAAATTTTAATGATAAATTAATAAAAATAAGCAATGTAATAGATTTAGATCAATCAATTTTAATTTATAAGAATTTAATTATTAATTTTTATTCTGAAAAATACTTAAAAGAAAATATCAAAATTGAAAAGATCTCTTTAGATGAAAGCATTTTTCAAAATTCAAACATAAGTGACAATGAAAAATTTATGCTTCAAGATATAAATATGTATTTGCCTGACGATATATTTGTAAAAACTGATAGGGCCAGTATGTTTTTTTCTATAGAAACCAGGTCTCCTTTAGTAGATAGAAGAGTTGTTGAATTTTCAGAAAAACTCCCGCATACTGAGAAAATCAAGGGCTTAAATGGCAAGTCTTTGATTAGAGAACTTTTAAAAAAATATTTACCATCTAGGATAATTAACAAAAAAAAAATGGGATTTGGTTTGCCTCTAGATGATTTAATTAGAAATGACTTAAAAGATTTTTCTATAAATTCTATTAAAGATTTAGAAAAGATCGAACTTCCTTTTATTAATTTGAATGAGATAAATTATATGATGAAATTACATTTTGAAAAAAGAAAAAACTATAGTTACGAGTTATGGAATTTAATAATGTTATCTACATGGTATAGGAAATTTTACAGTGATTAAAAGAATTTTCGATTTTTTAATGTCAATTTTTTTAATTTTTCTGTTTTCTCCATTAATGATTTTAATAATGCTATTAATAAAATTTTTTGAAGATTTTGAAATATTTTTTATTCAAAAAAGGTCAGGAAAAAATGGCAAAAAAATCAATGTCTACAAATTTCAAACGATCAAAAATTTAAGAAAAAACAAAATGCAAATTTCAAAACTTGGTAAATTTTTAAGAATAAGTAGGCTAGATGAATTGCCTCAATTTTTTAACGTTTTGAAAGGAGATATGAGTCTTGTTGGTCCTAGACCATTGTATTTAAAGTATAATAAATTATACAATCAAAATCAAAAAAAAAGATTGTTAATCAAACCTGGAATAACTGGATGGGCTCAAGTAAACGGAGATAATAATTTAAGCTGGTCAAAGAAATTTAGTTATGATCTTTGGTATGTTGAGAATCAAAATATTTTTTTAGATTTTTACATATTATTTAAAACAATAATTGTTATTTTTAAAAAAATATTTTTAAAAAAAAATAAGTTGAGAATTGAAGACGAATTTAATGGTAAAAATTAAAAAAAAAATTAAATTTTCTGATTGGCCAAAATTTTATCCAAATGATATTTCTACAACTAAAAAAATCCTTTTATCAGGAAAAATAAATTATTGGACTGGAAATAAATGTAGAGAATTTGAAAATAATTTTAGAAAAAAATTTAGATTAAAATATTGTATTGCAATTTCAAATGCATCTATTGGATTAAATTTAGCTTTACAGTGTTTAAACCTCAGATCTAGGGATGAGGTTTTAGTTACACCAAGGTCATTTGTTGCATCAGCCAGTTGTGTTTTGACAACTAAGGCCAAACCTATTTTTTGTGATGTAGATACTAAAACTCAAGGCATGTCATTTGAAGAAATAAAAAAAAAAGTTTCTAAGAAAACTAAAGCAATAGTATGTGTCCATTTAGCTGGAATACCATGTGAAATAAATAAAATTATTAAATTTGCTAAAAGTAAAAAAATTGTTGTAATTGAAGATTGTTCACAAGCTCATGGATCTAAAATTGGAAATAAATACGTCGGTTCATTTGGTGATATTTCTGTTTGGAGTTTCTGTAATGATAAAATAATTTCAACAGGAGGTGAAGGAGGAATGATAGGTGTAAAAAATTATTATTTTTACAAAAAACTTTTCTCGATGAAGGATCATGGAAAAAATTTTACAAAAAAAATTGATAAATCTAAATTGTATTTTAAATATATTCATGATTTCGAAGGTTCAAATTACAGAATGACCGAATTTCAGGCCCAACTAGGAATTAATCAACTTAAAAATATCGATCAAATTAGCAGAAGAAGATTTAAGATTTTCAAATCTTTGAATGAAAAAATTTATAAATCTCAACTCATTGAAAATATTGAAATTCCCAAAAATTATTTTGTATCTGCTTATAGAGTATATATTTTTGTTAAAAACGAGATAATTAGGAATTATATTTTAAAAAAAATTAATGAAAGTGGAATTGAATGTAATCAAGGTTCTTGCCCCGAGATTTACAACGAGAAAATTTTTAAAAAGTTCAAAGTAAAAAAACTTCAAAATGCACATGATTTAGGAAAAAAAGCAATTTCTCTTCCTTCTCATCATTTAATTAATGAAAAAAAATTAAATTTAATGGTCAAAATTATTAATAAATGTATATCAGATGCAGAAAATAAATTTCTTAAATGAACAATTATATTAAAAAAATCATATTAATTACTTCTGATTATTTATCAATTTTTATAGCAACATACTTAACTGCTTCATTAATAGAAAACATTGTGATCTCAAAAATTTATAATGTTTTTTTATTTTATTCATTTTTATCTTTTATAGTTATTTTTCCAGTTTTTTACCTCCTTGGAAATTATAGTTATATTAATAAGTTTTTTAAAACTAGTAATGTAATACGGATTATAATTGGGATTGTAATATCATTTATATTATTAGGAAGTTTAAATTTAGTAATTAGTCATTTTCAAATTAAAATTTATTTTAGGGATACTTATTTACTTAGCCCCAAGTTTACAATTATAAATATGTGTCTGATAGGTTTTCTGATAATTAACTCAAGATTTCTACTGAGTTTATTTTCAAAAATAAGAGCTAAAGAGCAAATAAATTTTTGGGAAAATAAGAAAAGAATTTATGTTTACGGTGCAGGAAATTTAGGAATTTATATTTCTGAAAATATTAATTTTTTTTTAAAAGGTTACAACGTTGAATATTTCATTGACGATGATTTGTATAAAAGAGGAAGAACAATTAATAATATACCAATTATTTCATTCTCAGAGTTTAAAAAGACACACAATAAACATAAAATAAATGAGTTAATTTTAGCTATCAAAAATATAGAGTCTGTTAAAAAGAAGAAAATTTTACAATATTTAAGTAAAAATAACATTAAATTAATAGATGGCATAAATTTCTTAAATGAGAACAAAAAAGATATATCACAAATTAAAAAAGAAATTATAAAAAATAGTGATTTTAATTTAAATCAAAAAAATGAAATTGAAATCCAAGAATGGTTAAAAGAAAAGACAATTTTAGTTACGGGTTGTGCTGGAACAATTGGAAAAGAACTTTGTTTTCAAATTTTAAAATACCGTCCTAAAAAATTAATTTGTTTGGATAATGATGAACATAGAATTTCAATTTTTAATCGCGAAGTTTCAAATTATGAAACAAAAATTTCTTATCAAAAAATATTGACTAAAATTATTGATTTAAAAGATCATAAACAACTTGAGAAAATTTTCCTAAGAAACAGACCTGATACTATTTTCCATGCAGCTGCATCAAAGCATGTTGATTTAATTGAAAAAAATCCTGAATTTGGTGTTAAAAATAATTTATTAACTACCTTTAATATTTTAGAGCTTTCAAAAAAATACAACACAAAAAACTTAATATTTATTTCAACAGACAAGGCTGTTAATCCAAAAAATTATCTTGGATTAAGTAAAGCTGCCTGTGAAGTTATGGTCAAAATTTATGCTAGAAGTTTAAAAAAATATAATTATTGTTCTGTACGATTTGGAAATGTTTTAGGAAGTTCTGGAAGTTTAGTTGAAATTATTACTACTCAAATTCACAATGGTAATCCAGTTACAATTACAAACCCAAAAGCTACCAGATATTTTATGTCAATTTCAGACGCGATTAAGTTAACTTTGAGATCTAGTACAATTTTAAAAGGAAATGAAATTGCAATTCTTGATATGGGCAAGCCAGTAAATATAGCTAAGTTTGTAAGACGAATTGTAAGAAATTATGGATATTTAGATAATTTTAATCAAAAAATTAAAATAAATTATATTGGTTTAAGAAAAGGTGAAAAGCTTCATGAGGAACTTTATTATAAAAAATATTCAAAAAAAATACCAAACGAAAAAATGTTTTTAGAAAATAAACCAACTAGAAAATCATTTAATGATTTAAAGAATTTACTCAAATCGATTGAAGATGAAAAAAATTTTCATCGTAGTTTAATAAAAGAAAAATTAGTTAATTTTATAAATTGATGAAAAAAATTTTTTTTGATAACTATCAAAACATAATAGTTATATTTCCTTTAATATTAATAACAGGTCCTTTTTTAACTGATTTGATAGTGTCAATTTCAAGTTTGTTATTTATTATATTTTTTTCCGAAATTAAAAAAAATTTAAACGAACTAAAAAAAATTTTTATTTTCGTAATTTTTTTTTGGTTTTTTTTTGTTTTGAGTTCTATTCTTAGTGAAAATATATTTACTTCATTAAAATCGTCATTTTTTTCGATTAGGTTTTTATTTTTTGCACTAATAGTTTTTTATTTTTTTTCAAAAAATAGTTTTTATGTTTTTAAATTTAATATTGTATTAAAAGGCATAATTATTTTTTTATGCGTTGATGCATTATTTCAATACATAGTTGGCTTTAATTTTTTTGGTTTTGAAAAACAACCAAGACTAAGTGGTATATTTGGTACTGAATGGGTTCTTGGAAGTTTTTTGTCAAAAGCTTTTGCATTAACAATGACTTTGAGTTTTTATACTGAGCATGAAAATCAAGAAAAGAAATATTTATATCTAAATATTAGTGTTTTAATTTTAGTTTATATAACTGTAATTCTCACTTTTGAAAGAGCATCTTTCATATTTTTAAATTTATACATTCTATCCACATTAATTTTAATAAAGAAGTACAGAAAATTTTTTTTATTTATCTTGGGATTTATATTTATTTTAAATTTAATATTTTTATCTAATATAAATCATTATAAAAATAGATATATCAACAATTTTATTCTACAGATAGATTTCAAAAATGAAAATTATTTTTTGTTAAAAGATTATTCTGATATGTTTCTTACATCTTACGAAATATTTAAATCTAAACCTCTAACAGGAGTCGGGAATAAAAATTTTAGAATTGAATGTAAAAAACATATAAACAAGTATCCTAAAGGTTGCAACACACATCCTCATAATTATTATGCACAATTTATGTCAGAAAATGGTTTACCAGGGATAGTATTTATTTTATTTTCATTTATTTATTTTTCAATGATACTATTTAAAAACTTTTTAATAAAAGAAATTTATTATAAAAATTTTATTATTTCTTCATCTATATCATTAATTTTAATTTTCCAGCCATTTACAACAACCGGAAATTTTTTTAATAATTGGAACCTATCTTTGATTTCTCTTATTTTTGGATTTTCACTCTTGAAAAGAAAGGTTAACTCAGGCAATATTTAAATTCTTGTAATCGAAAGGTAAATAATATATTCAAAAAAATTAGATTAAATCAATGGATAAAAAAAATATAATTATTAGTTTAACATTTTTTTTTATAATTTCCTTATTTTCGTTAGTCTATTTTGTTTTATCTAAAAAAGGTCAGGAATCTTTTTATGTAGAATACTCAGTGGAATATGACAAAAATTTTATTGATAATAATTTTTATAACCTAAATATTGCAACACAAATACCTCTACCTGATTATAAAAGAGGGATAACTTCGTTTAAATACTGTAGTTCAAAATCTGAATGTAAGGAATTTATTGAAGAAATTAATAATATAATAATTGAAATTAATAAATCATTGTGGAATGTAACAGAAGGTTTCATAGGTAAATATATGGAAAATGATTATTCTGATAATAGATTTAATTTACGTCTTAAATTTTTAGAAATACAAAAAAAACCTGTTATAATTATGCTTAATTATAAAATAATTGAAAATGGTTTAAATAAATTATTTACAAATTTTTTTAAAGTTGCAGTAATAACCTTTATTTTGTCTTTAATTCTTTTTATGGGATTAAATTTTTTTTCTTCTACAAAAAGAAATAAAAAATAACATCAAATAAGTCATAATGACTAAACCCATCCATTTCTGTCTAAATGCAATACCTAAATTATAACATGTTAACGGGACAATCATTGTATAGATGATCGAATATAAAAAAAATATACACTGAAGATTTGAAACTAAAATAAAATCTTTAAGTTTTTTTAAATTAAATATGATATTAAAAGTAAATGTAATTAATATAATAAGATTTGCAAAATTTTGAATTGATAAAAAAATAAAAATTGTATTTATAGGAATTAGTGGCCCAAAATAGTATTTGAGATATTGCTCATAAAAACGCATTTCTGATGTGTCATAAGTTAAAAAACCATCTATGAAACCGGGATCTTCGCTTGAATTAGCATAACTCTGTATTTCATTGATTATTTGTTGAAAAATATATATGTCAAATTTAAGACCATATTGATCTAGTATAAATTTAAATATCACAATAAAAGGTAAAACAATTAGTAAATTTAATTTAATTAAATCAATAAATTTTTTTTTTAAAAGAAAATACATGTTATAAAAGATCACAATTGATAAGATAATAAAAAAACCAATTAAAGGTCTGATTAGTAAACAAATAATTATAGCAGAAATTAGTATTTTAAAATTTATTTTATTTGAATTTATAGAATAGAGGAAAAGAGTAACAGCAAATAATATAAAGTTATCCTTTAAAAGACCATTACTCCAAAAAAGCATTCCAGAATTACAAACAATAAAAAAAATTAAAAAATAATTAAAATTATTAATAATTTTATTTTGTTTAAACTTTAAATAAATTAACAAAAAAGATATAGCGCTTAGAATATTTGTTAAAAGAGTTACAATTAAATAATGTATTTTTAAATCTTTAAAAATAAGAGATAATTTTATGATTAAATTGTCTCTTATTTGAAATGGATAAATTTCATTTCCAAATGTTTCGGAAAAAAAAGAAATTCCATCGGAACCACCATATT
>CACJMR010000016.1 GCA_902594605.1 uncultured Pelagibacteraceae bacterium
GGTTATCTAGGCTCATCTGAAATGTGGACTTTTCAAAAAGAATTTTTTTCAAAAGATTATCGTGTGATTACCCCAGCTCTCCCAGGATTTGGAGAAAGTCATAATGTAAAATCTTTAGATTCTATTAATAAAATGGCTAAAGAAATAATAAATGTGCTAGATCTAAAAAAGATTGATAAATTCAATTTAATTGGTCATTCAATGGGAGGAATGATTGTTCAAGAAATTACAAAATTGATTGGGGATAGAGTTAATAAATTAATTTGTTTTGCAACAGGATCTATTGGAGATATCCCAGGAAGATTTGAGACCATGGATGAAACAAGAGAAAAACTTAAGAAAGAAGGTGCACAACTCTCTTTTTCTAGAGTACCTCCTAAGTGGTTTGTAAAAGGTGATAAGGACAAAAATTATTTTCTTTGTGAAAATGCTGTTAAAAATGTTTCATTAGAAACTGCTGATAACGCATTACTAGCAATGAAAAATTGGAGAGGTAAAGAGAATTTAAAAAATATAAAAAATAAAACTCTTATAATATGGGGTGATAAAGATACTTCATATAATTTTGATCAAGTTGATACACTAAATAAAAATATTAAAAATAGCCGTTTAGAAATATTTAAAGATTGTGCCCATAATGTTCACTTAGAGCAGCCCGATCAATTTAATAATTTAGTAAAAGAATTTATCTCAAAATAATATTTTTATTAAGCCGATAAACTTTTTTATAAGCTCCAATAAATTTTTTTGAAGAATGAAATTTTCCAGGAAAAATTATACATTTTATTTTAGCTCGCTTAGCTGAATTTAAACTTTCTTGAGAATCCTCAATTGCTACACAATCATTAGCTTTAAGCTTAAGTTTTTTAAGCGCTAATAAGTATATATCGGGGTTAGGTTTGAATTTTTTTACTAATTTTGCATTCCCTATAAAGTTAAAATCTTTTTTATTAATTGAATTTCTTAAACAATATAAGATTGCATTTATATTGTTTGTAGAAGTAGATGAAACAAATGCAATTTTAATATTTTCCTTTTTACATAAAGAAATTAAATTCTTAACACCTGGCCTTAATTTAAGATGATTTTTTCTAAGATAATTATTAAAGATTTTAGTCTTTAAATTTCTTAAATATACTGAATTAACTTCATTTTTTTTCTTTTTGGCATATCTAGATATTCTATCTTTGCCACCTGATTTACTTAATAAATTTTGATACTCACGTTTGGTCCAATTCCAATCGAGTCCATATTGTTTGAATGCTTTATTGAATGACTTTCTCTGAATTTCTGAAGTTTCAACAATAGATCCAATAGAACCAAAAAGTAATGCTTTATAATATTTCAACCTTTCACAGCTCCAGCAGTTAAACCACTAATAACCTGTCTTTGAAAAAACATAACAAGCATAAACAAAGGTGCAGTAGCAGATACAACTGCAGAAACTGCCCACATCAAATTTCCTTCATGTTGATTAGTACCTAAATAACTTTGAATTTTTGGAACCATGGTATGATTTTCTTGATTAAGAAGTAACGCTGTTACTGTAAAATCATTATAAGCTAACATTAAACTAAATAGTCCCGCTGTAATTACTCCAGGCCACATCACGGGCATAATGATATGCCTGAAAGCTTGAAAATACGAACAACCATCTATTAAAGCACTTTCATCAAGTTCTTTAGGAACAGTTTTGAAAAATGAATAAAGCAGCCACAAAGTAAAAGGTTGATTTATAGCAACCAAAACAACAATCGTAGTAGGAAGAATTCCCCAAATCTGTAATTCAAAGAAAGGAAAAAGATATCCTGATACTAAAGTTATATGTGGCATAGCTCTAAAAATTAAAGCTGCCATTAAAATCCAAAAAGCATATTTCTCAGTTGATCTTGAAAGAGCGTATGCTCCTAAAGTTCCTAAAAACAAAGAAATACTTACAACAAATACTGTAACTATAATTGTATTTTTTGATGCTTTCCAAAATTCGCCTTCAGTCCAAGCCTGAGTATAAGCATTAGTGGTAAATTGTCCGCCTGTTTCAATTAAGGTATTAAATGCTGATATCGCATACCACCAATCAGACCTTGAAAAGAA
The DNA here is from genome assembly GCA_902594605.1 of uncultured Pelagibacteraceae bacterium. Taxonomy (GTDB): domain Bacteria; phylum Pseudomonadota; class Alphaproteobacteria; order Pelagibacterales; family Pelagibacteraceae; genus Pelagibacter. The sequence goes on from CACJMR010000016.1 coordinate 2,095, forward strand.
ATCAGCTCTTACTTTAAATGATCCCCAAAAAGTCCAAATAAAAGGGAAGCATGCAATTAACAACCAAGTGATTATAAAAATAGTATTAAAAGTTTTTAAACGAGTTGATTTTGTATCTAGTCCATAATCCATAATTATCTCGCTGTTTTAAATTCTTTCCAAGTTCTAATTAATACTGGGGCTAGCAGAATAGCTATTCCAATAATTGTCATCATTGAAGTAGCTGCAGCAGAACCAAACAATATCACTTCCTCATTAACTAAATTGTCATAGATTAACCAAGATAAAGATTGCGCACTTCCCTCAGCACTAAACCCTATAATGGGTTCAAATACTCTAAAGTTGTCCATTAAAGAGATCAAAGCTACAAATGTAACGACAGGATAAATATGCGGTAAAACTATATGTTTAATTCTTTGAAATCTTGAGGCACCATCTATAATAGCTGCTTCAATTGGTTCTTGAGGAACTGTTTGAAGTGCCGCATAAAAAACCACAAAGGCAAAAGGGGAGTGATGCCATATTCCGTAAATAATTATTGTTATCCATGTTAATGTTTTTGATGATTTGAGTGATAAATAAGGATCATTCATTAAATTTTGAATATTTGCTCCAATTATACCCTGAGAATCTATCATCCAAAATAATACTAATGATCCAACCAACGGTGTAACAATCATCGGTAAAATTGTACCAAAGATTAAAGGTCCTCTAATTTTTCTAGCAACTGCATTTAAGCTTAATGCAATAATAAATCCTAAGAGGAGCACATTTGGTGTAACAAACAAACAATAAGTCAAAGTAAATATTAGAGCTTTATAAAAGGGTAAATTAGTTACTTGATCTACAAAAGCGCCAAAATTTTCAGTTTCATTCCAAAATTTTTTTATTTCATCAACTGCTAAATGATTTCGATCAGTATAAGTGCCAAAACCATTAAATTTTCCAAGAGGCTTTGCTTCTCTAATTTTCGATGTTTCTTCATTATCAACAACAATTGAAACAGTGCATCCAAAGGGATCACATTTTTTTACTTCTTTTACTACTTGATCATGTTGTGCGTAGAATGATTGAATTCCAGTAGATATAATTGGTAGCCCAATAAACAGGATCATTGCTAAACCTGTCGGCAAAAAAAACCAAAAAAAAGTTTTATTAGGCATTTAAAAATTGATTAAGTGGGGAATAAATCCCCACTTATAAGTTTTAGATTTTATAGAAAGCCTTGTTCTTTAGCTTTACTGATGTAAGCAGCTTCAACATCCTTCAATGCTTGTTCAGCTGACTCTTTACCTTGTAAAAACTCAACAATCTCACTTCCTAATGCACCATGCATTAAACCCATTTGCGGTAACATTGGATATGGTTTTGCTCCCATTTTTACAGCTTCGATAACACCAATAGATTTTGGTCCTGGTACAAACCCTTCTACTAACCAAACTGCTTGATCAGCAGCGTCAGCAACCATCTTTTTATTTGATGCTGCATGCGCTAAAGCTCTAAATGTTGCTTCAGCATCTGCATCAGGTCTGTTTTTTGCAAGTGTGAAACCATCCCACCATAATGTAGCAGCTGGAATATTTCCTCCACCTACAGTAGCAGGTCCAGTTAATTTAGTTGCTTTAGTAATGTTAGGATCACCTTCATCATCTAAAAGCGTTCCTGATCTAGATGCCCATAATGTCATTAATGCAACATTACCAGATTCCCATTCTACTTTAATTGCTTCACTATCATGAGTTAAGTAATCAGGGTTACTCAATTCAGATAATTTTTTTAACATATTTAAAGTAGCAACACCTTTAGCATTATTAATATTAGGCTCTGCACTTCCAGATTTAAAGAATTCACCACCGTGACCAATAAACATGTTCACAAATTCTTCTGCTAAATTCCAACCAGCTTTGTATGCAGCTGCGTAAGGATATTGCATTTTACCTGAAGCTCTAATTTTTTCAGATGCTGCAACTACTTCCTCATAAGTTTTTGGAATAGCTATACCAAGGTCTTTCAAAACATCTTCTCTGTAATACAAATGTTGAGTATTAGCCATAAACGCTACAGCCATTACTTTTCCATCGATTGTAATTAATTGAGAGTCTTGAATTCCTTTTCCATATTTTTTAACAAGATCATCTAATGGTCTAATTAAATCTTGGTTCATCAAAGGAACAATTGAACTATTAGCTGCAATTCTTGCTGAAAACTCAGATGGATTTGCAGTCAAAGCTGGCACAGCGATTTTATTATGCTCAGATGAGTGAGTCACTTTAAAATCAGCACTTCCTTTACATTGTTTAGAAGTTTCAACGAAAGTTCTTAATGCAGGAAAATCATTTGCCAAAATATTTATTGAACCACTTTTAATGTTACAATCTGCAAATGCAGAAGTTCCAAAAAGTAGAAACAATAAAGTAACTAGTATTTTTCTCATATGTTTTCTCTCTATTTTTTTGTTGTTAAATTATAATTTACGTTTGAAAACTATATCTACTCCCGAAATAGAATAAAAGTGATAATTAAATCACTTTTGACGCAAGTTCCGCACCTCTTACAAGAGCCTCAAGTTTTTTATAAACTATATTTTCGTCTACATTACCAAAGCCAGCAAAGGTACTAAACCCACAGTCAGTCCCAGCTAGTAATTGTTCAGCATCAATGACCTTAGAAAAGGTTAAAATTCTATTCTTTACAACTTCGGGATGTTCTACAAAGTTTGTTGTAGAATCTATTACACCTGGGGCAATTATTTTGTCTTTTGGAATTTTTAAATTTTGAAAAATTTGCCACTCATGAGAATGTCTTGGATTAGAAGACTCAATTAGATAAGTCTGTACATTAGCTTTCAACGCAATTGGCATTATCTTTTCCAACGGAATATCATGTAGATGAGGTCCTTCATAATTTCCCCAACAGATATGTAGTCTTATACTAGAGCTGTCGATATTTTTAATAGCATTATTTAGACATTCTATTTGTTTTTCAGCTCTAATTAAAAATTCAGTTTCTGATAAATCTTTAAAAGTCATATGTCTAGCAAGAGCCAAATCTGGACAATCTAACTGGAGTTTTAATCCATTTGAGGTGATTTCTTCATACTCATCCTTCATAAGGTTGGATAAATTTTCTAAATATTCATCATCATTTTTATAAAATTTATTTGGTAAGAAAGCAGAAATAACCCCAGGAGAAGCAGCGTTCATAAAACCATTTTTATGATTATTTTTTTCTAATGCTTGTTTAAAATTATTAATATCTTTTGTTAGTGAAGTTTTGTCTTTGATTTTTAATTCGCTTGTACAACATGGTCTTGTATAAGTAGGAGTACCGCCTGTTCTTGCAATTCTTTCTTTGAAAGAAGGAAAGTCATCTAAATCTTTTGGTGCTTTTCTCTCACTCTCACCAGAAAATCCATCAATTCTATCCTTAACATAAGTAGCATAACTAATCTTAGACATTTCACCATCGCTAATATAATCAATTCCAACCTCGATTTGTTTTTTAACAATGTTGTTAACATCTTTTTGAACAATCTTATCAAATTGATTAAAATCTATTTGTTCTTTTTGATCTTTTTTAAATAAGAGTTCAGATAATTCATTTGATCTAGGTAAACTTCCTACATGTGTTGTTTTAATTTTGCTCATAATTTATTTCATTAAAATTTGTTTCCAAATTGCAACCTCATCAAATAAAACCCATTCTCTTATAACATTACCATCAACTATTTCTGAATGGTTTATCCCCATTATGAAAATATTTTTATTTGATTTTTCACCAAATTCTTCAGTATCTTTAGAATGACTACCTTCTAAAAACCATCTTATTGATGCTTTGGGATTTTTATCTGGTTCTTCTAAATAACCAACATGTTCTATTGAAAACTTTATATCACTAAATGTATTTTTTAAATTATTCCAAAATTTGACAATATCCTCTCTTCCATGTCCAATTTTATTTCCAGGCCAATAGATAGTTGCAGCTCTTGCATAATCAGAAAAATCATAATTATTTTTAAAGATATTTTTCAATATTTTTGAGTATTTACCCCCAGCTGAGTCATCAGGCACAACGCTTTGTTTATAATCTGATTTCATGTCAGAGCTTGAATTGAATAATTGTTGTGCTTTGTCAGCACCACCTTCTTTATCAATAATCATTTGTGCAAATTCTTTTGGTTTAAATCCTATTTGTCTTACCATTGCACCTTGATCACGGACAATCCATTCATCATAGACTTGATTATTTTTGCATGCACAATCAGCAATTACTCTATAATAAATATCTTTCTTAGTTGGTTTACCATATGAACCATCTCCAAGATGTGTTCCTTTGCTTAAAATTCTATGAGATGAATGATAACCCACATCATCATTTCCATTCCAGATCACATCTTCACCAAGCAACTGTCTGTTAGGAAATTCTTTTAAGGTTGCATAAGTTGCATCAATTACAGGTTTGTTTCCATAAGTAACTCCAAAAGGAGATCTAACAGGAATATTATCAGTGTAAAATTGAGCAATAGACTCAACATCTTTGTTTTCCCAAATTTGTTTAGTTATTTTAAGAATATAATCAGTAAGGTTTTTATACTTTGGATCAAATCCTTTCATTAGATTTGTGTTACACAATTTAAGTAACAATCCTCTTGTTCATTTATCTTTATATTAACATTTGAATTGATTGGGATAGAAATTGTATCTTTGGGATTTAAAATACATTGAAAATCATCAATCATAATTTCCCACTTACCAGTTCTTGAAAACAATATTGTAGGTTTTTCAAACTTTAAATTAGTTATTTGTCCGATTTTACATTTTAAAATTGAAAGGTTAAATCCAGTATCTTGATTTATTAATGGAGCGTATTCTTTATTTTCAAATTTATTTCCAAGAATTTGAATTAAATCAAATTTATCGTTTATTTTTTTAACTTGTTTAGAATTTTCATTATCTTTACATATGAATTTTTCTAGCTGATCTAGTTTGTAATTATCAAATTTTTTTATTTCTTCTTCAGAAATTGGTTCAAGAATACTTTTCCCTTTTGGAATTTCATTTAAAGATAAATCAATTAATGAATTATCATTTAATAGTGCCATGCCTGTTTTTTTTGCTTTTTCTAAGACACTTGGAACCCAAGTTATTATTCCAGGATCATCTCCACCTAAAACTACAAAAATTAAACCTTCTTCATCACCCGCATTTTCAAATGCTCTAAACATATTTGTAGGCATAGAGATAATATCTCCAGTACTTAATATTGTTTCATCTTTGCCTTCAGCTCCCCAATAAAATTTCCATTTACCAGAATAAATAATGAAAACCTCTGCAGTTGTGTGGCTATGTAAACCAGAACCATTTTTAGGCATAGCAGATACAGCACCTAGATTAAAGCTATGAGGCATTGCTATTTTAACAAATTGTTTACTATCCTCTGCGACACCTGGGCCTACAATAGAATAATTTTTTCTTTCTTTGTGACCATCCATCTTGCCCTCAACAAATGGTAAAGTACTTG
>CACJMR010000017.1 GCA_902594605.1 uncultured Pelagibacteraceae bacterium
AAGCCTTGCTCAATAACAAAAATATTCTGAGCACCTATAGCTAAGATTAAGCTAATCCCAGTAAAGAAGCCTAATACCAGGTATTCCATTAGGCTTTAAGTTTACTCTGGATTTGCTGTTAATGTTTTGATTTCTAGAATATTTTCGTTTGGGTCTTTAACGAAGAAAGTTTCTTGCTCGTATTTTGTTCCTTTAAATCTCAAATACGGTTCATCATAATACTTAGTTCCACTATCTTTTAATCTTTGTTTTAGAGCATCAAAGTCTTTTCTGGACAAATGAACACCAAAATGAGGAACAGAAACATTTCCCATATCCACATCATGTCTCTCATTGTCTAATTTATGTTCGCTTTTATGCAAAGTTAATTCATTGCCCCAAAAATCAACATCTGCCCACTCTTGTGCTGAGTTATCTAATCGACATCCTAAAGTTTCACTATAAAATTTCTTTGCAACCTCTAAGTCTCCGCAAGGAATTGCTAGATGAAAACAATTTGTGTTTTTATACATATTAACCTCTTTTAATTGAGCAGTTAAGTATTATATAAGGCATATATTTTTTTAATCAACAGAAACTAAACTAAAGAAAAATGAGTGATTTTTTACAATCCATAATTGATAGAGATCCTGCTGCAAGATCTAAGTTAAGTTTAATATTAACTTATCCTGGAGTTAAAGCAGTTTTTTTTCATCGAATAGCAAATTTTTTTAGTACTGCAAAATTTTATTTAATTGCGAGAATCATTTCTCAATTTTCAAGATTTTTAACTGGAATAGAAATTCATCCCAACGCGAAAATTGGAAAAAATTTATTTATCGATCATGGAATGGGTGTTGTGATTGGTGAGACTTCAGACATTGGGGATAATGTTACAATCTATCATATGGTTACATTAGGTGGAATTGCTCCAAGTATAAATTCAAATGACCAACGAAATATGAAAAGACACCCAACAATTAAAGAGGATGTAGTTATTGGTTCAGGTGCACAAGTTTTAGGACCTGTGGTAGTTGGTAGAGGTGCTAGAATCGGAGCTAATGCAGTTATAACTAAAGACGTTGCAGAAAATGCTGTTATGGTTGGAATTCCAGCAAGAAGTGTTGGTATTGCTGATAGTGAATTTAAACCTTATGGAATTACACCTGACAGTGATAAAAAATCAGATAATGAATAAAACACAAAACGATTTTATTTCAGGAATAGGAAATACCCCATTAATTAAATTAAGAGCAGCATCAGAAATTACTGGATGCAATATTTATGGAAAAGCAGAATTTTTAAATCCGGGTGGATCAGTTAAAGATAGAGCTGCACTTGCTTTAATTAAAGATGCTCAGGAAAAAAAATTAATTGCTAAAGGTGGAACAGTTGTTGAGGGAACAGCGGGTAACACTGGAATTGGTTTGGGTCTATTAGGAAATTCTTTAGGTTATAAAACAATCATCGTAATGAATGATAATCAAACCCAAGAGAAAAAAGATTTACTTAGAAATCTTGGAGCGGAATTAAAATTAGTGCCACCTAAACCTTACAAAGATGATAATAATTTTGTTAAAGTAGCAGCTAGACTTGCAGATGAATTAAGACCAACAAACAATAACGGTGTCATTTGGGCAAATCAGTTTGATAATACAGCAAATGCAAAGGGTCATTACGAAGGGACAGGTCAAGAAATTTGGAAACAAACTGAAGGTAAAGTTGATGGCTTTGTATGTTCTTCTGGAACTGGAGGAACTATTTCTGGTGTAAGTAATGCTCTTAAAGAAAAGAACAAAGATATAAAAATTTACCTATCTGATCCAAAAGGTTCTGCTCTTTATAACTATATAAAGAATGGTGAACTTAAATCAGAGGGTGGATCAATTACTGAAGGAATTGGTTCAAGCAGAGTAACAGCTAACTTTGGTGAGGCTAAGATTGATGATGCATATTCAATTGATGACCATGAAGCTCTGCCTATTCTTTATGATTTAATTCAAAATGAAGGTCTAAGCTTAGGTACTAGTTGTGGAATAAATATAGCGGGTGCAATAAGAATGGGTAAAGAATTGGGGCCAGGAAAAACTATCGTTACAATTCTTTGTGATAGAAGCGATAAGTACGCAACTAAAATGTTCAATAAAAAATTCTTAGAAGAAAAAGGGATACCAGTACCTAATTGGTTTTAAACATAAATCTTATCTGCTAATCCGTAACAAAGAATAGAACTTAAAATTAAAAAAACAATAGGTGCAATTAGTCCTTCATTTGAAGTTTTTTCATTTATTCCAGTTTTATCGATTTTAAGTGAATAAAAATTTGTTAGAAAAACGCATGCATGAATAATTACTAATAAAGTAAAAAAAGCCCAAGTATCTTCGACACCGTTTGGTCTTATAAACATTATATAAAGAGCCATGATCACCCATCCAAGCATTAAAGCTCCCACAAATCTAACAATGACTGCTGCACTATGGTCTATTTCAAATTTATCCATAAATTTTTTAGTTCCAACAATTGTTTGGAAACAATAAATTCCTATACCAATAAAATGTGCAAGAAATACTAAGAAATAAAATATTCCATTAAACTTTTCGATCATTCTTAACGTTATCAAAAATTAGAATCGAATTAAATAGCTAAAAACAACATTTCTAATTGATAAAAATTGCATACCTGACGCGCAATATGAACGCATGAGACTCATTAATAAAAATGTAACAGTATTCAGTTAGGGTTTAACTATTTAGAAAGGTAATTTATGAAAAAATTAATTTTAGCATTAGTTTTTACATTAATGTCATCTCTTTCGTTTGCAGATGGTCATAGTGGGAAAATAGATCTTAAAGGGTTTTTTGTTGGTGATGCAAAAGCAATTTTTGATGAAAAAGGTAATCCAATGACTTTTGTTTATGATGGTTTAGTTGGAATGATGGCGTTTGGTGGAACATCATTTGGAGATAACTCATCTCATTATTGTGTAGGAGCAGGCACAATTCCAGGCAAAGGAGTGGAAATGGGTCATTGTATAATTAAATTTATTAATGGCGATACTGCAATTACTTATTATGAAATTAAGTTGGGTTATTCTATGGATGGTACGTTTAAATGTATCAGCGGTACTGGAAGATATGAAGGCATAGAGTGTAGTGGAACAACTGGCTATACACAAATGAAAACAGCACTTGAAGGAAAAGTTCACTCAACAAATTATTTAAAGGGAACTTATACTTTAAAAAAATAGGTAATATATGAAAAAAATAATAATAACTATATCCATTCTTTTTTTTCTAACATCTGTATACGCAGATATGAATGATAGCGATAAAAATAGAGCTTGGGAATGCAGTGGAATATATATGGCTAACTATTTTTTACCGTCTGGAGAAATATTTGAATATAGTATGAAAGAAAAATCTATGGCATCAGTGAAAGTTTTAAAAGCTTATGCTTTAGAAGTAGGAATTCTTGAAAAGGAATGGGATGAAGGCGTAAATAAAGCTGTTGATAAGTTTTATGGATCAAAATTTGATGAGGCCAAAACTAATGCTTGTCATGACTTTGTAAATTCAACAGTACCTAATGGAGAAGAAAGAGTTAAAAAAGTAGTACAAACTCTATATTAACAAAAAAAAGGAGGAAAAATGAAAGATATTCTAGTAGTAGGAAAACTTAAAGATGGAGCCTTTGAAAAATTTATGGGGTTCATGCAGTCAGATGAAGGAATGGCAGAAAGGAAAAAAGTTGCAGATGTTACAAAAACAATTGCAAGTGTTTCACCAGATAAATCAACTGTAATGTTTAAAATTGTAGTTCATGACATGGCAGCACTTCATTCATTTATGGATGGATCAAATCCAGTTTCAAAACCTGTATTTGATGAAGTAATGGCTGGTTATGAAATTTACGAATTAGCTAAAGTATAGATCAAAGAGAGACTCCACATGTTGGATTAACTCTGCTAGACTTTAATTAATAAATTTAGCAACGGGAGAAAAAATGTCTATATTAGAAAAATATAGTGCTGCATTAAAAAATAAAGATGAAGCTGCAATGAATGAACTTTTGCATGACGATTTTAAATTCACAATGCACAAGTCAGGAAATGTTTTAACCAAAAGTGATGTTATCAAATGGGCAATGAGTGGTGATATCAATCAAGATAAGGTTAGAATTGTTTATGAAAATGACGAAGTTGGTATTCATCATGCCTTTGTAACTTTTAATGATGGAAATGTTGAGGCGGTAATGGCAGTTTATAAATATGACAATGGAAAAATTGTCAGTTTAGAAACTGGTGCTACACCAATGCCAAAATAAGTGAGTGAAATTGATTTTTATTTTTCGATAGGAAGCACATATACCTATCTATCCGTAACTAGAATACTTGATGTTGAAAAACAACATCAAGTAAAATTTCACTGGAAACCTTTTTCAGTAAGAGCAATTATGAAAGAAATGAACAATATTCCATTTCCAAAGGATAAAATGAATAAAGTAAATTACATGTGGAGAGATATTAAAAGAAGAGCTGAAGGTTACGGTTTTTTTGCCAAAACACCAGTACCCTATCCACTATCAGAATTTGATTTAGCGAACCAAATTGCAATCCTTGGTTTCGAAAAAGGTTGGGGAGAAAAATTTGTTATTCTTACTTATAAGAAATGGTTTCAGGAAGGTAAAGAACCAGCGATCGAACCTAGTATTTCTGAAGTTTGTTTGGAATTAAATTTGAATAAAGATGAAATTGTCTCTGAAGCAAAATCATCAGATATAGAAACAAAATATAACGAAAACACAAACTCAGCTAGAGAAAATAAAATATTTGGCAGCCCATCTTTTATTGTAAAAAATGAACTCTTTTGGGGAGATGATAGAATGGAAGATGCAATTAAATGGTCTCTTAAATAATTCTATATATTCTCCTTAAATTCATTTAAAGTCTCGAGATGAGTCTTGCAACTTCATATTTATTTTTAGGTATAGCTGTTTTTTTAGGAGTTACTTCGAATAGTTTCGCAAAAAGTGCTGAAGGATTTACTCTCCTTGTTCCAAGTATAATTACAGCAATCACAATTGTATTATGTATGTATGCTCTTTCATTGGTAATGAAAAATATTCCAATGGGAATTACTTATGCGTCCTTTGCAGGCTTAACAATTATAGCAACTGTTGTTGTGGGTATAATTAGATTTAATCAAGTACCCAATTTATATTCATTAATTGGTTTAGCTTTTATTATTGTTGGTGTTTTAATGGTTAACCTGTTAGGTAATAATTAATATGATTAATAAAAAATATGCACAACCCTTATTTATGATTTTAATGTCGTTGGGTATGAGTGTTATAATGAGTGGTGTTGTTGTGGCTGTAAATACAGGTGTTTCAGATGGTTTCTTTTTTAGATGGGGATATTCTATAATTTTTGCATACCCTATTGCTTTAATTGCTGCATTTACATTAGCTCCTTTAATGAGACCATTAGTTAATAAAATTGCATCAAAAGAATAACCATGAAACCTTTATTGGGATATTTATTTTTAGCTATTGGTATTTCTTTTGGTATTGCTTCTAATAGTTTAGCTAAAATTTCTGAGGGATTTACTAAATTAACTCCATCTATTTTATGCATATTGTTTATGTGTATTACGATGTTTTCAATTGCAAAAGCTATGCACGCTCTTCCTGTTGGTTTTGCCTACGCAACCTATAGCGGCTTAACAGTAACTGGGGTTGTTCTTTTTGCGGTATTAAAATTTAATCAAGTACCTAATCTTTATGGAATAATTGGAATTATTTTAATTATTATTGGTGTAATAATGGTTAATTATCTTGGACGACTGAACTGATACTTTTTTAAAATCTCTGGAAGCTCATGTCTTCCGTCTTTATTCAACGGTAACTCATATTCATCAACAACTGTGCTGGCATCTAAAGGTGAATATAAATGAGGATACATGTCTCCGTTTGATGCCTGTTCCCACAATAAATGTTCAAGCTTAAAAGCATTTACTCTTAACAAGACTAGATTTTGTTTTTTGGGGTAATGTTTATTTAAAGTTTCCTCTACCTGATCCTCTTCAGAAAAGTGAATATATCCATCTTTAAGATCTTTTTCTGACCCACCATAAGTTCCAGATTTTTTGGCCTTTTGCCACTCATCTTTATCTATAACTTTGAAAATAAATTCTAAATTCATTTTACCAAGAAGAGTTTGGACCTTTTAAGAATTCTAATTCTTCTTCAGTAGACTCTCTTCCTAAAATTTCATTTCTATGAGGATATCTATGGAATTGTCTGATTGCTTTTGTATGATCTTGCCAAAATTTTTTTATTTCATTGTATCCTTCGTGCTCTCTTAAATATTTATTTAATAAGTAATATGCCATTTCATGATCACTGATTTCCTCACTATGAATTAAAGGTAACAACATAAAAAATCTTTGATTTACATTCATAGCTTCTAAATAACCTGAATAAACTGCATCGTTTACAATCAATCTAGTTTTTTGATCTTGAGCAAAAGCTTTTTTATCATTTCTAAACATATTTCTTGAAAACTGATCAAATAAAATAACTAATGCTAGGCAACTCATAGGGTTATCTTGCCAATCATCATATTCATTTTGACAAGCAAGTTCATAATCTTCTAAAAAATTATCTTTAATTTTTTGATCAAACTTTTCATCTTTTTTAAAACGTATTTCAGAAGGAGTTTCTTTAAACCAGAAATCTAAAATTACTTGAGCTCTTTCTGGGATCATTTAGCTACTGGCTTTAATAATTTTAAAACTTTTTGATGATTTTGTTTGTTATTAGAAACAAGTATATTTCCACCTAACACAGGGTTTTTATTATCCCAGGTAGTTATTATTGCTCCTGCTGCTCTCACAATTGGTATCAATGGGTGAATATCCCAAATCTTATTTGCACACTGGGCAACTATTTCAATTCTACCCTCTGCCAATTGACAATATGTCAATGCATCAAAACAAGGAAATTGCATTCTTTTTATAAATTTTTTAATTTTTAATTGTTGTTTCAAAGATAAGTGATGATGAAATGCAGCTGCAAGTTTTGCGTTTGTAAAATTTAACTTGGTATTAATTTTTAATTTTCTTTTTTTATTATTCTCAAAAACATACGCTGAGTTTTTGTTTAAGTTTAAATAATATTTCTTCATTTTTGGAAAATTAGCCAGTCCTAAAACAGGCTCTCCATTGTAATTTAATGAAATGAGATTGCTCCAACTAGGATTACCTACAACATATGATCTAGTTCCATCAATTGGATCTATCACCCAAGAAAATTCACTTTTTGTATTTTTGTGACCATATTCCTCACCTATAATTTGGTGATTTGGGAATTTTTTTGAAATTTTAGATCTTATGAATTTTTCAAATGCTTTGTCAGATGTTGTTACAGGGTCGTAACCTTTGCCTTTCATCTTGTTAGTTATCTTAAATGGTTTATCTAACTTAGCGAAATAA
>CACJMR010000018.1 GCA_902594605.1 uncultured Pelagibacteraceae bacterium
TCATTATGGAATTTAATTACTAATAAAAAAATTTTGGATGTTGTAGAAAAAATTTTAGGTAAAGAAATAATGTCTAACCCTGTTCAAAATACTAGAATTAAACAACCTGAAAAAAAATTACCTGAGGGATCAATTCATGATGGTTTAAGCGGCAGAACACCATGGCATCAAGATGCTGCTGTTTTAAATTCAAGAGGACAAAAATTAACTGACATGGTTACTGTATGGATCCCTTTTACTAAAACAACTAAGAAAAATGGATGCATGATTACAGTAAAAAAGATAAATAAAATGGGATTATTAAATCATGTATCAGGATACAGAGGGCAAGTAGAGTTAAAAAATAGTAAATTACTTGATGACATGGAGCATATTTATTTAGAAGCAAATGTTGGAGATGTAATATTATTGCATAAACATTCTATACATTGCTCTTTACCAAACAGATCAAATGATTTTAGGATAAGTGCTGATCTTAGATATAATGTTGCTGGACAACCATCAGGTAGAGAACCACTTCCAAATTTTTATGTAAGAAGTAAAAACAAAAAAAATCTCAAAGTTCAAAACTTTAAACAATGGTTATCTCTATGGGAAAAGGCAAAAGAAAAATGTATACCAAGAAAATATGCCTTTAAATATCCACTTCCAACGTATAAAAATAATAAAAGAGACTTATCTAATTTAGTTTAATATTTATAAATAATTAATGACTAAAATTTTAATTACTGAATTCATCAACCAAAATAGTTTAGAAAATTTAAATAAAAAATTTGATGTTAACTACGATGAAAAATTATGTGAAGATGGAAAAGAAATAATAAAAATAATTAGAGACTATGATGGTCTAATTGTAAGAAATAAAACTCAAGTAAATTCAGATATTTTAAAAAATGCATTTAAATTAAAATTTATTGGAAGGTTGGGTGTTGGTTTGGACAATATTGATACAGAATATTGCAAAAATAAAAATATTCATGTTCAGCCAGCTACAGGAATGAATGCAGACTCTGTTGCAGAATATGTTGTTTCTTCATCAATGTCTCTTATAAAAAAAATCCCAATGTTTCATAATGGAACTATCAAGGGTGAATGGCCAAGAACAACAATTAAGTCAACAGAAATAAAACAAAAGAATTTAGGAATAATTGGATTTGGCACAATTGGAAAAAAAGTTGCTGAATATTCTTCAAAAAATGGTTTAAAGATTTTAGCCTACGATCCTTATATTAAGGAATTAAATGATAAAGAAATTGATGCTAAATTATCAAGTTTAAATGAGATATATGAAAAATCAGATATCATTTCAATACACCTACCTTTAACAGATGAAACCAAAAATATGATAAATAAATCGTCATTTTCTCAAATGAAAAATAAACCGATTATAATAAATACTTCTAGAGGAAGCGTCATAAATGAAAGTGATTTAATTGAAGCTTACAATAAAAATAATATTTCTGGCTTTGCTCTAGACGTGTTTGAAAAAGAACCAATAAAGAGTGAATTTTATAACAAAATAAAACCAGGTATGAATTGTATATTAACACCTCATATTTCTGGTGTAACAACTGAGTCAAACATTAGAGTAAGTGACTTTATAGTTAAAAAAATTACTGATTTTTTTAATTAATTATTTCTTCTAGATTTATTAATCGACCTTGTTTTATTGACTGCTCTGCAGCCTCTCCCACAGCAACAGCAATTAAACCATCTTCTAATGAAACCTCTGGATCTGAATTATTTTCAATAGCTTTCAAAAAAGCTAAGTGTTCGTAGTAAGTAGATCCATGATGGTGGCCGGCCTCAAGAATTTTTTTATCTACTTCAATATTTTCAACATGTGTTTTGCCATCTCTCATCCCAATTCTTATATTTGATGAGGTTTTACCTGAGTCATCGGAGGGCACTGAAGTTTCAATTTTTCCTTTATTTCCAGTGGCTACAAGCTCTTCTTGCATGTCAGAATTTTCTGCAAACATACAAAGCTCAAGCAAACTTCTTGCTCCATTTTCAAAATTTACAATCACATAGGCATTATCAATGATGTCTGGCTTTTTTCCATTATACACTTCATCTAAATGGTTAACGTCTTGACCACCACTTGCGTAAACACTAAGTGGCTTACTTTGGATGATCAATCTCATTAAATCAAAGAAATGGCAGCATTTTTCAACAAGTGTACCACCAGTATTTTCTTCAAAACGATTCCAATCATTTACTTTTTTTAAAAAAGGAAATCTATGTTCCCTTATAGTTAAAGTCTTTAAATCACCAATTTTGTTATTATGAATTTCATTAATAAACTTTGAAACTGGCGGCATATATCTATACTCCATCGCAGTCCAAAATACTGAAGGATAATCTTTTGTAAGTTTTTTTATTTCTAAACAATCTTTTGTATTAGTGCATAATGGTTTTTCTACTAATATGTGTTTTTTAGTTTTGATTACATCTTTCAAGATTTCTAAATGAGTAAAGTTGGGGGATGAAATTAAGTATACATCAACAATATTTTTTTCAATCATTTCTAAATGATTTTTAAAACAAAAAATTTTTGTTTTTAGAATTTCTTTACACTGATTTAATGAATCTTCATGAGGATCAGCAAGTGCAACTACTTCAGCATTATCAATTAATGATATATTTAAAATATGTTCTCGAGCCATTGTCCCTGCTCCAATAATTCCATATTTTATTTTTTTCATATTCTGTTTGTATCAGTTTAATTTAAAAACTTAATCAATACTTAGCCCGCTTGGCACTTTATCTGGTTTACCTAGCGGTCTCTGATTTCCACTTCTGCCAGTTAAAGATTTGAGAAAAGAAACAAGTTCATCAATTTCTTTATCATTCAATTCTATAGGCTGTATGTCAATGCTTGATAGAATTCTGTCTTGTTCTCTTTTGTCTGAAAAAGTTACAAAATCAATTTCTTCTAACCAAGGTGCTTTAGGTAAATTTGCATATTCGGGTTTCCAATTTTTATTCATTTTTATTGGATTTAAATGATGTTTAATTATTGATTTTAAAGTTGGATAAGCACCATTATGACCGTAGGGAGCTGTTAAAGAAACGTTTCTTAATGCTGGGGTTTTGAATTTATACATATCCTTTATATTGTCTGTTTCAACCATTCTTCCAACATCACGTGCATAAGGGTCAAAAGGTCTTGTCCTTCCAGGCCCAAATTGCGGAATTCCTATTGAATGAAATTTTTGATCTGACAACAAAGATCCTGAATGACAAGAACTACAGTTTGCTTTTCCATAAAATAAGTTCATACCATTTATTTGCTTTAAAGTTAAAGCTTGTTTATCTCCATTTAAATATTCATCAAAGGGAGAGTCAAAAGATGTCCATTCATGAATTTCAAATGCAGCAATTGAATTAACAATATGTGTAATGTTGATATCTAAAGAACTGTTAACATCATCAAAAGCATTTTTAAATAACTCAACATACTCCGGAATTCCTCTAATCCTGTGAGTAATTACAGGCCAAACTCTATCAATTCTCATACTATCTTTTCCAACTTTTGAGACTAAGCCTATAATTTCATTTTCACCTGGATTTCCTGCCATCTCAAACTGTCTAGTCATCGGAAACAAAGCTTGAACTGCAACTATGTTATCAAGTCCTTTAGGAAGAGCTTCTTGAGCAGGCGTATTAAAACCGTTACCAAATATATTTGATTTGGTTACTCTTCCGTCATGCAACAAGGTAGTTATGTCTTTAAATCCTAAATTCCATAAAGCTAAAGCATTTCTTGGAATTCGTTTTTTTATTTTATCATCGCCTTCACCTGCGGTTCTCTCTAATCCTATACCTTGACCTCCTTCACCAATGCCTAAAGAAAGTCCATCTGAACCTCCTAGATCATGACTATGGCAGGTTGCGCAAGCAATGTTTCGATTTGCAGATAAAATTTTATCATGAAATAAAAGTCTTCCAATTTTAACTTTTTCTATATCAACTTGATGGAAATCTTCGCTCTTTAATGGTTTTGGTAAATCAGTTGCGTAAGTTTTATTTACTGAAATTAAAAATGGAATTATAAATATTATTATTTTTAAATGATTAAATATCTTTTTATACTTTTGTTTCTTCCATCCATAGTTTTTGCAGAAATAGAAAATGCTCGAGATTTGATGGAACAAGGAAAATTTAAAAAAGCTATGGAAGAACTTATGCCAGCAGCTAGATCTGGTAATGCTGATGCTGAAGAGCTTATTGGAATTATGTACGCTATGGGTCTTGGTGTTGAAAGAGATGATGTTAGAGCTTTTGAATGGTATCTCAGATCTTCTATGAAAGGTCATCCTGGTGCCCAATCTGGTGTTGGGTGGTATTACGAAATTGGTAGAGGACTTCCTGCTCCCGATCTTGTTAGAGCTTATATGTGGTACGGTTTGTCTGCTATTGGTGGAGATCCTGATGCTGCAATTTCTCAGGAAGAAGTTATTAAAAAAATGACTCCTGAACAAATTGAAAAAGCTCATATTCTCATAAAAGATTATAAATCTTGGATATATCCTTTTAGATAATGAGGCGAACTAAAATCCGCCCCATTATATTAATTTGAAATTACAAATCTTTTTTGTATGCGCTCGATGCCTTTTTCTCTGCTTTAGCTACTGCTTTAGTTAAAGCGTTGAAAATTTCTTTTCCACCTTTAACATTAGCTTTAAACCAATCATACACTGGGCTAGCTTCTTTTTTAAAACTAGCTTTTTGATCAGGAGTAGGAACATATAAATCTCCACCACCTGCTACAAAGTCCTCGTAAGCTTTGATTGATTTTCTCTTAGGAGAAGCAAAAGTTGCTTGTTGCAAAGCATAGAAACCATCAGTCACAACTTTTTTAAGATCTGGTGACATTGATTGATATTTTGCATTATTCATCCACCATAATGCACCCATGTATGCATGACCGTCTAAAGTAACGTATTTTAGACCTGCATCAGGAAACTTCATGTTCATAATGTCAGTAATTCCATTTTTAGAACCTTCAACTACACCAGTTTGAAATGATGTAAACAATTCAGGCCATGGAATAGGAGTTGGAGATGCACCTAATGCTCTTACAAGTTCCTGAGGTAAATCAGCTACAACTGTTCTGATTTTTAAACCTTTCATGTCAGACGGATTTGCAATTCTTCTTTTTGTATTAGCAAAATTTCTCCATCCTCCAGTGTTTCCAATTGTCATCAATCTAATTGAATCATTAGAATCTTTTAGAGCCATTTTTCTCATTGTTCTTACAAAATCACCTTGCATTACATCTTCGGCAATTCTGTCATCAGCCATTAGATAAGGTAAATCTAAAACTTGAACATATGGAAATACACCTGCGGCACCTCCAGAAGTAGAAATGTAAATATCTATACTTCCATCAGATACACCTTGTAAACATTCGGCACCTTTTGAACAAAGCTGCGTTCCTACAAATAGTTCAACAGCTATTTTTCCATTTGAAGCTGCTTCTACGTAGTTTTTAAATACTACAGCACCATCATAATCTTCATCTTGATCATTAGAGTTCATTGTCATTCTCAAGTTATAATCTGCAGCTGAAACAGATGCAGTAAAACTAATTAAGAATAATAATGAAAAAAATGATTTTATTATTTTACTCATAATTATTTCCCTCTCTTTAAATATTTATGTATATAAACTATAGTTAAATTGATTTAGAGAGTCTATCGAGTAGTAAAAAAAAATTATATTTATTTTGCGAAACCAGTAAGCAAAGGAATAGTCATCGATATTGACGGAAAATAGGTTATTAAAAAAATAACTATAGCTTCTACTGCTAAGAATGGCAATATAGCTTTTGCTATTGTTTCAACTCTTTCCCCAGATACAGAGGATGCAACAAATAATACAAGTCCCATTGGCGGAGTTGCTAAACCAACTGTTAAATTAACGGACATAATAATTGCAAAATGCACAGGATGAACTCCCAACTCAACAAACACTGGTCCAAGAATTGGTCCTAAGATTATTATCGCTGGACCTGCATCTAAAAACATTCCAACAACAAATAATAAAATATTTATAAGAAATAACAAAACATATGGATTATCAGTTAATCCCAAGACGAATGCAGCAAGATGCTCAGGTGCATGTGATAAGCTTACAACTGTTTTAAAAGCCATTGCAGCACCAACTAAAAGAAGAACTACTGAAGATACCATTGCTGCTTTTGTCATAACCTTAGGAACATCTTTCCATTTTAGTGATTTCAAAACAAATAGACCTATAAACATTGCATAAGCAGCTGCTACAGCTGATGCTTCTGTTGGTGTAAAAATTCCTCCAAGGATACCTCCTAAAATTATTACAGGTGTCATCAAAGGGAAAAAAGCTTTAAGAGATGCTTTGCCTCTTTGGCTCCAAGTTGTTTTTTCAGTTACTGCTGGAAAATTATATCTCTTAGCCATAAATTTTATTGTAATCATCAAGCTAACCCCAACTAAAATACCAGGTACTATTCCTGCTAAAAATAATGCAGCAACACTCTCACCCATTACATATGCATAAATAATCATTATTCCAGAAGGTGGAATTATAGGTCCAATTACAGAACTCGCTGCTGTAATTGCAGCAGCAAATTTTTTTGTATAGCCCTGCTTTTCCATTGCAGGAATAAGCATTGATCCAATTGCTGATGTATCAGCTACAGCTGAACCAGATAAACCTGCAAACAACATTGAAGTCAGTACATTGACATGAGCCAATCCACCCTTTAAGTGTCCCATCATCGCCTGACTAAATTCAACTAGTCGATGAGTTATTCCTCCTCTGTTCATTAACTCTCCTGCTAACATAAAAAATGGTATTGCCATCAAAGGGAAGCTATCTATTCCATTATAAATATTTCTGTAAAGCATAGCTCCATCTCTAGCTTGATCATTTAGCCAAAGCAAAATTCCTGGTGCTGCTAACAATCCAAAAAATACAGGTAAACCAATTAACAAAAATAATAAAAATAAAGGAAGAAACCAAACTAACATTATTGCGTCTCCAACTTCTGTTTATCGTAATCTTCAGGCAAGTCTAACTTTGTAAAATTAGTAAGAATATTTCTTAAAATTAACTCTATATTCACAGAAATTAAAAAAATAATTCCCACAGGTAATGACATATACATCCAAGCTAATTTTATTGGTTCTGCTTTCCCGCCAATTAAATGAAAAGGAATTTTTATCGATGAAGAATTAAATATCCATCCAGCATTAATATGTTTAAATCCTAATTCCAAACCTATTACTAAGACAAAAAGAGAAACGATTAATAAAAATAAAGTTAATAATGTGGAGATAAGTTTTGGTAAAAATCTCTCTAGTAAATCAATAGAAACAAATCCACCCCATCTATACGCAGATGGTGCAATCAATCCTGTCATCCATAACATC
>CACJMR010000019.1 GCA_902594605.1 uncultured Pelagibacteraceae bacterium
ATTGGATTATCGGTGTCAGTTGAAAATTTAGATAAAATAATAAAAATTATTCGATCATCCAAAACACCCGATGATGCTAAAATATCAATTTTAAAAACTAAATGGAAAATAAACAAATCACAAAAATTAATTTCTTTAGTAGAGGGAAAAAAAGGTAAAAACCTTTATTCTTTATCTGAACCACAAGTTATAGCTATTTTGGAATTGAGACTTCAAAAACTAACTGCTTTAGGAATAAATGAGATCGAAGTTGAAATTAAAAAATTAGCTGAATTAATCACTAAATATAAAAAGATTATTTCATCAAAAAAGGAGCTTCTAAAAGTAATCAGCGAAGAACTAAAAAATATCAAAGAGAAATTTGCTATACCAAGAAGAACTAAAATTATAGATGCTGTTTTAAATTATGATATTGAGGAAACTATCCAAAAACAATCAGTAATAATTACAGTTACATTGCAAGGATACATAAAAAGAGGTTCTTTAGATGGAGTAAAAAAACAAAAAAGAGGTGGCAAGGGAAAATCAGGCATAACAACTAGAGATCAAGACTCTGTCGTCCAAACACTATCAGTAAATACTCATACTTCAGTTCTCTTCTTTTCTACTGAGGGTTTAGTTTACAAGATTAAAGCATGGAAAATCCCAGAGGGCTCATCATCATCAAAAGGTAAGTCTTTATTCAATATTTTGCCCTTAAAGAGTCATCAAGCTATAAGCTCAATTATGCCAATGCCCGAGGATGAACCAGATTTAAAAAATTATCAAATTATATTTGCTACTGCTCAAGGCAAAGTAAGAAAAAATAGTTTAGAAGATTTTTCATCAATTAATGCATCCGGAAAAATTGCAATGAAACTAGATAACAATGATAAAATTGTGGGTGTTAAAATTTGTAAAGATGATCAGGATGTAATTTTAAGTACAAAATTTGGGAAATGCATTAGATTTGAAGCAAAAAAGCTTAGAGTTTTTAAAGGTAGATCTTCTAAAGGAATTAAAGGAATAGAATTAGCATCTAATGATCAAATTGTATCTTTATCAGTGATTGATAACGATAAAATAAATAAAAATGGAAAAAAATCAAAAGATGACAAATCTGAATTAAAAGCAAGAGAGAAATTTGTTTTATCAATAAGTGAGAATGGTTTTGGTAAAAAGACCTCTCATGTAGATTACAGAGTTACCAACAGAGGTGGAAAGGGTATTATAGGAATAGTAAATTCACCAAGAAATGGAAATATTACTTCATCATTTCCAGTTTTTGAGGGTGATGAAATTTTAATTTCTACTAATAAAGGAAGGGTTATAAGAGTAGCTGTAAAAGAAATTAGAACTGCAGGCAGAAATACCCAAGGTGTTAGAATAATTAAGTTATCGGGAGAAGAAAAAGTTGTTTCAGCTATTAAAATTGATGATAATTTAATTTAATGAGTAAAATTGCAATTTATCCTGGAACATTTGATCCAATTACATTCGGACATATAGATGTGATAAAAAAATCACTAAAATTGTTTGATAAAATAGTAGTAGGTGTTTCAGATGAAAGTAACAAAAATTATTTATTTAGTTCCAAGGAAAGAATCGAAATAGTAAATGAGGCCTTATTTAAAGATCTAAAGTTAAATAGAAAAAAAATAAAAGTAGTTTCTTTTGGCTCTTTAACCACTGATTTATGTAAAAAATACAAATCTAACATTATTTTAAGAGGATTAAGAGCCGTATCTGATTTTGAATACGAATTTCAATTAGCAGGTATGAATAGAAAATTGAACCAAAATATTGAAACTATTTTTTTAATGTCTGATGTAGAAAATCAAATAATTTCATCAAGATTTGTAAAGGAAATCGTTAAATTAAAAGGTGATATAAAAAAATTTACTACAAAAAGTACGATTAAATCATTAAAAGATAAATATGAATAAGATTTTTATTAAAATACTTTTTTTATTTTTTTTAATTACCAATCAATCAATAGCTGAGGAGAATATAATGATATTAAAATTAAAAGATGGTGACGTTAAAATTGAATTATTTGAAGATGTCGCGCCAAATCATGTTGAAAGAATTAAGGAATTAGCAAATAGTGGTAAATACGATAACGTTGTATTTCACAGAGTTATTGATGGATTTATGGCTCAAACAGGCGATGTAAAATTTGGAAATTCAGAATCAAAAGAGTTTGATCTTAGACGAGCAGGAATGGGTGGTTCAGATTTCCCAGATTTAAAACAAGAATTTAATAATCTACCACATGATAGGGGAACCTTATCAATGGCAAGAGCTCAAGATCCAGATAGTGCTAACAGTCAATTTTTTATTTGTTTTCAACCAGCTCCATTTTTAGATAGACAATATACAGTATTTGGAAAAGTGATTGAGGGAATGGAATTTGTTGATAAAATAAAAAGAGGTGATCAAAATAATAATGGCGCTGTAACAGATCCAGATAAGATTATTAGCTTTAAATCTCAATAAATTTTTTAATGGCATTAAAAAAATTTGCCTTTAACCTTTTAAAAAAAGATAAATTTGCACGATGTGGTTTAATTGAGACTCATCGTGGAAACATACAAACTCCAACATTTATGCCTGTTGGAACGCAGGCAACTGTAAAAGCTTGCACAATAGATGATATTAAAAAAACAGGTTCTGAAATAATACTTTCAAATACATATCACCTAATGATACGTCCTGGTGTGGAGAGGATCCAGTCAGCAGGTGGTCTTCATAGCTTTATGAATTGTGATTTACCTATTTTAACCGACTCTGGTGGTTTTCAAGTAATGTCTCTTTCAAAATTGAATAAAATTGATAGAGAGAAGGGTGCAATATTTAACTCTCATGTTGATGGTAAAAAATTTTATTTAAGTCCAGAGGAGAGTATAAGAATACAATTAGGTTTAAATTCAGATATTGTAATGATTATGGATGAATGCCCCAAGAAAACTAATGATTATAATCTTATAAGAAAATCAATGGATTTGTCACTCTACTGGGCTGAAAGATCTAAAGTTGCTTTTGGTAGTAATCCTCACAAAGCTTTATTTGGAATTGTTCAAGGAGGTCTATTCAAAGATTTAAGACTTAAATCACTTGAAGAATTAGTTAAAATTGGTTTTGATGGTTATGCTATTGGAGGATTAGCAGTAGGTGAGACACAAAATGAAATGTTTAATGTACTAGATGATATTAAAGAATATCTACCTATAGAAAAACCTCACTATTTAATGGGCGTAGGAACACCATCGGATATTTTAGGTGCCGTTAAAAGAGGTATAGATATGTTTGATTGTGTATTACCTACCAGATCTGGGAGGACAGGTTTAGCATTCACATGGGAAGGAAGGCTAAATATTAAAAATAATAAGTATCATAATGATAATACTCCACTTGATCCTAGTTGTGAAAATCTTAACTTAAACAAATATTCAAAAAATTATCTAAATCATTTATTTAATACTAATGAAATATTAGCTTCAATGTTATTAACACTGCATAATATTAATTTTTATCAAGAACTAATGTCTCAAATAAGAAAAAATATAAATTCTGGCACATTTGACGATTTTCATAATAAATACATAGATAAGTTGTAGTTAAAAGAAGTGTGCTATTTTGTATTCATAATATCGTCAAATTCCTTAATTTAGCAACCTTAATTTATTAAAACTTTTAAATTCAACGAATTGAAAAATAAAAATTTATCTATATACACTCATTATTCATTTTAAAAAAATGAATCAATTTTGTGGGCCGTTAGCTCAGTTGGTAGAGCAATTCCCTTTTAAGGAATGGGTCGATGGTTCGAGTCCATCACGGCTCACCATTAATTGATTTAACTTGTTTCAATTGGTGGGTAGTCTAAAATAACTTCATTCATTTTTTCATTAAGATCTCTAATTCTGTTATCTGATGAAGGGTGAGTACTCATAAATTCAGGAGGCTCCTTACCTTTGTTTAACTTTTTCATTCTCTCCCAAATTTTAACTGTTTCACGAATATCATATCCAGATAGTGAAGAAAAAATCATTCCTAAATAATCAGCTTCACTCTCCTGTTTTCTATTAAATGGATTTAATAATCCTATTTGAGTAATTAAACCTACTGTATTCATGCCTGTAGTTCTGTTTACTTGAGATAATTTTCCTCCACTAAAAATATCAATTAATTGAGCGCTTGTATTAACAAGAGTTGCTCTACTTGCTCTTTCTACAGAATGTTTTGCAACAGCATGAGCTATTTCGTGTCCCATTACAGCTGCTAAACCATCAGTATTTTTTGTTGCCTCTAATATACCTGTGTAAACTGCGATCTTGCCTCCGGGCATACACCATGCATTTCTTACTTTTTTTCTATCAATTAATATATATTCCCACTCAAAATTAATAGTAGGGTCTTCTAAACCAGCCCTATAAAAATATTCAGAAATTGAGTTTTCCATTCTTTTTCCAATTTCTTTAATTTCATTAAGAGTTTTTTTGTCATCACTCATTTTTTCTTTTTCTTTTATTTTTTCATAAATCTGAGCAGCTTGGGCATTTAACTTTGCTTCAGAGACAATTTTTAATTGTTTTCTTTCAGTAATTGGTGCTGTAGCACAAGATGATAACAATAAACTGCCACATCCACAGCCCATATAAGATAAAAATTTTCTTCTATTCATAATTAAAAAATTTGATAATACTAGAATAACATGAATCTTAATAATAAAATATTAATAGTATTATTTATTATTACAATATTGTTTGTTGTTTACGCTAGTTACAATTAATTTTTATGGCAAAAAAAAGTACCAAAAAATCTTTATCTTTAACTCTTAGAAACTATTTTATTGCTGGTGTTGTTGTTTTAATACCAATAGGTTTTACGTTATATTTAACTAAAATTCTAATTGGTATATCTTCAAATTTAATTCCTAAAAACATTAACCCAAATAGTTATTTACCTTTCAATATCCCAGGCGTTGAAATTGTAATTTCAATTTTACTTATTACTATTGTTGGTGGTCTGTCTTTATCATTTTTTGGAAGAAGAATTCTAAAATTAATCGATGATTTGTTTAAAAGAATTCCTTTTTTAAGAACCGTCTATTCTGCAATTGTTCAAATGACTGAAACTTTTTCAAAAAAAGATGACGGTAAAAAGAGTGTTGTTTTGATTGAATATCCTAGAAAAGGAGTTTGGGCCGTTGGATTTGCTACAAAAGAAAATAAAGGAGAGATGGCAGAAAAAACAGGAAAAAATTTAATTAATGTTTTTGTTCCAACCACACCAAACCCAACAAGTGGTTTTCTGTTAATGTTCCCAGTAGAAGATGTTATATATTTAAATATGTCTTTTGAAGAAGCTTCTAAATTTATAGTTTCCGCAGGAACTTCAACTAAAAAATCTTAGACAATATCGTTTATTATATCAGCTCTATCATATAATTTTATCAAAGGTTTGAATTTACTTATATCTTCATTTGATTTTTCTATTCTTCTTATTTCCTTTTCAGCTAATAAAAAAAGATCACTATTCTGAATTGGATCTGCTAACTTAAAATTTTTTACACCACTTTGTTTAAATCCCAAAATATCCCCAAACCCTCGCAATTTCATATCCTCTTCAGATATTAAGAAACCATCATTAGTGTTTTTTAAAATTTTTATTCTTTTTTTTGCGTTTTCGCTAAGATTTGATTTAAACATTAATATGCATGTAGAGTTTTTATCTCCACGACCAACTCTACCTCTTAATTGATGAAGTTGAGATAAACCAAATTTGTTAGCATTTTCGATTATAATAGTATTTGCATTTGGAAAATCTATCCCAACCTCAATAATCGTTGTAGAAACCAAAATCTTAAATTTGTTATTTAAAAAATTGTTTAGTATTTCATTTTTTTCATCTACATCAGTTTTTCCATGAAGCAAACAAACTTGATTTGGAAACTTCCTTTCTAAATATTCATACTTTTTTACAGCAGATGAGTGATCCAATTTTTTAGATTCTTCAATTAATGGACAAACCCAAAAAATTTGATTTCCTAAGTTAATTTCTTTTCTTATAAATTTTAAAACATCTTCAATTTTAACCTCTAATTTACTATATGTTTTAATTGGTTTTCTATTTTTAGGTTTTTCTCTAATTATTGAAATATCCATATCACCATAAATTGTCATTGTTAGAGTTCTAGGTATAGGTGTTGCCGTCATTAATAATACATCACAATTTAATCCACCTTTGTCCGACAATTTTTTTCTTTGATTCACTCCAAACTTGTGTTGTTCATCTATTATTATTAATCCTAATTTTTGGAAAATTACCTTTTTTTGAAAAATAGCGTGTGTACCAAAAATAATATCAATTTTATTATTT
>CACJMR010000020.1 GCA_902594605.1 uncultured Pelagibacteraceae bacterium
ATAACTTGGGCACAACTGTAGAAATTAAGAATGAAAAATCGTCTATAAATTTTTGGTCAACCTCTGGCATGATGGCGCCTTTTTATGAGATTTTGAGAGTAATGACTGATTGGTTGGTAAAAAGAGGGGTAAAAAGAAATAATGCTCAAAAATATATTACTTCTTTATTTTTAGCTTTATCTGAAGATGCTGTAGTTAATTCAAAAGAAAATTTAAAGAATTTAGTAAAAGAATCTCAAACGCCAAAAGGTTTAAATGAACAAGGTGTGAAAGAATTAACTAAAGCTGGATTTTATAGATCTCTAGAAAGAACATTAAATAGCATTCACAGAAGATTAAACAAATAAATTAAATGTCTGAAAATATTTTAGAGATTAATAATTTAAGTAAATATTTTGGTGGATTAGCTGCAGTTTCAGATTGTTCAATAAAAGTTAAAAGAGGAACTATCACTGGTATCATTGGGCCAAATGGATCTGGTAAAACCACTTTATTCAATTTAATTGCTGGAAATTTAAAATCCTCTGGTGGTAATGTTGTTTTTGATGATGAAAATATTACTGATGTTCCATCTTATGAATTATTTTCTAAAGGGTTGTTAAGAACATTTCAAATTGCACATGAGTTTTCAAATTTATCTGTTTTAGAAAATTTAATGATGGTTCCAGGAAATCAATCTGGAGAAAAAATAATGACAGCATTATTTAAACCAGGTTTAGTTGCCCAAGAAGAGGCTGTGGTTAAAGAGAAAGCGAAAGAAGTTGTTGAATTTTTAAATTTAGGACATTTATCAAATGAGCTTGCTGGAAACCTTTCAGGTGGACAAAAAAAATTACTAGAACTTGGAAGAACCATGATGGTTGATGCAAAATTAGTATTATTAGATGAAGTAGGGGCAGGAGTTAACAGAACTTTGTTAAAAGATCTTGGAACAGCAATAGAAAAGTTAAATAAAGAAAAAGGTTATACTTTTTGTATGATTGAACATGATATGGATTTTATTGGAAGATTGTGTGATCCAGTGATTGTAATGGCTGAGGGTTCAGTATTGTTTGAAGGAAGTGTTGAAGAAGCAAAAAAAGATGAGAAAGTAATTGAAAGTTACTTAGGAAGAGGATCGAAACTTAAGGAAAATTAATTATGACAATTGTTTCTCACATTATTTTTGCTTTATTTGCAGTTGGTTTTGGAACAAGAAACTTAATTACAAAAAAAGGTGATGAAAAAAATAGAGCATTTGCTGTTGCTAAAGGCATAAAAGTTAATGAGATAAAAAAAGCAGAAAAAGCAATAAAATGCAAAATCACTCTTAGTATTGTTAAAAAAGGATAGTAAGTTTTAAGAGAGACTTTTTGTTTTCTTAATTTTATATAACCAAATAGCAAAATTGCTGCAACAAAATATCTTCCAAAAAATATTTCATACAAAGCTGCTTTTTCAAAAATGAATTTAATTAAAGCATCCTGCATTGCGAAAAATGTCATTGCAGTAATAATTAAAAGTATTCCTTTTGAATTATTATTAGCGCCCATTATGCACCTATATCAAAAAAAAATTGTATAGAATATTTAATTATTTCTTTAATTTAGAAGAGAATAGAAGACCTTCGCTTGAAAATTTTGACTTATTTTCTTCAATAAAATCTTTCATTAATTTTACTTTTTCTTCTTCAAATTCTGTAACTTTCCTTTTGCTTAAATCTATATAAAGCGATATCCATTCCATAGAAGCTGAAAGTTTGTTAGTTTTTTGAGAAATCATTTCCATTTTTAAATGTAATCTTTTTTTATCATGATCAAAATAAGTCAGATTAACATTGACCATTTCTCCCTCTTTTACCTCATTTAAATATTTAGTATTAGTTTCAACAACCATTGTACTTCTATTAAGATTTTTTGCTGCAGTTCCTCCCATTTTAAATTTTTCAAGAGCAACTTCCCATGCTTGATCAAAAACAAGCACATAATAAGCCATATTCATATGATTGTTGTAATCAACCCATTCTTTTTTTACCTCGAAAGTTTTTAATAACACTTTATGATCTTGTTAATGAAGACTGTAATTCTTGATTTGAAATGTATCCTTTTACATTTCCACTTTTATCAACCACTTCACAATTTGAATCAGAGCATACGATTTTTGGTAAAAAATCTTCTATAAATTCGTCTTCATTTACTTTTATTAAGTTTGATTTATCTATGTCATTAGCTTGATCAGCAGTTTTCATAATAATTTTTGCCTTGATTACTTTTGCTCTATTCACATCTTTTACAAAAGCTTTTACATAATCATCAGCAGGGTTCATAATAATTTCCTCGGGAGTTCCTACTTGAACTAATTTTCCAGAGTTTAATATCCCAATATGATCACCTAATCTTAATGATTCATCTAGATCGTGAGTAATAAATACAATTGTTTTTTTTAGTTCTGCTTGAAGATCAATTAATTGTTTTTGCATATCACTTCTGATCAAAGGATCTAGGGCGCTGAAAGCTTCATCCATTAACATAATATCTGTATCAGTAGCTAACGCTCTTGCTAAACCAACACGTTGCTGCATTCCTCCTGATAATTGAGCAGGGTATTGATTTTCAAAACCAGTAAGACCAACTGCATCGATTTTTTCCATTGAGATTTTATTTCTTTCATCTTCACCTTTTCCTTGCATTTCTAATCCGTAACCAACATTTTGAATCACTGTTTTATGTGGGAATAAACCAAATCTTTGAAATACCATGCTCATTTTATGTCTTCTAAATTCAATAAGCTTATCTTTATCGAGTGACATTACATTCGTGCCCTCAACTAAAATTTCGCCATCAGTTGGATCGATTAGTCTATTTAGATGTCTTATTAGTGTTGATTTCCCTGATCCTGATAAACCCATACAAACAAAGGTTTCTCCTTCTTCAATTTTAAGCGAAACATTATCTAATCCAACGGTATGACCAGTTTGCTCTAAAATTTCATCTTTTGTTGCACCGTCTTTTACCATTGGCAGTACAGAGGAAGGGTTATTTCCAAAAATTTTGTAAACGTTGTTGATCTCAATTTTTGACATGATGTAATGTTCTAACAGTTACAATCATCATATGTAAAACAAATATTATACAACTTACAATTGTTTTAAGAAATAACGGTTGTATTTATTTGCTTTTACTTATTTTTTAAATAAGAATTTTATTTATGGCGCAAACAGATAAAGATGTGCGACTAGAGTTGTCCGCTCTCTATA
Organism: uncultured Pelagibacteraceae bacterium; assembly: GCA_902594605.1. GTDB lineage: Bacteria > Pseudomonadota > Alphaproteobacteria > Pelagibacterales > Pelagibacteraceae > Pelagibacter. The sequence continues at coordinate 3,236 of CACJMR010000020.1, forward strand.
GAATTTTACATATGTACGGTATGACTGATCTTGCAAATCAATGTGCAGGCGCAAGATCTGCTGAGGATAAAAATTGTTCTTTTGTTCATCCATACGGAATGTTTTATGAAGAAATTACCGCTTCATCTTTAGTTAAAATTGACGAAAACGGAAAAAAATTAGATTCAGACGGACCTTGGTTAAATGATGGATGTATTAATCTTGCTCAATGGATTTTTAATAAAAGAAATGATGTAAACTTTTATGTTCACGGACATGCTAACGATGTGATGGCAGTTGGTGGCACTAAAGAGGGTTTAATGTATCTCTCACAGGCTGCAGTTTACTTAAATCATCTTGTTGGATACATTGATTACGAATTTGTTGAAGACAAGGACTTCGGAACTAAATTTGAAAACTTAATTAGCAAACACGACATTTTGATTACTAGAAATCATGGATATTACACAGTAGGAAAAACTGCAGCAGAAGCATTTTTCAGAGCTTATTATCTGGAGCAAGCATGTTCAGTTCAGGTAAAAAATCTTGCCATGGGTTTAAATAAACATGAAATAGATAAACAAAAAGCTGCATATTTCTGGGAAAACATGAGTGACTCTGATGATTATAATTATGATGGAAAAACAGAGTGGGCTGCTTTATTAAGAAAACTAGAGAGAGAACATTCAAATTATAAAAATTAATGGAACAAAATTTTACAATTAAAAATATAATTAAAAATTCTACAAATTTAGAAGTTGACTGGAGCGATGGAAAAAAAAGTAAATTTAATTATTTATGGCTAAGAGACAATTGTCCAACTGCACACGATAAAGACTCACGTCATAGAATGTTTAATATTTTAAAAGTATCAAACAATATTAATCCAAAAAAATTTGCAGTAAATAATGAAGGCAAGCTTGAAATTGAATGGAGCGAAGGTGACCACATAAGTTATTATGATCAAAATTGGTTAAGAGAAAACTGCTATACTATAAAAAATAATTTAGAATATAAATCTCCATATCAACTTTGGGACAACTCTTTACAAAATGATCTGAAGTCAATTGAGATTGAACATGATGAAATTATGAGTTCAGATGAGGGACTTGTCAGATGGTTAGAGCTCTTACACCACACTGGAATTGCTATAGTAAAAAATGCTCCAACCGAAAATAATTCTGGCTTTAAAATTTTAAACAGAATTAGCCATACTAGAGAAACTTTTTTTAAAACACCTTTTGAAGTAATTAATATTCCTAAACCAAATAATTCTGCTTACACAGCACATGCCCTAAGAAATCATATGGATTTACCATGGTTTGAAACACCACCTGGTTATCAATTTCTTCATTGTTTGGTTAATTCTGCAACAGGAGGAGACTCATCCGCTGTAGATGGCTTTGCAGTTGCAGATTATTTAAGAAAAAATGAGAAAGAAATATTTGATACGCTAGTAAACGTTCATTTAAAATTTAGAGACATGGATTATACACAAGAGTCTGTTAGAAGTTATTACGCACCCGCGATATCTCTAACAAAAGATAATGATTACCATGATATTCGGTTTAGCGTAGCAACGATGGATGCCTTAGACTGTCATCCTGATTTGATGGATAAAGTTTATAAAGCTCATCACCGATTTGGAAATTTACTTCATGATGATCAATTCCAGATTAAATTTAGATTAGGACCAGGTGATATTTTTTCTTTTAATAATAGACGATTATTACACGGTAGAACTGAATATGATCCAAACTCAGGACATAGACATTTACAAGGTTATTACATGGATCGAGATGAAATTATTGGAAGACTAAGATATTTAAAAAATTCTGTTAACTCCAACCAGTAACATTCTTTACTTCAAGATATTCCTCAAGGCCCCAAACACCTCCTTCTCTCCCATTACCTGATTGTCTGTAACCACCAAATGGAGTTCCGGCATCTGCTCCATTTCCATTAATGTAAACACATCCAGATCTTAATTTTTTAGCAACACGATGTGCTTTTTCTCTATCTTCAGTTTGCAAATAATTTCCAAGACCATAAGAAGTATCGTTTACAATATTGACAGCCTCATCTTCAGTTTCAAAGGGAATTATAGATAACACAGGTCCAAAAATTTCTTCTTTAGCAATTCTCATTTCATTAGTTACATCTGTAAATATAGTTGGTTTGATAAAGTATCCTTTGTTCAAACCGTTTGGTAACTCAGGTCCACCTGCTGCAAGAGTTGCGCCTTCAGAAATTCCACTTTCAATAAGATTTATAATTTTATCATATTGAATTTTAGAAATTACTGGTCCTATATGATCTCCTTTTTTTGAAGCTTGATCTACTTTAATTTTGTTTGCTTCATCTACAGCTTCTTTAACAGCTCTTTCGTAAATTGATTTTTCAACTAGCATCCTTGTTGGTGCATCACAAGATTGACCAGAATTACTCATTACATTTCGAATACCGTCTCTCACTGCATCTTTATAACTATCAGCAAAAACAATATTTCCACCTTTTCCACCTAATTCAAGGCAAACTCTTTTAATTGTTTCAGCAGCATTTTTTGAAATTAATCTTCCTGCTCTTGTTGAACCTGTGAAAGAAACCATATCAATATCAGGGTGGCTTGAAATGTGGGTTCCCACTCCTGCACCGTCTCCATTTACCAAATTAAATACACCTTTTGGAAAACCTACTTCATCAATCATTTCTGCAAATAACATTCCAGAAATAGGAGCAATTTCTGATGGTTTTAAAATCATTGTACATCCAGTTGCGAATGCAGGAACGACTTTTAAAGCAATTTGATTAATTGGCCAATTCCACGGTGTGATTAATCCACAAACTCCAATTGGCTCATAATAGATATGATTGTTTGATTTATTATCAAAGTGTTCATCAAATTTAAAATTTTTTAATCTTAAAATAAAATCATCTAAATGATCTTTTCCTGAAGCTGTTTGAACATCTGTTGCCCAATCCATAGGTGCACCCATTTCTAGAGAAATAGCCTCAGCCATTTCATTAAATCTTTTTTTATAAACTGATGATAATTTTTCAAGTAAACTGAGCCTTTCTTCCTTGCTAGTTTCTTTCCAA
>CACJMR010000021.1 GCA_902594605.1 uncultured Pelagibacteraceae bacterium
GTCTGGGTTTTGAAATGAATGTATTCGTTTATGATCCATTTGTAGATAAAGATAAAATTGAAGAATTAGGAGGAAAAAAAGTAGAAGATCTAGCCGAAGCAGTAAAAACTATGGATGTTATTTCGCTCCATATGCCTTTGACAGATAAAACCGAAAATTTAATTAATTATGATTTATTAAAAACAATGAAAAAAAATTGCATTATTATTAATGCAGCAAGAGGTGGAATTATTCATGAAGAAGATCTTGATAAAGCACTTAACGAAAATTTAATTTTTGGAGCTGGAATTGATGTTTTTAAAAAAGAACCACCTAATGATAATAATCCACTTCTCAAAAATGAAAAAGTTTATTTAAGTCCACATACTGCAGCTTTTACCGATGAATGTATGACAAGAATGGGCAAAGAGACAATTCAAAATATTATTGATTTTTTTGAGGAAAAGTTAGAAAAATCTAAAATTGTAAAACTTTAATATGAAAATTAATTTCAAAAATTTTGGATTTTTAGAATTTTTAGTATCAGCATCTGCAATCTTTGTAGTTGGTATGTTAATTTGGACAGCAAGTACAAGACCAGCTGTTGAAGCTAAAGCTAATTTAGTAAAAGAAAATCACAACAAAGTCGTTGATCTAATTAATGATGAAATTAACAAATGTGGTAATAACGATGAAGGTAAATTCACTATTTGGGGTGATCCATGTAATGGTGAATGGATAGCTGATAAAGTTGTTAATTATATCAATGAAAATTTAAAAATAGAAAATCCATTTTCTGACGACTCAAAAGTAAAAACTGATCCTGATCCTAGAATAAAAGCTGAAGGTAAAGCTGGTCAATCAGTTGAGATGGGGGTGATCTTTGTTATGTCCTCAAATTTTTTGCCTGATCCTGGTTCTGAATGGATTGTTGGTACTTGTTTCAAATCTCCTTGTGTTGCAGCAGGAAATAACGAACTTACTTCTATTTATAGATAATTAATTTTTATAGATCTCTAAATTACTTTTTTTTAAGGTTTCTGTTAAATATTTATAACCAATCTTTGCATATTCAAAAGGATTTGCTTTTGCTGGATCTTGCTCAGCTTCAACTACCAACCAACCTGAATAATTTTTTTCTTTTAATACATCAAATAATGGTTTGTAATCAATACAACCATCTCCAGGTACCGTAAAAGCACCTTCCAAAAATGCGCCTCTAAAACTTAAATCTTCTTTTAATGATTTGTCTAAAACATTTTTTCTAATATCCTTACAATGAATATGAATAACTCTATCACCAAAATTTTTTAATATTTTAAGAGAATTGCCTTGAGCAAAAAGCATATGACCAGTGTCTAAAGTAAGTTTTACACTATCATCAGTGTTTTCTAGCAATCTTATAGTGTCTTCCTCGGTTTCTATAACTGTTCCCATGTGATGATGGTAAGCAAGAGGCATTCCTTGATCTTCTAAATATTTTCCCATCTCTGAAATTTTTGCATAGTATTCTTTGGCTTCATCAAGACTCATTTTTGGCCTTGTAGAAAGTTTTCTATTTGGGTCTCCTTGAATTGAACCTGAGACTTCTGCAAAAACCATGCAGGGAGAGTTACAATCTTTGAACAATTTTAGCTGAGCTTGTATTAAATTTTTTTCCTCATTAACGGTGTTTTTTTTTAAATTTGCACCATACCAACCTGAACAAAGATTTAAGCTAAACTCTTTTAATTTAGGAATTAATTCTTCAGAGTTTTTAGGAAATTTACCTCCAGACTCAATTCCAATAAATCCTGCTTGACTAGCTTCTGATAAGCATTGTTCCAAAGAAGTATCGCCCCCAAGTTCTGGCATGTCATCATTGCTCCATGCTATTGGTGCTATTCCTAATTTTACTGACATAAATATTTTTTTTGCTAAGATATATTCAATGTTTAAATCAAATAAAACTAAAAAATTAAGTTTAGGAATTGTTGGTGGTGGTCCTGGATCCTGGATTGGTCATGTTCATAGAATTTCATCTAGATTTGATGATCAGTACGAAATAGTAGCTGGTGTTTTTTCTAGAAATGTAAAAATTTCAACTAAGTTTGGAAAAAGCATAGGCATTTCACCTGACCGATGTTATTCAAATTACAAAGAAATGGCTGACAAAGAATCTAAGAGAAGAGATGGAATTAATGTAGTTTCTATAATGACACCTCCATCAAGTCATCAAATTATTGCTGAAAAATTTATTTCAAAAAATGTAAATATAATTTCTGATAAACCTTTCGCTGGAAATTTAGAACAAGCGAAAAAACTTTTCAAATCAATTAAAAAAAATAAAAAAATTAAATATGCTCTTACACATAACTACTCAGCTTATCCAATGGTTAGGCAGGCAAAAATTCTTGTTGAGAGAGGTAAGATAGGAAAAGTAAGAATGATAAATGTTGAGTATGTGCAGGATTGGTCTGATGGATCATCTATCAATAGCAGAAATGCAAAAAAGAAATTAAAGTGGAAACTTGATAAAAATATTGTTGGTTCCTCAGCTGTATTAAATGAAATTGGATCTCATGCTTATCATTTAGCAATGTATATATCTGGTTTGAAAGGAACAAATGTTTTTGCTGATATAAAGCAAATTTCTCCAAAGATAAAAATGGATGATAATGCTCAAGTTATGATTAATTTTACCAACGGTGCAAAAGGTATGTTTTGGACTAGCGTAATGTCTAGAGGGGGAGTTTATGGATTAAGAATAAGAGTTTATGGTGACAAAGGAAGTTTAGAATGGGTTCAAAATGATCCTGGTTACTTAAAGTTAAATCCTTCCAAAGGTGCGGTAAAACTTTTAGAAAGAGGTTTTCATAATGCAGATTTTTCAAAGAATTTTTCTAGAATTAAATTTGGACATCCAGAAGGATATTTAGATGCGTTTGCAAATATATATAAAGAATTTGCACAATCGTTAAAAAGTAAATCAAAAAAGCGATATTTTTATCCTGATGAAGATGAAGGATTTGAAACTGCTAAATTTATTAATGCTTGTAAGGTTTCATCAAAAAGTAAAAAATGGGTAAAAATCAAATAAACGTAGCATTACTAGGTCTAGGTAGAATAGGTCAAATGCATGCTGAAAACTTAATAAATCATAAAAGTTTCAAATTAAAATATACTTTTGATATCAGTAAGAAATTAGCGAAAAATATTTCAAAAAAATTTAATACAATTGATATTAGTACCCCTGAAAAAGCTTTTAGAGATAAAAATATAGATTTAATATTTATTGCTTCTAGTACTTCTACTCATATTAAGTTTATAAAAGAGGCAGCAAAATATAAAAAAGTAGTCTTTTGTGAAAAACCTTTAGATTTAAATATTGATAAGGTTAATAAATGTTCAAAAGAGATCAAAAAGTATAAACCTAAAATACAATTAGGTTTTAACAGAAGGTATGACCCAGGACATAGTTCAATAAAACATGAGTTAAGAAAAGGAAAAATTGGAAAACTAGAAAAAATAATTATCACCAGCCGGGATCCTGCCCCACCTTCATTAAATTATTTAAAAGTATCTGGTGGCATATTTAAAGACATGATGATTCATGACTTTGATTTGTTAAGATTTTATTTGGAAAAAGATGAGATAGAAAATATTTTTACTACAGCTAGTAATATTTCAGATAAACGATTTGATAAAATTAAAGATTATGAACTAGCTTCATGTCTTTTGAAATCAAAACAAGGTGTGCAATGTATAATTACAAATTCTAGACACTGTAGCTTTGGGTACGATCAAAGAGTAGAGTTATTTGGTTCAAAAGGAATGTTAATATCTGGAAATAAAAGAGAGAATGAAACAGAGATTTTTACAAAAGACAACACATCACAGAAAAAACCACTTTTAAATTTTTTTATAGATAGATATGTTGATGCTTATAGGCTTCAACTTGATGAATTAGCTTTATATTCAAGAAAAAAAAAGTCCCCAATTTCAAGTTTTGAGGATGGAAGAAGGGCTTTGATAATTGCTAACGCTGCATCACAGTCCTTAAAACAAAGAAAACAAATAAAAATTAAGTTTTAATTCTAAATTATAATTGTTCTAAGATATATATATTTTCTATACATATTGTCCATGACACCTTTACAACCTACTTTTGTTTATGTTAACGTCCGCGCATAAAAAGTTAACTTTTATTTTAACGAGAGGGAAATAAATGAAAACATTATATAAATCATTACTAGCTTTTGTTGCTTGGGTTATGCTTTCAGTGTCTGCTTTAGCAGTAGATGTGATCGTTGTATCTCACGGACAAGCTAACGACCCGTTTTGGTCTGTTGCTAAGAATGGTGTAGATAAAGGATGTGCAGATATGGGAATATCTTGCAAGTACACTGCACCTGCTACTTTCGACATGGTTGAAATGGCTAAATTAATTGACAACGCAGTTTCACAAAAACCAAAAGGTATTGTGATTACTCTTCCAGATGCTGCTGCTTTAGGAAAATCTGTTAAAGCTGCTATCGCTGCTGGTATTCCAGTAATTTCAATGAACTCTGGTTCAGATGACTTTGCTTCTCTAGGTATCAGTGCTCACGTTGGACAAACTGAGTTTGAAGCTGGTGTAGGTGGCGGACAAAAAATGAAAGCTGCTGGTGGTAAAAAAGCACTATGTGTTAACCACGAAGTTGGAAACGTTGCGCTAGACAGAAGATGTGCTGGATTCAAAAAAGGTTTTGGTGGATCTGTTGACATCTTAGGAACTTCTAATGACCCAACAGAAATACAAAAAGCTGTTGCTGCTAAATTAGGTGGTGGATATGACACTATCCTAACTTTAGGAGCTGGTCTTGCAGGTGAAGCTGCTCTTAAAGCTTTAGAAGCTGCAGGAAAAGTTGGTTCTGTTAAACTTGGTACATTCGATATGTCACCAGGAATGTTAAAAGCTGCTGCTGCAGGTAAAGTAGAGTTTTTAATTGACCAACAACAATACCTACAAGGTTACTTACCAATAGCAATTTTTGGTCAGTACATGAGATATGGAACTATGCCAGCTGGAGTAGTTATGACTGGTCCTGGTTTCGTAACTCCTGACAATGCTGCTAAAGTAATTAAGTGGGCAGCTCAAGGTTACAGATAAAAAATACTTTAAAAGGCCTAGCTAACTTTTAGTTAGGCCTTTTTTCTAAACAAAATTCAAATTAATGTCTGATAAAGCAAAAAGCATTGCATCAAAAAAAACTTCTGGTCAAGACGAAAGGCTAAAAGAAGTTTCAAAATTAAGATTACTTTTAAATAGACCAGAATTAGGTGCTGTTGGTGGTGCGATTTTAGTATTTATATTTTTTGGAATTGTTGCAGGTGATACAGGAATGTTTAGTGCTTATGGAACTCTTAACTTTTTAGATGTCTCTGCAAATTTAGGAATTATTGCAATTGCTGCAGCAATGCTAATGATTGGTGGTGAATTTGATTTATCAATTGGTTCCATGATTGGTTTTGCAGGAATTTGTATAGCAATACCTGCAATTTATTGGGGTTGGCCTTTATGGATAAGTATTATTTTTGCTTTTGCGATGGCGGTACTAGTTGGATACTTCAATGGTATCCTTGTTGTAAGAACAGGACTTCCATCTTTTATCGTAACTCTAGCGATGTTGTTTATTTTAAGAGGAGCAACATTAGCAATCACAAGATTAATTACAGGAAGAACTCAAGTTCCTGGTTTAAGAGTTTTAATTGAGAATGATCCAATCGCGTGGATGTTTGCAACTGATACTTTCAAATGGTTGTTTACTTGGTTGGGTTCAATGAATTTAATTGCATTAAGAACTGATGGAACTCCATTAGCTACTGGCATTCCTCCTTCAGTAATATGGTTTATTGCAGCTACGCTTTTTGCAACATGGATATTGATGAAGACTAGATATGGAAACTGGATTTTTGCATCAGGAGGAGACAAGAATGGTGCAACAAATGTTGGTGTGCCTGTTGGAAGAGTTAAAATAAGTTTATTTATTGGAACAGCAGTTGCAGCTACAATTTTTGCAACTATTCAAGTTTTAGATGCTGGTTCTGCAGATACTATGAGAGGAAATTTAAAAGAATTAGAAGCAATTGCAGCAGCAGTTGTTGGTGGATGTTTGTTAACAGGAGGTTATGGTTCTGCAATTGGTGCAGCTTTTGGAGCATTA
>CACJMR010000022.1 GCA_902594605.1 uncultured Pelagibacteraceae bacterium
CTTATATTTAAGTATAAATCGTTTACACCCGAAACTATTATTACTTTGTCTATCTTTTTAAATTTAGTAAAATATTTCATAAACAAAATTATTTCTTGTTTTGAATTAAATGCAGTTGCACCAAAATTTATAAACACTTTGTTTTTTATTTTACTTAGGAGTGATGAAATTGTATTTTTGTCATTTGTTGATCCAAAACCAAAAACCGTAGAACCTCCAATCACAATTGATATATCATCAAAATTAGTTAATTGTTCTAAAGAAAATTTTTTATTATTAAAATAGTTTAATCTGAAACCTAACTCATCTGTATTTACTACTTCTGACTTAAAATTTTTTTTATTAAAGAACATACTGTAAGGTTCATAATCAACAGTAAATCTGTCGTAATGTTCCATTTGAGGAATTATTGAATATCTTTCTTTAATACTGTTCATTTTACCAAAGAGGATAATTATCTTCTTTGTTTTTATTTTTCTTCTTTTTAAAAAAATAAAAAAACAATATTAAAAATAATATAAAAATTAATATTAGGATGCTCATACAATCGAAATTTATTATTGATTGTTTAAAAAATCAAATATGGCGGTCCCTAGGGGAATCGAACCCCTCTTTCGAGGATGAAAACCACGTGTCCTAACCGATAGACGAAGGGACCGAATTGCTGCTTTTTATTGTAAAATCAACAATTAATCAAGCATATCATTGCAAATTTTGTTTTAGTTTTATTACTTTTTTAAGACCTGAAGATTTATGAGTCACTAATGTCTCTGAAACGAAATCATTACCTTGTATTTTAATACCAGCTACCAAATCACCAGAAGTAATTCCTGTCGCACAAAAAATAGTATCTCCTGTGACTATTTCGTTTAACTCATATTTTTTTGTTAAATCATTTATTCCCATTTTTTTTGCCCTTGCTTTATCTTCATCAGTTTTAAACAAAAATCTACCTTGAAAATTACAATTAAACGTATCTAAAGCAGCTGCAGAAAGAACACCTTCAGGACCACCTCCAATACCTAAAAAAATATCAACATTGTATTTTTCTTCAGTTACTAGTAAGGCGCCAGAAATGTCACCATCAGTAATTAATTTAAGATTAACTTTTAATTTGTTTAACTCATCTATAATTTCTTTATGTCTTGGTCTATCAAGAATACATGCAGTTAAATTTTCTGGACTCTTATTTAAATAATCACTTAAGTTAGAAATATTTTTCTTTACAGTAAAATCCAAATCAATTACGTTTTTTTCATTAACTCTGGTTGAAATTTTTTCCATATAAGTTTCAGGGGCTTTAAATAAATTATTTTTTTCAGCAACAGCTATTACAGATAATGCTCCAGGTAAATTATTTGCTGCAAAATTAGTCCCTTCTAGAGGGTCAACAGCAATATCAAATTCTGGACCTTTTCTATTATTTCCCAATTTTTCTCCAATATAAAGCATAGGTGCATCGTCTAGTTCACCTTCACCTATTACTATCTCACCTTGAATATCAATTTTATTTAATTCAGCTCTCATAGAATCTACAGCAGCTTTGTCTGCAGCAATTTTATCTTTTTTTCCAACTAAATATGTAGATGCTAAAGCTGCTTTTGAGGTAACATCTACAAATTGATCAATAAATTTTTTATCAATTGCCATTAAACTTTTTCATCAATTAAATCTTCTTGATTTATTTTAGATTCAAATTCTCTTAAACGTTTATATACACTTGCAAGTTCAATGATTGTTGGCCAAGCTTTCAATATGTATTGCATCGACCCTTCTACTCTACCAAAGGCTCTTATTATTTGCTGCATAACACCAAGAGTTACTGCACCTGCGACTATAGCGGGTGCCAAAAAGACATATGCAGACAAAACATTAGCCTGTAAATAAGCTATTCTTCCTATATTAAAATACAAATATCTTATGTAACTTAAAAAATGAATACTTCTTACACCATCAAATAATTCTTCAATAGTTTTTGGTCTTATAGTTCCATCATCCTCAGCTATAACGAGAATCTTTCTATATGCTGCTTCCTTCTTTTGGAGATCATATTCAACACCAACTAGTCTTAAAATTAAACCAAGTAAAATTAAAAAAACTGTTCCTCCAACCGACCAAATCAAGGCGCCTACTATTAATCCATAATCCCAGTCACCAAAAAAGAATATTGGAATACCAATACTTAGTCCGAATAAAATAGGCATAAATTCAACAAGTATCATTAAAGCTTCAATTAAACTCGTACCAAGAGACTCCATTATCCTAGAAAATTTTATAGTATCCTCTTGAACTCTTTGTGCAGCCCCTTCAATTTTTCGAGCTTTATCGTAAACGCTATGATACCACTCCACCATAGCTGTTCTCCATCTAAACAAATAATGTGACGTAAAGAAACTTACTATTACAGCTACACCAACATACATAGCAGCCAAAGTTATGAAAGACAATAAACTGGCCCAGTACTCTTCTATAGTTATTGAGTTTGGAGCTCCAAGAGCTTTTTGAATCATGTCATAAAATTCACCAAACCACTCATTGATTTTAACATCAATCTTAACTTGAATCCAAAGTGAAGATAAAATAATGGCTGAACCTATCCAGGACCAAAGATACCAATGCTTTTGTGTGAAGAATCTAAACATTGATTATTTCAAAAAATTATCTGCATAAGATTTTTTTACAGTTTTTCTTTTTCTTGGTTCAATTAATTCAAAATCAATTTTTTTCTTTTTTGCGTAATTTATTGCTAACTCTTTAGTTGAAAATTCTAATTTAAGTTCTGTGTATGTGTCAGACGAACTTTCCCAGCCCATTAAGGGATTTTTAGTAGGATCTTTGGTTTTAAATTCTAAAATCCATTTATCGTTTTTTGCTAATCCAGATTGCATTGGATTTTTATTTGGAATGTAAATAATAGCTTTTTTCATAAAGATGGTCGGAGTGGCAGGATTCGAACCTGCGACCCTCTGGTCCCAAACCAGATGCGCTACCAGGCTGCGCTACACTCCGATCCGAGTACTAATACAGCAGTTATTGATAATTTCAATGTATAAAGATACCAAAATTGAAAGAAATTTGAATAAAATCTGGTATATAACGAAGCATGATAATTACTTGCCCTTGCGAAAAGAAACAGTTCAAAATAGACAGTTCATTAATACCCAAAGAAGGGCGAGAACTACAATGTGGTTCATGTGAACGAGTTTGGTATTACAAACCAAAAAATGAAAACGAAGCACCATTAGCATTAAATGAAAATATTTCTGAAAACAAAATGGAACCAGCTATTGAAACAAATGACAAAAATCTAGAATTTAGCAAAAATTTACAGAAAGAAAAAATAATAGAACCTGAAATAAAAAATAAAAAAGCAAATGAAACTCCAAATAATGTTAAAAAATTGGAAAATGAAAGTAAAGCATCTAAATTTTTTTCTTATTTGATTGTATTTTTTATATCAATTGTAGCACTAATTATTTTACTAGATACACTAAAAACCCCACTAATTAATGTGTTTCCTGGATTAGAAATTGTTTTATTTAACCTTTTTGAAACATTGCAAGATATAAAACTATTTATTATAGACCTAATTTAATTTTTTATGATTAATTATATATCTAAGCCTTTTAGATGGTTTTTTAAATTAGAAGCTGCAAGTGGATTGGTATTATTATTTGCTGCTATAATTGCGTTATTTATAAGCAATTCTGGACTAGCAGATTTATATTTTGCCACCCTAAATAAATATTTATTTATAGGTATTAATAATTTTGGATTAAAGTTGTCAGTATTGCATTGGATCAATGATGCCTTAATGGCAATTTTCTTTTTCTTTGTTACTTTGGAGATTAAAAGAGAATTTTTGCAAGGAGAACTTTCAAATATTAAGCAAGCTTTATTGCCAATCATAGCTGCAGTAGGAGGTATGTTAGTTCCTGCATTATTTTACGTTTTCATTAATTTTGGTGATAGTGAAACATTAAATGGATGGGCAATTCCATCAGCTACTGATATTGCTTTTTCTTTAGGAGTTTTATCTTTGTTAGGTAAAAGAGTTCCTTTATCTTTAAAAGTTTTCTTAACTGCATTAGCTATAATTGACGATTTAGGAGCAATTGTAATTATTGCCCTATTCTACTCTGGAGATTTGAGTGTTAAGTATTTAACCTTGATGTTATTGGCTTTTATTGTTTTATTGCTAATTAACAAGTTTAATATTAAAAAGTTTCTACCTTACTTGGTTGTAGGTCTTTTCCTATGGGATTTTACACATAACTCAGGAATACACGCCACTATTGCAGGAGTTCTATTAGCCATGACAATTCCTCATAGAAAAAAAGAAAAAGATTTTTCTTTATTGATTAAAATAGAACACGCAATTAGTCCGTATGTTGCTTTTGGAATAATGCCTTTATTTGCATTTGCAAATGCTGGAGTGTCTTTAGATGGTTTGTCATTTGCTTCGTTACTGGATAAAGTTCCCCTTGGTATCGTAATGGGACTATTCGTGGGTAAACAACTAGGTGTTTTTGTATTTTCTTACGTGTCTATAAAATTGAAAGTCGCTCAAATGCCAAATGATACGAGTTGGTACAATTTTTATGGTGTGGGTGTACTTACTGGGATTGGTTTTACGATGAGTTTATTTGTTGGAAATTTAGCTTTTGTTGAAAACATGCAATATATGGATGGTGTAAAAATTGGTGTATTAACTGGATCATTGTTATCAACATTATTTGGATATTTTTTAATTTTACTTACACCAAATAAACCCAATAAATGAAAAAAGTAATATTTCTATTATCTATAGTTATGTTTTTTTTTAAAACCTCAGTAACTGCAAACTATGAAAAAAAAATTTATGATTTTAGTATCAAGAGTATAACTGGTGAAATAATTAATTTTAAAGATTATAAAAATAAAGTTATTTTAGTTGTTAATACAGCAAGTTATTGTGGGTTCACAAAACAATATGATGAACTACAAGAATTGTGGGACTTATATAAAAAGAAAGGTTTAATTGTTCTTGGTGTTCCATCCAATTCATTTAATCAAGAAAAAAAAAACAATGCAGATATCAAAGAATTTTGTGAAGTAAATTTTAATATTAACTTTCCTCTTACAACATTAACCGAAGTTAAAGGCAAAAATGCTCACGAAATCTTTAAGTGGGCAAAAGAAAATCATGGCAAATCGGCTGAGCCAAAGTGGAATTTTCATAAAATTTTGATTAATAAAGAAGGAAAAGTTCAAGATACATTTGCATCATTTACAAAACCAATGTCAAAAAAAATAATTAAAGCTATAGAAAATATCTTATAAGTTTATTGCTAATCCATCGTGTGCTGGAATAATATTTTTTGGCAACATTTTTTTGAGTACTTTATAATCTAATACTGGTGATAGGTTTGTAAGAATAGCTTTTTTAGGTTTGAATTTTTTAATTACAGCTAGCGCTTCTTCCAGATTAAAGTGTGAAGGATGAAAATTGTACCACAAGCAATCAATGATTAAATATTTAAGGTTTTTAAAATACTTAAAATCATTTTCGTATATTTTATTTACATCACTTATATATGCTAATTTTCTATCAACAATAAAACAATTTGATTTTACTTTTCCATGTTTGACTATAACAGA
>CACJMR010000023.1 GCA_902594605.1 uncultured Pelagibacteraceae bacterium
TTATACTTTGTTTAAAGAAATTATTAAAAAAACTGGACAAGTTTGTATTCAAATCAGAGATGTGCAAGGTGTTGATGATAATCCTTTTGATTTTGAAACAGTAAAAAAAAACATTGAAGACAGATTAAATCC
Source organism: uncultured Pelagibacteraceae bacterium (assembly GCA_902594605.1). Classification (GTDB taxonomy): domain Bacteria; phylum Pseudomonadota; class Alphaproteobacteria; order Pelagibacterales; family Pelagibacteraceae; genus Pelagibacter. The sequence continues at coordinate 133 of CACJMR010000023.1, forward strand.
TGAATTTGAAGGACAATTTAAAATTATGTTAGTACCCAATATCACAAATATTTGTTACGGTAGGGGAGTTGGATATAAGATTGAGGAAATAGTTTTAGATGAAGAAACTCAAAAAATATCAGCTACTAAAATAAGAGCAAAAATGAGAGAAGAGGGAGATATAATGAAAATTAAAAGAATACTTCTTTCACTAGCTGTTGTGTTTGGTCTTACTTCTTTTGGAAGTGTTGCAAATGCAGCTTGTGGAAATATAACGATTGCTAATATGAACTGGGCTTCAGCAAACTTTATGGCTGAAGTTGATAAGATCATATTAGAAGAAGGTTATGGATGTTCAGTAGAATTAGTACCAGGTGCTACAATGCCTACGTTTACATCTATGCAAGAAAAAGGTGAGCCAGATGTTGCTCCAGAATTTTGGGCAAACGCTGCTATCATCGCTTTGAATAAAGCTATTGATGAAGGAAAAATGCACTCACTTAATAAAGCGCCAATTACTGGTTTGGGTGAAGGATGGTGGGTATTACCTCACACACTTAAAAAACATCCAGAGCTAACAACTGCTGAAGCAATTTTAGCAAGACCAGATCTGTTTCCTCATCCAGAAGATCCATCAAAAGGTGGTTTTCATATTTGTCCTCCAGGTTGGAACTGTGAGCTAAGTAATAGAAATCTTTACAAAGCTTTTGACATGGAAGCAAAAGGTTGGGCTATTGTTGAAACAGGTTCTGCTGCAGGATTAGATGGTTCAATTGCTAAAGCTGCTGAGCGAGGTGAAAACTGGTTTGGTTACTATTGGTCACCAACAGCTATCATTGGTAAATATGATATGAGAGCTGTAGATATGGGAGCCTGGGGTGGAAAAGATAACTGGGATAAATGTATAGTTTTACCAGAACAAGAATGTGGAGACCCTAAAGCAACTTCATGGACAAAATCTGAAGTTTACACAATCGTAACTGAAAATTTCAAAAATACAGCTGGAAGTGCTGGTATGGAATACTTTAAGAAGAGAACATACCCAGGTCCAGTTATGAACGGTATGTTAGTTTGGATGGGTGAAAACCAAGCTGAGGGTGCTGATGCTGCAATTGAATTCCTAAAAACACAAGAAAGTGTTTGGAGTAAATGGGTTTCAAGTGATGCTGCAAAAAAAATCAAAAAAGCACTTTAATTAAAAATATTATCAAACCCGCTTCGGCGGGTTTGATTTAATAAAAATTATGGACTTCTTTAATAAAATTCCTGTAATGGATAGAACGGCTCTTAGAGAGCTTAAAAAAGGAATTGACTCTAGTTTCAAAGAATTTTCAAGAGCTTATGGAGATGGGATTGAGGGTTTTTTTGATCCACTGTTACATTTTTTAATTTGGTTAGAAAAATTATTAGTAAACAGTCCATGGCCTTTAGTAATTGGTATATTTGCTTTATTAGCTTGGATTGGATCAAGAAGTATTAAGCTTGTAATTGGTACAGTGGTTTGTTTCTTGGTAATTGGCTACTTTGGAATGTGGAAAAATTGTATGGCTACAGTTGCAATCATTTCCGTTTCTACATTAGTTTGCATTGTTGTGGGAATTCCAATTGGAGTGTTAATGTCAAAATCAGCAAGAGCAGAAAAAGCAATTTTACCTGTTTTAGATATGATGCAAACTATTCCAAGCTTTGTATATTTAATTCCAATCATTATGCTTCTTGGTATTGGTAAAGTGCCTGGTTTGCTTGCTGTATGTATTTATGCTCTCCCCCCTATTGTAAGATTAACAAATCTAGGGATTAGAGAAGTTGATAAAGAAACTTTAGAGGCTAGCGAAGCTTTTGGGGCAACACCAATGCAAAAATTAAGATCTGTTCAAATCCCACTTTCTCTACCAACTATTTTTGCTGGGATTAACCAAACAATTATGATGGCTTTAGCAATGGTGGTGATTGCTTCAATGATAGGTGTAAAAGGCTTGGGAGTCCCTATTTTACAGGCTATTTCCAACCAATATTTAGCTCTTGGAATGATGAATGGTTTAGCAATCGTAGCTCTGGCAATTATCTTTGATAGAGTAACTCAGCAGTACGGACAGCGAATTCAAAAGCACAGAGGTCAGTTAAAAAAGTAAATTAGTCTCAATCGAATTTTCTAGACTCATATTTCAAAATAAATAAAGATCTTCCCTATGAATTTTTCATTGGAAATAGGCCCTAAAACGGATGTTGATACAGTTCCAGCATTGTCTGATATTTATATAACAATGCTACCTGGGGGTGATTATAGAGAAACTGCTGATAAAGCAGTAGAACTTGTAAAAAAAGGATTTAACCCCGTACCCCATTTTCCTGCTAGATCAATGTATGATGAAAAAGAACTTAAAGATTATGTTTCTAGATGCAAAGATGGAGGCGTAAAGCAGGCCTTAATTATTGGAGGCGGGAGAGAACCGGCAGGTAAATTTGATAGTTCCTTTCAACTTTTAGAGACAGGTTATTTTGAAAAAATGAAAATAGGAATTGCTGGACATCCCGAGGGGAGTCCTGATATATCCGATTCAGAATTAGAAAAAGCTATGATAGATAAAAAGCCTTATGCTGATTATATTGTAACGCAATGGTTACTTGATCCTCAGCCTATTATAGATTTTATTTCTAAGCAAAGCGTACCAGTGCATGTGGGAATTACTGGGCCATTAAAAATATCTAGCTTAATTAAATTTGCTAATATTGTTGGAGCAAAAAATTCCTTAAACTTTCTTAAATCTAATTTTAGTAAGGCATTGGATTTATTGAAACCTAAAGACCCTAATGATTTAATTGGGAAAGTTAAATCGCATACTGATAACTTCCACATTTATACATTCGGCGGCTTGAAGGAAACTAACAAGTGGTTGAAGGAGAATAGTTATGTCTAAAGAATTTGACTATACTAAAGTACAACATGTTACTTCTGTTGATCAATCAGATAGAGAAGTACCATACAATTTAAGACAGAGTGGGCCAACTAAAGTTGAATTATTAATTTCAACAAGGGTAAGAAAGTCACCTTATTGGCATTTATCAATGCAGGCAGGTTGTTGGAGAGCAACTGTATACAATCGAATTTATCATCCAAGAGGTTACGTGAAACCTGAGGATGGTGGAGCAATGGTTGAATATGATGCAATCGTAAACCATGTAACAATGTGGAATGTAGCTGTTGAAAGACAAATAAGAGTTAAAGGTCCAGATGCAGAAAAATTTACTGATTACGTTATAACTAGAGATGCAACAAAAATTTCTCCTATGAGAGCAAGATATGTAATCTTGTGTAATGCTTATGGAGGAGTATTAAATGATCCTATTCTTTTAAGAATTTCAAAAGATGAATTTTGGTTTTCATTGTCAGATTCTGATATTGGAATGTATTTACAAGGTGTAAATGCGGATGGAAGATTTAACTGTACAATTGAAGAAATTGATGCATGTCCAGTACAAATTCAAGGTCCTAAATCAAAAGCTTTAATGAAAGATCTTTGTGGAGACCAAGTTGATTTTGATAATATGCCTTTCTATGGATTAGCAGAAGCAACAATTGGTGGAAGAAGTTGTGTAATTTCTCAATCTGGTTTTTCAGGAGAAGCTGGTTATGAGATATATTTAAGAAATGCAACTTTATATGCTGAAGATATGTGGAATGCTGTATTGGATGCAGGAAAAAAACATAAATTGATGGTTATTGCACCTGCGCACCACAGAAGAATACAAGCTGGTATTCTTTCTTGGGGGCAAGACATGGATCAACAACATAATCCGTTTCAATGTAATTTAGGTTATCAAGTTTCATTATCTGGTAAGGGTGAATGGAATAAAAAAGCTGACTATGTTGGTAAAGCTGCATTAGAGAAAATGAAAGCAGACATAAAAGCTGGTCAAAAACCATACAAACTTCAATTAGTTGGGATGGAATTGGGTGGTAAGCCTATTGACGATTATGCGCCAGACTTTTGGTTAGTATCACCAGAAAGTGGTGGAGATCCAGTCGGATTTATTACATCACCATGGTGGCATCCAGAAAAGAAAACTAATATTGCTATGGGTTATGTTCCATTTGATGGAACTTTAAATCCTAATGGATTTCCAAAAGGTAAAGTTGGAACTAAGTTTAAAGTTCATCTTCCAGAAAAATACTCGGACACTCCAGGAACACCTGTAGATGCTGTGGTTGTGGATATTCCATTCAAAGAGTCTTTCAATGCAAATACAAGAGAAGTTGTAAAAGGCTAAAATTTACTATGGGGGAGCTAATTTCAGCTCCCCTTTTCAATTCTAATGACCAAAAGTTTTTTAATAGCAGTTTGCATTATCATTGCTATTGCTTTAATAATATTTCCATTAATTGTTTCTTATAAGGCTCAAAAAAATAAAAATAAAAAAAATTAATGTTTGCTGAATTTTTAAATATAATTTTTAAGTCAATTAAATTAGACAAAACTCTTTATTCAGATAATAAAAATTTTGGAGAAGCATCAATATACTTTGCTGGGATTATAATGATCCTAGATGGTATCGCTGGCGCAGTAGCAGCTAATACCATTATTAAAACAGCTATTGCAATGTCTGGTCTAACTGCAATAGTTACTTGGCTAATATGGGCGATTTTTATTTTTGTAATTGGAGTTAAATTATTTCCTGATAAGCAAACCAAAGTTTCATTCAAAAAAGTTTTAACAGCTGTTGGATTTGCACATGCACCTGGTTTATTAAGATTTTTTGCGGTCACACCAGATTTAATGATACCAATAATTTTTCTTACACAGTTTTGGATTTTTGCAGGTTTAATAATTTCAACTAAACAAATATTGAGTTTAAAATCTAATTTTAAATCTTTTGGGATTGTACTTTTATCCTTTTTAATTATTGCATTTTTATCTATCTCATTTGTGATGAGCAGAATGAATATGCTTCCAGTAAGTCAAATCAGTTAAAGTGGAAATATAGTCTTAGATACTCTACAAGATTTACATAATTTAAACCCAGTAAGAATTAAATTTTGAGTGACACTCTCATCTTCCTCTTTGCATTCATCACAAATATTGTTTAATTCTTCAGTATCCACCTTTAGATTTTTTTCATCAATTTTATCAATCATTATCTGTCAAACCAGCACCTGCCGCACCCTCTTTTAAACTGTCACTCTCTTCAACAAAAGTTTCTTCGGATAACTTGTATAAATTATTCCATTCATCGTCTGTAAAGTTGTCTTCATTTTCAAGTAGATCGACCTCAATCGTATTCGCTATCTTTGGAAATTCTTGATCAATAAAATTTGAAAAAATATTTACATTTAGATTTAGTAACATTTTTTTTTCATCTATTTTTACATTAATTTTTTTTCCAATAATTTCTGATGAACGACTTATGAAGGAAATAAAAATTATTGGATAAGCAACATTTTTAAACTCAATT
>CACJMR010000024.1 GCA_902594605.1 uncultured Pelagibacteraceae bacterium
CATTATTTATTACGATGATGAATCAAACCCTAAGAGAGCTGCACAGCTTGCAGAAAGATTAATTTCACAAGATGGTGTTGAGTTTATGCTTGGCCCTTACAGTTCTGGTTTAACTAAAGCGATTGCGCCAGTGACTGAAAAATATGGTGTTCCAATGGTTGAAGCAAATGGTGCATCTAGATCTTTGTTTACTAAAGGTTACAAATATCTATTTGCTGTATTAGCTCCAGCTAACTTATATCTTGATGTTGCTATCGAAACAGCAGTTGAGTTAAATGGTGGAAAACCAGTAAGAATTGCACAAGCGTTTGAACAAGATGCATTCTCACAGGACGTTAGATTAGGTATTTTAGATGCTGCAGAAAGAACTGGTTCTAAAATCATAATCGACGATAAATTGCCTAAAGAGCTAAATGATATGGCTGCTACTTTGGTTAAAGTAAAACAGATGAAACCAGATGTACTTGTTGTATCAGGCCACACAAAAGGTGCACTAACTGCGATCAGACAAATTGCTGAAATGAAAGTTGATGTTCCAATGTTAGCCATGACTCACTGTGATGCTGCTAAGCTATCTAAACAGCATGGTAAAAATTCACAGTATGCACTTTGTGCTTCTCAATGGCACAAGTCACTAACTTATAAAGATGATTTCTTTAAAGATGGTATGACTTATGCTGCAGACTTTGAGAAAGAGTTTGGATATGATCCACCTTACCAATCTGCTGAATCTTCAGCTGCTTTATTGGTATTCAAAGATGCATTTGAAAGGGCAAATTCTTTCGATCAAAAGAAAGTAAGAGATGCTCTTGCAGCTACGAATATGCAAACATTCTATGGAAATATTAAATTTGCACCTGGTGGTCAGAACGTTGACAAACCAATGGTACTTTTCCAAGTAATGTGTGATGCTTCAGGAAAATGTGAAAACAAAGTTGTTGCTCCATTAAAATGGGCATCGGCTAAGTTGATACATCCAATTCCTAAGTGGTCGGAAAGATAAAATAAAATACTAAAGCCCCCTAGTCATAGGGGGCTTTTTTTTATATAACCCAAAAATACTTTTTATGGATTTTCTTGTATTTCAATATCCTATGATAACTCTTCAAGCTTGCTTGGATGGTATTTTGCTAGGAGTTTTGTTTGCATTGATTGCATATGGAATGGCACTTCAATGGGGTGTGATGAATATAATAAACATTGCACAAGGAGATCTTGTAATTTTAGGAGGATACATTGCATACTTTATGTATCTCTATGGTATTCATCCAGCATGGGGAGTAATTGTTGCGCCAGTAATAATGTACTTTGTTGGTATAGCGATTTACAAACTCGTAATAAATAAAGTAGTAGATAGAGATCTATTTATTTCTATTTTAGCAACTTTTGGAATAAGTATTCTTTTCATGCAATTAATGAATTTTGCATTTGGTGCAGACGTTGTACTTGCAAATTCCGGTTACGGAACAACTATGTTGTTTGATAACAATGTTGTGTTACCAAATTCAAAAATATTTTCAGCGTTTATTAGCATTGTATTTGCAATTTGTTTGGTTATTTACATGAAAAAATCAAAGCTAGGACGTGCAATTAGAGCTACAGCTCAAAATGCAAGAGCTGCAAAGATTTTAGGTGTCGATACAGAAAAAGTTTATGCCGCAACATTTGGAATAAATGCTGCTCTTTGTGGTGTTGCTGGTGCTTTGATATCTATAACTTTCACAATTCATCCTTACATGGGATTACCCTACACAATCAGATCTTTCATGATCGTAATTGTTGCAGGATTAGGAAACTTACCTGGAGTAGCAATGTCGGGAATGGGATTAGGAGTATTTGAAGAATTTGCAGATTATATACTGGGTACGGAATTTAGAATTGGTTCAGTATTTTTATTGTTGGTATTAATCCTAGTTTATAGAAGGTTTAAACTTTCAAGAAAAAGAGAATATTTAAAATAAGATTGAGATGAAAAATGAATAAGAATTTTATTTTATATGCAGCAATATTAATATTTGGATTAGCTGCCCCTTTTTTATTTCCAGCCTTTAAAGTTCAGTTATCAATCCTTTGTGTTTTAATAGTTCTTGCTACTACTTGGAACATCCAAGGTGGGGAGATGGGCTATAATTCATTTGGAAATATATTATTTTATGGATTAGGAATGTACCTATGCGCTTCTGTTCAAGTTGGAATGTTTTTTCCATTAGCAGAATGGACAGAGAGTGGAGGGGAAAAAACATTTGTTCATACTCCAACACAATTTTTTCAAGGTATGGCAGTTGGACTTGTCGTAGCTGCTGTAGTTCCAACTATTGTAGCTGGTTTGATAGGATATTCTATTCTTGGACTTAGAGGACATTATTTTGCAATTTGTACATTAGGTTTAGGTGTAGCTGCGGGTGAAATTTCTGGTGGAATAGAAATTATTGGAGCAGGTCAAGGCTTTACTACACCACCTTTTCCAAATGTTGGTAGCTTAGAAGCAAGGGGGGAGTTTTTCTATTTCTTAAGCTTCTTCACATTAGTGTTCACATTCATCGCGGTTCGTTCAATCTATTCTACAAGATTTAAATTAATACTTAACGCTATTAGAGATAATGAGGATAAAGCTGAAGCAATGGGTATTGAAACAATGAAGTATAAAATTATTGGTTGGATGATCTCAGCTTTCTTTTGTGGATTAGCCGGTGGAATAATGGGAGGATTAGTTGGCTATATAGACTCTACAGACGTTGCTTTTGATGGAAGAGAGATGGGTGTATTCATGGTATTGATGGCAATACTTGGAGGAAAGGGAACACTTTGGGGTCCGATTATTGGTGCAACTATATTCCATATATTTAAAGAAGGTTTTTGGACATTCTTTTTAGGTTGGCAGTATGTTGCTCTTGGAGTCTTGATTGTAGTAATTGTAATTTATTTCCCAGAAGGAATTATGGGATGGTTAAGAGAAAAATATCCAGAACGTTTCGGTGAAGTAGTTGATGAAAAAGATCGTAAAGCACAGGTAGAACTTAAATGAGTATTTTAGAAGTTAGCAATGTAAGCAAATCATTTGGTGGTGTTAAAGCTAATGTCGACATCTCAATGAATGTTGAAAAAGGTAAGATAGTAGGATTAATTGGGCCAAATGGTTCAGGCAAAACTACATTGTTTAATTCAATTGTAGGGACTTACCCAATAGATAATGGATCTATTAAATTTAATGGTAAAGAAGTTTCTGAGTTACCAGTCCCAGTTATTGCTAAGCTAGGACTGCTAAGAACGTTTCAACAAACTAGAATTTATGGAAAACTTAATTGCATAGAAAATATGCTCATTAGTCACAAAGGTAGTGATGCAAATTTAATGAAAATATTTTCTAAAATTCCAAAAGAATTAACTGAAAAAGCAGAAAATCTATTAAATTTTGTAGGATTATATCAAAAAAGAAAGCTAAGAGCAGGTGATCTATCATTTGGCCAGCAAAAATTATTAGAACTCGCAATGGCATTGATGAATGAACCAGAGATGTTACTGCTAGATGAGCCTACAGCTGGAATTAATCCAACTTTAATAAATGGTATTATTGATAGATTAATTAAAGTAAATCAAGATTTTGGAATAACACTTTTAGTGATTGAGCATAACATGAGAGTGATTATGCAATTAGCAGAAAATATTTTTTGTTTAGCTCATGGTAAAATGTTGGCTAATGGATCACCAGATGAAATTAAAAATGATAAACGTGTCATTGATGCGTATTTAGGAGCACAATAATGGCTAACCAATATGAAGTATTAGGAAAAGCTCCGACACCAGATGATTTAAAAAAATTGTCTCCAAACGAAGTCCATTTAACTATTAAAAATTTAAATGCAGGTTATGGAAAAATGGAAATTTTACATAACTTTGATTTATTCGTGAATAAAGCTCAGTCTTTATGTTTAATTGGACCTAATGGTGCAGGTAAATCTACAATTCTTCATTCAATATATGGTTTTACAAATATTTTTTCTGGTCAAATTGAACTTGAAGGAAAAGAAATTACAAATCTTACCCCAGCAGAAAAGTTAAAGTCAGTTGGTATAGCTTATATATTGCAGGATAACTCAGTATTTCCAGATATGACAGTAGAAGAAAATTTATTAATGGGAGGATACATAAAAGAAAAAACAGATGAGTCATATGAAGAGGCTGAAAGAATTTTTGAAAAGTATGAAAGGTTAAGAAATAGAAGAAACCAACCAGCAAAAGTTTTATCTGGTGGGGAGAGAAGATTGCTAGAAATATCTAGAGCATTAGTTATGAAACCTTCAGTACTTTTAGTAGACGAACCGTCAATTGGACTTGAACCCAGATATATTGAGATGGTTTTTGAAATATTAAGAGATCTTCAAGAAAATGAAAAAAAAACAATCATTCTAGTAGAGCAAAATGCCAAAAAAGGATTGGAGTTTGCAGATATAGGATACGTTTTAGTATCTGGGCAAACTGCAATTGCAGGTAAAGGAGACGATTTACTTCAAAATCCTGATGTTGGTAGACTGTTCCTAGGTGGATAATGATTAATAAAAATTTTTTCTTTAAAGGATATAGATCTATTTTTACTCATGATAGTCCAGCTATAGCTCTTACTTGTTGTTTTATAGCAATTGGTGCTCTCTTTAAAAATTTAGGTTTTAATATTCAAGAAAGTATTTTTTCAACTGTTTTAACTTATGCTTTACCAGGTTCATTGGTAATGGCAGAGTCAATGTTGATTGGAGCATCTTTATTAAATATTTTTCTAGCAGTTTGGTTTGTAAATGCTCGACTTTATCCAATGGCTGTATCTTTATTTCCATTAATGATGCACAAATCTCAACCTAAGTGGAAGTATTACTTTTCTTGTCATTTTATTGCTGTTTCAGCGTGGTTAATCATGAAAAGCAATTATAAGAAAATTCCAAAAGAATATAGGATTGATTATTGGATTGGAATTGGAAGTGCAACAGTAAGTGTGTCTGTTATTGGAACATTTATAGGTTTTTATTTTTCAGAATTCATGAATAAAGATATGATGATTGGATTGGCAATTCTTAATCCAGTGTATTTTTTATGCATGATGGTTGGAGCATCTAAAACTATACAAGTTACATTATCAGTCTTACTTGGAATAATTTTAGGACCAATTATTTATTTATTTTCACCTGAGTGGTCAATTCTGTTAGCAGGTGTAATCGGTGGAACTATAGCTTATTTAGTTGGAGAGTATAATGTCAGCTAATATCGTTTATGCAATTTTAGTTACATCTCTTGCTACATTTTTATCTAGATTTTTAGGTGCTCTTACTTCTCAAGGTATTAAGGAAACATCAAAACTTTTTAAGTGGTTTAATTGTTTAGCCTATGCAACTTTAGCAGCATTAATAGCAAGAACTATAATTTTTCCTGCTGGCGTGTTAATAGAATCTAGTTATTACAGTAGATCAATTGTTGTATTTTTATCCTTGTTTGTTTTTTTTATTTCTAAGAAAAACTTTGTTTATCCTACAATTTTCTC
>CACJMR010000025.1 GCA_902594605.1 uncultured Pelagibacteraceae bacterium
AAAAAGGATTTGCTTATGAAAATAATAAGCACGTTTATTTTGAGGTTAAAAAATTCAATGATTATGGTCAGCTATCAAATAAAAAACTAGATGAACTAATTGCTGGATCCAGAGTAGAAGTAAGCGAAAATAAAAAAAATTCAGAAGATTTTGTTTTATGGAAACCTTCGAAGGATGACGAGCCTTCATGGGAATCTCCATGGGGAAAAGGAAGGCCGGGATGGCATCTAGAGTGCTCGGCAATGTCAAAGAAATTTTTAGGTGATGAGTTTGATGTTCATGGCGGAGGTATCGATTTATTATTTCCTCATCATGAAAATGAAATAGCTCAATCAAGATGTGCAAATGATACAAAAATATTTGCAAAATTTTGGATGCATAATGCATTCATCACTATGTCTAACGAAAAGATGGCTAAGTCTCAGGGAAACATTTTAAAAATAAAAGATTTTAGAAATAAGATAAGTGGTCAAGTTTTGAGATTAGCTTTACTAAGTGCTCATTATAAACAACCATTAGATTGGAATGATAAACTTTTGGACGACTGTCAAAACACGATAAATAAATGGTATAATTCATATTTAGATATTGAAAATAATTCTGAAGTTTCTGATGAAATTCTTCAGCCACTCTACGATGATTTAAACACTCCTGGATATATTGCTAATTTACATCAATTATATGACAAAGCTCAAAAAGGTAACGATGAAGATAAATCTTTATTTGTTTCTGCTTGTCAATTTGTAGGACTATTAAACGAAACTAAGGAAAATTGGCTTAAATTTAAAATTAGCAAAGCTTTAATTTCTGAAAAAGAAATTTTACAAAAAATTCAGGAAAGAAATAAGGCTAGAGAGAACAAAAATTACGAAGAAGCTGATAAAATTAGAAAAGAGCTTTTAGACAAAGGTGTTTTAATAGAAGATAAAGATGGTAAAACGACTTGGAAATTTAAATGAGCAGAGAAAAACTTTATATATTTGACACAACATTGCGTGATGGAGCACAAACTCAAGGTGTAGATTTTTCAATTGATGATAAGGAAAAAATCTCATCAGCATTAGATAAATTGGGTGTTGATTATGTTGAAGGGGGATGGCCAGGAGCAAACCCAACCGATACTGAGTTTTTCAACAAAGATCATAATTTTAAATCAACGAAATTAACTGCATTTGGAATGACTAAGAAATCAGAGCATAGTGCAGAAAATGACCCTATGCTTTCATCATTAATTAATTCAAAAAGTACTTCCGTTTGTTTGTTTGGAAAATCATGGGATTTTCAAGTGGATGTCGCATTAGGAATAAGTAATGAGCAGAATTTAATGAATATAAGTGAAAGTACAAAACATATAGTTAAATCTGGAAAAGAGTTCATGTTTGATGCTGAACATTTTTTTGATGGATATAAAGCTAATCCAGAATATGCAATGTCGTGCTTAAAAGCTGCTTTTGATAATGGAGCTAGATGGATTGTATTATGTGATACAAATGGTGGTACACTTCCACACGAGATAACAAAAATTGTTTCTGAAGTTTGTAAGCAAATTCCTGGGAAAAATTTAGGAATACACGCTCATAATGATACTGAAAATGCTGTAGCTAATAGTCTTGCAGCAGTTCAAGCAGGCGTTAGACAAGTCCAGGGCACAATTAATGGTCTTGGGGAAAGATGTGGAAATGCTAATTTAATGTCATTAATTCCCTCATTTTTTTTAAAGAAGGATTTTTCAGATAAGTTTGAACTAAGCATTAAAAGAGAAAATTTAAAAAACTTAACTCAATGCTCAAGATTATTAGATGAGATATTAAATAGAAAACCCAATAAACATTTACCTTACGTTGGAGCTTCTGCTTTTTCTCATAAGGGCGGGATGCATGTTTCAGCTGTTCAAAAAGATCCTAAAACTTATGAACACATTAATCCTGAAGAAGTTGGAAACTCTAGAAATATAGTTGTTTCAGATCAATCTGGACAATCAAATATAATGTCGAGATTGAATTCAATAGGAATTAAAGTTGAGAAAAGTGATCCAAAAATTAAAAAACTTTTAGATGAAGTTAAAGATCGAGAATTTATTGGTTATAGTTATGATGGTGCTGACGCCTCCTTTGAGTTGTTAGCTCGAAGGTTAATGGGGGAGATACCAAGATATATCTCTATTAATGAATATGATGTTTCTGTAAAGAAAGATAATGCAGGAGAAATAGTTTCATATGCAAAAGCTCAATTAGAAGTAGATGGAGATAAAATTTTGTGTGAAGGACAAGGAAATGGACCTGTAAATGCTTTGGATAATGCTATTAGAAAGAATGTTAACAAGCTTGCCAAATATTCAGAATACTTAAAAGATTTAAGATTAGTTGACTACAAAGTTAGAATTTTAAACACTGGTACAGAAGCTGTAACAAGAGTTAGTATTGAAAGCACAGATTCGAAGGGTGTTAACTGGTTTACCATTGGAGTATCACCAAATATTATTGATGCATCTTTTAAAGCTTTAGTAGACAGTCTAGATTACAAATTATTTAAGGATAAAGCTCCCGGAAGTTCGTAAGAATGAAAATTAAAAAATTTTCACAAAAACCATCTGATATAAAAAATAGAATAGGAGCAAAACCAATAGTTTGTTACCCAAATACCAACATTGAAGAAAAAAATTTAAGTATTTTGCATTCTGCTAGAAAACACCTGGTTAAAAAAGACGAAGTTATTATTCCTCCAAGAGATGCAAAAACATTTGAAGTTAAATATGGAGAGTTTTTTAGAATTGAAAGTGTAGAAGGACCACAGGTAGGAGATTTAAATTTATTTAATTTTAATAATTTAGAAGAAAAATTTTATTCAGGAAAAACAAGAGCTCTTTATGGCACACACTTATCAGTAGGTGATAAAATGTTTAGTAGTTTTCCCTATCTTAGATCTTTAGCGACAATAACCTGGGATACATTAGATTGGTATGATTATGATAAAGATGGAGGGTCTGTCCATGATGTCATTGGTACAAGATGTGATCCATATACATCAAAACTTTTGAGCGATAACGATTATCATTATTGTTGTCATTCAAATTTAACTAGAGCTTTGGTCAAAGAAAAAAATGTTCAATTAGACTATGCAGAAAAAATAGTTCATGATGTATTAAATGTTTTTATGTTAACTGGATTTACCAATGATACTAAACAATACTTTATGAAAGCAAGTCCAGTTAGACCTGGTGATTATTTAGAATTTTTTGCTGAAACAGATTTATTGGGCGCTCTTTCTGCTTGTCCAGGAGGTGATTGTGGATCTGAACACTCATCTGATGTTGCAAAATGTTATCCATTAAAAGTTTCTATTTGGACAGTAGATCCAAAAAATTTAAATGATATTAAACCATCAGCTATTTCCAATTATAACAGAAATCATGGCATAGATTAATGTCTGTTAATAATATTTCTTTCATTTTACACAAACCTCAACTTTCAGAAAATATAGGAGCATGTGCAAGAGGAATGAAAAATTTTAATTTTAATAAACTTATTGTTATTGATCCTAAACCAATATTTCCAAATGATAAAATTTTAGCAACCTCAGTAGGAGCAAAAAATATAATTAATAAGGCAAAAAATTTTGAAAATTTAGAAAAACCTTTAAAAAATATTGATATTTTAATTGCAACATCAGCACGATTTAGAAATAAAAATATTAAACATATCCAATTAGAAGATTTAAAAAAAATTAATTATAAAAAGAAAATAGCTTTTTTATTTGGTTCAGAAGCATCTGGTTTATCAAATAATGAAATAAGCTATGCAAATTATACTCTGCAAATTCCAACTAATCCTAATTTTAAATCATTAAATCTGTCTCATAGCTTAATAATAATTGCACAATATGTATCAAGCATTATTAATTCAAAAGTATCTTCTTTTAAGAAATCAAATAAAGTTAAATCAGCATCCAAAAAAGAGATAGTTGCTATGGCAAATCTTTGTATAAAGAATCTTGAAGAGATTAATTTTTTTAAATCAAAAGAGAAGAAACCAATAATGCTTGAAAACTTGAGGAATATTTTTTATAGGATGGAATTATCAATCAAAGAAACACGTATTTTATCAGGGGTATTTGCCAGTTTAGGTAAAAAACGTTGATTGACAAAATGATGAGTAAGTTTATAAAGCCCACTATCAAATGACAAAAAGATTAAACTCTAAACATAAAGTAGATAGAAGATTAAAAGTTAACCTTTGGGGAAGACCTAAAAGTCCTTTTAATACTAGAGCTTATGGACCAGGACAACATGGCCAAACTAAAACATCAAAGCCATCTGATTATGGAATACAGCTTCAGGCTAAACAAAAATTAAAAGCTTATTATGGTAACATTAATGAGAGACAATTTAGAAATATATACAAAAAAGCAGTTATGCTCAAAGGTGATACTGGTGAAAACTTAATTGGTCTTCTTGAAAGAAGGTTAGATGCTGTGATCTACAGAGCAAAATTTGCAACAACAATTTTTTCAGCAAGACAATTAATCAATCATGGCCATGTAAAAGTAAATGGTAAAAAAGTAAATATTGGAAGTTATTTAGTACGTGAAGAAGATTCAATTGAGATAAGAGATAAATCTAAGCAACTTGCAATCATCGATATAGCTCTTGCAAACAAAGAAAGAGAAACTCCAGAATATATTCAGATGGATGAAAAAAACAAAAAACTAAAATTTGTTAGAGTACCAAAATTTGAAGAAGTCCCATATCCAATTGTTATGGAGCCTAATCTAGTAATCGAATATTATTCTAGATAATTAGCTTTTAGCCTTAAAATTTATATTTTTGCTTTCAAAAAGTTTTGTTAATTCACCACTTTCATACATTTCTTTAACAATGTCACATCCACCTATAAATTCATTTTTAACATAAAGTTGTGGGATAGTTGGCCAATCACTAAAAACTTTAATACCTTCTCTTAAATTTTGATTTTCTAAAACATTTATACCTTTAAAATTAACTTCTAGTATTTTTAAAATATTTGAAGTAGCCATCGAAAACCCACATTGTGGAGCGTCAGGCGTGCCTTTCATAAATAAACACACTTCATTGTTTTCAATTTCATTTTTTATCAAATCACTTGTTTGTTGATCCATTTTAACTCTCCTTTGTTTTGATCGCTAATGCATGCAGTTCATTTCCCATTCTACCTTTTAATGAGTTGTAAACCATTTTATGTTGTTCAATTTTACTCTTTCCAGAAAATTGAGATGAGGTAACGGTCGCTGAATAATGATTTCCATCACCTGCCAAATCTTGTATTTCAACAACTGCATCTGGCATTGCCTCTTTTATAAAATTCTCAATTTCTTTTAAATCCATTGCCATTATTTACTCATATAATTTATTAGCCAACTTTTATTAGAAGTTGATAATTCGTCAATTGTAACTTTTGTCTTATCATTAATATATAGTTCATTTTCATTAATTGTGCCAAGTTCA
>CACJMR010000026.1 GCA_902594605.1 uncultured Pelagibacteraceae bacterium
GGCTATAGAATGGATAAGCCAAATGATAAAAAGTTTTTAACTCAATTACACCAAGATTATATTCAAAACTTAGGTTCCCCAGAGGGTCTTGTGTTTTATAATTCGTTGAGAAAAGTTAAAAATATTAATGGACCAGTAGTTATTTATGAAGGTTCTCATAAACTTGGTTTACTTAATGCAAAAATAAGTAAAAGTAAATTTGGCAAGAGTAGATCTTATGTCTTAGATATTTCTAAATCAGATCTAAAAAAATTTAAAAAAAAAAAACTTTTAATAAAAGAGGGCGATTTGGCTGTTTTTGATTTTTTGCTACTACATCAAAGTTCTTTTAATCATTCTAAAGATATAAGATGGTCAATGGTCTCAAGATTTTTTAGTTTTGATTCACAAATAGGAAAACAAAAAATGTTTCCAGGGGGCTTGCAGGAGTCAAATAAATTTGAGGATATTCATCCAGAAAAGGCTATATTGTACTAAATGATGCAAGTTACAAAATATATTATTGAATTTTTAATAAGTAAAAAGATAAAAACTATACCAGTCTACCAAGGTGGGGCTGTAATGAATTTTATTGATGAAATCGGAAGACATCCTAAATTAAATTATGTTGTTCCTTATCATGAACAAGCATTATCCATGCAAGTTGATACTATGGCGAGACTTGATGGTTTTGCTGCTGGATTCGCGACAAGTGGGCCAGGAGCCACAAATCTTTTAACAGGAGTGTGTTCAGCATTTTATGATTCTATTCCATGTTTTTATTTTACTGGTCAAGTTGGCCAAATTCATTTGAAAAAAGACAGAGGAGTAAGACAGCTTGGATTTCAAGAAACTGATGTAGTTGAGATATTTAAACCAATAACCAAATATGCAACTCAAATTAATGATGCTTCAAAAGTAAGATATGAACTTGAAAAAGGATACGAACTAGCAATATCTGGAAGACCTGGTCCAGTAATTTTTGATATCCCTTTTAATATTCAAAGAACAATGGTTAATCCAAAAAAACTTTTAAGTTTTAAATTAAACAAAAAAAAAATTTCACAATTAAATATAAACAAAATTAATAATTTAAAAAAAGAAATTAACAAAGCAAAAAAACCACTTATTTTAGTTGGCGGTGGAGTTAATAGGGCAAATCAGGAAAAACAGTTTTTGCAGTTTGTTAGGAAATATAAAATTCCGTTTGTTACCACATGGATGTCTCAAGACTTAACCTCGTACGATGATGAACTTTACTTTGGGTCAATTGGAAAAAATGGGCATAGATCTGCAAATCATTTAACATCAAAATGTGATTTGCTTATATGCATTGGGCAAAGATTTGGCGTAAAAAATGTTTTTGGTGAATTTGGAAAAAAAGCCAAAATAATTGCAATCGATATTGATAAGAATGAACTGAACAATGGCCTGGTAAAACCACATATTGCAATTGAAATTTTAATTCAAGATTTATTTTTAAAATTAGGTAAAAATCCAAAAATCAATAGAGTTAACAAAAGTTGGATCAATGAATGCAAGAAAGCTAAAGAAAATTTGTTTAAAATTTTAATATTTAATAAAAATACATCAGAAAGAAAAAAATTTATAAGTGTTTATAAATTTTTTGATATAATTTCAAAAACTATAAATAAAAACAGTTTAATTTTTCCTGATGCTGGTGCTAATCAAGTTTGGTTTTTTCAATCTTTTTTACAAAAAAAGGAGCAAATAATTATAAACCATACAGGCCATTCACCAATGGGACACTCGATATCAGCTTCAATAGGAGGTCATTATTCTAAAAAATCAAAAAATAAAAAGTTAATTGCTTTTACAGGTGATGGTGGCTTTATGATGAATGTACAGGAGTTAGAACATATCAAAAATCATAAAATTCCAGTTAAAATAATAGTTTTAGATAACAGATCTTTAGGGAATACAAAATTGGGGACCTTGCTTGCTTTTAATGGCAGAACTCATGGTAATGATAAAAAAAATGGATATTTCCCTCCAAATATTGAAAAAATTTCAAAAGGTTTTGGTATAAATTATCATGAATTTTACAATGGAACAGATGTAAAACTTATTAAAAAATTTAAAAAGTTTCTAAACGAAAAAGGACCTAGTATTTTTCGAGTTCATCTTTCTGAAACACAAAATGTTGCTGAGTTACATGTTCTAACAGATAACAAAAAGAAAGATTATTTTATTTAATCAAAAAAAATTTTTGATTTTATTTTTTTATCTTAATTAAAAATAAATTAAGTAAGCCTTTCAAAGATCCAAATATTAACCTTAAGTTTACATTGCTTTTACCCCTGCTTCTATTTTTAAAAATTGAGGAAATTTCTCCTATTTTATAACCCTGACTTTTTAAAGTTAATAAAATTTCAGATAAAATAATAAATCCATCACCTATTTTTCCACATTTTTTAACTATACATATTACAGATCTCTTTGAGTAAATTCTGTATCCATTAGTGTAATCACTAATATTTAGTTTCAACACAATACCAATTAGAAAATTTGCTAACAATGAAAAAATTCTTCTTTTTAAAGGCCAATCAATTATTTTACTTGATGGCAGATACCTACTTGAAATTAATAAATCAAAATTATTTTTATGATAAAAATTTATATTTTTAATTAGTTCTTTGGGAGAATGAGAAAAATCAGCATCCATCTCAACGAAATTTTGATTTTTTTTGTTAACTAATGCTTTTTTCATTCCATAAATTACTGCAGACCCTCTTCCTTTTTTATTTTTTCTTAAATAATAATTTATTTTATTTTTTTTTTTAAAATAAGGAATTTGATCTTTATCTTTTGAGTCATCTACTATGTAGATATTCGCACGAGGTAATATTTTAAGGATATGTTTTGTTAATATTTCAAGATTTTGCTTTTCATTAAATGCAGGTATTATTATTGCAAAGTTTTTCATCAAATACTGCGAAATTTAAAGCGCTAAACTAATTCTCTCTCTAATTTAAAAGCCTCTGCGTATTTTAAATATGATTGCATTCCTCTATATTTTGCTAATACCTTTAAACCCTCTCTAGATCTAGGAAATGGAAAATTCTTTGTTTCATTTTTATACTGCTCCCAGCTTTTTAATTTTCTTTTCATAAATTTAGAAATATCAACATAAGTTGTTGGTGAGAAATTTTTATTAAATTTCCAATTACCACTACAAACAATTTCAAAAGAATATACTTCTTTAATAAAAGAGTTTTTCTTTGGTCTAGTCGCAACTTCAACTGCGTTGTGAGTTATTCTATGATCAATATTAACTTCGGATGGATTGTGCGTAAAAACCAAATTAGGTTTAAAAATGCTGATCTGATTTTCTATAGACTTAACAATATTTAATAATGGGTAAGTATCAAATTGAGTACAAAACCTTTCTTCAAATATATAATCATTTACACCTAAAATTTTAAGAGAATTTTTACATTCTATATTTCTTTTTTTTCTTGCATCTAATGATTTTTTTTTATTCTCATTTCCAATTCCAAATCTTGCTGATACTCCTTCGCCCAAGAAAAGTATTTTAATTTTTGATTTTAAAGATATTGCTTTTGCAATAGTTCCTCCACAGCCTAATACATCGTCATCTGGATGCGCGGCTACAACTAATATTTTTGAATTCCTAAGATTCATTTAATTTATATTTTAATTATTATATTATTTATTTTGAGTTATAAATAAAATTTTCCTTTTTATTTCGTAATAATTTTACACTACTCTTCCATTTTAATTTTTTAATTGAAAATTTTTTATTCAAATGCTTTTTAACTAAAGTATTTATTTCATTAATACCTGATGCAGCAGTTAATGTCGAAGATGTTGACAATCTTGGGTTAATTTCAAATATTTCTAAATTTTTTTTATTAGCTATACACTGTACATTAAAAGGACCACCAGGTTTAAAATTTTTAATAATTTTTTTACAAATACTATTGATTAAATTATTTTTCTCTGTAATTGCTTCCCTAGTAAATCTTTTTTTTTTTATTATTTTTTTTGGAATAATTTGGAAATCTTTTGAAGATTTATCCAAAATCACTGATACTGTATACTCATCTCCTTTAATAATTTTTTGTACAATATATTTTTTTTTATTAATTTTTTTCTTTTTAAAATTATTTAATTGTTTTTCGTTTTTAATCTTAACAACACCTCTACTACCACAACCATAAATTGGCTTAATTATTATTGGAAAATGAAATGTATTTTTATAATTTGATAAAAGATAAGTATCAAAGTTGTTAATATTTGTTTTAAATAACTTTCTACATAACTTAAACTTATTAAGACAAAGTTTTGAAAAATTTCGCTTAGGCTGTAAAAGTAAAATCTTGTTATTTAACTTATGAAATTTTATTAATTCCTTATCAACTACACAAACCACTACCTTAATATTTCTAGTTTTGATTATTTTAGATATTGCTGGTAAGAATTTTTTGTTATCACCTTTTGGAACTTTATATTTAAAATTTGCTCGAATATTTTTTAATGTTTTATAATTACAATCTACTATGGTAACTTCATCAAATATATTCTTATCTAACTTTCTAATTAGATGCTTAATGTAAACACCTCCTGCTCCAGTTAATAAAATATTCATATGGTAATATTTAAAATGTTATATAGTTATTATAAAAATTAAATTATTAATATAATTCATAATATTTAATTGATGAAGAAAATATTAATTACTGGAGCAAATGGCTATATTGGCACATTTTTAAAAAAAAAATTAAAACATAAACATAAAATAAAAACTTTAGGTAAAGATATTAAAAATGATTATATAATTGATTTATCAAATACTAAGAAAGTAAATAATTTTTTTAGTAAATTAAAATTTGATTGCATAATTCATTGCGCTGCAAACGTACCAGGTAAAAAAAATAAAATTTTTTCCAGAAAAAGCTATTTAATTAACCACTTATTTACAGAAAATATTGTTAAAAATCATAAAACTAGCATAATTTTTATTTCTTCGACGAAAGTTTACAATAAATTTGCTAGAATTGGCTATCCATTTCCAATCCAAGTAAATAAATTAATTGATTATGCTTCATCAAAAATTTTGTCAGAAAATTTAATTATTAATAAAGTAAATAAACACTTAATTTTAAGGGTACCTAGTGTAATCGGGCCTAACGTAAAAAATGGACTTTTGTATAAAACAATTAATAAAAAATTTATTTTGAAAAAAATACCAGAAGATAATTGGTGCATAATATCAATCCAACATCTATTAAAACCT
>CACJMR010000027.1 GCA_902594605.1 uncultured Pelagibacteraceae bacterium
TCTTCCTGATCCTTTAAACTGAATATCAAAGCGATTGTCGTTGTTAACCAAATGCTCACCTAATAAAACTGCTCTACCATCTCCTAACATTGTAAAGTGTCCAAATTGATGACCTGCATATGCTTGAGCAATTGTATGAGTATCTTCCGGTATAGAGTTTCCAGAAAATATTTCTGCTAATTTTTTTTTATCTGTTTTTGAAAAATCTAAATTTAAAGTAGACGCTAGTTCCTCATTTAAAATTACCAATTCAGGATCATGAACAGGAGTTGGTTTAATATTTTCTTTAAACGTATTTGATAACTTTGAATAGGTATTATCAAAATGCCAACCAATGGTCATTTTAATTAACTAACTTCAGCTTGATTTTCTTTTGGTTTAACTTCTGTTTTAAATTGATTAGAGATTTTTTGTACTTCAACAGAAGATACTTTGTATTCAGCACACATTGTTTCTTCATCTTTACCATGACCTGTAACCATATTGACCATATGTTCTGGGAAATGGAACGTAGTAAACACAATTCCTTCTTTAACTTTGTCTGTAACCTCAACTTTAAGCGCAACTTCGCCTCTACCTGAATAAAGTCTTCCAATATCACCAGTATTTAGATCTCTATGAGCCGCATCTTTAGGGTGAATTAACAAAACATCTTCGTCAACAATGTTTATATTTTTTGTTCTTCTAGTCATTGTTGCTGCGTTGTAATGTTGTAAAACTCTACTAGTTGTTAAAATCAAAGGATAGTCTTTTTGATTAGCTTCTATTTCTGAAGACTCTTTCCAATCAAAGTTTTTTAGTCTGCCTTTACCTAATTTAAATGTCTCTGTATGTAAAATTTTTGTATCAGTTCCATCTTCTTGAACTGGCCACTGTAATCCAAATTTTCCAAGTCTCTCTCTAGTAATTCCCTTAAAGAAAGGAACGATATCAGCAATTTCTGCTAGAACTTGATCTGCATCATAAGTTGGCTGATCAAATCCTAATTTCTGCATCATCTCAGTTACAATTAATCCATCAGGTTTAGTGCCTGGTAAAGGAGGCACTGCTCTGTTCACTCTTTGAACTCTTCTCTCAGTATTTGTAAAAGTTCCATCCTTTTCTAAGAAAGTTGTACCTGGCAGAACAACAGTTGCTAATTTTGCTGTTTCACTCATAAATATCTCTTGAACTACTAAAAGTTCTAAAGAGTTCATAGCTTCAATTACATGTGCGCTATTAGGATCTGTTTGAACAATATCTTCCCCTATAATCCATAAACCTTTTAATTCCTTGTTTATTGCAGCTTCAAACATTTGAGGAATTTTTAATCCTGGCTTAGTTGGGTGAGTTACTCCATATTTTTCAGTATAGAATTCTTGATGCTTTTCATCAGCTACAGGGAAATATCCAGCACCTTGGTGTGGTTGACATCCCATATCTGCTGCACCTTGAACATTGTTTTGACCTCTTAAAGGATTAACCCCAACTCCTTTTCTTCCAATGTTTCCAGTGATCATTGCTAGATCTGCAATTAACATTACTGTTTTAGATCCCTGTTCGTGTTCAGTAACTCCTAAACCATGGAACTCCATTGAATTTCTTGCAGTAGCATATGCAATTGCTGCTTCTTTAACTAATTGTTTATCTACACCAGCTACTTTTGCTAAATGATCAACATCTTGTCTTTCAATTTCTTTTAAGAAATTATCAAAACCTTCAGTTCTATCTCTAATAAAATCTGCATTATAAAGTTTTGATTTGATAATAAAGTGCAACATCATATTTAGAACTGCAACATTAGTTCCTGGTCTTAGTTTAATATGATAATCAGCAAGTTTTGCAAGTTCAGTTGTAACTGGATCAAGTACAATTAATTTTTTACCTTTCATCACTTGCTGTTTTATTTTTGCTCCTGTTACAGGATGAGCATTTGTTGGATTAGCTCCAATTACCAAAAATAAATCCGCATGATAAATATCTTCTGTAGAGTTAGTTGCTGCCCCAGTCCCAAAAGTTTGTTGCATTCCCCAAGC
This sequence comes from uncultured Pelagibacteraceae bacterium, assembly GCA_902594605.1. Classification (GTDB taxonomy): domain Bacteria; phylum Pseudomonadota; class Alphaproteobacteria; order Pelagibacterales; family Pelagibacteraceae; genus Pelagibacter. The sequence goes on from CACJMR010000027.1 coordinate 2,016, forward strand.
TGTTGGTGAATGACAAATTCTTGCACAACAATCTACACTGTTAGTTCCCACAGCCGCTCTAATCATTTTTTGAAAAACATAATTTTCTTCATTCGTACATCTTGCAGAAGAAATTCCAGCAAAGGCATCTGGACCGTTATCTTTTGTAATTCTGTTCATTTCTTTTTTAATAAAATCATAAGCTTCATCCCACGAAGCTTCTTCAAACTTTCCATTTCTTTTAATTAAAGGTGTTTTTAATCTGTCTGGATGATCATAAAAACTAAATGCATATCTTCCTTTAATACAAGTATGACCAGCATTTACCTCTGTTTGTTTTGGAGTATCTATTGCAACAACTTTATCATCTTTTATTGATGCTTCTAAATTACATCCAACACCACAGTATGAACAAGTTGTCCTAACTTTTTTATCTACAGCTGCAGATTTAGATTGAAAAACATCTGAAATTGCATCTGTTGGACATGTATGCGCACATGCACCACAAGATACACATGAACTATCTCCAAACATCATATCATTATCAGTTGTTATTCTAGATTCAAAACCTCTTCCGCTCATTGTAAGTACAAATGAACCTTGAATTTCATCACAAGCTCTGACACATCTTCCACAATTAATACAATTGTCTAAATTCATTCTCATGTAATCGTGAGAAGTATCTCTCGGAATACCTTTATGCTGTTTAGGACTGTTGTATCTGTGATCAGCAACTCCTAAGTCGTTTGCAACTGTTTGTAATTCACAATTATTATTTACCTCACAAGTATCACATTCCATTGGATGGTCTGTTAAAACTAATTCAACAATATTTTTTCTTAGACTTGTTAAAGTTTCATTTGAAGTAAAGATATGTTGGTTCTCAGCAACTGGAGTATGACAAGATGCGACCACTCTTGTTGGACCATCTTTTTCTAAAGCAACTTCTACAGAGCAAACTCTGCAAGCACCATAAGGAGCTAGGTTTGGATCATCACATAAAGTAGGTACTTTTTTTTCACCTACATAGCTTTTGACAAATTTTAAAATAGACGTGTGTTTAGGACCAATTTCGTATGGTTTTCCGTCAATATAAGCAATTTTTCTTTTTTCTGAGCTCATTAATTATCTTTCACCATATCATTTTTCATTTCATCACCAAAGTATTTTAGGATGTTCTGAATTGGAGTTGGGATTGCTCCACATAGAGCACATAAGCATCCTTTTTGCATGGTAACCAACAATTCTTCTAGTAATTTTAAAGGAATTTTAGCTGTTTTCTTCTTAGCTTGGTCAAACATTTCCTTACCTCTGTAAGATCCGAGTCTTCCTGGGAAACATTTCCCACATGATTCTTCTGCTGAGAATTCAAACAAGTGATGAATGTATTCAGCCATTGAAAAATCTTTTGGAATACTAACTACACTTGCGTGACCTAACATAAAACCTTTTGCTGTAAATTCTTGAAAATCTAAATTTAAATTTTCTATTTCACTTAAAGGAACAACTCCACCTAATGGACCTCCTATTTGAAAGGCTTTAACAGGCTCTTTATATCCACCACCAATTTCATTAAATATTCTTTTCATTGGTGTACCCATATCAATTTCATAAACACCTGGGTTGTTAAAGAAACTATCTAAGCAAACTAATTTTGTTCCAGCTGATTTTTTATTTCCAACTGAAGAAAATTTTTCTGATCCATTTAATAAAATTCCAGTTGCAGCAGCCAATGTTTCAACATTATTAACTACCGTTGGTTTTTTATATAAACCTTCTGTTACAGGAAACGGAGGTCTTACATCAACTTCTGCTCTTCTTCCTTCAATAGATGCAATCAAAGCTGTTTCTTCTCCACAAATATAAGCACCTTGTCCGATACAAATTCCAAGATCAAAAGAAAAATCGGTTCCTAAAATATTTTCACCTAGTAAATTTAATTTTTTAAGTTCATTGATGCAGCCATTAATTGCTTCAATAGATTTAGGATATTCACCTCTTATGTATAAAACTCCTTCATTACTTCCTATCACATAACCACAAATCACCATTCCAAAAATAACTTTTAAAGGTTGGTCCTCTAATAAATATCTATCTGAGAAAGCACCAGAGTCGCCTTCATCTGCATTACAGATAACATATTTTTTATCTCCTTTTGCTTTACTACAAAAATCCCATTTCATTCCTGTTGGAAAACCAGCACCGCCTCTTCCTGTTAAATTTGAATCTAATAATGATTTTACTATTTCTTTTTTATCTGTTTTTAAAAATTTACTTAATTGCTCTTTGAATTGATCAGTTGAAGATAACTTGTCATCCATTAAAAAACTTGTTGTAGCAAAACTTTTTGAGAAAAATTTTTCTTGCTTAATTTCTTCACCTTTAATTATTTGGTCAATTTTTTCTATATCTTTACCAGCATAATTTTCTCCATCATAGTGAAATGCATGGTTTTCATAACAATGACCTAAGCAGAACATTTCTCCAACTTTGTCATCACCTAGTTTTTCTTTTAATTTATTTTTTAATTTATTTTGAGTTCCCGCGCACATGCATGCACTACCGTTACAAACAAAAGCTTTCTTTTCTCTATGAGAGGGTCTCAAAAATTCATAAAAGGATTCTGCACCATGGAGAGTTGAAACTCCAAGGTTATGTTTTTTGGCAATTTCTTTAATATCTTGTGGATTATCGCTTAAGGTATTTTCTGAGATTTGCTTAAATAGGTTATCTTTTAAGCCTATTCTGCCTGATAAATTACTTATATTTTTTGACACAAATACCCTTTTATTAATTTAGCCCACAATAACTTTTTTGTTATTTGTGTAAATATTAAAACTGTCCCTCTTTACGAAACCAACAAGGGTAATGTCAAATTTATTCGCTAAATCGATAGCAAGACTAGTTGGCGCACCAACACCTATCATTATACCTATATCCGTCATCAAAACCTTTTGAACCAATTCAAAATTTAGTCTACCTGAGCATGTTATAAATTGGTTTTTCGGATCAATTTGATTGTTCTTTAATGCACAACCAATAAGTTTATCAAGAGCATTATGTCTTCCTACATCCTCTCTGACAGCAACTAATTCTCCATTGCTATTAAAAAGACCACTTGCATGAATTCCACCTGTTTTACTGAATTCTGATTGGCCTTCTCT
>CACJMR010000028.1 GCA_902594605.1 uncultured Pelagibacteraceae bacterium
AATTCTGCAAGGTAAACCTGTTGGAGAAAGCGTATTACAAGGGGAGGGTGCTGGACCAGGTCCTACTTCTTCATCATTACTTTCTGATTTATTATCAATTTTGCGTGGAAATATTAAAAAACCTTTTGGTGTTAGTGTTTCTAAGCTTAAATCTTTAAAACCATATAATGTAAATAATTATGTTAATTCATTATATTTGAGATTCGAGGTAAAAGATAAGCCTGGTGTATTATCTGAAATAACTAATCGTTTAGCTAAATATAAAATTTCAGTTAAAAGACTAATACAGACACCTGATAAAATAAATAATAAAGCAACAATTGTTATTATAACACATAAAACAACTGATATTAATATTCATAATTGTTTGTCTATTTTCAAAAAAAATAAAAATATTTTAAAAACACCAACATTAATTAGATTGTTTGGTTAATGGAAATATATTTAAAGCTTTTTGAAGTTTTATTTCCCGTATTCCTATTAGTAGGTCTTGGATATCATTTGGGTAAAAAAAATCCCAATTTTGATACATCATTTATAACTACATACGCTGGTAACTTTGGAACTCCAGCTCTCGTTATATTTGCTATTACAGCAGGTGGTGTAACTTTTGAATTATTTAGTGAATATTTTCGTTACGCAATTATCTTATTAACATTATTTGGGATTGTAGGTTTAATTTTTCTTGTTCTTATGAAGAAAGATTATGTTCGTGAATTACCAACTTTTATCTTACCCAATACGGGTAATATGGGTATTCCAATTTGTTTATTTGCCTATGGTGAATTAGGAATGGGTATAGCTGCTGCAATTTCATCTCTAATTGTTTTGCTCCATTTTACTTTAAATATTTTTTTAGCAAAACGAGCCTTTGATTTTAAAACAATAGTAAAAAGTCCGTCATTTTATGCAATTTTAATTACTGTACTTTTTTTGTATTTTGAAATTCCATTTCCACAATTTGTATTAAATACTGTAATGCTTTTAGCTTATGGAATGATTGTAATGATCCTTATGTCGCTAGGTGTTGCTCTTACACAAATGAAAGTATTTTCTTTTAAAGATGCATTAATAACTTCTTTTGGAAGAGTAATATTAGGTCCTATTATTGGATTTGCTGTTATAAAATTTTTTAATTTATCTGGTATAGCAGCTGGTGTTCTGTTAATTCAGTCTTGTATGCCTAGTGCAATTTTGTGTTATTTGATTGCGAACATGTATTCTCCTAAAGAAATTGTAGATAATATATCTAGCACAATTGTAGTATCTACAATCATGTCCTTATTCACTATTCCGATTACATTATTCTTTGCTTTAAAATACTTCTATTAAGAGATATCCTTCTTTTATGAAGGCTATAATTTTAAATGCATCTGCTTGGATGATTGTTCCTGTAATGGACGCTTTTGCTAAATATTTAAGCTCATCTATGGATGTTTTACAGATAACGTGGGCAAGATATTTTTTTACTGTAGTCTTTACATTATCCTTAATGCTTATCTTTTATAGGCATTCATTAGTTTGGACGAAAAAACCAGCCCTTCAATTAATTAGAGGATTAATTTTTGTGTTTTCTACTTATTTGTTCTTTTATGCAATATCGGAAATTTCACTTCCTAAAGCCTTAACCTTAGCTTTTGTTGCCCCAATTTGTGTTACAGCCTTATCTCCCTTTTTTTTAAATGAGAAAGTAGGGGTAAAGAGGTGGGCTGCTGTATCATTAGGATTTATTGGAACTTTAATTGTAATTAGACCTGGTTTCATTGAGCTTAATTTAGCTACCATGGCTGCTTTAGGTAATGGAATTTGCTATGGATTTTATCTTATAATCACCAGGAAGCTCAGTACCTCTGATAATCCTCTTTTAACTCTTTTGTTATCTGGTTTGATAGGAACCATAATAATTAGCCTATTTATGCCCTCAGTTTGGGTTAATCCTACGTCAAATCAGTGGATTTTGATGGCTTTAATCGGCCTAATAGCCTCTGTAGCGCACCTTTTCCTCATATTATCACTCAAATACGCTGACGCCTCTAAATTAGCTCCTTTGGGCTATACTGAGATTATTACAAATATACTGATTAGTTACTATTTCTTTCATGAGTTACCTGATAATTGGACTTATTTAGGTTTGTTTATTATTGTTCTCAGTGGTTTATATATTTCTAGAAGAGAGTATTTGCTTACTCGTTCTAATTAATAGTAAATAAATATTTACTTATATATAATGTAATACTTTAATATATTCATATAAAACATTGTAATTATTATATAAATTAATTATATTAATAAACATAAGTTAAAGTGAATAATTGTGTTTATACAAGAAAATTAGAAATAATTGATACTAATTTAAATGAACTAAGGCAAAAATGACAAGCTTGAAAGAGAAAATAAAGCGCTATGCTTAAAAGTGTTTAATACCAATAGTTTTTTACTCTAATTATACACAATATTCAAAATTCTTATTATACCATGTGGGTAGGGGAACAAAAATTCATAAAAAATTCTTTGAAATTAGACTCTAAAATAAGCCTTGTTCTCATTGAAAAGTAGAGCAATGCAGTAATAGAATATGTGTTTTAAACGGCCATAGAGGTGTTTTATTTTGTTATATCATGATATATAGTACAACTAAAGGGTGCATAACACTATTCATGCTAAAATACTCTTAAATATTGAAAAAACATTGATTTTACTTGTGTTTTTGACCATAAAATAGTCTAAAAAAGCCACTAAATATCAACTTTTTCAGATCTCAATAAACGCAGCTTTGTCTTAATTCCACCTCTACCAGAGTACCCACCAAGGCCTCCATCGGACCGAATTACTCTATGACATGGTATTTTGGGGGCATAAGGGTTTTTTCCACACGCATTAGCTACAGCACGCGCTGATTTTGGGCTTTTTATAGCTATTGCTATCTGTTTATAGGTTTTAACAGTCCCTTTTGGTATAGTTTTAAGGTAATTCCAGACTTTCAATTGAAATTTAGTACCTTTCATCAATAAAAATTTAATATAATGAAGCAGATAATAAAGAAAATAGTTAAAATTGAAAGATAAATAGTTTCCAGTGTTTTTCCAGATTTTCTATAATTAATAAAACTCAATATTGCAAAACCAAACGATGTTATTAAGAAATATATCGGTTCAATTACTCCGTCTATGCCCATCTTTAATTAATATTTCATACTTGTTGTTCTCACAATGCCATTAATTGTCCTTTAAATTAATAAATTATTTAATTTGACATTATAAAACACTTGATATATTATTAACGATAATTAATTGTTATCAATAGTAATTATATGAGTGAGTTAACAACAGACTTAAAATTGCTTCACGAGGCAACTTTAAATAACCTAAAAAGCTCCAAAGCAAATAACACTTTGAGAGCTTATAAATCTGACTTCAAAGATTTCGGTGGTTTTTGTGCAAAGCATGGGTTAAATTCATTACCAACTGAACCTAAAATAGTTTCACTATACCTAACTCATCTATCTAAAAATTCAAAAATAAGCACATTACGAAGAAGACTGGTGTCAATTAGCATGGTCCATAAGTTAAAAGGTCATTATTTGGATACCAAACATCCAATCATAGTTGAAAATTTAATGGGAATTAGAAGAGTAAAAGGAAGCAATCAAAGAGGAAAAAAACCTATATTAATCAATCATTTAAAATTAATAATTAATGTAATAAATGAACAAAAATTAGAGGAAATTAAAAAATTAAGAGATAAATCAATAATATTAATTGGGTTTGGAGGAGGTTTTCGAAGAACAGAACTTATATCAATAGATTTTGAGGATTTAGAATTTGTTCCTGAAGGTCTCAAAATCACGATAAAAAGATCAAAGACTGATCAATATGGTGAAGGTATGATTAAAGGGCTACCCTACTTCAATAATGAAGTTTATTGTCCTGTTAAAAACTTGCAAAAATGGTTAGAAATTTCAAAAATTAAGACCGGTCCTATTTTTAGAAGATTTACAAAAGGTTTATCACTAACAGATAAAAGATTAACTGACCAATCAGTAGTTTTATTAATGAAAAAATATTTAAATTCAGCAGGTATAGAAAATAAAAATTTTGCAGGACATAGTTTAAGATCAGGTTTTGCAACAGTTGCTGCAGAATCTGGCGCAGATGAGCGAAGCATAATGGCTATGACAGGTCATAAATCAACACAAATGGTTAGAAGATATATTAGAGAGGCAAATTTATTTAAAAATAATGCTTTAAATAAAATAAAATTATAAAGTTTTTTAAATTGAATTAAGTATTTTTGAACTTAGACTATAAAAACTTTCTCTAAATAACTGCACCTTATTTTTAAAATGAAAATTATACGACTCAAAAAAAATTAATTCAGATTTATCAATAATATCAATTATTTTTATGTTATAATTGCTTGCAATATGTGATGGCGCCCCATGACATGTGATAAGACAATTTGAGTGCTTAATTAGTGTTTGAAATTCAAAGATATCAATTTTGTCCTTGATAAGTATTTTATCTTTATTAATTGATTTAAAATTATTTAGTACACGGTTTTCCTTATAACCATTAACTATTATAAGCTTATATTTTTTTGACAATTTTTCAGTAAAATTATTGAATTCATCCAATGAAGGTTCAATCCTGTCATAAGTGTTAATATATTTGTCACTAATCCATTTTTCATCAAAATTTAAA
>CACJMR010000029.1 GCA_902594605.1 uncultured Pelagibacteraceae bacterium
AAAACTTAGTAAAGATAAATTTAAAGAGGGATACCTAAATCAAATCAATGATATTGAAAATTTTTTTCTATTAAAAAAAAATAAACTTGTTTCTTTAAGGGAAAATATTAAAACATTAAATCTTATCCAAAAACTTTACTTTTAATAACCAAATTGTTTTTTAATTTTAGAACCAATATTTTTTTTATTTAGAAAAATGTTAATTTTTTTTTTTATTTTTAAAGGAATTTCATTTTTTTTTATTTCTCTACTAAGTGGCAGATTTGCTTGCATGTTTCTTTTTTCATTATGATAATCTTTTTTGCCAGAAAATGGATTGGTTAAGTTCCATTCAATAGGTTTTTTAAAAAAATTAATCATATCTTTTTCAATTCTTAAATTCAAAAATTTACAAATTTTTTTTAAAGTTACTTCGGTATTTAAAATTAAATCCTCATATTTTATCAAAATAGAATTTTTCAATTCTAAACTTCTTAAAGTTTGAATTGAATCGTCTTGATATCTTTGAATTGCTAAATCTAAATTTTTATATCTTTTATATAGTGAATAAATTGTTTCTTCTGGTCTTCGAGTTGTGAGAATAAATTTGGGATCTTTAATAATTTTATTAATATAATCCACATGCCATATATGTCTGGGAGTTTTTTCTAAAATATAAAATTTTTTTTTTTTTAACGCCTCATTTGAAAATTTTTTGATTAATTTATCTTTTATATAGTATCTATTTAATAGAAACATGCCTGTTTCAAAATTTATTAAGTGTATCTTTGAGTGATTACCTATAATCCTTGCTAAAATTGTAGTTCCTGTATGACCACAACCACAAATAAAAATTTTATTTATTCTTTTATTCATAAATAATTTTTGCAAACGCTATTCCTTTTTCTCCTTTAACAGAATAAAATAAATATGTATTATTTTTATCATCTAATATATATGGATCTCTTACTGCATTTTCAATTTTTTTTGAAGGTCCAGATTTAGAGATATTAATTTTTAAATTTGAACCCTCATAAATTTTTGTTGGTCTTAATATTTCCTCTAAATGTTTAACATTCCAATTCTTATCATTTTTAAGAAATTTCAAAATTCCACGATAAATTCTTTCTGGTCGATGGCCTATCTTTGTATAAAAAACCTCCAAATATTTTTTTTTAATTTTAACACACAGATGACGAACTGAACCTTTTTTATTATGATATTTATCACTATATTTATTAAAAATATTTTTTATAAATTTAAACTTTGAAAATTTATTTTTTGATTTAAATAGATCTCCACCTTTTGTAAGTCCATAAAAAAAATTTTTATACTTAAAAATTCTAAAATAAAATGGCGCTATTGGATCTTTATTTTTTATTTTATAATCAATACCATTTTTAGATGTGGCCACAAAAGTTAATTGTTCTCTACCAAATCTTCGAGATCTTGAGTGAAAATATATACAAACATTTTTATTTTTATGGTCTAAATATATTTCTGGAGAAGCAATATGATCATACAAAATTTTCTTAAACTTTTTTATCTCAAGAATTTTAGTTTTTGAAATTTTCCATTCTGAATTCATATTATCTGAATATGCAAGTCTTAAATATTTACCTTGGTGATCAGAAAATAATAAATAATATTTTCCAAGTGGACTTTTAATCCAATTTGGTACTCTGAAACATACAGGCCCATTAATATTTTTCCAATTTCTTAACAAACTATGCTCGCAAGAAATAATTAATTTTTTTTTTATTATTTTTTTAATTTTCATTTAATTTTTTAGTTTTAAGTCTAGATTTTTGAACCATTGCTCCAAATCTGGGAAAGACTTAATGAGATGTTTATCTCCTTGTTTTTTCAACAAATTAATTGGATCATAATAAATGCTAGGTTTTGAATAATACTTTCCAATTGTAAAAGTTGAAGTTAGAGGTAAAGAGATTACTGCATCAGAGTGTTGAATAATTCTATGAGGTGACACCTCTGGTTCAATGAGTTGAATATTTTTTTTTGATGATACTTTATTCATATAAAAGATATTTTTTTTTTTTACATACTTTTTATGTTTAAATTTATTTTTAATTAAAATATTAAAATTATATTTTTCAGATAATAAAATTATGTCTTCAAAAAATTTGTTATGTTTATTTTGTATATTTGACAGATAGTCAATCTGTTGAGATATACCATAGTAACCTTTAACAATATCATAAGAAAATATACTAATAATTCTATTTGAAAAATGTAAATCTATATTTTTATCAAAAACACTTATTGGGTCTGAAATATATATATTACTTTTAGGTAGTATTTTTTTAAAATCATAATAGTTTTCTTTAGTCCAGACATATATTTCTCTCCATGTTATTAAATTGTAACCTCTAAAATTATAATCTTTTGACAGATCATCACTATTTAATTCAAGGTCACTTAGCTCACTTGTCATTAATAGATCTATATCTGAATACTTTTCAAATTCATATGTCCACAATGGTCTATAGATATTTGAAGTATAAAAGAAAATATTTTTTTTTGGAAAATTATTTTTGTTTACTTTTATAGATTTAACTAAAATCTTTTTAATTATTTCTTCAGTCATCAGCACTTTTGACCAATTATTTGATTAATTCTTCAGCACCCAACATATTTAAAAATTTTAATATTAACAAAATAACCAATAAACCCAGCACAACCCGTTACTAAATAAATATGCTTTTTTTTCATGAAATATAAACTTTGCTTGATTTTGAATTAAATTTTCCTCTCGTATCTACTATTATTTTTGACTGTTTCAAGATCTTATCGTAATCAAATTTATCATGATCTGTTACTAAACAAACTAAATCAAAAGTTTTAAAATTAGTTATTGTTTTAGTAGATTTTAATATTTTATTGTTATCTAATGTTATTTTCTTAATATATGGATCATAGTATTGAACATTAGAAAAATTATCTTGCAATAAATTAATTATTTTTAGAGCGGGTGACTCTCTAATATCATCTATGTTTTTCTTATAAGTTACTCCTAAAATTAAAATTTTAGAATTTTTTATATTTTTATTATTCTTATTAAGAGCAAATATTATCTTATTTAAAACGAAATAAGGCATACTATCATTAATTTCTCCTGACAAACCTATAAATTTAGCTTGAACATCAAACTCTTTTGACTTCCAACTAAGTAAAAAAGGATCTACAGGAATACAATGACCGCCGAGGCCTGGGCCTGGATAGAAAGAAGAAAAACCAAAACCTTTTGTTTTTGCAGCTTCTATTACTTCGTAAATATTTAAGTTCATTTTATCACATATTATTTTCATTTCATTTATCAGACCTATGTTGACGGATCTGTATATGTTTTCGTATAATTTTGTAAATTCAGCTGTTCTTAAATTTGAAACCTCATGAACTTTACCTAGAAAAGATTTATAAAAATTTTTAGATAATTTTGTGCAATTTCTTGAATAGCCAGAAACAATTTTTGTTGTAGTTTCAAGACGATTTAAATCATTTCCAGGATCAATTCTTTCTGGAGAATATGAAACAAAAAAATTTATTCCTAAATTAAATTTTTTAGATAATTTTTCACAAAAAATCTCATCAGTAGTTCCTGGATAAGTGGTGCTTTCTAAAATAAGCATTTGACCCTTTTTAAGATATGGCTGAATACTATTATTTGCGTGATTTATACTCGTCATATCAGGATCTTTGTTTTTTGTTATTGGTGTTGGTAAACAAATAATTATCACATCGCTCTTACTAATATTTTGATAACCTGAAGAGAAAACAGCTTTGGTTTTTAATTTGCTTACAGATTCTTTTTTAAAAAAATTATTATAAGTCTTTCCTTTTTTAAGAAGATTAATTTTTCTTTTATCCAAATCAATACCATAACATTTTAATCCTAATTGATTTAACCTTATCAATAAACTAAGTCCAACGTACCCTAATCCAAGTATAGATACTTTTACTGTTTTTTGTTTTATTTTTTTCTGTAGTTGTTCTATAAATCTATTCATTAAAATCTGTTTTAATTAATCTTGTTAACACAAAATGAATAAAAAAGAAAAAAAAATTAGAGTTCTTATTGTAGGAGCAGGTAGAATTGGAAGAGAATATTTAAAAATTCTAAATCAGAAAAGAAAATTTGAAATAAAAGGAATTTTAGCTACATCTCATAAGAACTTTAAAGAAGTAAAAAAAATTACTAAAAAAAATATATTTATAACAAATGAAAATTTTTTAAAAAATAAATCATTTGATTTAGCTATTATTGCTGTGCCAGTAGATAAAACTTTTCAAGTAAGTAAAAAAATAATGAAATATGCAAAAACTTTATTAATCGAAAAACCACCATCGTTAAGTTTAAAAGATGCAAACAATTTATTAAAACAATCTAAGTCAAATAGAAATAAATTATTTGTGGCTTTGAACAGAGCTTATTTTGACTCAACTATTGAAGCTTTAAAAATTATCAAAAGTAATAAAAACAAAAGAATTGTGGAAGTAACGGATCAAGAAGACGTTTATAGTGCAAAAAAAGCGGGGCATTCAAAAAAAGTTTTAAATAAATGGATGTATGCTAACTCAATTCATATGATTGATTATTTTAGACTTTTTTGTAGAGGAAAAGTAAAAAAAATAATTCATTTCGGAAATTTCAAA
>CACJMR010000030.1 GCA_902594605.1 uncultured Pelagibacteraceae bacterium
CCATCTCATCAGCTAGAGTTGTTTTACCAGCTCCAGGCAAACCCATTACTAAAATAATTTTCATTAAATATCTTCTAACGGATGATGGGACATTAATTCAAGTCCATTTTCACCAACAAGATACTGTTGTTCAAGTTTTACACCTTCTTTACCACCAACTTTACCAATATAACTCTCAAGTGTAATTGTCATGTTCTTCTCAAAAGTTCCACCTTCTTCTCCACCATCAGTTGGATATCTTATTTGAGGCCACTCATCACACAACCCAATTCCATGAACCATACATGAATACCTATTTCCATAATACTCATCAGGCAAAACCCAAGATTTTTTTATAAATTCTTTAAAACTCATTCCTGGTTTTATTAATCTAAAATTATGATCAATTTGATTTCTAGCCATTGAATATAGTTTTTTTTGCTCATCATTAAATTTATGCCCAACTACAAAGGCTCTTGATATGTCAGCACAGTATCCATAGGGACCAACCATATCTGTATCAAAAGCAACAATTTCTCCTTGTTGCATAACTTTATTACTACTCTCTTGCATCCATGGATTTGTTCTCTCACCAGACGATAAAATTCTACACTCAATCCACTCACCTCCATTTTCAATATTCGTTTTATGTAAAATCGACCACAATTCATCTTCAGTCATTCCTGGCTTAAGATCTGATCTCATTTTTGATACACCTTTTTCTGCAACTTCTATTGCTGCTTTCATACAAGTTAATTCATCAGGTGATTTGATTACTCTTGCTTGTTCTAAAATTAATTTTGCATCTACAACTTCAATACCTTCTTTATTTAAGGCTGTAACCGCAGGACCATTTAAAACATCGATTGCAATTTTTTTTGATTTAAAATAATTTTTTGATAAATCTTTAACTTCATTTATCCATTTTAATAATTGATTGTCTGCTTGGTCTCCATTACTAAAATAATCCCATGTGATTGCTGGTCTTATTTCGTCAATTAGATTCAAATGCTTCGATAATATTTCACAATTAAAATACTCATAAAGAATAGTTGGTCCATTGACTGGTACAAAACAATATCTTGTTAAGTTATGCATATTATAGACACTCATGTTCACAGTATCTAAAGCATAACGAACATTAACTGGATCAAATAGAATACAAGCTTCTAAATTGTTTTTTACTAATTCTTTTCTAACCCTGTCTAAACGATATGATCTTAATTTATCAAAATCAATCTCGTCTTCTCTTAATCTTTTTTTAGTAATAAAATTTTGTCTTGGTTTTATCTCAGGAGCTATTTTTCTACTAAACTTCATAATACCCTATACAAACCTAACCATGCGTTAACATCTTTGCTTGCAATATAGTCAGATTTAAAAAATTCCACTTCTTCCCATTTCTTATTATCTTTTAGTATATCAATTTTTTTATCAAAACCATACTCTTCGTGAATACCTTCATTTATAGTGAAACAAATTAATCCACCTGCTTTTGTTATTCGTATAAATTCATCTAATGCATTTGGTTTTACATGGCCAAATGTAAACGTACCAACACACATCACTCCACCATAAAAATTATCCTCAGCTTCTATTGGTTGGTTTAAATCAACTTTAACTAATTTTTGATAAAGATCTTTTGGAACTGTATCTAATAAAGTTTGAGATAAATCAGCTCCATGAAAATTTTTAAAACCATACTTTTTTAACTCAACTCCAACTAGACCTGTTCCACAGCCTGCATCAAAGATTAGTGTATCTTTATTATTTTCGTGTTTATTGAAAGTTGCTACGGTTTCTTTAGGCCCTGTATAGTTCCAATCCACCATGTCTTTATTATATTTATCTTTGTCTCCCCACTCATCGTAGTACTTCATAACCTCGTCAGTAGTTTTAAGTTTATAAATTGGAATTTTGTTTCCTACGTCTTTTTGTGCCATTAGCTTCTCATTTTTTGACCACTTGGATCATAAAGTGGTTCTTTAATAATTGAACAATTAAATAGATCTCCATTTATCTCTACTTGAATTTTATTTTCAGATTTAATGTTTTTTTGATCAACAAAAGTGAACGCTACACTTTTATTTACAAAATGCGCAAAACCACCTGAAGTTACATAGCCAATGCTTTGATCTCCATTCATAACAGCTTCATTATTTGTTACATCAATATCATTGGTTTCAACAATTAAAGGTATAAGTTTGTTTGAAGAATTTTCCTTTTGCGCACTTTCTTTACCAATAAAGTCTTTATCCCAATTGATAAAAGCATCTAATCCTGTTTCTTTAGCAGTAAAATCTGGTCTATAATCTAATGTCCAGGCTCCCCAATTTTTCTCAAGCCTCATCGACATTAATGCTCTTCCACCAAAAGGTTTAATATTAAATTCTTTTCCAGCTTCAATAAGTTCTTCGTATAATTTTAATTGATAATGAGGTGCTACATAAATTTCATATCCGAGTTCGCCAGTAAATGAAATTCTATTTATTATTGCTGGAACTCCCCCAACAAACATTCTTCTAGAATCTCTAAATTTAAATTTTTCATTTGAAACATCGTCTCTTACAATTTTTTCTAAAACTTTCCTTGAGTTAGGTCCTGCAATTGATAATCCATGAAATTCATCAGATCTATTTTTATAATTTAAATTAAATTTATCTAAGTGACTTTCAAACCAACGTCTATGCATTTCTTGAGCAGCACCAGATCCAAATACCATAAATTCATTTTCATCCAAACAAGCAACTGTTAAATCTCCACACAATTTTCCTCTATAGGATAACATTGGAGATAAAGATATTCTTCCAGGTTTTGGAAGTCTTCCAGCCATGATGTGATCTAAAAATTTTCTAGCATCAGGTCCTTTGAATTCATGTTTTGAAAAATTTGCAACTTCAATCAAGCCAACATTCTCTCTTACATTGATAACTTCCTTTGAAACATAATCATGTGATCTTGATCTTTTTATTGTTGGTTCCTCATGAGCGTCTTCTTTATTGTTTGCAAACCACAAAACATTTTCTAATCCAAAACTATCCCCCATTACAGCTCCTTTGTTCACAAAACGATCATAAAGTGCTGTTGTTTTTTGTTTTCTTCCCTTTGGTAAGGTTTCGTTGGGAAAAGTCATAATAAATCTTCGTTCATAGTTTTCTGAAGATTTTATTGTTCCATATTGAGGTGATGCATAATCCCCAAAACGAGCAACATCCATTGCCCAAACATCAATAGAAGGTTCACCATCAATAATCCATTCAGCAATACATTTTCCAACACCGCCCCCTTGGCAAAACCCAGCCATCACACCAACTGCAACCCAATAATTTTTCATTCCAGGCACTGGACCAATTAAAGGACTTCCGTCTGGACCGAAGGTAAAAGGTCCGTTAACTATATTTTTTATTCCTGCACGCTCTAATGCTGGCATTCTCTCAAACCCAATTGCCAGTCTATCTTCAATGTTATCTAACTTTGGCTCAAGTAACTCATGACCAAAATTCATTGGAGTTCCTTCTACTTTCCAAGGTGTTGATTTTGGTTCATAAGTTCCAAGCAACATTCCTTTTCCTTCTTGCCTAAAGTAAATATTCCCCTCAAAATCTGTACCTATAGGCAATCGTTGATCACCCATTGCTTCAATTTCTGGAATAGGTTCAGTGATTAAATAATGATGCTCCATTGGTTGAACAGGAAGATTAAGTCCAGCTAATTGTCCAACTTCTCTTGCCCACAGACCACCTGCATTTATTACTATTTCAGCATTTATATTTCCTTTTTCGGTAAAGACATCCCAAGTTCCATCTTCTTTTTGTTTCGTATCTTTTACGACAGTGTGAGTGTAATATTTTCCACCATGAACTTTTGCAGCTTTTGCAAAAGCGTAAGTAACTCCTGAAGGATCAACTTCACCATCGATAGGATCCCATAAGGCCAACAAATATCTAGATGGATCAATTAGAGGATTTTTCTTTTTAACTTCCTCTAAAGAAATAAATTCTTGGTCAAGCCCCATATATCTTGCTTTTGATCTTTCTCTCTTTAAATAATCAGCCCACACTTCATTTGAAGCTAAATAAAAACCTCCACTAGGTTTAAATCCTACAGAATGACCAGATTCTTTTTCAATCTCTTTATATAAACCAATTGTGTAAGCCATCATCCGAGAGATGTTTGGGTCAGAAGAAATTACATGAACA
>CACJMR010000031.1 GCA_902594605.1 uncultured Pelagibacteraceae bacterium
ATTATAAATCAATTAATAAACACTCAATTGGTATAGAAATAAGTAACCCAGGTCACGAAAATAATTATAAAAAATTTTCAAAAAAACAAATTCAATCAATATTAAAACTAAGCAAATACCTAATTAAAAAATATAAAATTAAGTTTGTTTTGGGACATTCTGATATTGCTCCTTATAGAAAAAAAGATCCTGGTGAAAAGTTTCCTTGGAGATACTTATCAAGAAATAGAGTTGGATTATGGCATGATTTAAATGAAAAAAAACTTTCTAAAGTAAGAGCAGCAAAAGTAGATAAACATGATGAAAATAATTTTTTAAAAACTTTGTACAAAATTGGTTATTCAAGAGCGTTTGATAAAGACAAAAATAAAAATATAAAATTACTTACAAAAGCTTTTCAAAGAAAATTTAGGCAATCTTTAATAAATGGTATAATTGACAAAGAATGCTTATTAATAAGCAAAAACATAGCAAAAAAATTCAAATAATATTACTTGAAAATAAAAACTTTAGTAATAAATTGCAATTGCCAGATAAATGACTTATCGCTTTAGATTTATTTAAAGAGGAAAGTCCGGGCTCTACAAGGACACAGTGCCAGGTAATACCTGGCGGGGGAAACCCTAGGGACAGTGCCACAGAAAATAAACCGCCATAACATGGCAAGGGTGAAAAGGTGTGGTAAGAGCACACCGGTTCTATTGGTAACAATGAACGCTGGAAAACCCCACTGGGAGCAAGACTAAGTAGAGATGACATTGTTGAAAAACTAAAAGCCGTCCTTGGCTAGTCATCAGGGTTAGTTGCTTGAGCTTAAGAGTGATCTTAAGCCTAGACAAATGATAGGTTTAAATGACAGAACCCGGCTTATAGTTTATCTGGCACTTCAATTCAAAATATCACTATAGGTTTCTTCGTTTGTTCTCATTTTTTAAGTACCATTATCTGTTTTCATTACCAATTAAACAAATATTAGTAATAAAATAATAGGTATTGACGTCTAGTTATAAAACCCATAATATCCCATAAATTCCCATTTATATGGGACTAAAGGGATTTATGTTTTATGTTTTTATCAACATACGAAAACAAATTAGACAAAAAAGGGAGAGTATCTGTGCCTGCTAGTTTTAGGTCACATTTATCCAATCTAGGTTACAATGGTGTTATTTGTTATCCATCATTTAATAACCCCTCAATAGAAGCGTGTTCTCAAGATAGAATTGAAAAAATTTCATCAGCAATTGACTCCTTAAATCCGTTTGAGGAAAAAAGAGATTACTTCGCAACATCAATATTATCAGAAAGTATAAATTTACAATTTGACAGTGAGGGCAGAATTTCACTTTCATCAAAATTATTAAAACATGCAAAAATAAAAAATAGCATGTTGTTTGTTGGTCAAGGCCAAACATTTCAAATATGGGAGCCAACAGCATTTAAAAAATTTAAGATAACAGCGAGGAAAAAAGCAAATATTAATCGTGGTAATCTTAAATGGGAGCTTCAACATAATAAACAATAGGGGATAAAAGATGACAATTAACTTTAAAGCACCAGAGATAAAAGAACTGCAGCCACGATTACTAGTATTAGGAGTTGGTGGAGCAGGTGGAAATGCAATTAATGAAATGATTGAAAATAATCTGCAAGGAGTAGAATTTATTGCTGTAAATACTGATGCTCAAGATTTGAAGCTTAGTAAAGCGAAAACAAGAATTCAAATTGGTTTAAATTTAACAAAAGGTTTAGGGGCTGGTGCAAAACTTGATATTGGTCAGGCAGCTGCTGATGAATCTTTAAATGAAATTATAAATACACTTCAAGGTGCAAACATGGTTTTTATTGCAGCTGGTATGGGTGGTGGAACGGGCACTGGTGCTGCTCATGTCATCGCAAGAGCTGCTAAAGAATTAAATATCTTAACCGTAGGTGTTGTGACTCTTCCATTTTTATATGAAGGCCCCTCTAGAATGAGAAGAGCACAACAAGGTTTGGAAGAGTTAAGAAAACATGTTGATACAATTATTGTTATTCCTAATCAAAACCTGTTTAAAATAGCCAATGAACAAACAACATTTGAAGAGTCTTTTAATCTATCAAATAATGTTTTGATGCATGGAGTTCAAAGTATTACTGATTTAATGGTTAGACCTGGTTTGATCAATTTAGATTTTGCTGATGTTGAAACAGTAATGGCAGCAATGGGTAAAGCTATGATGGGAACTGGTGAAGCCGAGGGAGAAGGTAGAGCTTTAAAAGCTGCAGAGATGGCAATCAGTAATCCATTAATAGATGACTATACTTTAAAAGGTGCAAAAGGTTTATTAGTAAATATTACTGGTGGTAAAGATCTTAAACTTTTTGAAGTTGACGAAGCTGTAAACAAAGTAAGAGCTGAAGTTGATCCTGAAGCAGAGTTAATTATTGGTGCAATCACTGATACAGAGCTAGATGGAAAAATGAGAGTTTCAATTGTAGCAACTTCTTTAGATGGTCAGCAACCAGAGTCAAAATCTGTTGTAAACATGGTGCATCGAATTCAAAATCGTAACCCTGGTTACTCTGATTTTTCAAATATGGGATCTACTCAATCTTTCAATTTTCCAAACACAACAGCATCAAATCCAATTACACATGGTGCCAATGCTTTAAAGCTTGAAAATGAGATTATCCAAGAACAGCAAACTGAAAGCACTCACAATCAAATGATGAATGAAGAAGTTGTTCAAAATGCTAGCACGGAAAGTGAGAGTATAGTTCAGGATAGTTCAGTTAACGAAATGGAGAAATCTTTTGCTCAAGAAGCTATAGAAACTAACCATGAAGATCATCAAGATATTAACAACGAAGAAGAAACTTCTAATGATTTAAAAGAATTCGGAGTTGACTCGGATGCACCCGATTTATTTAGTTCAGAATCTGATAATTCAAGTCCCGAAGATTTATTGACTCCAGACGAAGAGGAAGAAGATGATCTTGAGATACCAGCATTCTTAAGAAGACAAAAAAATTAATGGTCTTCCAAGAAATAAATGGACGCCACCATAGTACCGAAAATGCAAAAGCATTATCCGGTGCTGCTAAAAGAAATTATTAGCGTTATTTCCCCTCAACATGGTGGCACATTTATCGATTGTACCTTCGGTCAAGGCGGTTATACCAAAAAAATTTTAGACTTTGAAAATACAAATGTAATAGCTCTTGATAGAGATAAAGAGAGTGAAAAAATTGCTACTCAATTAAAAAAAAACTTTGAAAATAGATTTATTTTCAAAAATATTAAATTTAGTCAATTAAATAACTTAAAGCTTAAAAACGAAAATATAAGAGGAGTAATTTTTGACCTCGGTTATTCCTACACTCAAATTAAAGATCCACAAAAAGGATTATCTTTCGATGCTAATGGTCAATTAAATATGCGCTTGGGATTAAATAGTTATTCAGCAGATGATGCAATTAATAAACTTGATGAAAAGGAATTAGAAAAAATTTTTAAATTTTTTGGCGATGAAAAAGAAGCAAAATATATTTCAAGAAATATTATAAAAGAGAGATCTAAAAATAAAATTGATACTAAATCATTAGTGGAAATTATTGATAAATCAAAAAAAAGGAAAAATTTTAAAGTTCATAATGCAACCAAGGCATTTCAGGCTCTTAGAATATTTGTAAATAAAGAAATAAGTGAGCTAATTTTTGGACTCATTAATGCTGCTAAAGTGTTAAAAAAAGGAGGGATTTTAGGGGTAGTCACATTTCATTCTTTAGAGGATAAAATAGTAAAATATTTTTTTAAAAGTCTCTCTATGACTTTTCCCGCTACCTCTACTGAGGTCCATCCAGCGGTATTATAAAGTGTACCCTTCCACCCTCCCTTTCGATGTCTGTATTTATAATAATAATCTTTAGATTTTTTTGGAGTATCTAGCATTACAACAAAAACAAATTGTGGATTTGATGTGGGGAAAATGGAGGCAAAAGTATTTATTTTTGCCTCAGAATATGCTCCTCCCTCAGGTTGATCAGCAGTTCCAGTTTTTCCACCAATTTCGTAACTCTGAACATCTGCAAATTTAGCTGTACCTTCCTCAGTATTTACAATTTTTCTTAAAGCGCCAACTACTTGTTCTGAAATACC
>CACJMR010000032.1 GCA_902594605.1 uncultured Pelagibacteraceae bacterium
TTTAATTAACAAAATGAAACCTAACTCATTATTCATATTGATGAGTCGAGCAGCAGTTGTAAATTTTAAAGATTTAATCAAGAGAGTTAAAAAGGGAGATATATATGTTGCTACGGATGTATTTCCTGAAGAACCAGTGAGAAAAAATGACCCAATTAGGAAAGTTAAAAATATTTTATTTTCTGCACACAGAGCAGGAGCTTTGACAGAGGCCTTTTATAGCATGGGGGATATAGTTTTAAAGGACATGCATCTGATTTCAAAAAATTTAAAACCAAAATTTTGCAAACAAGCTCAATTGAAAACAGTAGGGTTATTGGCCTCAAAACCAGTTGCAATTAATTGATATTTTAATAATTTTATAAATTATGTCGTCAACTAGCAATCCACTCTTAGAAGCTAAAGGAATAACAAAATATTTTGGAACAATTACTGCATTAGAAAATGTTAACCTAAAGGTTCATGCTGGAGAATGTTTGGGTGTAGTTGGAGATAACGGAGCAGGAAAATCAACTTTAATGAAAGTTTTGTCGGGACTTTATAAACCAAGCGCAGGTTCTTTATTTTTTCAAGGCAAAGAAGAAATATTAGAAAGTCCAAGAGACTCTCAAAATTTAGGTTTAGAAATGGTTTATCAAGATCTTGCTTTAGCAGGTAATTTACCTATTGGTGAAAATATTTTTTTAGGAAGAGAGCCAACAAAAAATTTAGGATTTTTAAAACTATTAGATTTTAATAAAATTAAAGAGTTAACAAATGCTCATTTAGATAAGCTAAAAATAAATGTAAAAAGTGCCGATCAAAAAGTAGAGGAACTTTCAGGTGGTCAAAGACAAGCTGTGGCAATCGCAAGATCAACAGCCTTTAATGCTAAAGTGGTAATTATGGATGAACCGACTGCAGCATTAGCAATAAAAGAAGTAGGTAAAGTTTTAGATCTTATTAATAGTTTAAAAAAAACAGGTGTTGGAGTGATTGTAATAAGTCATAGAATGGACGATATTTTTACAGTTTGTGATCGTGTTATGGCTTTATTCCAAGGAACTAATTTTGCAGAATCTAGTCTTTCAAATACTTCAAGAGACGAAGTTATTGGATGGATCATGGGTAAAAAATAATATGGAAGATAAAGATAAAAAAATAGAAAGTTTGCACTTAAAATTAATTCCATACTTTGAAAAGTATGGAATACTTCTTTTGTTAGTTCTTATGATTCTGGTAATGCATATTTTACAACCAGATGTATTTCTTTCATGGAGAAATGTAACCAATGTTTTTAAACAAATATCCTGGCAATCAATGCTAGCTCTAGGAGTATTTATGGTAATTGTAACAGCAGGAATTGATCTTTCTGTTGGCTCTATAATGATGTTATCTCTTATGATTTTAGCTGTCGTTGCAAAAGCAGGAGCCCCCTGGTTCATTGTAGTGCTCACACCATTGATTGCAGGTTTTTTATGTGGGTTATTTAATGGTTTAGGTATTACTTTATTACGGATGCCTCATCCTTTTATAATGACTTTGGGTACACTTTATATATTCAGAGGTGCAGGAAATTTAATTTCAGGTGGTACTCCTATTAGTGGTTTTACAGATGAAGTTAGATATTTGGGACATGGAAGAATTGATCTTCAATGGTTAGGGTTAGAAAAATCTCAATATTTACCTGTAAGTTTAGTATTAATTGCAATTGTTTATATAATTTTTTGGATTTTTTTAAATAAGAGTAAAACTGGTAAATGGATCTATGCAATTGGAGGCAATCCAAATGCAGCTAGAGCTTCAGGAATAAATGTAAATAAAATATTGATTATTGTTTATTCTTTGTGTGGTTTTTTATCTGGTATTGGTGCTTTGATTTTAGCTGGAAGAACTGACTCAGGATATCCAAATGCTGGTCTTCAATCAGAACTCGATGCGATTGCTGCTTGTATTATTGGTGGAGCAAGTTTTTTTGGAGGAAGAGGAACTGTGCTTGGAGTTTTTGCTGGAGTTATGATTATGGGTATTCTTCGTAATGGATTAAACTTAATGGATGTAAGTTCATTTTGGCAACAAGTGTTAATTGGATCAATTATAGTTTTAGCTGTTTATATTGATGTACTAAGAAGAGATATCGGAACAAGAAAATAATTTACACGTATTAGTTGTTTTTATCTTATTTAGAACTCTTCTTATTAACAGTTGAATTTTTTTTAAAATTTCGATTAAATTTAATTTTAAAAAACAACTAAGGGGAAATATATGAAAAACTTAACAAAAATAATTAGTGTAATTATTACTTCTGTTTTTCTATTAGCAAGTTTTTCAACAGGGGCATTTGCTGGAAAAAAAATATTATTCAGTATTAAAGGACCTGGATCAGGTAATCCTTTTTGGGCATCTGTAGAAAAAGGAGCTAAAGAAGAAGCAGCAAAATTAGGTGTTGATTTAGTTTTGGTTGCACCACCGCAAGAAGGTGATGTACAAGCTCAGATTAACCAAGTCGAGGACCAATTAGCAAAAGGTGTTGATGCAATAGCTTTAGCGCCAGGAGATCCAAATGCCTTTGCTCCAATCGTAGATGATGCGATTAAAAGTGGTGTTCCAGTTGTATTCGTGGATACAAAAGGAATTAATGAAGGAGTAACTTTTATTGGAACGAACAACATGAATGGTGCAGAGTTAGCTGCTAAATTTATTTGTGATAAAACTCCAAAAGGTTCAGATGTAGCAATTTTAACTGGTATTGAATCTCAATCTACAGCTTTGCTTAGAAGAGATGGTGCAATTAAAGGTTTCAAAAATTGTGGTCTAAATATTGTAGCCACTCAAACTGCTGAGTGGGATACTGCAAAAGGAAGATCTGTAACTGAGTCAATCATCTTAAAAAATCCAAACATCAAAGCAATATTTGCATCAAACGATAATATGGGCTTAGGAGCTATGCAAGCTCTTAAAGATGCAGATATGAATAATGTTATTGTTGTAGGTTTTGATGCTACTCCAGATGCAGCTACGAGTATCTTAAAAGGAGAAATGACAGCAACAATTGCACAGTTTTCTTACAACATGGGTGCATATGGAGTTAAATATGCTCTAGAATTAGCTAATGGTGGAAGTATTGATCCAAACATTGACACAGGAACACAATTAGTAACAAAAGAAAACGCTAACGATTTTAAATAATCGATAGATATAAACTTTAAAAAAAGGGTGGAATTTAATTCCACCCTTTTTTTTTATGTAATATAATAATTTATGCTTATTAAAATTGATCCAGTTTTAAGCCCTGATTTGCTTTTTCATTTAAGATCTATGGGTCATGGAGAAAAATTAATATTAGCTGATGCGAATTTTCCTGCAAATACAATAAATGAAAAAGTAATTAGATTAGATGGAGTAGGGATTAAAGAAGCAGCCTCTGCCATACTTTCAGTTTTTCCACTTGATAGTTTTATTAATTCAAAGGGAGGGTCTCCAGCTTTAAGGATGGAAGTAGATGACAAACCTGAAGAGTTAACTGAAACTCATAAAGAATTTATTGATATTGTAAAAAAAGTCTCTGGCGAAATTTGGAATGTAGGATCAATTTCAAGACAAGAATTTTATGAAGAGGCCAAGAAAGCTTATTGTATAGTTACCACAACAGATGCAAGACCGTTTGGTTGTTTTATACTTACCAAAGGAGTCATTTTACCTGACGGAAACGTTTGGATTTAAAAAATGAAAACCATATCAGTATTTGGTGTATTTGTAGCAGACCTTTGCTTTACAGCTAATGCGATCCCTGAAAAAGGTCAAACAATTCTAGGTTCACAGCACATTGTTGGACCAGGTGGAAAAGGATCAAATCAAGCAATTGCTGCAGCTAAATTAAACGGGAAAGTAAATTTTATAACAAAAATAGGTAATGACAAAAATGGTGAGATGGCTTTAAATTTATACAAATCATTGGGCATGGATATTGCTTCTATTATTCAAGATAAAAATCACTCAACTGGAGTTGCAGGAATAATG
>CACJMR010000033.1 GCA_902594605.1 uncultured Pelagibacteraceae bacterium
TATCATGAGTATAAAAACACTTATTAGCAAACATTTTAAAAATCAACTTTTAACTTATGTTGATGTTGGTGCTGCAGATAATACAGATACTAGATGGTGGAAAATATCTAAAAGTTTAGAATTTATTGGCTTTGAACCAAACTCTGATCAATATAAAAAAATTACCAATAAAGGGTTTGGGAAATTTAATATTCATAATTTTGCTTTAGGTCACAAAACAGGAAAAATGAAACTAAATATAACTAAAAATGAATTTGTTTCATCGTTCTTATTGCCAAATTTTAAAAATGTAAATGAGTATCCAAATTCAAATAGATTTAAAATAAAAAAAAAAGCAAACATTAAAGTTAAAAAATTAGATGATTTAAAATTAAAAATAGCAGATTTTGTGAAAATAGATACTCAAGGATATAATCTAAGAGTTCTTAAAGGTGCAAATTCAACTATAAAAAAAGTTTTAGGTATTGATATTGAAACAGAGTTTTTTCATATGTATAAAAATCAACATTTATTTGAGGATATTAAAAAGTACTTAGAAAAAAAAAATTTTATATTTATAAATTTCTATAATTTAAGAAGATGGCAGCTTAATAAAAGTTATAATTATGGAAAACTAATATGGTGTAATACTTTATTTTTAAGAAAATTAAAAAAAAACGACTATAAAAATAATATTTTAGTACTTAAATATATAATAATATGTGTGTTGTATAATAATCTAGACATAGCTCATCAAACTTTAGTTAAATCAAGGTTACCAAAGCATCAAAAAAATCAAATTAGGAAATTTTTAAAATCTGAGAATAGAAAAAGTTACTTTATAAAAATATACATTTCTTTATTTAACAGGCTATCAAGATTTTTTGGGAAAGAAGTTGAACTATTTCCAACCTTTTAAAATTTTTTCTTAAGATCTTTTAAACTAAAGATTAAACCAAATATTAAAACATCTAAGAAAAATAATATTTTATTTTTTTTGAAAAATTTAACTATTTCCCATTGTGACTGAATTGTTTTTAAATATGTTTGTAAATTAGTTTCATTAATAGTGGGATGATAACAAATAACTCTACTATCTAATATTAAATTAAAACCTTTTTTATAATTGTAATGAGTAAAATTTACATCCTCAAAAAAAGATTTATTTTTGTCTAGCATATTGAATTTGTATCGATTTATTTTTTTTAAATTGTAACAGAGTGTGCTACTGAGCCATTCTAGGTTTTTTAATCTAAAATGACTATTATTTCTTCTTAATTTAGAAGGTAGTTTTGGTGCAATTCTTCCAGACGACAAAAGAGACATATTATCAATTTGCTTAAAGCTATTAAGAATTCTTAAAATAAGTCTGAATAAAATAAATCTATCATAAGCTTTGTTCCATCTCTCTGACTGTACATTCTTTTTTGAGGTTAGTATTTTTGAGCCAATAATATATTTTTTATTTAAATTTACTTGGAAGTTTTTGTACATATTAAGAAAAAAATTTCTATCCAGTAACAAATCATCATCACATTGAATTAATAATGAGGATTTAGCAATTGAAAGGCCTAAGTTTCTTTGAATTGTTTGGTTTTTTTTTGAAGAAATTTTTTTTCTGATATTAAGCGCGAAATTTTTATTATTTATCATACAAAAATCTTTTAGTGATGTTCCGACTATAATTATTTCTTGAGGTTTGAATAAATTTTTTT
Organism: uncultured Pelagibacteraceae bacterium; assembly: GCA_902594605.1. Classification (GTDB taxonomy): domain Bacteria; phylum Pseudomonadota; class Alphaproteobacteria; order Pelagibacterales; family Pelagibacteraceae; genus Pelagibacter. Next base: position 1,695 of record CACJMR010000033.1, read on the forward strand.
CTATTGAATTTAAAAGTTTAAATAGTTTTAAAGGTCGATTATGAGTAGCACAAACTAAAGTGATAGGTAAATTTCTGCTTTCCTTTTTTTTAATAATTTTCATAAAGGTATTAAAACAAAAAATATTGTTTAATTTTTGTCAAAAATTTCATTATTATCTATACATTATTCCACAGTAACCTAATTGATTATAACAATTTATTAGTTTGTATATAACTTAATTGCTATTATGTTTCTAAAATTATAATAAGTTTATGACTTTTTTAATATAAATTAGATAACCTAAAATTATATAACTTGTGAAACTTTTAAAAAAAATTTTAAATATTAACTATAGAATATTAATTACAAATTACTTAGTAAGATTAGAAAATTACACTACGATTAAAATAGATGATGAAAAATTGTTCTTTTATACACCTAATAATTTGGTTAAATGGAGAGTTAAAACCTTTTTTACAAAAGAACCAGATACTTTAAAGTGGATAGATAATTTTAAAGAAGATGAAATTTTTTGGGATATTGGTGCTAACATTGGATTGTATTCTTTATATGCCGCAAAAAAAAAAGTGAGGGTTGTTTCCTTTGAGCCATCAACAAATAATACAAGAATTCTTGCGAGAAATATTTCAAAAAATAATCTACATGAAAAAATTTTATTATTTCCTATTGCATTATCTAATATTGATAATAAATTTTTAGTTATGAATGAGTCAAATCTTGTAGAAGGATCTGCTCATAATAGTTTTGGCAAAAATTTAGATTTTGAGGGAAAAAGTTTTAATCCAATTAGTAAGTATTCTATATTCGGTACAACCATTGATAAATTAATAAATGACAATGTTTTAGATATGCCTGATCATATTAAAATAGACGTTGATGGTTTTGAACATCTAATATTAATGGGAGCAAAAGATTTTTTATCTAAAAAAAAATTAAAAACCATTTTAGTTGAGATAAATGAAAATTATAAAGAACAGTTTTCTCAAATATTAAAGATATTGGAAAATAATGGTTTTGCCAGTATATCTAAGAATCATTTAGGAGAACATTATTATAATTATATTTTTAAAAATAATAGTGTAAGATAATTTGAATGTAACTTTATTATTTTATTTAAAAAATAATAAATGTTAAATATAATTAAAAATATGAACAATATAAAACAAAAAGAATTCACAATAGGATATGGTAAAGTAAAAAAAGCAAAAGTAGGAAAAAACAATCCATTAGTATTTATCGGTGGACCCTGCGCTATTGAAAGCAGGGATCATTCTTTAAAAATGGCATCAAGAATTAAGAAAATATGTGACAAATTAAAAATAGGCTTTGTTTTTAAATCATGTTTTAACAAAGATTGTAGATCATCTCCAGAAAGTTTTAATGGCGTAGGACTAGATGAGGGTTTAAAAGTTTTGCAAGAGGTTAGAGAAAATATAAATGTTCCTGTTGTTTCGGATTTTTCCATACCTTCATGGGCAAAGCCCACAGGAGAAGTAGTGGATTTGATTCAGGTGCCAGCATACTTGTGCAGACAAACCTCTATCTTAAAAGCTGCTGCAGAAACAAAAAAACCTATTTTGTTGAAAAAAGGACAATTTATGAGTCCATGGAACATGAAAAATTCAGTTAGAAAAATAGAATATTATGGAAATAAAAAAATTCTTCTTACAGATAGAGGTACTTTTTTCGGATATAATATGCTTGTAAATGATATGAGGTCTTTACCAATCATGAGTGAGACAGGTTATCCTGTTTGTTATGATGCAACTCACTCAATACAAATGCCGACTTCAATGGGAAATATTTCAGGAGGACAGAGAGAGTTTATACCACCCTTGGTTAGATCAGCATCAGCATGTGGAATTAATGCTTTATTTATGGAAGTACATGATAATCCGTCAAAAGCTAAGTCTGATCCAAATACAGTAATAGACATTATATATATTGAAAGGGTTTTAGAAATGGCAAAAAAAATGCACAACAGTAGAATAGAAATGGAAAAAAAGTTTGGAAGAATGCATGTTACGTAAAAAAAAATTAACTATAAACGATGTAGTCATAAAAATTAAAAAAATACCTATTCTTGGTCCAAAGAATTTACTTAAAGAAGCTTTAGAGGAAATGAGTAAAAGAAAATTAGGAATATGTTTTTGTATAAATGACAATGGAAAATTACTAGGTATATTAACAGATGGCGATATAAGAAGAAAAATATTAAATATACAAAAACCATTTTCAGCTTTGCTTAACGATGATC
>CACJMR010000034.1 GCA_902594605.1 uncultured Pelagibacteraceae bacterium
ATATTTTAAAGATGATGCAACTACATTCAACAACCAAAAAAAAACTACAATTGAGGGTAAAGGTGTTCTAAACAATAGAATATCAGAACATATACTCTCTAACCTCTCTCAAATAGGAATTAAAAATCATTTAGTTAAAAGATTAAATATGCGTGAGCAAATTATAAAACTTGTAGAAATAATTCCAATTGAATTCATTGTGAGAAATATTGCAACAGGCTCTATAACTAAAAGATTGGGGATTGAGGACGGTACTGTCTTAAAAGAACCTTTAATTGAATACTGCTTAAAGGATGACAAACTTGGAGATCCATTAATCTCTGAAGAGCATATTCTAGCATTTGATTGGGCCTCGAAAGCGGAAATCGATAAAGTTAAAAAAATGATTTTAAGAATTAATGATTTCATGATTGGCATGTTTAGAGGTGTTGGAATCAAACTCATCGATTTTAAATTAGAATTTGGAAGAATTAAAATTGATGGAAAAAATGAGGTTATTTTAGCAGATGAAATTAGTCCTGATACGTGCAGATTATGGGACAGTATTACAGAAAAAAAATTGGATAAAGATCGATTTAGAAAAGATTTAGGTGATTTAATTCCAGCCTACACTGAGGTTGCTAGAAGATTAGGTATACTTCATGAACAATCTAACGTTTCAGCAGTAAATGTAACTAAATTATCTTCAATTAAAAGAAGGAAAAAATGAAGATTTCAGTAATCATCACTCTAAAAAAAGATGTACTTGATCCACAAGGAAAAGTTATTCATCAAACTTTAGATGGAATGGGTTTTGATAGTGTTAATGAAGTTAGACAAGGTAAATATTTTGAAATAGACACTAAAGAAACTGATAACAACAAAGCAAAGGCAAAAGTTGAAGAAATGTGTAAGAAACTTTTGGCAAATCTTGTAATTGAAAATTATAAAATTATTGATCTAAAGTAATTAATGAAATCATCAGTTATTACTTTTCCTGGTTCAAATTGCGATAGAGACATGGATGTTGCTTTGAAGAAATTTGGATTTAAAAACAAAATGGTTTGGCATGCTGATGCTGAATTACCAAAAAGTGATTTGGTTGTATTGCCAGGTGGATTTTCATACGGGGACTACTTAAGATGTGGAAGTATGGCATCTAAATCAAAAATAATGCAGTCTGTAATTAACTTTGCAAATTCAGGAGGTATGGTTTTGGGTATCTGTAATGGATTTCAAATATTGGTAGAAACTGGTTTAGTTCCAGGTGTTTTGCTTAGAAACAAATATTTAGAATTTATTTGTAAAAACGTTTTTGTAAAAATTAACGATAAAAAAAATAAATATTTTAAAAATGTTGATAACGAAGTTTTAGAATTTCATATAGCTCATAATGAAGGAAATTATTTCTGTACCAATGATCAATTAAAAGAAATTGAAGATAATAATCAAATAGCTATTAATTACTGTGATGAAAATGGTAAAATAGAAGATCAATTTAATCCTAACGGATCTGTAAAAAATATTGCTGGTATATTTAATAAAGAAAAAAATGTTCTAGGGATGATGCCCCACCCTGAAAGAATGATTGATACATCATTGTCTGGTGAGGATGGATCATTATTTTTTAAAAATTTAATAAATAACTTAAAATGATTGTAAACGAACAAGTAGCAGTTGATCATGGTTTGAAGAAAGATGAATACGCTAAAATTTGTGAGCTATTAAAAAGAACTCCCAATATCACAGAACTGGGGATTTTTTCTGCAATGTGGAATGAACATTGCTCTTATAAATCATCAAGATTACATTTAAAAAAACTACCAACTAAAGGAAAGAAAGTTATTCAGGGTCCTGGAGAAAATGCTGGTGTTATTGATATTGAGGATAATGATGCAATAGTTTTTAAAATTGAAAGTCACAATCACCCTTCATTTATTGAGCCATATCAAGGTGCTGCTACCGGTGTTGGAGGAATAATGAGAGATGTATTTACAATGGGTGCAAGACCAATAGCTAACTTAAACTCTATTCATTTTGGATCACCACAACACAAAAAAACGAAAAATTTATTAAGAGGTGTTGTTCATGGAATAGGTGGTTATGGAAATTGTATGGGTGTTCCTACAATTGCTGGCCAAACAAGTTTTGATAGCTCCTATAATGGAAATATTTTGGTTAACGCTATGACATTAGGATTGGTCAAAAAAGATAAGATTTTTTACTCAAAAGCCGCAGGTTTAAATAAACCAGTTATTTATGTTGGGTCTAAAACTGGTAGAGATGGAATACATGGTGCAAGTATGGCTTCAGCTAGTTTTGATGAAAAAATAGAGGAAAAGAAACCAACTGTCCAAGTAGGAGATCCGTTTACAGAAAAACTTTTGCTTGAAGCTTGTCTGGAGCTAATGGCTGGAGACTCCATTATAGCCATACAAGATATGGGTGCTGCAGGATTAACTTCTTCAAGCATTGAAATGGCATCTAAAGGAAACCTCGGAATTGAAATCAATTTAAATAAAGTACCATGCAGAGAAACCAAAATGACACCATACGAAATTATGCTATCTGAGAGCCAAGAAAGAATGTTGATTGTTTTAGAAAACGGTAAAGAAGAGAAAGCAAAAAAAATATTTGATAAATGGAACTTAGATTTTGCAGTAATTGGAAAAACTACTAAGTCAAAAAAAATAGAACTTTACTTTGATGAAAAAAAAGTTGCAGATATTCCAGTAAATACATTGGTTGAAAACTCTCCCATGTATGATCGTAAATGGAAAAAAACGAAACTACCTAAAAAGAATAAGATAAAAAAAGAAGATATTAAACATTTAAAAATTATTGATACTTTAAAAAAAATTTTAACTAATCCAAATGTATGTAGCAAAGAATGGATTTGGCAACAATACGATCATACCGTTATGGGAGATACAATACAGAAACCTGGTGGTGACGCAGGTGTTGTGAGAGTTCATGGAACAGATAAAGCAGTTGCTGCTTCAGTAGATTCTTCTGCAGTTTATTGTTGGGCACATCCTTTAACTGGTGGAAAACAAGTAGTTTGTGAAAGCTACAGAAATCTTATTTCTGTAGGTGCTAAACCAATTGCTATCACTAACTGTTTAAATTTTGGAAGTCCTGAAAATGAAGAAAATATGGGTGAGTTTGTTGAATGTGTTCAAGGCATAGGTGAAGCAAGTGAATATTTAAAATTTCCAGTAGTTTCTGGAAATGTATCTTTCTACAACCAAACAAAAGAAGAAGGTATAAAACCTACACCTTCAATTGGTGGTGTTGGGTTAATCAAAGATTACAAAAATATGATTACTATGGATTTTAAAGAAGTTAATAATTTAGTTTTGGTAATTGGAAAAACTGAAGGACATATTGATCAAAGTTTAT
>CACJMR010000035.1 GCA_902594605.1 uncultured Pelagibacteraceae bacterium
TTTCTTTTCCAAATATAAATACAAGCATTAATATCATAAACATCCGGAACATCTTGTCTTCTTAAAAATTTTGAGGGTTTGATCAATTTATATCCTCTATTCTTATTTTTTATTACCATATTAAAAAAAGGATTTTTTCTAGCTTTAGTCACACTGAAAAGAACTTCTGCTTTAGATTTTAAAAATTTATTAAATGCTTTTTTTAAATCATTTTTTTCCCTAAGAGGATTTGTGACATCTAAATCAATAATATAATCAAAATTTTTTTTAAAGTATTTTTCAGACCTTAATAACAAATCTCTTATTACAGGTATTTTTCCTGCTCTTGAGCCTGATAAATATTTTGATCTTAAAAAAACTTTATCAACTTTTCTTTTAGCTAATAAAATGACTTTTTTAGAGTCTGTCGAAACTACTACTTTATTTATTATCTTATTATGTTTTGCAAAATTTATAGTCTCAGAAATTAAAGGTTTATTATTAAAATTTATAATATTTTTATTCTTTATTCCTTGTGATCCTTTTCTAGCACATATTGTACAAAGTATATTCATTATTTAAATTTTTCTATAAGCTTTAATACTTTAAGGCCATCTTTTAAAGAACAAGCTTCATTTTTATTTTTTAAAATTGATTTCACTTGATTTAGATATGTATCATCAATTTTATATTTCTTTAATTGTATGGTTTTTAGTCCTTTTGGACTTCTTATCCTCAACTTATTATTAATTAAATCTAAATAAAAATGTTTGTCTTTACAGTCAATTGAAATAAATCTAAATGCCTCAAGAGAGAAGTATTTTAAAGTCAAATTTATTTTTGTTTTTCCTGAAGATGCATTCAAATGAAAGTAATCTTTAGTTTTGATTTTTAAATTTGAAATTTTTTTATAAATAAAAAAATTTATTTTAATATTTTTTTTTAACAAAAGTAAATAATCTAGTTCATGAGATAAATCTTTTAATACCCCTCCTCCTTTTTGGTCTGTAGCGCTAGAACTTAAGGTATAATGAATATTTTTTCTCCAATATGGCAAATAAGAACTACAATTTATAACAATTGAATACATTAGTTTATTTTTAATTAAATTTATTAATTTTTTTAAAAGAGGATGAAATCTTAAATTATAACCTACAAATATTTTATTTTTAGTATTTGGTAATTTCTCGACTTTTGAAAATATTGGTTTTTCTATTAAAATTTTTTTATGACTAAAATATCTCTCAACTAACTTTAAATCTCTAATATGATGAGAAGTTTTGCTACATATTATAATTAAATCGGGATTTATATGAGAAATTTCATGTCTTTTATTTATGAAGTTTACTTTTGATTTATATCTTTTTGAAAGAACATATAATTTGAATAAATTTTTTTCTCTAATCAATAAATCATAATACCTCCTACCAATTGAACCATATCCAATTATCAAAACTTTATATTTCATTATGGTTTATCAATATTTGTATTAAAAAATCTAACTAGAGATATATCTCTGTAAGTACTTTCTTTTGATAAAATATTAAATATTTTTTGAGATGAGTCTCCATTAAAGTATGGGTTTTTTACTTTTTTAAGAATATTTTTAAATTTTACGGAATTAATTTTTTTAAATGATTTTTTTAAAGACTCAACATCTCCGTTACAATCAACTATTGATTTAGACTTTAGTCTTCCTTTTTGCCTATATCCTATATTGATTGTAGGTATTTTTAAAGATGGAGCCTCTAAAATACCGCTGGAAGAATTGCCCAAAATTCCTTTGCTGTTAGCCAGTAATTTAATAAACTGTTTATAATTTATAGAATTTACATAATCAAAATTATTATATTTCTTTATTGAATTTTTTATTAAATTTAAAATTTCCTGATTTTTTGTGTCTGCATTAGGTCTAAAAAAAATAAATTTATAATTTTTGATTTTTCCAAAATAATTTATTGCGGTTCGCATCATTTTAATTCCGTAGTCTTTTTTAAGTGTTTCAGGATGAAATATACAGACATAATAATTTAAATTATTTTTCTTCTTCAAGGAAATTTTGTTAAGATTTGCAGCTCCCATTCCACCCACTACAAAAATATTCTTTGGATTTTTGCCTAAATTTATAACTCTATTTTTGTATTTTTTATGAGCCACAAAGTGTAAATGGGACATAATAGAAATAGAATGTCTAAAATAGTTATCAAGCGAATTTACTGTAGTTTCTCCTCCATGGATATGTGCAATTGTTATTCTGTGTATAGAGGCAGCTATAACTGCAGAAAAAATTTCATATCGATCACCAAGCACCACTAATAAATCTGGTTTTAAATTTTGAAAAATACTCTCAAATTTTGTAATAGTTTCTGAAATAGCATTGGAGATACCTTTTTCACTATCATCATTTAAATTTATTTTTATTTTTTTAAAAATTTTTATTTTTTCTTTTTTTATTTCAGTAATCGTATTTCCAAAAGCTTTGGAAACATGAGAGCCAGTAACAATTAAATGAATTGATGAATTTTTTTGAATTTTTTTAATAAGTCTCGATAATAATCCAAATTCTGCTCTTGAACTCGTTATTATACAAATTTTTTTTTTAGATTTTTTCATTAATTTTATAATTTTTCTTCGCAATTTTATTTAAGTAATTCAAATAATTTGAAGCACATATGCCATCACCAGGTCTTTTAACAGTAAGGTTCTTTTCATTAAATTTTTCACCCTTATTTATTTTTTTTTTTGCCACTAAAGATTTTCTCACATAAATTAAATTTTTTTTTTCTGCAACGTTAACTTTTTTTTCCTCATCACCCAATATAGTTTCTGAGTCTCTTACTGCTTTTACCATTTTTTTAAACTCTATAGGATTTAAACTTGCTTTATGATCAGGTCCTTTTAACAATTTGTTTAAAGTGAAGTGTTTTTCTATTATAGATGCTCCAGCTAATACAGCTAAACTAGGTACGTTTATAGATTTAGT
>CACJMR010000036.1 GCA_902594605.1 uncultured Pelagibacteraceae bacterium
AAATTTTTTTAATCTCCAATAATTATAAGGCCAAGGAGTTAAAAAACCTACAATCAGCATTATTGGTACCACCCACCATGTTAAAATTGCGCCTCCGGTTAAAACATAGTCAGTTAAATTCATCATGATTTCCATGCTAATCATTGAAATTAAACTCATGCCACAAGCTGTTTTGAATGCGTTAACAAAATTAAAATTTTGTGTCATTAAAATTATTGTTTCTAAAATAATACTTGTGATCAAACCGTTAATGATTGCTAAAATCATTATTCCTAAAACTGGAAAAGGAATTTGAGTTAATTGAAAAAATAATATTGTTCCAAAATCTCCAATTGCACAACCAAGTACACACCAAGCTGTATTTTTTGCGCTTCTTTTCCAGGTATGTCTACAAGACCAATGAAATGTAGAGGAATTCATTATAATTTGATATTAATGATAAATGATTTTTAGACAAGTTTTCGATAATAAATCATCAACTTATACTTATTTAATTGCATCGGCAAAAGGTCGCGAGGCAGTCATAATTGATCCAGTAATTGAGAATGTTGAAAGCTACATTAAGTTACTAAACGAATTAAATTTAAAACTAGTTAAGGTAATAGATACCCATATTCATGCTGACCATGTAACTGGTGCAAGTAAACTTAAGCAAGCAACAAATTGCTCTACACTTATGGGGGAACACACCCCTGCTGATGCTGTAGAAATTAAAGTAAAAGATGATGAAATAATAAAAATTGACCAAATAGAAATTAAAGCGATGTATACACCAGGACACACTTCTGACAGCTATAGTTTCTTGATGAATAACTATTTATTTTCAGGAGATACTCTTTTAATTAATGGCACTGGTCGAACTGATTTTCAAAATGGTAGCTCAAAAGATGCTTATAATTCTATCTTTAATAGATTGTTAAAATTACCTGAGGATACCATTTTGTATCCTGGTCATGATTATAATGGCAAAGAATCTAGCACAATTGGTAATGAAAAAAAATTTAATCCAAGATTGCAAGTTAAAAATGTTGATGAGTACGTAGAACTTATGTCAAATCTTAATTTAGCAAAACCAGAATTAATAGATATTAATGTAAACAGAAATATTAAGTTAGGTGCTAATTAAAGACAACAAATATTAAAAACCAATAAGAAACTAATCCAGCTAAAATTGTTGCAATAATATTTTTTGAAAAATAACCTACAATTACAGCAACTAATGCTCCAAAAATTTTAGGATCATTCATTTCTATAAAAGCTCCAAAATCATTTATAAATATTCCTGGAAATATTATTGCTGGGAATACTGCAGAAGGAACGTATTCCAATACTGCTTTAATTTTATCTCCCAACATATCTCTACTTATTAAAGCAATCATAGTCATTCTAGTAAGGTAGGTTAATATTCCAGCAAAAATAATTGAAGTAAGGGTCATTTTTTTAACCTCAACAATAGTGCAGCTATAAATAAGGCAATTATGGGTGAAATTATTATGTAGGATTTAAATGGAGCATCAAAAAATAACAGTGAACTTAAACCACAAGTAATCATTACAATTACATGATCTAATTTTTTTAAATCCTGAACAACAATTGCTATAAACGTTAGAGGAATTGCAAATTTTAATCCAAGTTCCTCTGGAACAAATGATCCTAAAACAATACCTGATAAGGTTGCAATTTGCCAACAAACCCACATTGTGCAACCAGTACCAATTAAATGATAATGTAAAAATTCTTCACTTCTATTTTTTTTGAAAAATTTATTAGATTCAGCAAAGCCTTGATCAACAACTACATATGAAATTAACAATTTTTTAATAAAAGATAATTTTTCTAAATATTCAGATAAAACTGCTCCATATAATAAGTGTCGCGAATTTATAATACCAACAGAAGCAACCGCTACTAAACTAGATGCTCCTCCTGATAACAACTGCAAAAATACTATCTGTGAAGCTCCTCCAAAAATGATGAAAGACATTGCGTAGACCAAATATGGGTGAAATCCAAGTTCAACCCCGATTGCTCCACAAATTATTCCAAATGGAATTACCGAGAGCATATGTGGAGAAATATCCAACATCCCTCGAGTAAATAATTGTTTTTTGGTAAGCATTTGCTTGTTTTATTAAAAACAAACTATGTGATCAATATTAATCGGTCTTTTAATTCCAAACTTTTCGTCAGCTTCATGTTGATGTTCGTGATGAGAATGAACAAAAACTGGTATTAGTAAATCGCTATTAGTTTTCAAAGTATAAATAAAGTTTGTTCCTCTAAATTTTCGATCTACTACTTCTAGCTTTAGATTACTTTTATCGTCATGCTCAAGGTCCTCTGGTTGTAATAATAATTGCACATTTGAACCTTTTGGATAATGCTTAATAAAATTACCTTTAATTGTTCCAAGATCCTCATTTTCTAACGAATTTTCTCCTGTTACTTTTGCTGGGATTAATATTCCACGATTTAAAAAATTTACTACTTCGACTGAGTTTGGAAAATGATAAACATTATAAGGATCGTCAAACTGTTTAATTTGACCATCTAATATAATTGCACATTTGGTACCAAGATAAAAAGCTTCATAGGAGTCATGAGTAACAATTATTGTTGTAATTTTTAATTTAC
>CACJMR010000037.1 GCA_902594605.1 uncultured Pelagibacteraceae bacterium
AAAGTTGTCATTGTCATAATCTCGCAATTTTTACCTTTTGAAAAATGATCTATAACTTCATTTGCTGTTTCTTCATCAATCAAATCGATTTTATTAAACACAATTAGTTCTTTTTTTTCTAATAACTTTGTACTGTAGCTTTTTAATTCATTTTTCACCTGATTATAAGACTCATTCAGATCTAAGTTGGTGACATCAATTAAGTGCAGTAAAGACTTACATCTCTCTATATGTTTTAAAAATTGTATCCCTAACCCTATACCTTCATGAGCTCCTTCAACTAATCCAGGAATATCTGCAATAGTAATTTCTTTATCATCGTAAGAAGCAACACCAAGGTTTGGATTAACAGTTGTAAATTTGTAATTTGCAATTTTTGGATTTGCGTTTGTTAATGCTGCTAACAAACTTGATTTTCCTGCATTTGGTAATCCAATAATACCAATATCAGCAATTGTTTTTAATTGAAGCCATATTGTAAATTCTTCTCCGATAGTGCCTTTGGTAAATTTTCTTGGAGCTCTATTTGTAGAACTTTTAAATCTTGTGTTTCCTAAACCTCCTTTTCCACCAGCAGCTGCAATATATTCTTCACCTTTTTTATTAAAATCGAAAAGAAGAGTTTTGTTATCCTCTTCAAAAACCTGTGTACCTAGAGGAACTTTTAAAATTAAATCCTCACCACCTTTTCCTGTTCGATTTTGACCGGAACCGTTTTCTCCACGTTCGGCTTTATGGTGTTGTTGATATCGATAATCAATAAGTGTATTTAAATTTTCCTCTGACTTTAAAATAATTGATCCACCTTTTCCACCGTCCCCACCATCTGGTCCACCAAACTCAACGTATTTCTCTCTTCTAAAACTAGGAGATCCATCTCCGCCGTTTCCAGCTTTAATATATATTTTAACTTGATCGAGAAATTTCATAATACAACATCTATCTTAATTGGTTGTACTATTAATTGGGCTTTACAGAAACGAAAGTTCTATCTGATTTTGATTTTTTGAAGACAACTTTTCCCTTAACAACTGAAAATATTGAATGATCTTTGCCCATACCAACATTTTCACCTGGAAAAATCTTAGTTCCTCTTTGTCTAACAATTATGTTTCCAGGAATAACTGTTTCACCACCATACTTTTTTACACCAAGTCTTCTGCCGGCACTATCTCGTCCGTTTCGTGATGATCCACCTGCTTTTTTTGTTGCCATAACTTACCTAATAACTATTTGCTTACTGCTTCCTTAACTTCTTCTTTTTTTGAAGTTTTAGAAATTTTTTCAGCTTCTGATAACACTTTACCATCTTTTGAAAAAATTTTGTTAATTCTTATCATAGAATATTCTTGTCTATGCCCATTTTTTCTTCTTGAATTTTGTCTTCTTCTTTTTTTAAAAATTAAAATAGTTCTATTTTTACTATTTTTAATTAAATTAGCTTCTACTTTTGCACCCTCAACATTTGGAGTTCCAATTTCAATTGATTTGTCATCACCGTATGCCAAAATTTCATTAAACTCTATTTTAGTATCAGGTTTAGAATCTGGTAGTTTTTCAATCTTTAGAATTTCTCCAGATTTTACTTTATACTGTTTTCCACCTGTTTTTATTACTGCGTATGACATAGTATGATTTAATTTAAAGTTACCGCAATATAGTTGTAGTCAGCCTTTAGTCAAGCCGAATTAATTAGAAATTATCCTTAAAATCTCTTAATTTTGAAAAGGTTTTTACATCTTTTGCTCTTAAAAATATATTACAATCCAATTCCTCTTTTAAAGTTGAGGGTATGGTAGGAATTCCATTTTCTCTTAATTTTTCTATTTTTTCTATTTTTTTTTGTAAATCTTTGTTTTCTGAATCATATTTTTTACAAAATTTTGCATTGTTAAGAGTGTATTCATGACCACAATAAATTTTTGTCTCTTTTGGTAATAATTTAATTTTGTTCAAAGACTCAAACATTTCTTCATAAGAGCCTTCAAATATTCTTCCACAGCCAAGTGAGAAAAGTGTATCTCCAGTAAAAACTAATTTTTCTTTAAAAAAATTAAAACAAATATGGCCTGATGTATGTCCAGGTATATGCATAATTTTAGCTTCAAAGTTTTCAGCTTTCCATATTTGATTGTCTTCTAACAATATGTCTATTCCAGGTATTCTTTTTGAGTCTCCTTTAAAACCCACAACAACTGACCCATATCTTTTTTTTAATTCTTGATTTCCTCCAATATGATCATAATGATGATGAGTATTAAGAATATATTTTAATTTTATATTTTTATTTTTTAGGAAATTT
>CACJMR010000038.1 GCA_902594605.1 uncultured Pelagibacteraceae bacterium
AAAAACCGAATGGAATATTCTATGGGTTTATTTGTTTACTATTTTGGAACAAAAAAAATTTATGATAATGTTGAACATCACACAATAAAGTTTGGAAACAAGTATAAAGAACATCTTGATGACATATTTGATAAGAAAAAATTAAATAACGATATTAGCTATTATCTTCATAGACCTACAGCGACTGATAAAACTATGGCCCCAGAAGGAAATGATTGTTTTTATGTTTTAGTGCCTGTTCCTAACAATCAGTCAAAAATAAATTGGGAAACTGAAGGTGAGATAATGAAAAATCTTGTAATTGAAAAAATGGAAAAAGACTTAATGCCGGATCTTAAGAATAATATAGTTGAGGATTTTTATCTAACACCTGATTACTTTGAAAAGGAATTAAATACAAAATTTGGATCTGGGTTTTCGATTCAACCTAAATTTACACAATCCGCATACTTTAGATTTCATAATAAATCAGAAATATATGATGGTTTATACTTTGTTGGTGCGGGCACACATCCAGGGGCCGGTGTTCCAGGTGTTCTCTCTTCAGCGAAGGTTTTAGATAAATTATTTTAATGTTAACAAAGAATTATTTAGCTATTTACGCAAAATCTTTTAATTGGGCAGGTTTTTTTTTACCAAAAAAAACCTATGAAAAATGCTCTGCACTTTATGATTTTTGTAGAGAAGCAGATAATATTGCTGACGATACAAATAAGATTGAAATAAAAAGAGATAATTTTATCAAATTTAGGAATAATTTTGTTAATAAAAATCATGATGATCCAGTTATTAAAAACATGTGGGATCTTATTAATGAATTTAGTATTTCAACTAAAATTGTAGACGATTTATTTGAAGGTATTAATTCTGATATAAAAGAAAATGTTAAACTTAATTCAAAAAAAGAATTATTAATTTATTCCTATAGGGTCGCTGGAACAGTTGGATTGATGATGGCTAAAATATTGAATGTTCACAAAGAACAATCTCTAAAATCAGCAATTGATCTTGGGATTGCTATGCAATTAACAAATATTTGTAGAGATGTTATGGAGGATAAAAAAAATAATAGATTTTATATAAATGAAAGTTTTGAGAACATAAAGACTACAATCGAGCTTTCAGAAAAGTTTTATGAAAACTCATTTTACTCAATAAAAGAAATACCATTAAGTTTCAGATTTTCTATTTTGGTTGCAAGAAGAGTTTATAGAAAAATAGGATATAAAATTTTAAATAAACAGAACATTAAAAATTATAAAAAGTCAGGAAAAATTTATGTTTCAAATATTGAAAAAATTATTGAAACTTTTTTATCTATTTTTGACTTAATTAAGTTATCACTTATAAACAAAAACGATGATAATATTAATCATGATCATAATTTAATTAATGAAGAAATAAATTTAAATGAAAGAATTTGATTACATAATTATAGGTGGAGGTTGCGCGGGTCTTTCATTGGCATATGAGCTAGAAGTTTATGATAAATTAAAAGATAAAACTTTAGCAATTATTGAGCCAAGAGATGATTATAAAAGAGATAAAACTTGGTCATTTTGGAAGGTTTTTTCACATAACTTCGATGACTGTGTCAAAAAGAGTTGGAATAATTTTACAATAAATACACCCAATAATACAAAATATGTAGATTGCGAGCCTACACCATATCAAACGATAGATAGTGGCATGTTCTACGAAAAAATACTTTCAAAACTTAAATTAAATAAAAATATTCAGTTTTTTAAAAGTATTGATCAATTAGATAAATCAAATTCAATTATATTTAATAGTGTACCTAGTTTTGAGAATAAACAGAGTGAGTTATGGCAACACTTTTGCGGAGTTGAAATAGAAACAGATAAAGACTTCTTTGATGAAGAAATTTTCAATTTGATGGACTTTGCTTGTGATCAAAGAAATAAAGTTCATTTTTTTTATACGCTACCATTTACAAAAAGAAACGCCTTAGTTGAAACTACTTGGATATCTGAACTAAATAATGAAAAACTAAAAGATTATGATGAACAAATTGATAATTATTTAAGCAACCACCTAAACATCATAAACTGTAAAATCAATTTCAAAGAAACTGGAGCAATCCCACTTTTTAGACAAAAAAATGTAAATAAATTAAATGAAATTTATATAGGCTCAGCTGGAGGAATGACTAGATTAAGTACAGGCTATACTTTCCTAAATATTCAGGAACAATCCAGATATATAAGAGAAAACATAGAAAATATAAAAAATGTAAATCTATTTAAAATTAATTCGAAATATGATTTTTT
>CACJMR010000039.1 GCA_902594605.1 uncultured Pelagibacteraceae bacterium
TAATATATAAAAAATGTTACAAAACTAAATCTTTAGCAATGAAAAATGAGTATTTACTTAAAAAAAATAATAAATTAAGAAATCAATTAAAGAGTAAACTATATTTAAATAATAAATGAAAATTTCTATTTTATTGCCTTATAAAGAAAATTATTCACCAGAATATGCTGGAGCTGTTTCACTTTTTGTTAGTTCACAAATTAAAAACAGTAAATATAGAAATAGTATTAAGATTTATGGATCTACCAAATATACAAAGAAACTTACTCCAAATTATATTAATATTAATTTAGATAAACTTATTTTAGGCAGCAAAACCAAGCAGTACATAAAAAAATTTATAGATTTATATAATAAAAATAAAGATCCAGATGATCTTATAGAAATACACAATAGACCTTCTTATGTTAAACCTCTTGATTCATTAAATGCGAAAATTGTTTTGTATTATCATAATGATCCTACAACTATGAGTGGCTCAGTATCAATAGAAGAAAGAATTGATTTAGTAAATATATGCACAAAAATTATTTTCAATAGTAATTGGTCAAAAAATCAATTTTTAAAAAACTTACCATTAGTTTATAAATCATCCTCTAAACTAATAGTAATTTATCAATCTATCTACTCAAAAAAAATTAATTTAAGCAAAAAAGAAAAAAATATTATTTTTGTTGGAAAGCTTAACCATGCAAAAGGATATGATCTTTTTGGTAATGTAATAATAAAAATCTTGGATAAATATAAGGATTGGACAGCAACGGTAATAGGTGATGAAGAAAGAGAAAAATACAAATTTGATCATAAAAATTTGAATTTACTTGGTTTTATTAAACACAATAATGTACTTAAATATTTTGAAAGGAGTTCAATTGCTGTAGTTTGTTCAAGATGGGAAGAGCCATTTGGCAGAACAAGTTTAGAAGCTAGCAGCAGAGGTTGTGCTGTAATCATATCTAACAGAGGAGGTTTACCCGAAACAATCAAAAATCCAATTATTCTTAAGAATTTAAAACAAAAACATCTTTATGGTAAAATTGAAAACTTAATAAAAAATAAGAAAATTTTATTTAAATATCAAAATAGAAATTTAAAAGATTTTTATTTAACAGATGAATTTATATGCCAACAAATAGACAAATATAGAAATTCAATAAAAATAAGTTTATTTAATGAGTATAGACCTAATTTAAAGAAATTAAAAATTATTCATGTCACAAACTTTAATGAAAGACACAATGGACGATTGTACTATAATACAGGAAGAAGAATAAACAATGGTTTAATAAAGTTAAATCATAATGTTTTAGAATTAAGTGATAGAGATATAGTAAGTTATTCAAGAGGCATTACAGACGTAAAAGGTTCAAAAAAATTAAATTATAAATTATTAGAAATAACTAATAATTTTAAACCCAATTTAATATTATTAGGTCATGCTGATCAAATTGAGATCAATACTTTAAAAAAAATCAAAAAAATTCACCCTAGTATTAAAATTTCGCAATGGTTCTTAGATAGAATGGATGAAGAATGGAAAAATAACAAAGCAAGATTTGTTCATAAAGTTGACATTTTAGATGCAAACTTTTGTACTACAAATCCAAAAGAAATAAATCTTAAAGATAAAAATTTTTTTTATTTACCTAATCCTGTAGATGACTCATTAGATAATTATAAAATATTTCTAAATAGAAATACAAATAATGATATTTTTTTTGCAATGAGTCACGGAGTTCATAGAGGTGTATTAAAAAAAGGTAAAATTGATAAAAGATCAATATTAATTAATAAACTAATTAAAGATTTACCAAATTTAAAATTTTCGATTTTTGGATTAAACAAAATAGAACCAGTTTGGTCAGATAATTATTTAAAGAATTTGAATAATTCTAAAATTGGGCTCAATATCAGTCAAGGCACACCTGGAAAATTTTACACAAGTGACAGATTTGCTCAACTAATTGGAAACGGCATATTAGTTTTTATTCACGAAAAAACCAAAATTGGAAAATTTTTTAATAAAGATGAGATTATTACCTATAAAAATTACAATGATTTAAAACAAAAATTAAATTATTATTCAATCAATGATATCAAACGAAAAAAAATATCAAAAAACGGTCACAGAAAATATTTTAAATATTTTAATTCTAAAATAATTGCAGATTATATAATATCTAAAACTTTTGGTATAAGAAAAGAATATTATTGGGAAAAGT
>CACJMR010000040.1 GCA_902594605.1 uncultured Pelagibacteraceae bacterium
TTAGCTCTGGTGCTATAGCTTTGGGTTGCAAGAAAATGAATTATAATAAAAAAAATATCAAATTAGATAAGAGTCAAGCTATTGCTTCTATTGGTCAAATAGAACTGATGAATTTATTTTCACAAACTTTCGCAAAATATAAATTAAATATTTCTCAGATTTTGCTTACATTAGAAGATACTGAGGAAAGAAGAAGATCTCTCAATGCAAAACGAACATTTGATAATCTTTTTGAACTTGGTTTTATTCCCGTAGTCAATGAAAATGACACTATTGCAACGAGTGAAATAAAATATGGAGATAATGATAGATTAGCATCTAGGGTTGCGCAAATTACAAACGCAGATACCTTAATTTTATTGTCTGACGTTGATGGTTTGTATACAAAAAATCCTAAAATTTTTAAGGATGCTAAACTTATAAAAAAAATTGATGACCTAAAAAAAGATCTAAAAAAAATCTATATTAAAGGCGTCAATGAATATGGAAGTGGTGGTATGCATACAAAAATTGAAGCAGCAAAAATATGTCAGCTTGCTGGTACTAGTATGGTTATTGCAAATGGACTATATTCAAATCCTATCTCAAAAATAATTGAAAAAAATAAGTGCACCTGGTTTAGTCCAAAAATTTCAAAGTTAGATGCTAGAAAAAAATGGATAATAAGTTCTGTAGCACCTAAAGGAGCTTTAATAATTGATGATGGTGCTAAAAAAGCATTAAAATCTGGAAAAAGTTTGTTAGCAGCAGGAATTAAAAAAGTTTCGGGAAGATTTAACAAAGGTGATCATATTAAAGTATTAGATAAAAAAAATAACGAATGTGCTAGAGGGTTAAGTTCCTTTACTTCTGATGAGGTGACTAAAATTATGGGTCATCACTCTAATGAAATTGAAAAATTATTAGGCTACGTTGCAAAATCAGAAGTTATTCATAAAGATGATATGGTAGAAATTTAAATGATTAAATATATGAATTTAATTGGAATAAAGGCTCGAAAAGTTAGTGAGTATAAAGTTACAACTGAAGTAAAAAATAAAGTCTTAAATGATTACGCGAAATTAATTAAGAATGAAAAAAAATTTATTATTAATCAAAATTCAAAAGATATTAATTACGCAAGAAAAAAAGGGTTAAAAGAAAACTTAATCAAAAGACTTCATTTAAATGAAAATAAATTAGATGGAATTATAAATTCTATTTTAAAAATAGCTAAATTAAGAGATCCTATAGATAGCACTTTAGAAAAATGGAAAAGACCAAATGGTTTGAATATTAAAAGAGTTTCAATACCAATTGGAGTTATTGGGGTTATTTATGAAAGTAGACCAAATGTAACTTCAGATGTTGCTAGTCTTTGTTTTAAATCTGGAAATGCAGTGATTTTGAAAGGAGGCTCTGAGGCCATAAATTCAAATAAAGCTTTAGCTAAGCTGTTTAGAAAAGCACTTAAAAAAAATAAAGTTAATGAAAATTTTATACAGTTTATTGATTCAAAACAAAGGAAGCTTGTGGATATTATGCTTTCTAAGATGAAAAAATATATCGATGTCATCATACCTCGTGGTGGAAAAAATTTAGTCAAAAAAGTTTTAGAATTATCCAAAATACCAATAATCGGGCACTTAGAGGGGCTTTGTCATACTTATATAGATAAAGATGCAGAATTAAAAATGGCTAAAGAAATTGTCTATAACGCTAAATTAAGAAATACAAGTATTTGTGGTGCTACTGAAACTATTCTTATTCATAAAAATATAGTCAAAAAATTTAGTAATCCTATTTTGCGAGAACTTGAAAATAGTGGTTGTAAAATAATTGGCGATAATATTTTGAAAAGTTATTACAATGGTCAAGTATATCCTGCAAAAGAAAAAGATTGGTCAACTGAATATTTATCATCAATTGTATCTGTTAAAGTTGTTAAAAATACTGAAGAGGCAATTAAGCATATTAACAAATACGGAACTATGCACACTGACTCCATCATTACAAAAAATAAAAAGACAGCAAAATATTTCCTAAAAAATGTTAAAAGCTCAATTGCAATGCATAATACCTCAACTCAATTTGCTGATGGCGGTGAATTTGGATTTGGTGGAGAAGTTGGAATTTCTACTAATACGCTACCACCAAGAGGTCCTGTAGGTTTAAATCAATTGATTTCATATAAATATGAAATCACTAGTAATGGTAAAATAAG
>CACJMR010000041.1 GCA_902594605.1 uncultured Pelagibacteraceae bacterium
TTTTTTATTTGTTAGATTATTTGTTAAAAAAATATCTTTACTCATTATTTTAGGAATATACTTAAAAAATAGATTTGTGAATCTATTTGATTAATTTGGAATTTTGCATACAGGAATTGGCTCCATTTTATGCAAATTTTGTTTTCTAATAGTTTCGTATTTAGCTCGATTAGCTGAATTAGGATTATCCATAGCTTCTTCTAATTCCTGATATTTTAGTCCAAGTTGACCTTCGTCAGTTCTTCCATCGTCCCATAAACCATCTGTGGGAGCCGCATCTATTATTTCTTTTAAAATTCCAAGCTCTTTTCCAAGCTCCCAAACCTCAGTTTTGTTACAATCTGCTATTGGCGATATATCCACACCACCATCTCCATATTTTGTATAAAAACCGACACCAAAATCTTCTACTTTGTTTCCAGTTCCAACTACTATTCCTTTATTCGCTGCAGCAACTTGATAAAGCGTTGTCATTCTTAATCTAGCTCTAGAGTTCGCCATCCCATGTTCGTTATCAAAATTTGATAAACTAGAACTAAAAGCCAAAAACAACTCATCTAAATTGATAGTATGTGCCTCAACATTTTTAAAATTATTAACTAACCACTCTTGATGCTTTAAACTTAAATCATGTTGGTGTGATTTCTGTTTGATTGGCATTGAAAGAACAATAGTTTTTAAACCTGTCATTGCGCTTAATGTGCTAGAAACAGATGAATCTATTCCTCCAGAAATTCCAATAACTAATGACTCTGCCTTACTTGGCATATTATTTACATAATCTTTAATCCAATTAGAAATAAAATTTACTTTTTCTGAGACATTCATGATTTTAAAATATTAGATATTTAAAATTTTACAATGTCTTAAGATGCCGCTCTATCTGCATTTTTAGAATAAGAGCTATTCTTTTTTATCTCATCTGAAATCAAGAAAGCTAATTCTAGAGCTTGGTTTGCATTGAGTCTTGGGTCACAATGCGTGTGATATCTTGATGATAAATCTTTTTCTGATATCTTTTGTGCTCCACCAATACACTCTGTTACATCTTGACCAGTTAATTCTATATGTAAACCACCAGCGTAGCTTCCTTCACTTTGGTGACATGCAAAAACATTTTTAACTTCTTTTAACACACTGTTAAATGGTCTTGTTTTAAATCCTGTCGCAGCTTTTACTGTATTTCCGTGACAAGGATCACACGACCAAATTACATTTAAACCTTCTTTCTTTATTGCCCTAATTAATTTTGGTAAAAATTTTGAAACATTATCTGCACCAAATCTTGATATTAGTGTGATTTTACCTTTTTCATTCTTAGGGTTTATTCTATTACAAAGATCAATTAAATCGTCAGCCTTTAAGGTAGGTCCACATTTAATTCCTATTGGGTTTTCTATACCTCTACAAAACTCAACATGACCACCATCCAATTGTCTTGTTCTATCTCCAATCCAAACAAAGTGAGCAGATGTGTCGTGATTTTCTCCTGTTGTAGAGTCTGTTCTTGTCATTGTTTCTTCGAATGGAAGTAGTAATGCTTCATGTGATGTCCAAAAGTTAACGGTTTTTAATCTTCTATTAAAATCTGAATTAATTCCACATGCATCCATGAAAGCCAGTGCATTTGCAATATTATCTTCTAATTCTTTAAATCTTTTTAACTCAGGTGAATTTTTAATAAAACCTAAATTCCAATTGTGAACATTTTTAAGATCTGCAAAACCTCCATGACAGAATGCTCTTATTAAGTTTAAGGTTGCAGCTGATTGTGAGTATGCCTTAAATAATCTTTTAGGATCTGGAACTCTTGCTTTTTCATTAAATTCCATACCGTTAATATTGTCACCTAAATAACTTGGAAGCTCTACACCATCTTTTATTTCAGTAGGTGCACTTCTAGGTTTTGAAAATTGTCCAGCTATTCTTCCAACTTTTACTACTGGTAAAGAAGCTGAATAAGTCAAAACTAATGACATTTGCAACATTAGTTTAAATGTATCTCTTATATTATCTGGATTAAATTCAGCAAAGCTTTCTGCACAGTCTCCCCCTTGAAGTAAAAATGCCTTTCCATCTACAACTTCAGCTAACTGACTTTTAAGATGTCTTGTTTCTCCGGCAAATACTAACGGCGGAAATGTTCCAATCTTATCCAAAA
>CACJMR010000042.1 GCA_902594605.1 uncultured Pelagibacteraceae bacterium
AAGTGATAAATCAAGTGTTGAAATTCCTTCTACCATTGCTGGGAAAGTAGATAGTTTAGCAGTTAAAGTTGGTGATAAAGTTTCTAAAGGTGATTTATTGCTTAATCTTACATCATCACCAAAAACATCATCAGAAAGCACTCTTCCAAAAGATACAGAAAATATAATTAAAGAAGCTGAAGAAGCAATGGCTGAAAAAAAAGAGGAAGAAAAAATTATATCTGAACCAATAATTGAGAAAAAACAATCTACAATACAAGTAGTTAATGGGACTGATATTGATCCGCTTGAAACTCAAGATTGGTTGGAGTCTTTATCAGCAGTTATTTCAAAAGATGGAAATCATAGAGCTCATTTTTTGATTAAAGAACTAATTAACAAAGCTTATCGAGAAGGAGCGAATATTCCTTATACTCAAAATACACCTTACATTAATACAATACCCCCAGAGGCTGAAATAAAGTCTAGTGGTGATCAAAATATTGAAAGAAGAATTAGATCGTTAATTAGATGGAATGCAGCAGCAATGGTAGTTCGAGCAAATAAAAAACACCCTGAACTTGGTGGACACATTGGTACATTTGCATCTGCTGCAACATTATACGATGTTGGCATGAACCATTTTTGGAGAGCAAAAAATAATAAATTTGGTGGAGATTTAATTTATTTCCAAGGGCATAGTGCTCCAGGAATGTATGCAAGAGCCTTCTTAGAAGGTAGATTAAATGAGAAACAATTAGATAGTTTTAGACAAGAGGTAAAGCCTGGAGGTCTATCGTCATATCCACACCCATGGTTAATGCCAAAGTTTTGGCAGTTCCCCACAGTATCGATGGGGTTAGGCCCCATGCTTGCTATATATCAAGCCAGATACATGAAATATTTAATCAATAGAGGTTTGATTAAAGATGAAGGAAGAAAAGTGTGGGCCTTTTTAGGTGATGGAGAAATGGATGAGCCAGAGTCGATGGGAGCAATTGGGCTGGCTGCAAGAGAGAATTTAGATAATTTAATTTTTGTAGTTAATTGCAATCTTCAAAGATTGGACGGACCAGTTAGAGGTAATGGAAAAATTATTCAAGAACTTGAAGGAAGTTTTAGAGGATCTGGGTGGAATGTAATAAAGGTAATTTGGGGATCGTATTGGGACTCATTGATAGCCAACGATAAAACTGGTCAATTAGTAAAAATTATGAATGAGACAGTAGATGGTGAGTATCAAGCAATGAAAGCAAGAGACGGCGCTTATGTAAGAGAAAAGTTTTTTGGAAAATCCCGTGAAACATTAGAATTAGTTTCAAGCATGTCTGATAAAGATATATGGCGACTCAATAGAGGTGGACATGATCCTCATAAAGTTTTTGCAGCATATGATAAGGCAACTAAAAATAAAGGAAGCCCAACAGTAATTATTGCTAAAACTATTAAAGGTTATGGAATGGGAAAATCCGGTGAAAGTGTAAATACTACTCATCAAACTAAAAAATTAGATGTTGATGACTTGATGTATTATAGAGATCGATTTGATGTTCCTTTAACAGATGAACAGGTAAGAAATATTGAATATTTTAAGCCTGATGAAAAATCACCCGAAATAAAATATCTTAAAGAAAGAAGAATTAAATTAGGTGGATTTTTACCTGAACGATCTACTTTTGCAAAACCAATAAAAGCACCAACCAAAGATATTTTTGATTTTATGAAAGTATCGACTGGTGAAAAAGAAATGTCCACTACAATGGCACTTGTGAGAATGCTAACTAATTTATTAAGAGATAAAAATATATCTCCTAGATTAGTTCCAATTATTCCTGATGAAGCCAGAACTTTTGGAATGGAAGGTTTTTTTCAAAAAATTGGAATTTATGCACATGAGGGGCAAAAATATGAACCTGAAGATGCAGCTCAATTAAGTTCTTATAGAGAAGATAAAAGTGGTCAAGTTTTAGAGGAGGGTATCAATGAAGCAGGTGCTATGTCTTCATGGATTGCTGCTGCCACAGCATACACTAATCATGATATCGAAATGATCCCAATTTATATTTTTTACTCAATGTTTGGTTTCCAAAGGATAGGAGATCTAGCTTGGGCAGCGGGGGATAGTCAGGCTAGAGGATTTTTGGTAGGTGCAACAGCTGGAAGAACAACATTAGC
>CACJMR010000043.1 GCA_902594605.1 uncultured Pelagibacteraceae bacterium
ATCAACTAGGTAAAAACCTAGAGGGATTTGTATAAAAAGAATAATTACGCTGAGCCAATGTAACGCTTTTGATATAATGCCATACTCTGTTAGGGTATTTGTTACATGCATATTTTATTTAATCACATAAAAAAATATATTAAAATAATTTTATTCTCAATTTTAAGCGTATTTTTCGTCTCATCTAGTAATGCCGAATTAACAGTTGAGGAGATTGTTAAAAGTAGACAAGCATTATTTAGTAAAAACTATAGTACAGCAAAAAGAGTACAAGCTTTTTCATCTAAAGGAGATTTTGAAAAAGCAAAAAAACTAATGATTGAAATGAGTGAAAATTATAAAGTTTTGATAGAGCTATTTCCCGAAAGCACTGAAGATGAATTTGATACTGAAGCTTTGCCAACTGTTTGGGAAGAAAAAGACGCTTTTAATGCATTAATGACAAAAGCATCTGACGATATGATAAAACTCACATCCGTTATTGACGATGCCGAAGATATAAGAGGAACCCTGAAACAATTTATGTGGAGTAATTGTAAGGCTTGTCACAGTAGGTATAGAGAAGAACATTAGTTACCAAGATAAAAATGATACCTCAAAAAGTTAAAGATCATATTGAAGAATATATTAGCCAAGAAGTTTATGTACAAATAGCTATAATTAAGGGAAAAGAAAAGGTTTCAACAGAAAAAGCGATAGATAAGTATTTTAATACAAATCATTTTAGAGATTTTTCAGAGGGCAAACCTTATTTCCATTTCATTGATGGATTAAGAGATAAATGCCTTGGAAAACTTAAGGATTCTCCCATGAGAGATAAGGCAACAGAGGACGAGACTATTAAATTATTACAAAAAAAATTAAATGATCTAACTGATGATGAGCTTGAGGACACTTATTGGGAAATAGAAACAGGAGAATTTTTTTCAGGAAAACAAATAAAAGAATTAGAAAAAAGTTGCAGCGAATTAATTAAAGAGCTTAATCTTTCAAATAAAAATAAAAAAGAAGTTCAAAAAACTATCATGAGCTTTTGTGAAAACTATGAAAAGTTGTGTCAAAAAAAATACCCAGAAGCTCCACTTCCACTAGAAATATTAAAATCTGCAAATTAGTTTTTAAAGGGTTCGCTCTTTAAGTGTATACCTAAAGAGCTCCCTTGTATCGCCTCTTTGGCATTATAATTCCGAGAGGAATTTATTTTTCGTTATATTTTTGAAATATGAGCTGTTCAGCTAAGTATCAGGTGGTGAAAGTATTAACATAAACCTCCTTCTATAAAAAAGGTAATTATAAATTAAACAATTTCAATTAATTTATTTTAATTTTGAGCAAATATATTTATTGAATACAACCTTGTGCTTTAGTAGATTCCCGGTAACTTAAGTTACTTCCAAAATTATTTTTTTTCTATTAATTCACTTATAAAATTTTCACCGTAGCCGTCATCAACAGCTTTTTGAAAATAATTTTTATTTACTTCAGCAACTTTTTCAGCTTCAGGAAAATCTTTTAACAAGTCTTGAATATAAGTTAAATCTTTAACGGAATTACTTGCCGTAAATTTAAATCCAGTAAAATCACCTTTTAACAGATTATCAAAAACTCTATTAAGTGCTGCTGAATTTCCAGAACCAAGTTTTGCGACATCAAATACTTTTTTTAAATCTAAACCCATTTCTTTAGCACTTTTAGCTAAATGATTAACTAATGCAGCATTTCCAAGAGATAAAAAATTATTTAAAAGCTTAGATTTTGCTCCCATTCCAACAGGTCCAAAGTGAAAATATTCTTTACAGAAAAAATTAAAGTATGGTTCAGCAATTTTAAAATTTTCATCTGACGCTCCAACAATACCCCCTAGAATACCTTCCTCTGCTTGAACTGGTCCTCCCATTACGGGACATTCAACATAATTTATTTTTTTTTCTTTGAATATTGCCTCTGTTTCCATTGAGCCAGTTTTGTTGTGAGTAGTGATATCAATAATTAAAGTTTTACTATCTAAAATATCAGATATTTTT